>NZ_JABXKJ010000172.1 GCF_017115085.1 Nostoc sp. NMS7 | reverse complement strand
CCGCCTGAAACAGTTCCGCCTGAAACAGTTCCGCCTGAAACAGTTCCGCCTGAAACAGTTCCGTCTGAAAGTATTGAAGAACTTGGGTTAAGCCAAGGCTCGATTCATATCACAAATCGCAAATCATTACCACAATTTGTACAACATTGATCCATCAAATTTTTTGTATAAATTTAAAAGGAGATCAGCATGAAAGTTATTGAGCCTGAAATTTGGCAATTCTAGCTGTCCAGGTGAGGTATTTGACCGCCTTCGCGCCCGACCAATTTTTGAGAGCAGCGATAACAGCCAAAGCGTAGCTTGCCGTCGTAGAGATCACTCATCATTCAAGCGAGGATGCATAGCGATCGCTCTCCCCATTCTTGGAGGAAACTATTTAGAGAAAAATCCTTGCTGTATTTAGATTTAAGTCTCAGTATGTTTTCAAAATTCAAACTGGATTCCTATAGCAACTTGGGTTAATAGTAATTCCTTCTGTCATATCTGAGTATGGATACTCAGATATGAGCCATTTTTTTAATCATTTTTATTTATGATTTTGATAAACAATTATATTGGCTATTATCAATAGTTTTTCTTAAAGTGAAATAACCAATTTTAAATACGCATAAAAAATATTACTCATGGAAAACATTAATCCCATTCCAGAAATAGTTGGTGAAACAACTGACGTGGAATCTTGGCTGATTCGAGCGGGGCTAAGATTTTCAGACTTAGGTAAGGATGCTGCAAGTATTGCAATCCGCAAGCAATGGCGAGAGTACCAAGCCGCAGTGCAAAGATGCTGTGCAACCCTACACCAACCACCGTCAAGTGTTCAACTAAGCGGCGACTATGCCAAGCTGAGAATACCTGGTGCTGCATCAACTTATTCGGAAGCTAGGACGGTGAAGTTTCCCAGGCGTGAGAGTGATTCCTTTGATCACTGATACAGCAGATTTCAAGGAAGGTGAAGTAGACAACGATTCGTCTCAAAGCTAGGTATAAAGTCTGTTTTCCTTCTGACTCCTGATCGGAGGCGGAGCGTCTCCGGCTCCGCTCCTGAATTCTGTTTGATAACTGTTTGACTAATTCTCCTGCTGCACGCCATTTACTACTGGCTTAACTTCCGAAAATGGATCAGTGCCGCCACCCCAGTTAAAATCACTAATTCGGATGCTGAAGCCGCCTAACTCCAGCACCGGATTATAACGCAAGGTGATGCCATAGGTACGACGGCTATATTCCAAAATGTAGTCGGTGCTAGTTTGTGTACCAGTATCCAAGTTAATAGATGTTTGGAAGCCTAAGCGAAAAGGGCCGTAGATTTGCTGTGATATCCCACCGCTCAACACTTTGTTATCAACGGAGCGATCAAACAAAAAGGGCGATAATCCGTTATTTAAGCCTTGGGAATAACTAATATTAAAGGCGGTATAGTCGAAAAAAGGTCGAGAAAAATGACCAATTTGACCTTGTAAGCCAATTGTACCAGTTAAGATGCTTTGGTTATCACCATTGCTGTAATAACTGTTAGTGCCTGTGATGGCAGCGCTCGCTTGCAAGTAAGGAACTACAGGTTTAGCCGTGTATCGTAATCCCTCAGTGGGAGTGGGTGGTAATGGTTTCCCTTGCCACAGTAAAAACCCGCGACTGAGGGTAGCGCTGGCTTGTAAACGACTTAGTGAGATGCGATCGTTTTGCCTCTGCGGTTTTAGTAAGTCTTGGCGATCGGTGTTGGCATCGATATACTGAGCGCTTGCCTGATAGTTGAGGTTGATGCCACTTTTTCCTAGAGGAATCAGAGGAGAGATAATAATGCCGCCAAAACTGCTTTGGACAGTTTGAAAGCCGAGGCTACCATTGTAAAGGCGATCGCGGTAGTTATATTGCAGATTAAAGATGTAGGGAAGGCGATCGCCTAATGTCTGGCGCAATGCAAAATTTGCCCGCAAATTGTTTTCCACTTGGCTCAAGTCAAGACTGGTTAACTGCCCAGTCCCCTGAAATGTTGTCCGTGGACTCAAAACGGAATTTATCTTTGTCTTGACAGCAAATAGTGCGCCTAAGTCACCCGTGCCTTCTTCCACAGCTCTCTCTAATAATAACTGGGGCGTGATTGTCCAGCGAGTCTGGTCTGTATTGATCACTGAAAAGCCACGCTCAATGTAGAAACCACCCCGATCAGTTCCATCAAAGCCGGGGGATACTATAAAGGGTGTAACGTCCCGCGGCCGGCGGTCAATAGTATGCTCATCCACCGGAATTGGTAAGGAGAGTGTTTGATCAAATACCAAACGTTGACGCTGTGTCTTGATGCGGTCTACCAAGGGTGATTCTCGCGTCAGAGTTACTTTATCTGCGCGTAATTCTAGTTCTGGGGGCGAAAAAGGATCATTGGTGATGCGGACATCGCTTGCTTGCCAGCCTTGCGAATAGAAGTCAATGTGTTCAGCTTCAAACCTGAGCCGATTGACTACACCCCCACTTTTCGGTGGCGGGATATTGGTAGCATTTGCCTGGCCACCAATTGTCACATCAATTCCTCCAGGGCTGCTCACACCGGAAAGGGGCTGATTGGCTAGAATGCGATCGCTTGGCGGGCTTTTTGAGACTCCACCAGTAGTTACATTGCTGGGCGAGAAAGCAAAATCTGTTTGGGCTGAGGGTACATAAATTTCTCCTCTACCATTTTCCAGTTCCCCACTATCTTGAACAAAGTTATAGGTAAAGCGTTGTCCACGCAGTATCTGATCGCCCCGGGTTAAAGTTACGTTGCCGTAGCCCGCAGCGATCAAGTTGTCCAAATTCACTTGCAGGCGATCGGCATCCACCACCGCCCCATCAAATCGCACAACTACATTACCTACAGCTGTAACAATTCGCCGTTGCTCGTCATACTCTTGGCGATCGGAAGTGACTTCCACAGTTCTCGGTCTGACTGGCGGCGTGCTAGCTGGCGCGGTTGTAGGAGATAGTTGACTTGGTGGCTGATTAGTGGTATCACCCTGTGGTACTTGGCTTTGTTGCTGGGTTTGAGACTTGAATTCTACAATGATCGGCCTTGAGGGTTGGTTTGTCGGGCTGCGAGACTTGAATTCTATAAAATTTTGTACTGATTGAGAACTCGGTGCAAGATCAGTAGCAGATACAGAGATATTCTCTTGTCCTGGAGACTGTTGTGCAGTAATATCACTTTGCTGTTTTTGTTGGGTTAACTTCTCAGCTAAAATTTCCGCCTTCGACTCAACTAACTTGTCAGTGTTTGTGACACTTGGAGCAACGTCAAGCAAAGACAGGGGAGCAGAGAGCATGGAGAATGGGGGAAGTTTCTCCCCATCTGTCCCAATTCGCACTCCGTAGGGGTTTTGAGTCTTACTGGTCTGATGGCGATTAGGGGCTAGAACTTCCTGCATCGGATAACCAACTACCACCGGCTGCCCCAAAAGTGCAGCACTCCTAGAAGCGGTAAGGGGGGAAAATTCTAGTGGAAAGGTTTCTGATGAATGAGGTATAGAGGAAGTTTTGGCAACTACCAAGTCATCCTGAGTTGAGTTTATCGGAGTTGGCAATGACGGATCAATCTTAGCGTCACCCGCAATTGCCAACTGAGCCAAATCCTTGGGCTGCTGGGATTTGTCTGTCTTTTCGTGTATTCCAGTTTCTACACCTGAAAGAAACTTTGTATGACTAAAAGATGAGGCAGGATTTACAGGTTGTAAAGATTCGAGGATCGGAGGCGGATTGGGCGGCAGAACTGGATGAAGCATATTTGAGCAAAATCGGGCTAACAAACAGCCAAATGACCGACGGAAGGATAAATATACATTTTGCCTTCCGACTGTCGCCTTCTGCTACCTGGAGCAAGCCACTGGGAAGAGGAAACTTACCACTTTGAAAGTTTAGTAAGTTTCCGTGGCGTTTAGTATCTTCCGCCTTCCAAAGTCGCGGATGATTTATCGTTCTTTTACTCTGAGTCCCGACGGCCGGGGTTACGAGCGGGATCGTTCGACAAAAATCCGAAGACGAAGAGAGCGGCGAAGAAGGCAACAACAATATAAACAGCGATTTTTAAAGTCAGCATAGAAATATCTCCAACGGGTAAGACAAAGAGAGCTTTTCTTTGAGAATCTGCCATGCAGAAAAGATAGCTCCTTTATATTACCCAAATCTCGTCCATTTTTTAGAGAACTCTGGGGATTGGGGATTGGCAGTGCCTATCCTACGGTTATTGATAATGGTGCAAGATGTCAGTTGTCTGACTTTTAGATGCCCTTAAAAAATAACTCATACCATTTTAGATTTTAGATTTTAGACTTCGGCGTGAGCGCTACTTCGACCCTTCGACAGGCTCAGGGCAGGCAAGCTCAGTACAAGTCAGTCGAACGATTTTGGATTATGAAACATCCATTGGATAGGCGTTTCAGGTTTCCATCTGTCGCAATCATTTTTAAAATTGGTATTCAGAGACTATTTACTCTTGTGACGCTGACTAACGGCAAAGGTTTCTTAAAAAAAGGGAACAGCTTACAGGTTACAAAAGGATAGTTAAACCACGTCTATCTTGAAACCTGTAGTTCTTGGGTGATGAAAAGGATTTGCCCTCATCCCCTAACCCCGAATCCCAGATTTGGGATTCGGGGAGCCAGAATTTCAAAGTCCCTCTCCCAGATATGGGAGAGGGATTTAGGGTGAGGGCGAAAACTACGCTTATAAACTTAGATGAAGTTTATTATGCCCATACTTCTCTTCTTAGGCTGCGCCAACGGCAATGCTACTTCGACCCAACTCTTGGAGACGCTACGCGTAGCTTGCTTCCACGAAGTGGTACGGCAAAGCTCAGGGCAACGCGCCGCTCAGTACAAGTCAGTACAAGTGCCCAATGCCCTATTTCTCAGCTTGAAGTAATGCTTAAGTCTTTGCTAATTCGGTTTTTGATTACTCGTGCAGGTATGCCTACAGCAACGGAGAAAGGAGGAATATCTCTATTGACAACTGCTCCCGCACCAATAACACTGCCTTTGCCGATAGTAACGCCATCTAATACTGTTACTCCATGCCCTAGCCAACAATCATCTTCAATCACAATTCCCTTGCGACTAACCCCTTGGTATTTAATCGGCTCTATCGGATCGGCAAAATTATGATTATTGGCATATATCCCTGAGTGGGCAGCAATCATACAGTGTTTACCAATTTTAATGTCTCCTGGCCCCTCAATAGACACGTTGGGAGCAATGAAGGTGTCTTCATCAATATGTATATACGTATCTGACAAAGACCCTATATCAACGTTACGCTCAATAGCGACTCTATTTCCTAGATGAATTCTATTATTTTTGTGTCCTCTAGCATCCATGCGTACACCTTTGAAAATATAGACTCCACTGCCGATCTCAATACAAGAAGTACCGTTAAATTCAACACCATTTTGAATATACACTGGGCTGCCGATCTGGGCAAAAATACTACGATATCCCAAATTACGCAACTTTGGCCCCAGAATCAGTGTGGGAATATCTCCTAACACTGTAGTTACTAAAAGTTCTTGCACGCGCTGCAATTTTGAAAAATATTGCTCGTTAGGCATGGCTAGATATCTCTTTAATCAATTGTTGTTGGCAGTGTTGAAAGTTGTTTTGGCTCTATCCTCATCTTCTGCCAATCCCAACAGTGTTAATATTCCTTGACACAGAAGGTAAATTGGCAGCATTACCAAAATTTGCCCAGATTTTTAGATGGTTTTCCAATGTTTGAAAAACCAGAGTCTGGCTTTGACTATGTGAGCAATTCTTTAGCTTAGGTGTGTAGAATCACTCAACTTATCTGCACAATTGCGTTAAGTCGCTAGAAGCTTTGGTACCATAGATAGGTAAAAATTTGGCTTCTTTTTCATCAGCTAAATTAACAAAACAATTTCAGTGCATTGCAGCGTCAAAACTCAGACTATTAAATTGTCTGATGGGAAAATTTGCTGGTTTAGATAGGCTACTGTTTTAGTTATGCGGCAAATTTGCAAAGCTTGTTACGCAACTAGGGATAGAGTTGTTTCCCTTGAGGCTACTTTCTCTCAAGCGGTTTTAGTCTTTTGAAACAACTCAGTTCCACAAGCTATTTTGCAACAAAAAATACATTTAACTAGACTATTTCAAAGATTTAGATAAAATTTCTGCCTAGCGTGACAATGTAATTATTGTTGGATTTTTTTGGGTATTTTTGCCCAAATAAAACCCAATTATGGTGGATTATCTCCCACATCAGCCATCACATTGAAGTTAACCATCGGTGCAAACAAGTAAGCGCTTCCCCGACTGCTATGACGGCTTTCTTGCAACGAATTTTTCGAGTATGCTGCTCCAATCATGTTGCACTCGGATGATTTACACACTAACCGATTCACGCTTGTAATTAGATGAATGGTTTTTAATAACAATTGTTTTTAACGATAACACATTTTATTTTTAGTGGAACACTCTGAATAAATAAGTTGATTTCCAGGTTGCTTGTTGATGAGAATGGGGGAAATCAGTTAACTTTTTTACTCAAGCGATGCCTACGGTGGTCACTGAGCTTTGTCGTTCGCGCAGCGTCTGGTAGAGAAGTATGGGCAAAGCCTACGCTACCCTCAAATAATTTTATACAATTAGATAAAATCCCTTGAAAACGGCAAGTTTAAAAATGCTCTCAGTCGTTAATTGGCATTTTGGTGTATAAATTTGTAAATCACCCATTCGGGTGAGCCAAGCGGGGGATGCGTTCTTAATACTACTTATTATAAATTCTATTGAAAGAGAGCTAAAACGTAGCTTAGTTTTCAGGAGAAGTCCAGAAAAGAAGATCAAATGCCCAAATTGAGGTATCGGTTTTAACTCACACACTTGGTTTAAATTATTATGGCTTTAATTAAAGAAATTGTGCAACAAGCTCTAACTACTGGCTATCTAAGTGTTGTAGCTGAGGAGAAAGTGCGATCGCAACTTCAAAGTAATTATGACTCAGAAGACCTAGATGCCTGGATCATTTTGCAGCGAGCTATTGTAGCAGGTGATATCAAACAAGAGTCGCGCCGAAAAAAAGCTTCTCTCTCTCCTAAAGCCAAGGACACTTCATCAAGTATCAAACTTGCTTATCAAATGGCAGCAGAAATGGCTTATGCAGCAGCTGTAGCTCTGACGATGACAAAAAATACTCACGATCAGCCCTCATTAGGTGCATAAAATAACACCTTCGTAAGTTATTTTCCTGGTTTAGTGTGAAGATTTAATACCAAGTAGTTAGCGCTCGCTTTTCCTGATTAACTGCTTGGTAAAGTTTTCATCGGATCTAATTTCAGGTGATTCGGATCACCTTAAAGTAACCTTAATCTTAGACTGCTTCTTTGCCAAGGCAATTTTATTAAAAAATAATTAAAAATTTAACTTTACTGGACAGAGCTATGAGGACTTTTCAGCCTCAGCCAAGACCAGAGAATTGATCCCCGGAATAAATACTAAAATAAATATAAATTATTTATTCAAAACCAGATTTTTTGAGTGATATATGCCAGTAAATGATTAAATCTTAATATACCAAGTACATGGCTGAGGGTAACGCATAGAATTAGAAACACCTTGGTGTAAACTTTAGCAACGAGGTTAAAAAGAATTCTCAATGCTTAACAAAGTCATCGCTTTTTCACAAACTACAGTATAAAGAATTGGCAACATTGGGTAAAGAGAGTAAATAATAACCATAGCTAAACTTGGAGTTTTGCCAACCTATGCAGCCAATTCGCACATTTAACGTATCCCCTTCACTACCGCCGCGACTTGAACCATTACGGCGGCTAGCATATAACTTGCACTGGGATTGGAACGTTGACACTAAAGATTTATTTCGTCGCTTAGACTCAGATCTGTGGGAGTCTAGCCATCATAACCCAGTGTTAATGCTGGGTACTATCTCTCAATCGCGGCTTCTGGAAGTTGTCGAAGATGAAGGCTTCTTAGCGCAAATGGATCGAGCTGACCGTCAGTTAGATGATTATTTGCAAGAGCGCACCTGGTATCAGAAACAACGGGAGCAGAAACCAAAAGAATGCTACGCCTATTTTTCGGCGGAATTTGGACTTGTAGATTGTTTACCCGTCTATTCTGGGGGCTTGGGCGTTCTGGCGGGGGATCACCTCAAATCTGCCAGTGATCTGGGGCTACCGCTTGTAGGTGTAGGTTTACTGTACCAGCAAGGCTACTTTGCTCAGTATCTCAATGCTGATGGCTGGCAGCAAGAACGCTACCTGCTTAACGATTTCTACAATATGCCCTTGCATCTAGAGCGCAATGCCGATGGTTCAGAACTGCGGATTGCCGTAGATTATCCAGGACGCAAGGTGTATGCCAGAGTTTGGCGTGTACAGGTAGGAACGGTGCCTCTATATTTGATGGACACCAACATTGAACCGAACAATGTTTACGACCACGACATCACAGATCAGCTGTACGGTGGCGACATCGATATGCGTATCCACCAGGAAATCATGCTGGGAATCGGTGGTGTGCAAATGCTTAAAGCCTTGGGGCTGAAAGTCACCGCCTACCACATGAATGAAGGTCACGCCGCCTTCTCAGCCCTAGAGCGCATCCGCTTGCTGATTCAGGAAGAGGGACTGAATTATCCCCAAGCTAAACAGGTGGTGGCTTCTAGTAATATTTTTACCACCCACACGCCAGTACCGGCGGGAATTGACTTGTTCGCTCCTGATAAAATGTTGTACTACCTGGGGTACTATGCAGAGATATTTGGGTTGCCCAAAGAGCAATTTTTAGGACTGGGGCGCGAGAATACAGGCGATTTATCTGGGCCTTTCAGTATGGCGGTGCTGGCGTTGAAGATGGCAACATTTTCTAATGGTGTAGCACAACTGCATGGTGTGGTGTCGCGGCAAATGTTCCAGGGCTTGTGGAAGAAGGTGCCAGTAGAGGAAGTGCCGATCGCCGCCATTACTAACGGTGTCCATGCTCGGAGTTGTGTGGCGAAATCGACTCAAGAGTTATACGATCGCTACTTGGGGCCAAACTGGTCATCAGCACCACTAGATAGCCCATTGTGGGAGCGAATGGATGCGATACCCGATGAGGAGTTGTGGCGGAATCACGAACGCTGCCGCTTAGATATGATTTTGTATGTGCGAGAGCATTTAGTCAAGCATTTGCGCGATCGCGGCGCTTCCGCCTCGGAAATTACCCAGGCCCAAGAAGTTTTAGATCCTTACGCTTTCACCATTGGCTTTGCCCGTCGCTTTGCTACCTACAAACGTGCCACCCTCTGGATGCGTGATTTGGAACGCATTAAGCGGCTTTTGCTGGCTAACAAAGACCGAAAAGTGCAATTCGTGATTGCTGGTAAGGCACACCCCAAGGATATTCCCGGTAAAGAACTGATCCGCGATATCAATCACTTTATCCGCGAACAACATTTAGAAAAACAGGTAGTGTTTGTTCCCAATTACGACATTTACATCTCCCGGTTGATGGTTGCAGGTTGCGATATCTGGTTAAACACACCGCGTCGTCCACGGGAAGCTTCTGGTACCAGTGGGATGAAAGCCGCAATGAATGGATTGCCGAATTTAAGTGTACTAGATGGCTGGTGGGATGAAGCTGATTATGTTCGCACTGGCTGGGCAATTGGACATGGAGAGAATTACGACGATCCTAACTACCAAGATGAAGTAGAAGCAAATGCTCTCTACGAGTTGTTAGAAAAGGAAGTTGTACCGCTATTTTATGAACATCGGGATAGTGATGGCTTACCCCGTCCGTGGGTTGCCAAAATGAAGGATGCAATTCGGTTGAATTGTCCCTTCTTTAATACAGCGCGGATGGTAGGAGAATATGCACAAAGAGCTTATTTTCCGGCTAGCGATCGCTATCATACCCTGACTGTTGATAACTATGCTCCAGCTAAAGAACTAGCTGCTTGGAAAGAAAAACTGGGCGAACACTGGTTCAACATCAAAATCAAAGATATTGACATCTCGGCAGCTTCAGACATTGAGGTTAACCAAACTGTTGCTGTCAAAGCCCAGGTTGACTTGGCAACTTTGACAAATAATGATGTACAGGTGGAGCTATATCAAGGTGCGATCGATGCCAATGGTGAGATTGTCAACGCTCTGCCAGTGGTGATGCATTACCAAGGGGAGGATACACAGAAATTGAGTATTTACACGGGTAATATCACCTATACGGCTTCTGGTTTGCAAGGCTTGTCTTTGCGTGTATTGCCGAAAAATCAAAACCTGGCTAATCCCTATGAACCAAGGTTAATTGCTTGGGCAGAATAAGAGGACTGAGTATTTATTGAATACTCCAGACTAGGCGTTGCTGATTTAAGTTTAGCAACGCCTTTTATTTTGCGATCAGTCACGCCCCGAAAATAATGATTGCTAATTATAAAGAAAATGCGATTTGACTGGGATAATCACAAAAGTCACCTTCTTAAGCAAAATAGCGGATATTCTTTGGAAGAGGTCGCTACTATTTTGGCAGGCGACTATGTAGAACGAATAAAACGAGATGATCCTAGAACAATTTATTGCTATTGGATATCTGGTAAATACCCTTTTGTCGGTCATTTACGAAGTTCGTTATGATGATGAAGGGGAATATATTTGGTTAATTACTTATTGGAAAAGTACGAGGCGGGAGAGAGAAATCTATGAACAATATTTCTATTGAAGAACTTGAGGAAGAAATTGAGGTAGGAGAGGAAGTCATTGATCGTTATTTTGACTCCACGACAACCAGAGTCGGAACGCCTCGTCAAATGACCTCACGAAGAGGACAGGATATAGTGACGACAAACCTTGAAATTCCTAGTCCGATGCTCAACGAACTGGACAAAATGGCAACCGAACTCAATATTAGCCGTCAAGCTGTAATTAAAATGATGCTAAGACGCGCTCTTGATGAACACTATCTGGCCAAGAACCAGATTAAATCAGAAATTTGATTGAGTAGCTTGCCGCACTTCGACCCTTCTCTACGAGACGCTGCGCGTAGCTTGCTTCCACGAAGTGAGTGGTACGGCGCAGGCTCAGGGCATCGCAAAGCTCAGTGACCACCTTAGACATCGCTTCTTGTGCGTGCAGTAACCCAAATTCTTCTAATTTCACTCTGTAAACTTCATGTTTGGGGCAGGAAAATCAAGCACTGAGAGAAGTTGCTTGAAAAGTATTATGTTTAACATCAAAATTCTTAAATCTTACGAGATTACAATTTTAGGCTAACATTCTTTGGGGGATGATAATGTAGCCAATGGTGCTATCGCCTAATACTAAATTACGTTGTTCTCCCCAATACCACCAGTATGCAGCAACATAAGCGCAAATTAAGCTATCTAGTTTATCTTCAACTGCTTTGAGGGCTACGCCTGTGGTGGGAATTTCAAGAAGGAACGAACCGCAGAGGCGCAGAGGAGGAGAGAAGGAGGGGAGGATATCAATAATATAATTTTGGAGTTTGATTAGTTCTAGGCGGCGATCGCTGAGGCGGCCTTTTTTATATTTGAGGATGCGTTCTAAGTTGAATAGGTTAACAATCGCTGGGTGGGGAAAGACTTCTATTTGATATCTGCCAAGTTTTTGCGGTTCGATGGTGGGTGCGTGTGCAAAACCGCGTGATTCTAATTCTAAGCCAAAGTTGATGGTGCGCTCTGCAAAAGGTAGGTTTTGATTAGCTGGGTAGCATCCCGCATGATATTTACCAAAGTACTTCTGGCTGAGTTTGTCGGCGAGGCGACTCCCAGTAGCGTTGGGTATGAGCGTGGGTGCATCTACAGCGATGATGGCTGGTTCGTCTGGTTTGACACTCTGATCAATCCAGGTGAGAATGTCTGCAATGGCTTCTTTGCAATCTAAATCAAGTAGTTGCAGTTGTCCATCTATCCATTCTAGGCAGCATAGTCCACTTGGTTGCGATCGCCAGCCTAAATCAATGCCAATAAATTTCATGTTCATAACACGAATTTGCACTTATTTTCCCATTTGGCAGCAAGGATTAACCTAAATTTACTTGTAAAAAATTAGGGAAAATAATCCTATAATCTTAAGAAGCTTGTCTTAATTTATTTTATCTGGCGATAAGTTAATCAAGATTATTCCGATGCAGATTTTATTTTTACATCCCAATTTTCCTTCGCAATTTCGCAACTTAGCGACAGTTTTAGGTAAGGATAAGAATTACAAAGTCGTCTTTGGGACAAATCGTCGTGAAGGGGAAATACCTGGTGTTTATAAAGCTATTTACACTCCTTCTCGTGAACCTGCTCCCCAAACCCACCACTATGTTCGCAGCCTGGAAAATGCTGTTCTCACCGCGCAGGCTGTCTATCGCGTGGCAGAAAAATTAAAAGCTGAGGGTTTCGTTCCAGATATAGTTTATGGTCATTCTGGTTGGGGACCGACTTTATTTATGAAAGATGTTTTCCCCAAAGCGGAATTATTGTGTTATTTCGAGTGGTTTTACCATGCTCATGGTTCGGATGCAGATTTTGATCCCAATGACCCATTGAATGCTGATGATGAATGTCGCATCCGCGTGAAAAATACGCCGATTTTGACTGATTTATATAGCTGCGATCGCGGACTTTCTCCGACTAATTGGCAGCGCCAGCAGTTTCCTAAAGAATATCATAGCAAACTCACTGTAATTCATGATGGCATTGATACCAAATATTTTGCTCCCAAACCAGGTGCAAAGTTAGTTTTACCAAGAATAAATCTTGATCTTTCCCATGTGGAAGAGTTGGTAACTTATGTGGGACGGGGGATGGAACCTTATAGAGGTTTTCCACAGTTTATGGAAACGGTGGCCTTACTTCAGCAGCGAAGACCTCAGTGCCATGTAGTAGTTGTGGGAGAAGATCGGGTTGCTTATGGTAAAAATCTCCCCGATGGTCAGACTTATAAACAATTAATGTTGGAAAAATTATCTTTGGATTTATCGAGGCTGCACTTTACAGATAGGCTTCCTTATAATGAGTACCTCCAGGTTTTGCAAGCTTCTTCTGCTCATATTTATTTAACCCGTCCTTTTGTTTTATCCTGGTCAATGTTAGAAGTAATGGCCGCAGGATGTTTATTAGTAGCTTCTAAGACTCCGCCAGTATTGGAGGTCATACAGGATGGGGTGAATGGACTGCTGGTAGATTTCTTTTCTCCTCGGAATATTGCTAATAGGGTTGAAGAGGCGCTGAACAATCCTCAAGAGATGAACGCAATTCGGGCGAATGCGCGAGAGACAATTATCAAGCGTTATGATTTAGCAAAACTCTTACCACAGCATTTGCAATGGATGTTTGCTGGTAAAAGTTCTAATAGCTTGAAAAAGCGCCCACCTTCTAAAGGATTTGGGAGAAATTAGATGAAATTAGTCATTGGTCATTGGTCATTAGTTACAACCAAAAAAGGACAAAGGACAAATGACAGAGAAATATAAAAGCGATATTTAAAATGCGAATTATTTTTACTATTGCCCATTTTTTCAAACCTAGCAGTGACGGTCGTCATGCTTCCCAACACAAAGATCCGCAACCCCGTTTACAGGCGTTAACTAAAAGTCTTACCGCCTTATATCAATTATTTGGGAAATCTCAAAGTATCATCAACATTGCTCAACGACTAGCTTTCCCTGCTAATCAGCCGCAGTTGCACGAACTAGATATTGTGATTTGTACAACCAAAGATAATCATCTTCTGAATCAGCTTCCCTTGCCATCCCATTTATATAGGCATCATTCTACTGATGTAGAACCTCTACTTTTGGGGTTTGAGTGCCAAGCTGTTCTGCAAAGTTGTCTCGGTGAATATGATTATTACTGCTTTATTGAAGATGACCTAATTATTCATGACCCTTGGTTTTTTATAAAATTAAACTGGTTTACCCAACAAGCTGGTGACTTAAACTTGCTCCAGCCAAATCGTTATGAAGTCTCGCCTTACGGTTTGGTTCACAAAGCTTACATTGATGGGGATTTGGCTTTACGAGTAACTGCTCCCTTTCAAAATGTGCAGGAGCAACAGGAACTCAACGGTACAATTCTGAATACACCAATTATCTTTCGTCGTGCCCTTAACCCTCATGCTGGCTGCTACTTTTTAAATGCAAATCAAATGGCTCATTGGGCTAATCAAACATATTTTCTCGACCGAGATATTAGCTTTGTTGGTTCTCTAGAAAGTGCTGCTACTTTGGGAATTATGAAGACATTCCGAATTTATAAAACTTCACCGCAGCAAGCAAGTTTTTTGGAGATTCAGCACTTTGGAACCGGATTTCTGGGGCTAATTGGAGGACAGGTGGGTTTGGCAGAGAGCTAAATCGAGTTTAAGAGTTTGGTGAGAAAGATTAGTGCGATCGCTACCTTTAAATAATTCGTAATACTCGCCAAAGGCGAGAAGCAAGCTACGTAATTCGTAATTCAGTTTTGTGACTTGTGTTGAGCGAAGTCGAAATACGGGGATTTCAGTTAGGCATCAAAACGTGCTGCCATTGACTAGCATTAACTTTATTTCTAGTATTAAGAGCAATATCAGTTAGATAAGGAATAAGCGCGTGGCCAATGCACTCTGCTAAACGTGGTGGTACAGCATTTCCAATTTGCCACATAGCTTTTTTCATAGAACCTTGAAAAATAAATGAATCTGGAAATGTCTGTAATCTTGCCATTTCACGCGCTGAAATTACCCGGTTTAGATATGGATGAATATGAGTACCGCCGTGATTCTCTTTAACAGTCATACTTGGTTTACCAGGATATTGTCGTTTGAAAGCATCAACATATTTTGTATATAAAGAACCACCTGGAGGTACTTTAGAAATTCGCTCCATATACTCAGGTGAATGCTTAGTCCACTGATGGTTTATCTCTGGTATTGGGGTATATGCTGGTAAATCGGAAATAGCTGATTCAATAGGTTTGTATTCTTCAGGTAATAACTTAGCCTTGGGATAGGGATTTGGCATTCCAAATCTGTTAGCTATAAAGATAGCTCTTGGCCGAATTTGCGGTACTCCGTAAGCAGCAGATTCAAGAATTGCAACAGATATATTAGGATAACCAATAGATTCAAAAGCTTCAATAATTGCTTTTTTTACATCTCCGTTTTGTATAGTCAGAATGCCTGGAACGTTTTCCATAACAACATACCAAGGACGTATTTCTGATACAACACGCACAAATTCATAAAATAAACGATTGCGGGGGTCTTTATGGTCACGTTTTCCCGCCACCGAGAAACCCTGACATGGTGGGCCGCCTATAACAAGATTTACTTCAGGTAAGCCGATTTGTTGTAGACAATTGCGGGAATCAAACTGTTCGATATCTCCGCAAAAGTGATGACATTGGGGAAAGTTATTTTTATGGGTAGCAGAAGCGATTGGGTTGATTTCAACGCTAGCTAAGGGTTTAAATCCAGCTTGAACTAGTCCTTGTGTTATGCCCCCTGCTCCACAAAACAGATCGATGAAGGTGTAATTAGATGGTAGATTTGGCACAGAATCAACATCAATAAATATTTTGTTTGGATCGGAGTCATTTTGATCTAGTTCTCGTTTGATACGTTCATAACGTTCTAATTTGGGTTTTTTTTGCTTTATAGTAGAGTGATTTTCCTCCTTAGGAAAAAAAGAAAGTTGGGTTCCTGGCATTTTTTGCTTGATATTGATGTCTGCTTCAGTATGACATATAGTCTTTTTCCAGAAACCCACAAAAGCGATCGCAACCAATTGCCACCAAAAACTGAATACTTAAATTCTGACTAATGGTTTTTCCACAGGGGTAGGCGTGGTTAGGGGATCAAATCCTAACTGCTCAGTAATGCGCTCTCTGGCCAAAAGACGGTATTCCCAAAAATGCTCACCAGCAGCACATAAACCTAAATACATATTCACGAATTGCGGCTTGGTGCGGAGAATAACCCAAAGCTGTTGCCAAAATTGACCCCGAATTTCCTGCCGTTGCCAGCCTTGACGCCAGAGCAAGTTTGCAAGTAGTCGCAGCCCTTTGCCAGGAGGAAAATACATCGTCTGCTGTAGTTGGGGATTAGGTGTAATCTTCAGGCATTGTTCAAAACAGCGTCGGAGATAGTTTTTAGGTTCGTACATTCTCCAAATTGCCTCTAAATATTCTTTAGCAACTTCAGCCATCGGCCGGCTAGGAACAAAATTCATTAAAGAATTCTGATCCCCCAGTTCCAAACCTCTAAATCCTTCTAATAATCGCTCCTCTCGTTTTAGTCTTTCCCAAAGGGCAGTATTGGGAAGGGCTTGCAGTATACCTAGCATCGGTTGAGGAATGCCAGTTTCTTCAACAAAAGCTTGAATTCGCTCTCCAGCGCCAGCCTTTTCTCCATCAAAACCAATGATAAATCCTGCATAGATCAACAATCCAGCTTGATTGATAATACGACAAGCTTCTAACAGGGGATTGCGGGTATTCTGAAACTTGCGAGTGCTTTGCAGGCTGTCTTGATCTGGTGTTTCAATACCCAAAAAGACTGCGTAGAACCCAGCTTTAGCCATTAGTTCTAATAGCTCAGTATCTTCTGCTAGATTGATGGAAGCTTCAGTCATGAAGGTGAAGGGATAATTGCGTTCCTGCATCCACGGAATTAATTCTTGTAAGAGGCGTTTCACATTGCGCTTATTGCCAATGAAGTTATCATCCACTATGAATATAGATCCGCGCCAACCTAAGTCATAGAGGGTTTGGAGTTCTGCTAGGGTTTGACTGGGTTCTTTGGTACGTGGTTTGCGGCCGTATAGATTGATGATGTCACAGAATTCGCATTCAAAAGGACAACCGCGAGAAAACTGGATTGCCATCATTAAGTAATCATCTCGCTTGAGTAAATCAAAGCGAGGTATGGGGCTTTGGGTTATATCTGGTTTTTCCAGGGCGCGAAAGGTTCCTTGTTCTTCACCTTTGGCGATCGCATCTAAAAATTGGGGAACTGTAATCTCCCCTTCATCTAAAATCAAATAGTTAGCTCCTGCTTTCAGGGCAGGTTCTGGCACTGAGGTTGGATAAGGACCACCCACAGCCACTTTTTTCCCCAACTGCGCTGCTTTGTGAATTTGGGCAAGAAAGTCTTCTTTCTGTGCAAGCATGGCAGAAACAATCACTATGTCGCACCATTGCCAATCAGCATCGGTTTCTTGTTTAACATTGCGGTCATAAAACCGAACTTCCCAGTCTGTTGGTAGCATCGCGGCAACAGTCAGAATACCTAGCGGCGGAATAGATGCCTTAAGTCCCGCTATTTTCATAAATTCGTCGTAAGACCAAAAGGTTTTGGGAAAGCGGGGGTAAAGTAAGAGTGCTTTCATTCCTGTAATCCTCTAACTAAATTTGGATTCGGATATTTTATACTTCTGAGAAATCCTTTTTTTTTGATCAGGATTGCAGAGATGATGCTAAGGATTTGTGTAAAAATAACCTGAACAATTTTTATCTGAAAGCTAGATTTGCAATCCGTTTGAAACAAAATTTGTACAACTTATTTTTACATGATGCCTAAGATTACACCATCTTCATTCTTTATTTATTTGTCTAAAGACAGACATCGCGCAATTTGCAAATCTGGTTTTGGAGTTACTTGGCAGTATTACGATCGTTGTAATCAAAGCTAATAAAGGATTTGTGGAGCGAAAAACTGCTAGCTAGATCAAACGTCTTTTGGTAAGACGAGAAAGAATTGGGCATTATGAGCCAGAGTAGTAAAGCTTTCATTACCAGACTCCCCGGAGTGGAAAAATTAACTCGCAATTCCCAGGTTACTGTACTTTCTTGGAGAAAAACTTAAATTTTGTCTATTTCTGTAAAGAAAAGGTGATAAATCGCTTAGATCCCACCGCTTCCGAGGCGGTAAGCGCTTTCCTTCCCGCCTATTGAGTTAAAATATCTGATCCGGTAACGGCGAGTTAACCTGGAAAATGTCAAAATTAAATGAGTTTTGCGTAGGCGCATACTTCTATGGAGAAGCAAGCTACGCCTAGCGTCTGGTAGAGAAGCGACTTGTCGCTAGACATCGCCACTTCACATAACGCGGATTTGAGATAATTAAGTTGGAATTTATGGGCAAGCAACGTGTTCTTTCTGGAGTTCAACCAACTGGCAATTACCATCTAGGTAACTACTTGGGAGCCATTCGCAACTGGGTAGAAGGTCAGAGCGAATACGAAAATTACCTTTTTGTGGCTGATTTGCACGCGATTACAGTGCCACACGACCCAACACAGTTGGCAGCTGATACCTACACCCTTGCTGCTCTTTATCTAGCTTGTGGTCTTGATTTAAATCACTCTACTATCTTCGTACAATCCCACGTTTCAGCCCACAGTGAACTCACCTGGTTGCTCAACTGCATTACACCCCTAAACTGGCTGCAAGACATGATCCAGTTTAAGGAAAAGGCTGTGAAACAGGGAGAAAACGTGAGTGCAGGTTTATTAGATTACCCTGTGCTAATGGCGGCTGATATTTTGCTTTACCAAGCGGATAAAGTGCCAGTGGGTGAAGACCAAAAGCAACACTTGGAATTGACACGGGATATTGCAGCTCGGTTAAATCACCAATTTGGTAAACCAGATCAACCAGTTCTAAAGTTACCAGATCCTTTGATTCGTAAGGAAGGGGCAAGGGTGATGAGTTTGGCAGATGGTACACGCAAAATGTCGAAATCTGATCCTTCCGACTTAAGCCGGATCAGTTTGCTAGATTCGCCAGAACAGATTCAATATAAGATTAAGCGTTGTAAAACCGATCCGATTCGTGGACTGACTTTTGATGATCCAGCGCGTCCAGAGTGTAATAACTTATTAACGGTGTATACATTGCTTTCTGGTAAAAGAAAGCAAGATGTCGCAGTTGAGTGTCAGGATATGGGCTGGGGACAATTTAAGCCATTATTGACAGAGACAATTATTGAGTCTCTCAAACCAATTCAAGAAAAATATCAGGCGATAACGGCAGACAAAAGCTATTTGGAGTCTGTGTTGCGGGATGGAGGGGAAAAAGCTAGGGCGATCGCAAATCAAACTTTATCACAAGTAAAAGCTGCTTTAGGCTTCTCTCTTCCTCTCTAAGTTTTCACTTTTAGGTGTGATTTGCTATACCATTTAAGAAATTGAAATTCTTAATTTTATGCATCACACCCATAGCCCCACAGCCTTCAAGAGAGCTGTACAAGCAGGTGAATTTCTCGTTACCGCCGAGGTAGCACCGCCGAAAGGGGGAGATCCAGCGCACATGATTCAAATGGCGGCGACTCTTAAGGGAAGGGTTCATGCTGTCAATGTTACTGATGGTAGCCGCGCAGTATTACGGATGTCTTCCTTAATGGCGTCGGTGATTTTGTCACAAAACGGTATAGAGCCGATTTGTCAAGTTGCTTGCCGCGATCGCAATCGCATTGGTTTACAAGCTGATTTGATGGGCGCTCATGCCTTGGGCGTACATAACATTTTAGCTTTGACTGGCGACTCAGTAAAAGCAGGCGATCATCCAGATGCCAAAGCAGTGTTTGACTTGGAAGCTGTGCGACTGCTGCAACTGATTCGGAAGATGAATCAAGGCGTTGATTGCAACGAGAAACCTTTGACTGATGGAGCCTTAGATTTATTTGTGGGTGCCGCGGTAGATCCACAGTCTAAGAGTTGGTCGGGTTTGCAAAGTCGATTTGAACGCAAAATCGAAGCCGGAGCGCAGTTTTTTCAAAGTCAGTTAATTACCGATTTTGAGCGGCTAGAAAAGTTTATGGACTTAATTGCTGCTGGCTATAAAAAACCGATTTTGGCAGGAATTTTTCTGTTGAAATCGGCAAAAAATGCCCAGTTTATTAATAGATGTGTTCCGGGTGTAAATATTCCCCAACATATTATTGATAGATTAGCAAAAGCCAAAGATCCTTTTGAGGAAGGGATAAAAATTGCCGCCGAACAAGTGCAAATAGCGCGGCAATTATGTCAAGGTGTCCACATGATGGCGGTGAAACGGGAAGATGCGATCGCACCAATTCTAGATTTGGCTGGGATTGCTCCCGTGAATCAGTTGGTATCGAAGTAAAGCAAAGCCAAGGTGAATAGAATTCGCGGCTACACAGGCAAAGTCCGCACTTCGGCAAGCTCAGTGACCACCTGCGCGGACTAAGGAAAAATTTAAGGTTTTAAACCTACGGAGGTGGGTAAAGCTTCGTGTAGACGCGGTTTCTAACCGCCAATTTCACTAGACCGAAAAGTTTTGCGATCGCCCGAATGCATAACTAGCAAGTTGGGTTGTTAAGCATTACCTCCAAGTAAATTTTATCTTGCCAGTTGGCATCTTATTAGTCTAAATACTTACCATTTAGTTCTCACTCTTATAAAGGGCGCTCATGTCAGAAGTTTTTGCTACTACTGGAACCATCGCTGCGATCGCTACTGCTGTTGTCCCTCAACAAGGTAGTGTTGGTATTGTGCGGGTATCGGGTTCCCAAGCAATGGCTCTAGCCCAAACTCTCTTTCACGCACCAGGGCAACAAGTTTGGGAAAGTCACCGAATTCTCTACGGTTACATTCGCCATCCCCAGACGCAACAACTGGTGGATGAAGCTCTGTTACTGCTGATGAAAGCACCCCGTTCTTACACCCGTGAAGATGTAGTAGAATTCCATTGCCACGGCGGAATTATGGCAGTGCAGCAAGTGTTACAACTGTGTTTGGAAAATGGGGCAAGACTAGCGCAACCGGGAGAATTTACTCTCCGCGCCTTTTTGAATGGACGATTGGATTTAACTCAAGCTGAAGGTATTGCTGATTTAGTGGGAGCTAAATCACCCCAAGCTGCTCAAAGTGCTTTAGCTGGTTTACAGGGAAAATTAGCTCATCCAATCCGGCAGTTACGCGCCAACTGTTTGGATATTTTGGCAGAAATCGAAGCTCGAATTGATTTTGAGGAAGACCTTCCTCCGTTGGATGATAAAGTCATAATATCAGAAATCGAGAAAATTGCTGCCGAAATCACGAGATTATTGGAAACCAAAGATAAAGGTGAGTTGCTACGCACTGGTTTAAAAGTGGCAATTGTGGGGCGTCCGAATGTGGGAAAGTCGAGTTTATTGAACGCTTGGAGCCGGAGCGATCGCGCGATCGTGACTGATTTACCCGGTACAACCCGCGATGTAGTGGAATCTCAGTTAGTTGTCGGGGGAATTCCCGTGCAAGTACTAGATACTGCGGGGATTCGGGAAACAACAGACCAAGTGGAAAAAATTGGTGTGGAGCGATCGCGTCGTGCTGCCAATGCAGCTGATTTAGTCTTGCTTACCATCGACGCTTCAGCAGGTTGGACGGAAGGCGATCGAGAAATTTACGAACAAGTACAACACCGTCCGTTAATTTTAGTGATTAACAAAATCGATTTAGTAGAAGAAAGCGAAAGAAAAACTCTTCAATCTCAAATCCCAAATCGTTCGACTGAGCGAAGCCGAAGTCCCAAATCTAAAATTGTCACAGCAGCAGCCCAAAATCAAGGTATTGATGCTTTAGAAACAGCAATTTTAGAGTTGGTTAAAGCCGAAAAAGTGCAAGCTGCTGATCTGGATTTAGCTATTAACCAAAGGCAAGCAGCAGCCTTAACTCAAGCTAAAATTTACTTGGAACAGGTACAAACAACAATTACTGAGCAATTCCCCCTTGATTTTTGGACAATTGACTTACGGGGTGCGATTCAAGCACTAGGAGAAATTACCGGAGAAGAGGTTACAGAATCAGTTTTAGATATAATTTTTAGCAAGTTTTGTATTGGTAAATAAAGCGTAGATTGGCAAAAACAAAATGCAACCCAACATTTATACTAATCTTTGTGAAGTTTCACTATTATTCAACTTAACCTGCAATTGATAACTAAATGTATATCTGAATTCGCCAAGCAACCAGACAAGATACGGTGATAGTTTCGGATATATTGTTAGAAGCGGCTTTGTGGCTCCAGCAGCGTGGTGTACCTCTGTGGCGTGATAGCGAGATTTCGCCAGAAAGTGTCTCGGAAGATGTTGGTAACGGCTTGTTTTTCATTGCTGAATGGGCAGGAGAACCAGCTGGTACAATCAAGTTTCAGCTTTAGGATTTACTTTTCTGGCCTGACATTTCTCAGGAGGAGTCAGCATTTGTACATCGCTTTGCAGTTCGACGAGATTACTCTGGTGGTAAAGTCTCTTCAGCACTGCTTACTTGGGCAGTCGAGCATACACAAACACTTGGTAGACATTATTTACGTCTAGATTGTGAGGCTTCGCGATCGCGCCTAAGAGCAATATATGAAAACTTTGGTTTCCGTCATCACAGCGACAGACAAGTTAGTGCTTGTTTTGTCTCTCGCTACGAATATGAAATACCTCCACAAGTCAGCTAAATTTATATGTCTTTTATGGATGAAATTAATCCTGTCAACGCATTGATTGTGGGAGCCAGCCGAGGTATTGGTTTGGGTTTTGTGAAAAAATTGCTGCAAGATGACAGAATAGCCAAAGTTTATGCAACTTCTCGTCAACCGGAATCAGCCTCGGATTTAATAGCTCTTGCAGGCGAACATTCTGAGCGATTAATTTGTTTAAAGATGGATATTACTGACGAGTTGCAGATTGTTGAAGCTGTTCAAAAAATACGTTCCCAAGTTGACAAACTGCATTTGGTAGTCAACTGTGTAGGACTGCTGCATGAGGATAATTTGCAACCTGAAAAAAGCTTAAGACAGATAAATTCAGAAAATTTGCTGCGTTACTTTCAGATCAATAGTATTGGTGCTGTCTTGTTGGCTAAACATCTATTGCCTCTGTTTCGTCATGGAGAACGCAGCGTGTTTGCCACTATTTCTGCTAAATTGGGTAGTATTGGGGATAACCAACTTGGTGGATGGTATGGCTATCGCGCTTCTAAAGCAGCACTGAATATGTTGATGCGAACTGCGGCAATTGAGTATAAAAGAAGTTGTCCGAAAGCATTAATAGTGACATTGCATCCTGGTACAACTGATACGCGGCTTTCCCGTCCTTTCCAGGTAAATGTACCTGCGGAACAATTATTTTCAGTGGAACGTACTGTTATCCAATTATTGGCTGTAATCGAACAGCTTCAAGAAGGCGATAGTGGACAGTTTTTATCATGGAATGGGAGCAGATTGCCTTGGTAACTGCGTTACGCTGGTGCTAATGAAACTCACGTTACTTGTAATCAAAGCCGATGAAGTTTTTTGTGCCAGCTGCTAAGGATGATATTAAAGCGGAGCAGGTGTATAGCGCTCTTGGTCAGTCTCTCAAAGCACCAATAACCGAAAAGCGCATTTGGAAGTTACAGTGGCGTGACAACGAAATTGCTCTGGAATCCGAGGTTGGTAAACCTTTACCACCTTCTTACCAAACAGGGAAAGAGCTAGTTCTGGCAATCTTTGAGTGTGAAAACCTTTATAAGATTGGTACTCTTAGCCGGGGAGGAGTAAAGGGAGAACCTATTTTGGTTGGAAAAAACTCTGAATCCTCAGCAACATATTTTTCAGATATTGTAAATAACTGACTCTATATTTGAAGGTGCGATCGCGCTGGTAGCATAGTAGATAAAATCAGTTCACCCGAACTCTCAAGGTATGACTAACATTCAGATTTCCTTACCTGAGTCGATGAAAGTCTTTGTGCAAGAACAAGTTGCTAAAGGCGGTTATGGTTCAACCAGTGAATATTTTCAAGAGCTAATCTTTCAAGACCAACAACGCAAAGGTCAAGAAGAAAAACGCGCTCAGTTGATGGCGAAGCTTCAGACACAAGGTCAACTGAATAATCAGGAGTTTGAACTAATTGCAGATAAGTTAGCTGAGGAGTTTGCTGCAAACATTGGCTCAAATTTTCATATTCTATCAGATTATGCTGTGACTCGTGAGAGTATTTATGAGGATCATCCTTAGCTCGACTTTATCCAAAATTAAGAACTGGTTTTCTTTATCTGGCAAAAACACTGGCTTTTTGGCAAATACTTTTTCCACGTCACAGATTATCAATGAAGTGAAAAAAGTAAAACTACTGTCCCACAAAGGTTACAGCGATAGCTTGAGCGTTGCCAAAAAATGGATAAAGTCGAGCTAAGAGGTTGTTTGAAAAGTATTTGTGTCTTCCGCAAGGTATTTGAGTGTTTCCAGACCGCGCGAATTGGCGATCAAAATGCTGTGACCTGCTGCGCTCAATTTGCGTACAAGAATTGCGCCCATGTAACCAGCGCCAATAATTCCGATTTTCATGTTTCCCCTTTTTCCTTTAACCCGCTACTTTGATAACGACCTTACCGAAGGCCCCACGAGCGAGATGTTCATACGCTTTGACAGCATCCCCGAAAGGATAAACGCGATCAATGACGGGTTTGATTTCACGCTCATTGATAAACTGGTTCATTCGTTCAAACGCCATGCGATGTCCAACTGCGATGCCGCGAATTGCGGTTTGGCGGAAGATGACAGGCATTAAATTCAGGCTTGCCGTTTGACCCGCCAGGAAACCAATCACGGAGATATGGCCCGCAACCTTGGTTGCAGCGACCGATTGATTAAGACCGTCTCCCCCAACCACATCAAGCAGTTGATCGACACCCTTACCGTCCGTGAGTTTGAGCGCTTGTTGCTCCCAAGCTGGATGGGTGCGGTAGTTGATACCTTCCCACGCGCCCAGAGCTTTTACCTTTTCTAAATTCTCGCCGCGGCTGGAGGTTGCAATCACTTTGGCACCCAAAGCGGCTGCGATCTGGATCGCGAAAATCGAGACACCGCCTGTGCCTTGAACTAAAACCGTTTGGCCGGACTTAAGATTTCCGTATTCGATCATCGAGAACCAAGCCGTCAGCGCAGCAATGGGGAGCGTCGATGCCTCTTCGTCAGAAAGTGCATCCGGTGCTTTAACTGCGCTGTCTTCATGAATAATCATGTATTCAGCCAAGCCGCCGGGAAGGGGCGCGCCGAAGCAGAAGTCAGGCTCATTGGGTTTAGGTGCGCCATCGATCCAGCGCGAATAGAGATGGGAATTAACACGATCTCCTTCTTTGAAGCGACTAACCCCTGCCCCGACCCCGACCACAACGCCCACAGCATCAGAAACGGGAATTAAGGGCTTTGGGATCATATCCGGCTCATAAATGCCGTCTACGATGGCTTTGTCGCGGAAGTTGAGAGACACCGCTGAAACCTTCACCAGCAGTTCGTTGGCTTTGGGAGTAGGCGTTGCGACCTCTTCCAAATGCAGATTGTCGAGGCCGAAGTTTTTGAGTTGCCAAGCTTTCATGAATATGATCCTGTCTATTGAATTTGGTAAAAATCACATCTTTCCACCTCCGTGGACTAAGGAAAAATCAAGGTTTTTAACCCACGGAGGTGGGTTTTGTCTGTGTAGCCGCGACTTCTAGTCGCCTGGCTAGTAATAAATTAGACCTTTCAAACATCCTCTTAGCAGGTATTAAACTGCTAAGAATTAGGAAACTCTAACTCAGCACTTCCCCGTCCTAACTGCACCACCTCAGATGGTAGGTGTCGCTCCAACCAATCTTCTAAATCAGCCATTACCTCAGGATAATTGAGGTCATTCTGAATATCGTGATAGGCTCCTGGATACTCAATTCTCAGCTTATCTTTGCAATTTACCCGTTGATAAAAAATGTCGCTTCCCACTGGTAAAGCCACTCGGTCTGCGCCACCGTGGAGAATCAACAATGGTAATTGCCAATCAGCTGCGTGAGCATTAATCCAATCAACTGTTGCAAAGAATTCTGTAGCTAGACGGGCAGTAGCACGGGTATGTCGCAGTCTATCTTGGACATAGGCGGCTAAAATCTGCTGATCTCGTGAACCAGCGCTGATGTCAATGCCTGTATTCAGGGTGAAACGCGGCCACACCCGCGAGAGCATTTTTCCTAAAAGTACGCGAATTGGTGAAACCCCAACTTTCCCCAAGGTTGGCGCTAAAGCGATCGCACCCTGCAATACTGATGCTTGTTGAGGATAGCG
Source organism: Nostoc sp. NMS7 (assembly GCF_017115085.1). Lineage (GTDB taxonomy): Bacteria > Cyanobacteriota > Cyanobacteriia > Cyanobacteriales > Nostocaceae > Nostoc. The sequence goes on along the minus strand of NZ_JABXKJ010000172.1, from coordinate 80,664 downwards.
CAAAATGTAATCTAAGACAATCACTGCGCCTAAACTATGACCCAAAATAAAAATTGGGCATCCTGGCTGCTGAGTTTGAATTAATTCTAAAAAGGCTCGCAAGTCTTCACGAAACTCACTCCAAGCATTGATATAGCCTCGCTGACCTGGTGAGCGTCCATGACCACGCAAGTCTAAGCTGTAGATAGCATATTGTCTGGGTATCAAATGCTGAATTACATTACTGTAGCGATCGCTGTGTCCTCCGAGTCCATGCAAAATGGCTAATATTGCCCGTACTTTACCCTCTGGATGCCAGCTTTGGTAATACAGGTCAAGTCCTCCAACACCTTGGAATGTGCCTTCTTTATGAGACACTAGGCGATCGCTATGCTCAATCATAGAGTTAATGTTTTACGTATTTTCCCAGCAAGCTACTAATATGTCAACATATATTGTAGTAAAAATAGCTTCGAGGTATGGGAGTAATTACAGTGAATTTAGTTACCCTTACCTATTTTTTAACAAAGTATGTTCAGTTTAATTCCCCTGCCTCTACAGGCAGAAAGTCTTGTGGCTCTTGTTTTTATCCCCGTTACAAAACTGTACTTCCGACTTCCGACTTATTTAAAGACTTCTAACCCTTGTCGTTAACCACATTTTTATAACAATCAAAGTGTAGCGCTTACCCTGCAATCCTTCCCAGAACTGAAGTTCGGGGCTAATAGCTCAAGTAGACTGAAATTTTCGCTTTTACAGAGTATAGCTATTTACATCACTTAAAATCTTATATTTAGTCCTCTTGAGAGGAATTTAGCTATTAGCCTCGGAATTTATTCCCAGGCGGGATGACAACGAAGCGGAAGATTTATAAAGATGTTGGTAATCACAAGAGCTTCTAACCGTGGGTTGGTTAATAATATGACCTCAAGAATTATGATTAGTTCATGAATTCAAACGCTTCTTAATTACGAATTAGTATTATTTCCCCTGCCACATCTGCCGCAACGACTGAAAAATATTTACAAATACTTCTTCTAGCCAGAGCATAACATCATCAAGCCATTGCAGAAGTTGTTCTAAAGGGTGCTTCTCATAGCCCGTTGAAGTTGCTTTGGTTTCTATCCAGTCTGGCTGTGCCTCGACTTGACTGCTTTGGTGAAATTGCTGTTGCAAAATTTCCCCTTTACGACTCTCGCTTTTAGTTTGGGAAATGCGGGCTTGTGTTTGTTTTGCAGAGGCAACTTTTGCCGATGTTTTTTGACTGGAAGCGAGATTACTAGTTGATTGTTTCCTTTGCACCAAACCAGATTTGACTTGAGGTTGTTTTACACTCAAATTCTTTTGGGGAAAATGTGCTGCTGATAAACTTGATTCTAAACCATGATTTTTCCTTTGAGAAAGTGGAACTGGCTTCTCCACAACTGTTTCGGTGTCACCAAATAAATCACTCCATTTTAGCCAAGAATCATCTGTTAAATCCTGGTTCTCCAACTGAGGGTTTTTGGATAAGGCTTTTCTAGAGCTTGATGATAATAGTTTACCCGGCAATCTCCGATCATTAGTTGTTGACTCAAGTGTTTTTCTATTACCAACACCAAAAAAGTAATTAAGCGCCGCCTCAATCAAAGTCTCAAGATTCACTATATGAGTTTCTAAACCATCAGCAGTGGTTGCAATTTCTCCCTTACCAGCTAATTGCTCTTTGCCATAAAGAAATATATTTAACTGAGTTTGGGCAACTTGGAGAATTTCCTGGCTACGTTCTTGCACAGGTACTAAAGCGTTTGACTCCAACTTAGCAACGGCTATATCTAAAAATGCTAATAATCTATCTGTATTAGGTAAATCTTTTGGTCTACCCTCGGCTAAAACTGGAATGTTAGCTGTATTTCCGTCAGTGAGTTTTGCTAATAAATGGTCAATTTGTAATAATAGCTGCGTTTCCTTTTTAGCTTCAATCAACCGCCAATACTGCCAGTAATTAGCAACTTCGTTAATAATCCGGTCTTCTAATTTTGCCTGCTGTTGGGGTGTCAAAATATCTAGAATTTCATTATCAGCAGTCACAAGTACTAAATTCCGATTGAGCAAATTTGTGGCAATTCCCCGTACTATTGGAAGATGCTGTTGAAGGGGATTTTCCGCTTTATTTTCTATAATATTTGATGATTGAGTAAGATTAGCGTTATGAACACCGAATTTCAGCCGAAAAACTCCCAAGTAAGCCAAGGGTTTGAAAGGTTCAGATATTTTGGGAAGAGTAGAGGCGGGTTCATCAGATGATAGATCATTGACTGCCTCTAATACATGTTGAATGGGACTATCAACATTTGGCATTTCGGGCTGGAAATTGGGATCATTTGGTTGTAACTTTAGTTTAGTTTGTGGTTCTTGGGTGTGTAGCGTTTTCCCAAATGATTCAGATGACTGAAACAGTAGATACACTGGGTAAAGTAGTACCTCTACACCCCACTTAGTGGCAACTTGCAAATGCCGATAGGTGTGTTCCCACTGTTGTGTCACCCGCCGAGATTGCTGGTGGACAAAGTTAAATAGTCTGCTTTGATAACGACCAGAGGAACCAGAAGACATAGTAGTAATTTTTTAGTTCAAGTCTTGTATAAGTTGTGAGACTCCCGCCAAACAATAAAAACGACTAACTGTTAATTATCGTAAGTGACCTTATCTTAGCGAAAATATTTCCCAAGATTTACAAGGTTATCCCTTAGCTGGGTTATCTTTGCGGCTGGCGCTGGTTTGGTGGGCAGATTCTGCTGAGATTTATGTGAATGGGGAGTTAGTGCAGGAGGGTGATTTATTTGATTGTTCGCCTAGAGTGCTTCTCAGTCAAGGGATAAAGCCAGGGGAAGAGTTTATTGTGGCTTTGCGGTTAGTCAGTCCGGGACATTTGGTGCTTTAGTGCGATCGCTCCTAGTTTATCAGTCTACTGTTGATAATAATCCTCCGCTAACAGCATTATTGAAGGGGTGAGATTCCTAGATTTATCAGCTGAAAATTTAATCTTGATGGCCTTGAAACCAGCAGAAGATGACCCACAGCAGTTAATTCTGGGGTGTTATGAATGTCACTCAGAAACAGCCGAGTTATCTTTGCAAAGTGATTTAGGGTTGAATCTAGGAGATACAGTAGATTTGTTAGAGCGTTCCTGTAGCACCGAATTTTCATCTCAGCAACAAATCTTGACGATACAGCCTTGGAAGATCGCTAGTTTCAAGGTGATACCAACGATTAATCCCAGGCTAGAGTGAGCCACTATTGCTCTGTCAGTGGTCAGTTGTGGTTTTCCACTGACCATTGACAAATGACTAATGACAAATGACTAATTTAATCTTCGTGGTCATCAAACGGATCGTTCAATTGCTTGCTAGGAGGGCCAAAGGAGGTATAAATCGACAGTCCGGTGATGGCAATCACCACGACAGCCACAGAAATGCTAAGAACTATTGCGGGTTCCATAATTGAGGGATAGATTATGAGTGCTATTCTTATAGAATATTACAGAAGATTAAAAAAAGCTTTGGTAAGTAATCTTGGGTGAACTATGGCACAAAGGACTTGGTTGGGAGATATCCTGAAACCCCTGAACTCTGAGTATGGAAAGGTGGCTCCAGGATGGGGTACTACCCCTGTAATGGCTGTTTTTATTTCGCTATTTTTTGTGTTTCTGCTAATTATTCTGCAACTTTACAATAAATCACTGTTGATTCAGGATGTACTTGTTGATTGGCGGAGTTTAGGACGCTAACGGATACACAGCTATCAAGTTTGGATCACAAGTTAAGTTACACCCGGTTTTTCCGGGTTTTTTTGTCAAAGTTCAATGCACACTAACTATTGAGTAGACTACATAATATGTGAGTTTCTGTAGTGGTTCTATAGTTTACAGGAGACAAAAATGAATATATTTGGTATCGGTCTGCCGGAAATGGCTGTAATTATGGTAGTGGCGTTGTTAATCTTTGGCCCAAAGAAGCTGCCAGAAATTGGTCGGAGTGTGGGCAAAACAATTCGTAGTTTCCAAGAGGCTTCTAAGGACTTTCAAAACGAGTTTCAAAAAGAAGCAGAACAGCTAGAAGAAGTTGTAAAGACTACTGCTGAGTTGGAACCTAAGCAAATCCACCCTGCTAAATCTGAGCAGGATGCCGCTAGTTCTTCCCAACCTAGCTAGGATGCTGCATATCAATGTGACTGTAGGCAAAATGACAGAACCAGTTACGCAACCAGCTTTGGTAATTCCCCAGCTAATTGTCGGATTGGGGAATCCAGAAGCTAAGTACGACCAAACACGCCATAATATCGGCTTTGCTGCTGTAGAAACTCTCTCCCGTTATTGGCGCATTCCTTTGGCGGAAAACCGCAAGTTTCAAGGTGAGTATGGCGAGGGTATGGCCTCAGGTGGAGGTAAGATTCGCTTGCTAAAGCCGTTAACTTATATGAATCGCTCAGGACAGGCAATACAAGCGGTGACAAGTTGGTATAAATTGCCCCCCGAATCTGTGCTGGTAATTTATGATGATATGGATTTGCCCTTGGGAAAAACTCGTCTGCGCTTATCTGGTTCGGCTGGGGGACATAACGGCATGAAAAGTGCGATCGCACATCTTAGTACCCAAAACTTTCCGCGTTTGCGAATCGGTATTGGTAAACCCAAAGGTGCAGCTAATAACGATGATTCCGATGCTATCTCCCATGTGCTGGGGCGATTTTCCGCAGCCGAAAATCAGTTGATGCCTCTTCTACTTCAGTTTGTGGTTGAGTGTGTTGAAATAAGTCTCAAGCAGGGAGTAGAAAAGGCGATGAATCTTTGTAATAGCCGCACCATTAATAATTCTGAGTCTTAGGGTTAGATGAATACTGCCCTATCAGCTAGAAGAAAGGAGTTTAAAGGCGCTTATTTTGGTTGATGGGCAGCGATTTCAGCTTACTCTATCCAACCAAGATAAAGCCCTTAACGCAAGTATCTCGCTTTCGTAAAAAGCCTTGTAAAACCTCACCCCAACCCTCTCCTTGGTAAGGAGAGGGAGCAAGAATATTCTTTCTCATCTGTGAAAAAATATGATTATATTTACAGATTTTAAAAGCTGATTCTGCCCTCATTTAGTAATTTATATCCAGATGCTAATGCTGTAAAAGCAATGATGAAATCCCATAAGCTAGTTGGCTTAAAAATAACTCCACCGCTTAAGAAAACTAGTACTATACCAATGCCTAGAAAAATCCATCCCAAGTTACCAGTTTCTCTACGAAAAAAAACTAATGCAAATACACCTATCATAGTTGCGATAACTGAAGCTGTAGCAGGTAAGCTACGGTAAAAATATGAATAGTAACCGCTAACAAATATGATGTCTTGACCAAAAAAGTATAAGCCTGTAATAAGTAAGATTAAACCAATAAGTCTGATTAACAGCCTGCTCATAATATTTTTACATTTTTAATGCTGAAGCTAATTTTAATCCGATCATACTGGAGGATTTTATCTTGTGCTATATTTTACGTTAAATACTTTAAATTAAGTGAATATATTGAATAAAAGTCCCGATTGTCTGAAGATGTCAGTACAATTCATGAGTACTGAGTCATAACGAATACTTATATTTTTTTACTCTCAGCACTCAAAACTGGGCACGGGCTAAACCCTAGCTATCTGCTAAAGGTACTGTTTCGGTAATGTTGATTAGATAAAGTAGTCCTTGCCAGGGTTTTATCAAGGTGCTTTAATAGCGATGTCTGACGATAAGAAGCAGAGCTTCTACGCATTCCCCAAAACAGTTTTACTTATAGAATATGTAGAAAACCCGCAGCGACTCGACATCAGACATCGCTGCTGGTTTTCATAAAATTACAGACTCAAAACATTAAACTCAAAGATATGACAAGGTAGTAGCATATCCTTGACATTAAATTCTCCCCAAAGCTGAATAGGAGCATATATGGAGCCAATCATTTTTATAGTTTTAGTGCTTATAGGTTATGCCTTAGGTTCTGCAAAACTGATTAATCAAGGTAATGAAGCCCTAGTCGAACGCCTGGGACGGTATCATCGGAAACTTAAGCCGGGGCTGAACTTTATTGTTCCCTTGGTAGATCAGGTTGTGATGGAAGATACTACACGAGAGCAAATTTTAGACATCAAGCCTCAGAATGTGATTACCAAAGATAATATTTATCTGGAAGTAGATGGGGTTGTGTACTGGCGCATTCGAGATATTGAGAAAAGCTTTTACGCTATTGAGGATCTCCAAGGAGCGCTGATAAACCTGACTACAACCACGCTCCGCGAAATCATTGCCCAGAACACTCTAGAGCAGACCAATGTCTCTAGAGCAGAAATGCACCAAGCTATCTCAGAGCAGTTAAATGATATAACCACGGATTGGGGAGCTGAGATTCTCCGGTTAGATATTCAGAATATTACATTACCTGAGAGTGTACGAAAGTCAAGAGAAGAAGAGCAAGCCGCTGAAATCAAAAAACGGGCGCTGATTACCGAAGCAGAAGGGGAAAAAGAAGCGGCGATTAAAAAAGCAGAAGGAACTATGGCTTCAGTGGAAATCATTTCTCAAGCGCTACGTTCCAATCACAGTCGGGACATTTTGCGGTATCTCGTGGCTCAAGATTACGTAGATGCCAGTCAAAAACTCGGTGAGAGCAATAATGCCAAAATAGTCTTTGTAGACCCATCCAACTCAACTGAAATGTTTCAGGAGTTGATAGCCGAGTCGGCAATTACAGAAGGCCACGGCAAAAAATCCGAAAACGGCAATGCTCAACAGTAAGACTGTGCGGCTTGTCTGAATATTGCATCGGCTACTAGTGAAACATCGCGCATTTCTTGAACATCGTGAACTCGGAGGATATCAGCACCATTAAAAATAGCAGCACAACAAGCTGCTGCGGTTCCCCAAACTCGTGCTTTGGGATCTGGTTGATTTAAAATCCGACCAATGAAACTTTTACGAGATGCCCCTACCAAGATAGGGCAGTTTAGTGTTGTGAGCGATCGCAAGCCGCGAAAAATTTCTAAATTTTGCTCATAATTCTTAGCAAAGCCAATACCAGGATCAATAATAATTTTATCTAGATCAATGCCCGCAGTAGTTCCTACCTCAATTTGCCTAGCCAAAAAACTATAAATCTCCGTGAGCAAATCTTGATAATCAGTCTGTTGTTGCATTGTCTGTGGTGTTCCCCGGATGTGCATTAAAATAATCGGCACATCTAACTCTGCCACTGTTGGCAACATTTCTGAGTCAAAAGTGCCACCAGAAATATCATTAATCATATCCGCTCCCGCTTCTACAGATGCCCTAGCTACAGCAGCACGGGTAGTATCTACCGAAATCGGGACTGAAATTTCTGGTCTAATTACTTGTAACACTGATACTACTCGGTCAAGTTCCTCTGTTAGAGTTATTTGCTTTGCCCCTGGTCGAGTTGATTGACCGCCCACATCAATGATGTCAGCACCAGCAGCTACCAGTGCTTGCGCCTGTACGAAAGCGGCAGAGGTAGTGTTAAACTCACCTCCATCACTAAAGCTATCAGGTGTCACATTCAAAATCCCCATCAAATAAGTTCGCTGTCCCCAATCGAAATAGCGTCCTCGAATTATCAAGTTCTTTGGCATAAATCTACATTAGGCATTCCCATGCTCTGCATGGGAACGAGAAGAAGGCACATCAGACTGATTTAAAATTCACAATCCGAGCGAAACTTTCAGCTTCTAAACTTGCTCCTCCCACTAAAACACCATCAATTTCTGGTTGAGCCATGATCTCATCAATATTATTCGGCTTAACTGAGCCGCCATATTGAATTGATACATTCGGATTACTCAACCGGCTACGAATTAAGCCAATTATCCGATTAGCTTCCACTGTTTCACAAGTGTCACCCGTGCCTATGGCCCAAATTGGTTCATAAGCAATTACCAAATTATTTTGATCAATATCTAGCAAGCCTTTATCAAGTTGGAGAATAATCACTGACTCAGTTTCTCCGGCATCTCGTTGTTGTTTAGTTTCGCCAACACAGAGAATTGGGGTCAAACCAAACCTTTGAGCAGTTCGGAGGCGCAGATTAACGGTGCCATCCGTTTCACCAAAGTATTGCCGTCGTTCACTATGACCGACAATCACAAAGCGCACACCACTTTCTGTCAGCATTGGGGCAGAAATCTCACCCGTATAGGCTCCAAATTCTTCCCAGTGGACATTTTGTGCCCCCAGTTGGATGAGGCTACCGTGCAAACTCTTGGACAAAAGGCTTAAATCAGTGAACGGAGGGCACAATATCACTTCTCGCCCTTGCGGGGTTTCCTCTAAGTGAGGCAGAAATCCTTGTAAAAACTCCTGGGTCTCTGCCTGAGTTTTGTACATTTTCCAGTTGCCGGCAATAACGATTTTCCGCACAGGTAATTTAGTCAAGATCCTAACGCGTTATTTAGATGCATTTTTCAGTTTATGACTTTTTGTTAGCCATTAGTCTACTAATTGGGCATTGGGAATACTTATCCCCCCTTGTCTGGTTTGTCTGCCTCATCTCGCCAAACCGCTCCTCAAAATAACTAGGATAGTGAATGGGGCGTATTTTAAATTTAAAATCTAAAATTTAAAATCTAAAATCTAAAATCTAAAATTGATATGACTTCGACATTGCCTTTGCCTGAACCTGATCAAAGCGATTCTGCTAACACTGATGGAAATTCTCTCAGCTGGGAGGAAGAACTGGATAATGCTATTTTCAGTTTTGAAGATATTCAAACAGAACTGAACTATAAACAAGCGCAAACGGCGCTGCGAAACTTGGTAGCTAATCTTGACCTCACCCCCCAAGAAAAAACCGGGTTAGAGGCGGAAATTGCTGATTTGGAAACCATGCTGGGGAAGTTAGACCGGATGGTGGTGCAGATTGCGGCTTTTGGCATGGTGGGACGTGGCAAATCTTCGCTACTGAATGCTTTGGTTGGGCAAACAGTATTTGAAACTGGGCCACTGCATGGTGTCACCCGTGCTGCACAAACAGTTAGTTGGAGTATTAGTGAGGAAGCGATTGGGGAAACTGAACGGGCTTTGCGAGTCACTCTCCCTGGTGTAGGTCAATCTCAAGTTGAATTAATTGATACTCCTGGGTTAGACGAAGTAGATGGTGCAACCCGTGCCGCATTAGCTGAACAGATTGCCAAACAAGCAGATTTGATTCTGTTTGTGATCTCTGGCGACATGACGAAGCTAGAATACATGGCTCTTTCTCAATTGCGGGAAGCAGGTAAACCGATCATTCTGGTGTTTAACAAAGTAGACCAGTATCCAGAAGCTGACCGGATGGCAATTTATCACAAAATCCGAGATGAAAGGGTGCGGGAATTACTCACACCTCTAGAAATTGTTATGGCTGCGGCATCGCCATTAGTAAAGACGGCGATTCGTCGCCCTGATGGTAGTAGGGGCATACAGTTGCGTACAGGGAACGCGAAAGTCGAGGAACTGAAGCTGAAAATCTTGGAGATTCTGCACCGTGAGGGTAAAGCTTTGGTTGCTCTCAATACCATGCTTTATGCCGACATTGTAAATGAGCAATTGATAGAGCGAAAAGTGATGATTCGGGAACAGAATGCCAATCAGTTGATTTGGAAGGCTGTGATGACTAAGGCATTAGCGATCACACTTAATCCCCTAACTGTGGTAGATATTCTCAGTAGTGTGGTGATTGATATTGCTCTAATTTTGGGTTTATCTAAACTCTATGGTTTCTCAATGACTGAAGCCGGATCTGTACAATTGCTACAAAAAATCGCCCTGAGTATGGGCGGCATCGGTGCTAGTGAATTGTTAGCAAATTTGGGCTTGAGTGGATTAAAAACTTTACTTGGAATCTCTGCAACAGCTACGGGTGGCATTGCGCTTGGCCCTTATATATCGGTGGCACTCACCCAAGCGGGAGTAGCTGGTGTTTCTTCTTACGGTATTGGACAAGTTACCAAAGTTTATTTAGCCAATGGTGCGACTTGGGGTCCTGATGGGCCGAAAGCAGTGATTAATCGGATTTTGGCAAACCTGGATGAGGCTTCAATTCTCAACCGGATTAAAGATGAATTGCTGTATAAAGTAAAACTCAAAAAGTGATGCATATAAGATCAAACCTCACCCTCAATCCCTTTACTTGGTAAGGAGAGGGAAGCCGGAGGCAGGGTGAGGTTTTATATTTAATTGGACCCACTTACTTACAGCAGTTTTCATCTATTTGAACCACATCTGTCGTAGGGGCACAGCAATGCTCATACGTGTCAACTTAAGCCAAAACCCTTTTAAAACCTCGTTTCCAGCCAGAGGCTGGAAATGCTGCTCGTTGCGGCTCTGCCGCAAGTCTTGAGGCTCCGCCTCAAGGACGAGCATTCCCAGTAACGAGACAATCTTAAAAGCTGCTTATAGACTGGCTTTCACGTTAAGTTGACACCAATGAGCAATGCTGTGCCCCTACCGCGTGGTCTATTTACGTGAAAATAGCTGTAAGTTAAAAATTTATGAGGGTTGCTCCTTTCTGTGATCCTACTCTGCTACCAGATAGAACTTTCCTTGATGCGATATCTACGATGGTCACTGAGCTTTGTCGTTCGCGCAGCGTCTCCTAGATGCGGGCTACGCCAACGCAGTTAACGGCAGTGAACTACCCTTTTAAAATTTATTAATTTAATTTTTTCAAGTTACAAAAATATTGTAGATACTCGATTGCGCCTCTCTGAACTCGGAACTTCGACCTTTGAACTCGGAACTTTGACCTTTGAACTCGGAACTTCCACCTTTGAACTCGGAACTTCCACCTTTGAACTCGGAACTTCGACTTCTGAACTCGGAACTTCGACCTTTGAACTCGGAACTTTGACTTCTGAACTCGAAACTTCGACCTTTGAACTCGGAACTTAAGCTTCAGAACTCGGAACTTAAGCTTCTGAACTCGATATGTCAAGTTCTACACTCAAACTCCGAGATTCTCAACTCTAACTTTCAACCTCTTAAGCAAAATTGCCGATAGATTTTTTTCACTATTGATGCTCACGGCTGCACTTTCGGAGATTTACAGACAAAATTGCACCTTCATCAACTTCTAGTTTCTACCTTTGAAAGAGTTTAGCCATTCTTGAACTTGCTCTCGTGCAATCTCGCGCCCTCCAAGACCAAAGGCTAGGGCAATAGCAACAGCGATCGCACCTAGTAAAAGTCCAAAGGCTAAATTTACAATATCACTGGCAACTCCAATCTGTTGCAGTGCCATTGCAGAGACTAAGCCAATGATCGCAATCCGCGCTATTTGACCCAAAATCTGGGCTTGGCGTTCGCCGGAACTGGTAATGATGTTAAAAGCTAGATTTGCCAGGAATAAGCCAATGGCAAAGATCACCAATCCCGCCAAAATCCGCCCGAAGATGACCACAATACCAGACACTAATGCTGTCAGGGCTGGAATATTCAGGATATTCACCGCCGCCACCGTCGCAAATAGCATGATACCTACTAAGGCAATAATGCCGACAATTTCCGATGGAGTGCGGCTTGGAGTCTGGGGGGCTGTTGATTCTCTAGAAATTACGATTTGTCTGGTGGGTGTTGTCAGACCCAAAATAGTGAAAATGTTATTAAAGCCTAAATTGGTGAGGATACTTGTAACCAAATCTGCGACAAACCGCCCCACAAAATAGGCTACAATCCAAATTGCCACAGCTGTAAAGATCGCAGGTAGCGCATTAAGAACCTGTTGCAGCATGGCGATCGCAGGTATAGAGATCGCATCAATTCGCAAGGCATTCAGCGCTGCGATCGCCACAGGAATCAAAATCAAAACATAGACAATTGTGCCGATAATACTCGATAGAGGTTGCACCCCGGCAGCTGAAGATAATCCCAACCGACTACCTAAACGGTCAATGCCTGTTGCCACCAGCAAGTTCGTCACAATCCGCCGCACCACATTAGCGATGAACCAGCCAACTAGAGAAATTAATATCGCCGCTAAAATCTTCGGCAGAATTAGCAGAACTTCTGTAATTAGAGCTTGTACTGGTTGTAGAGCCTGTCTGAGTTCGAGAGCATCCAAAACTGGGGCGAGAAACAGTAAAAATATAAACCAATACAGAGCATTACCAATCGTCTCACTCAAAGACAACTGATTCAGGCTGGGTGCCCTGTCTGGTGGTTCTGGATTCAAACGCTCATCCAAGTTAAATGCCTGTAATGAGCGTACAGTGATAATCTTCACAATGGTCGCCAAAAACCAGGCGGTTGCCAAAAGAATTCCCGCACCAACCAACTTTGGCAAAAAGCCAATAAGTTGATTGAGAAAATTATTCAGTGGTCGAGAGGCTACCTCCAGATCCAATGTCTGTAAAACAGCTACCGCCGTCAATAGGATAATGCTCCAAAAGACTAAGCTGGAGATTAATTTCTCCACTTGAAGAACATCTTGACGACCTGTTATCCCGGCGGCAATGCGGTTATCTATGTTTGTGCGATTCAGGATTCCTCGCGTCAGTGCTGCTGCGCCCAACGCAATTAGCCAACCTACTAACAAAATTGCCACTGCCGCCAGCAGCCTGGGTGTAAATAGAATCAACTGTTGAACAATACCTTGCACATCAGCGATTCCTTGATTGACTGCTGGTTGTGTCAGTTGCAGGTTAGGCGATTGTGCCAAAAATAGCTGTCCGCTCGTAGACAAAGCAACTCCTATCACCTGGGTTATTCCTTGCCAAGTTGTGTTCATGGTTTTCGGGAATTAAGCTTAAGTATTTGCCGCAAACACTGAGTCAGTGTTTCGCCTATCAATTTAGCAGTAAAAATATAGATATATGGGATTGAGATCAAGAATAATTTTTGAGTTTGTTACTGATATTTGCTTCACTCTACTGTCAGTGCGGAATTTTGCGTTACTCTAATTGCAGCAACAGCATCAAAGATGTGGAATGTCCCAAGTTTTGTCACAATCGATTCAAATTAATGCTACAGCTACGGTGGTGGAGCGCTGTATTAGCGATTTAAACCTCATGCACCGTTGGCTCAACCCCGTTCTCCGTTGCGAACCTGTGGACGAAGCTTGGAGTACTGATGTCGGCAGTCAAAGTCGTTTTATCATTCAAATTCCTCTACTAAAACCCACCTTGAATAGCGTAATTGTGGAACGCGAACCGGGTTTGATAGTCTGGGAATTTCAGGGATTTTTTCAAGGGCGCGATCGCTGGGAATGTCAGCCAACAGAAAGGGGAACGTGCCTAATCAACCGTTTTGAGTACGATATCCCTAACCCTTTAGTGAGTTGGGGTTTCAACACCTTTGCTGCATCTTGGACAAAAGAAGATATGCAAGCCCAACTGCACCGCCTCAAACGAGTCGCAGAAGAACAAGAATAATTCACTCATTGGTCTTATGAACTAGCTATGAACTTTCGTTCATGGCCACTTTTTATATAGCAGAATAGTGCTTCATCATTCCCTTAAGTATAAACACGGCTTCTAACCTTTGTAGATGGGGTTAGAAGCCTTTGAAAGTAAGTGTTATTACGTTTTTTTACCCACATTAATAGCTTTATTTCTCAGTGAATTTTCTGTAAAGTAGGTAAAAAATTTTTCAATCATTAAAGACACATATTAGTATCGAAACGTTAAAGGTAGACAAAAAGATTCGTTTCTAGGGTAAATAACCGAATGGCTACTGTAAATGTTTTGACAAATTTATCACTGACTACAGTGGGAGCAGCAGTTATTGCACTGGGAGCAGGAGGAACCGCACAAGCTGCGACTTATACTGAACTAGGTGATGCAGGTAAGACTTTAAAAACCGCCCAAAATCTTCCTCGTGGCATTAATGTCATCAAAGGAACTATCTCTTCTAAAAAGGATGCTGACCTGTTTTCTTTTTTTTGGGATAGTGGGCGATTCAAAGCTACAACAGTCGATGGTGCATCCTTCGATACCCTACTAGAACTGTTTGATTCGTCAGGTACGGTAATCGCTCTGAAGGACGATTCTAAGGGTACGGCGCAATCCACTATCAATCAATTTTTGGATACTGGTGAGTACTTCTTGGGAATATCATCCTTCCCCAACTTTGACCTAGACCAATTTGGTATTAATTATGGTACTATTCCTGGTTTGTCTTCTGGCGATTACTCTATCACCCTAAATAAGAAGACTGCTTCTATTCCCAAACCCATTTCTGTTCCCGAACCCGCTTCTCTGATCGGTATCTTAGGCTTAGGTGCTTTGGGCATTACTTCTGTTCGCAAGCGTAAACAACAAGTCCCAGTTAAGGCATAAGCATCTATTTTTCTTTGGGTTGTTTAATTTAACTAACTACTGCTGTGTCAATATGGTGCTGACACAGCATTTTTAATAGAATTATAGTTAATTTGTTCCTTAAGTTCCTCATCAGCCATGACATCCCCTGAGCCTCAAACTGATTTTGGAGATAAACCTCCACAAAACTCATTTGAGCCACCTTCTGGAAAACGGCGGTGGCTTTGGCTGTTTTTAGCTGCACTACTATTGTTAGGAGGCGGAGCAGCTCTAGTTTGGCGTTTGGTGACTCCGCAAAATTCAGCACCTTCAACTGCTAAGGCTCAACCTCTAGGGGTAAGAGTCAAAATATCGACAGTACAAAGCGGCATAATTGAGGAAAGTTCAGATTTTATTGCTAGCCTAAAGTCCCAGCGCTCAGTCAGGCTCCAGCCGAAGATTCAAGGCCAAGTTACCCAGATATTTGTCAAATCGGGAGATCCAGTCGCAGCCGGAGCGACAATTATCCAAGTAGATCATACGCCACAAGCTGCGATCGCTCTTAACAATCCTGTACCTCAAGCATTTTTAGTGCAACTGGAAAATGCCCGCGCTACACTCAAATCTCTGGAAGCAGAACGAGCATCCTACGTTGCGAATGTGCAATTATACCAGCAGAACTACCAAAAGTATGTCACCCTAGCTGAGGAAGGAGCCGTGTCTCGACAGACTCGCAATCAGTATGCTGATCGGCTCGCCACTACTAAGACTAGTCTTGATGCAATTAATTCTAGAATTCAAGCACAACGAGCGATCATATTGCAAGCTGAAAAAGCCTTGCAGCAAGGTAATGTAAATACTCAAAAACAACAGATCGAGTATGACAAAATTACCGCTCCCTTTAGTGGCACAATTGGCGACATTGCGGTGAAAGTCGGTGATTTAGTTAATACTTCCACACAATTAGTTAATATCACCCAAAATCGACCTTTAGAAGTCAATATCTCTGTACCACTAGAGCAAGGAACCCAATTGCGTAAGGGAATGCCAGTGGAGGTGATGAACACACAAGGTCAGAAGCTTGGTAGAAGTAGGGTCTTTTTTATTGCGCCTAATCCCAGTAATGAAACACCAGGGATACTGATCAAAGCACTGTTTAATAACCCTAATGGTCAGCTACGTGCAGATCAATTGGTCAGAGCTAGATTGTTCTGGAATCAGCGCCCCGGAGTTTTAATCCCCACAACAGCAATGACTCGTATAGCTGGGGATACTTTTGTTTATGTAGTTGAAACCGAAAATTCTCCCCAAGGTGTATCCCAACAAGTAGCTCGGCAAAAGCGAGTCAGGCTAGGCGAGATTAAAGGTAATAGTTATCAAGTTATTGAAGGATTACAGCCAGAAGATAAAGTTATTATCTCAGGGTTGCTCAATCTCAGGGATGGTGTGGCGATCGTTCCAGAATCTTAATTAAGGGGAGCAGTCCTCAATTTTGTCTGCTACCAATGCCCAGCCAAGAGCGTTAACTATAGCAATCCTACTAAATGAGTTACAAACAAAAGATCCCCGACTTCTTGAAGAGTCGGGGATCTGAGGCTGTAGGTGGAGAGCAAATCAAATCGGATTGCTATCTATATATAGCGATGTCTGACGACAAGCCGCTCTGCGTCTACACTCCTTTGTATGCAATACACTCTGACCTCTCTGTTAAAAAAAGAGCATTCGTGACAGCTTAAGCTATAAGCCATATTCCGCACTTCCAGATATAATACATCGATCTTCAAGAATAATTCCTAATAAAAGTTAATCATTAAGTATTAATACTGAGACTTTATGCTGGTTTTTGATTGATATCTAACCACCATTTGCCAAATATTGGAAATCTTCGTATATTACAAAATGAAGTGCAGAAGTGGGGTATAATTCCTTTTGTCAGTAGTGATGAGGCTATAAATGATCCACGCTATCGAGGATTTATCTAATTAAGCTTTAAGACAAGAATGAACGATAATTTTCCCGATGATGCTTCGGCGTAGCCCAACTTAGCGATCGCAGGCTGAAAATTTGTGTTTATAACCTCGATTTTGACTAAATTTTAAGCAGCATTACTTATTGACAAATGGTTAATGACCTTAACTTGTCGCCAACGGGTAAAGGTAAACAATTCGACAATTACGTAAAGGAGATGTCTAATTATGTCAGTGCAAATCATCAAATCTAAATATGGTTTAGTTTTAACTTTTTTACTTGGACAGATAATGTTATTTGCTGCGCCAGTACAAGCTGGAGTGCAGGGCAAAAGTTATAATATGAATGTTTATTCGAGTCGGGGAGATAATTTTACTGCTTGTTTTCAATTTGATCCCAACGGTACCCTAGAGTTTCTGGGACAAAACGCTACTTATAACGTTAGTACCGATCAGATAAGTTGGCAAGCAGTCACACAACCACCTTCACCATTAGTAAGTATCGCACTTAAGGGTGTAGTACAAG
Organism: Nostoc sp. NMS7; assembly: GCF_017115085.1. GTDB lineage: Bacteria > Cyanobacteriota > Cyanobacteriia > Cyanobacteriales > Nostocaceae > Nostoc. The sequence goes on along the minus strand of NZ_JABXKJ010000172.1, from coordinate 63,902 downwards.
GAGACTTTGTTGCAGCTCGGGCGATAAGTGGTACTGCTCTCAATTCTAACGGCACTACTTTTACATTTAATGGAACAGTGTTATCTCAGCCAATATGTCCGGCTCAATTGCCGCTAAGTCCAACAAATCTTCAATTCGGGAGACCTCCCGGAAATCCCTTCTTAGAATAATTTAATCTACGCAGATTTGATAAACTAGATAAGCTTTTGGTTAAGGAAGACAGACACCTTATGAAAGATGTCTTTAGACAATACCTGTGTGATTAGCACTTAAATTCTGTCAAATTCAGTAGGGTGATTGGGTTTACATGATGACATCTATAGCAGGAAAAGTTGCAATTATCACAGGTGCATCGCGGGGAATTGGACGAGCGATTGCACTCAAGTTAGCTGGTAACGGTGCGTCTGTTGTCGTTAATTATGCGGGTAATGCAGGCAAAGCACAGGAAGTTGTTGCGGAAATTGAAAAATTGGGAGTAGAGGCGATCGCTATCCAAGCAGATATTAGTAAAGTACCCGACATCCAACGGTTATTTGAGCAAACACTTGAACGCTTCGGTAAAGTCGATATTTTGGTCAACAATGCCGGAATCGCCTTCTATAAACCAATTACTCAAGTGACAGAAGAAGAGTTTGACAAGATTTTTGCCATTAATGTCAAAGGCACCTATTTTACTTGCCAACAAGCCGCGCAACATATCGCAGAAGGGGGACGGATTATCAACTTTTCCTCATCAACCACGGTGATGATGCTGCCAACTTATAGTGCTTATGTCGCAACCAAAGGTGCTGTTGAACAAATCACACGGGTATTAGCTAAAGAATTGGGTGCAAAGGCGATCGCAGTTAATGTTATTTCTCCTGGCCCCACCGATACAGAACTATTTCGAGAAGGCAAAACACCAGAACAGATAGACCGATTAGCCCAAATGGCTGCTTTTGGCAAACTGGGAGATGTGCAAGAAATCGCCGATGTCGTAGCATTTCTCGCTAGCGACGAAGCTAGGTGGATCACTGGGCAAAACATCCGTGTAAACGGTGGAATCGCGTGAGATGATCAACCTTCTCCTGATAAACGCGATATTTTCTGTTTCAAAATTTAAGCTAGTAACGTAATTCGTTCAAGAAGTGAGAGTCTTCTCAATGCGACGGTCAGGGATCAGCCACATAATTGCAACTAAAACGTACAATGCATAGGTAAACCATGAGTTCACAAAGGCAAGTGGAATTGCCACAGCATAGAACACCACCGATACTTTTCCCTTCAAGTCTCCACCGACTGCGATCGCTAGAGTCGAATCCCTACCTTGGTAAGAAATCAGGGCGCGGGTAAGGATGAAGTAAGCGATGCCTTCGGCGGGCTACGCCAACGCAGCCAAGAACAACACCGTACCATAAAGGGCAACTGGCAAGGCGGCAAAGTGATTCTCACCCATCCAGCCAGTGACGAAGGGAATTAGCGACAACCAAAACAGCAAATGCAGATTAGCCCAAAGGATACGCCCATTAAGGTGTCGGACTGCTTGTAATAGGTGATGGTGATTGTTCCAGTAGATACCGATATAAATAAAACTCAGGACATAGCTCAGAAATACCGGAATCAGCGGACGTAGCGCGGCTAAATCAGATTCATGCGGCACTTTGATTTCTAGCACCATAATGGTGATGATGATGGCAATCACCCCATCGCTGAATGCTTCTAACCTCCCTTTTCCCATCTGTGCAGGTACTCCTTTTCTGTTTACTTGAAAGTAAGTTGCGCCAAATCCTTGACTGAATATTTTATCAGTTTCTGTGGTGCGTCGATTTAGTCTGCGATCGCCCAGTTGAGACAAAGCAAAATTTTTTGACCACCAGCGCGACATTGTTTGTTTCCTTGAACACCCAATTTTACCAACTGTACTATCAGTGAATATACTTAATATAGAATCCGTTTGAGAGATTGCTTTTGAACAGTTGCCGTCAAAAGTCAGATGCATATACTTCTTTGAAATAGAAAAATTATATTTTTAAAATAACTTTATACAAATTTTCTCTATAGTACAGATGCATTAACCTACTTTCTTGGTATTTGAAGCGGTTTTATGGCAGTATAAGTACATAGATGACTGTATTTTATATATAAAGATGCTTTCAAACTAGTTGTAATTGATTGGACATTAAAGTAGGTTTAAATACATAACTAACAAAGATTGCTTACCAGCTATGACTTCTTCTTACCCTGTCTTCTGGATGGAGTGAAAAGCAAACTTTCAAGGCTGGGTGCAAAATTTGGAATTTCAAAAATTGTAGTAACTCGCACATTAAATCTACGGAAATATTTCATGAAGAAAAGGTACAAATTAGCATTGGCTACCGCTAGCATTGCTTTGGGTTTTGGTATAATCCAAGCTAAACCAGCACAAGCTGCTACATTTAGTGGTCCGATTAACATCTATGCTGCTGCCAGCTTGACCGACACCCTACCCCAGGTTGAGGAACTTTACCAGCGAAGCAACCCCAACGTCACCTTTATGAATACCTTTGGGGGTTCTACTGGTCTCGCTAATCAAATCATAATGGGAACAAACCTAATGGGAACAAATCCAAAGCCAGTAGATATCTTCTTCTCAGTATCCCAAGCACCGTTAGATAATCTGCAACTTAATAACAAACTAATAGCAGGAACCAGGCAAGACATACTAAACAACACCTTGGCTATAATCACGCCGATAAATTCAACCATATCTATATCAAAGGTTGAAGACCTATTAAAACTGCGTCAAGTGGCTATTGGTGATCCTGCGTCTGTTCCAGCAGGAGTATTCGCCCAGCAATTATTTACCAATTCCGGGATATCGCAGCAAATCCAATCCAAACTTGTCTTGGGCACGGATGTGCGTGATGTACTAAATAAAGTGTCAAGCGACACCACCGATACTATAGATGCGGGCGTTGTTTACACCACAGACGCTCTAACAGCACTTAATAAAGTCAAAATTGCATACACTCCGCCTATCAACCTTTACTCTCCGATTGTTTATGGCTCTGCTGTACTCCAACAAACTCAAAACCCAGACGCAGCTAGGGACTTCAACTCCTTTCTGGTCACCCCTCAAGCATTATCTGTGTTTCAGGTATCTGGATTCACGCCTATCCCCGAACCTATGACTACTGGTGGCTCAATAGCAGTAGGTATAGTCGGCCTTATGATGAAGCCAAAGGTAAAGGCAAAAGCCAAAGCTAAAGCAGCAGTGGATTAAAGGTTTTTGGCTGTATTCTCAATCAAAATTGGATTCACAACTGCAAATAGGAATCAACCCAGATTATACCTGGGTTTTTTTTGCTCTTGTGTCTCATGTAAAAGTGCTTGTTTTACAGCATCATGGAATAGGTCTTTGGCAGCCATTTATCCTCACATTGAAGCGATCGCCGAGATTTAATTCTCACTCGGCAATTTCCGCCGCAATTCTCGAATGGCGGTGCTAGTATTACGCTCGTAGGCAATTTGCAAACACTCTGTGACTATCTCTGACACATTGATGTTGGGGAAATAGCGGCTACTGGTTTCAACAGTGTAGCGATCGCCTTGCAATCTGTAAATCATCAGCTGGTTCTTCCTCAACAACCAAACTTCTGGTACTCGATAAGGCAGGTAGTCATTCACATCCGTGTAGCTGGTGATGTCTATCTCCACCACCAAATCGGGTGATGGATCAACGCCCCAATTGATGCGATCTTTACCTGCAATTGCCTCCCAGTTTTCAATATAAAAACAGTAATCTGGTTCAATACCACTTTCCTGTGGCAGTTCCATTGTGATTGGGGTAAAGGCTTCGTATTCTCGTCCCAGATGATCGAGCAAAACTTTGACTACATCTGCAATTACACTTACTTTACGCCCATGTTCTGGTAGCGGTGCCATCAAGATAATTTCTCCATCTCGATACTTAATGCGAGGGGAAGAGCGATCGCCTAGTTGTTCATTCAGTGCTTGATAGTCTTGCCAACTTCCGAGTAGACGGACTACCGCGCCTGGGGACAAATGGATTGTATTGGGTGTGACAACAGCGAACATAGAACTGATACCTCCACCTCAACTGTAATGCTTTAGATAAACTGTAGCTATACTTCGAGGATAATAACTGTTAAGCGCTGCAAACAAAAGTTTTATCTAATCCTTGAAATATCAACTGCTGCGACTGAAAAATACAGCAGCTATAACAATTAAACCTAAAAGTGCTAGAGGAACCCAGAGATTAGGGATATCTGACAAACTCATATTTAATTACGAATTATTTTAAGCCAATGCCTGTTTTAGCAAATTCTTCAACCGTTTTTTGGGAAAATTCATCAGTAGCGATCGCCTGCAACATTGCCAGTGGTAAAGTCAAATGAGCCGCTCCAGCTTGCAACGACGCGGCTGCTTCTTCAGGAGATTTGATACTAGCTGCCAAGATTTCAATATCGCTACCTTGGAGTACGCTAGCCATATCCCGCACCAAAGCAATACCGTCACCTAACAACCGGCTAGCGCGATTGACATAAGCTATGGCAATTTTAGCTCCAGCTTCCCGTGCTACTGCTGCCTGTGCTGCACTGTAAATTGCTGTCACCGCACAGGTAATTTCTGAGGATAGACTCGCCACCACTTCAAAACCTAACGGTGTTGCGGGAATCTTTAAAATTGTTTGTGAACCAATAATCTCGAAAGCTTTTCTACCTTCAGCTAGCATCCCATTTTTATCAGATGCCACAAGTTGATAGTATAACGGGCCATTTGTCAAGGCAACCAATTTTTTGAGCGTGGTTTCCGGTGGGGTATCGCTTTGAGCCAACAGCGTGGGATTTGTTGTAATCCCTTTTACCCATCCCCAAAGCTTAACAACTTCAGCTTCAGATGCGATCGCACTGTCTAGATAAATAGCCATCATTTTCCCCTTAATTGTCTGGCGATAACTCTGCATTCATCTCTGGTACACTGTAAAGCACACCAATGTTTTCAGGTAAATAAGATCACGCCCTATGGTACAGCATTGCTGTGCTACTATCTGCTTTGTAGTTTATGGAAATGAAAAGTGCTGTAAGGAAAAGCCAGATTTGTCTAAAGCTATGTACAAAGGGAATAAATTTAATTTTTCATCAAGTTTTTAGGGTCTTCCAATTAACAAAATATCTCATCGTTGGGGCCTATTGCAATACCCTCTACAAATATACAAATAATTTAGGATGATTTATTTTTTGGAAGTCCTTTAAATCAGCCAATCAATAGTATGTTGTTACCTTTTATACTTAATAATCCAGAAGCGAGTATTGATATTAATGTCATTCGGCTAATGTATGCAAGTATTAATCACGTCTAGCCAGTTATGGCAGTTATCATGAATCGTTACTCCTTAGCAAAACGATGTTTGGCGGAAGCTCTAGGTACAGCTTGGTTGGTTCTGATGGGCGTGGGTACTGCGGTGATTTCTAGTGCAGTACCTTGGGTTGGAGTTACTGGGGTGGCGATCGCTTTTGGCTTAAGTTTGTTGACTGCCGCCTATACTTTTGGTTCGATCAGTGGATGTCACGTCAACCCCGCAGTCACAATTGGTTTTTGGGTAGCCAATCGGTTTTATTTCGGAGACGTTTTGCCATATATCGGCAGTCAAGTTCTTGGCGGAATTTGGGGGACTACTATCCTGTTTTTGATTTGCATGGGCAAGCCGGAGTTTACAACAGCCAACTTTGGTTCTAATGGGGTGGGAATTCACTCCCCTGGTAACTATAGCTGGTGGGCTTGTGCATTAGCCGAATTCATCGTTACCTGTGGCTTTGTGCTGCTGATCTTGAGCGTAACATCTTTTCGCGCTCTCAAGCTGTCTGCACCAATCCCCATAGGTTTAGCGCTGATCTTGGCCCATCTTATCCTGATTCCTATTACCAATGCCAGCGTCAATCCGGTGCGATCGCTAGCCACAGCTATCTTTACTCGCGGCTGGGCATTGACTGACCTTTGGATTTTCATCGTCTTCCCCATTTTAGGTGGAGTTTTGGCGGGTATGGTTGCCCGATGGCTGCAAAAACCAGACATCTAATCGGAATCACAGGCGTATTTTGTCTGTGAAGTCCAATGTCTCAAAACACACCTGAGTTAGAATTTTTTTGCGAGATTGTCGTGCTACGATACAACTCATTTCCGATTGTTACTTGTAAAAGATAGTTATGGATATCAGTAGACGTAGCTTATTGAAAGCTGCCTCCGCTTCGGGATTAGTGGCAGCAGGACTGGCTTCCGAAGGATTTTTGCAGCCACTCTTGGCCCAAACACAACCTGTTGAGCAAACGAATCAACTGCTAGCCGAAACAGCCACTCCAACTCGACGCGGCGAGATGTTATATCGTACCCTCGGACGTACCCAAGAACAAGTATCTGTAATTGGCTTGGGGGGGTATCACATTGGAAAAATTCAAGAGGAGCAAGAAAGTATCAAGCTGATCCGCAGTGCCATTGATCGCGGCATCAACTTTATGGATAACTCTTGGGACTATCACGACGGACGTAGCCACCGTTGGATGGGGAATGCTCTTAAGAATGGTTATCGGCAAAAGGTCTTCTTAATGACCAAAATCGATGGTCGCACCAAAGGCGCTGCCAAGATGCAGATTGATGAATCACTCAAAGATTTGCAGGTAGATCACATTGATTTAATCCAGCATCATGAAATACTGCGATTTGAAGACCCCGATCGAGTCTTTGGCACTGGCGGCTCAATGGAGGCAGTCGTGGAAGCCCAGAAAGCGGGCAAAATTCGCTATATCGGTTTCACAGGACACAAAAATCCCCAGATTCACCTTCAGATGCTCTCAACTGCCACACAAAATGGTTTCCGTTTCGACACCGTGCAGATGCCCTTGAATGTGATGGATGCCCATTTTAGAAGTTTTGAACATCAGGTTTTACCTGTGCTAGTAAAAGACAACATTGGTGTGCTGGCAATGAAAACCATCGGGGAGTCTTACATTCTTAGAAGCAATACAGTCAGTGCGATCGAGTGCCTGCACTACGCCATGAATTTGCCAACCTCAGTTGTAATTACGGGCATCGACAGCATGAGAATTTTAGACCAGGCGTTTGAAGCAGTCCGCACGTTTAAGCCAATGGATCAGGCACAAGTTACAGCACTGTTAGCGCGTACCCGTGAGGCCGCGGCTAAAGGGGAGTACGAACGATATAAGACTACAACCCAAAATGACAGTACAGCCATGAATCCCGCTTGGTTAGGGTAAATATTAAACTACTGTTTACCGATAAAGTTACAGTATTTTTAATCTTCAAAAAGGTTGATAATATCTATAGTTGGCAAAAGTTTTGGATTAGTACAGTAAATTATGACATTGAAAAATACCTTTGGTGAATATAGTTTTATCACTAAAGTAGACGTTACGAATCTGGAAGCTAGTGTCGAGTGGTACAAGTCCAAGCTCGGATTTGTTCCTGAAGACAAATATGACACTCCTAACTGGAGACAGTTGAGCCTCCCTGATATTGGGCGCTTTGCAATTGGACTGAACTTAAGTAACTCAGTTGAAACAGGTAATACTGTTAGTACCTTTGTTGTAAACAATATAGTTGTTGCTCGTCAAAGCCTGATTGAAAAAGGAGTTGAAGTTGGGCCAATTACCGATGTCGGTCATGGAGTGCAATTATCTGTCTTCAAGGATATTGACGGAAACTTGTTAGGGCTTCGGCAAAATCCGCAGTCTTAACTATTAGCTGCTCAATCAGGGATGAGGCAGCAACTAAACTCATGTTGCTGCTTCTACCGTTCATACGCGATGCCATCTCCATCTCGGTCAAAACCTTTGGGATCGGCTGATAGTACTTTAAATCTTCTTTGGGTAATATCTCTTTTAAGCGGCTTTGTTGCATCGCTCAAGTAGGTTGCGCTGGCGATAAATCGATTTGTCAAACTTATCCCCTCTGCATTGATTCGACTTGCGTGGTATTGTTAACCAAATCCCACGTCGCCGCAAATAGTCATGTACTCAGATGCTTGATTGTGCTAACTATAAGAGCAAAAGATGCTTTTAAAACAACCTCTTACAGGTGTTTTAATTTTCTCCCTTTTTATGGAGTATACAATCACACAAAAGATAGAGGTATTAATCGGCTTAATTTGATTACTATCAATAATTATATAAAGAAATGTTACAGAAAGGAGTCGGTTATTAGCATCCAATTATCACAGAATGTCGTCATCCCAAAATCCCATGATTCCAACATTGCTCTGGATCTAAAACGTGCCACGGAAATTGCTGATTATTGTGCAAACAATGCCAGTGCTATAGATTACAATACTGCTTTTCCCAAGCAGGAGTTTGAACTGATTGCTAAGGCGGGGTTGTTGACTGCACCATTGGCGAAGGAATTAGGCGGATGGGGTGCAGGAATTGATGCTAATGTTACCTACGAGCTTTTAATATTATTAAAGCAGATGGGGCAGGGGAATCTGGCAGTTGGGCGAATTTATGAAGGACACATCAACGCCCTGCAACTGATTCAGACTTTTGGTTCTAGAGAACAAATTATCAGCTACGCTGGTGATGCCCGCGATCGCCAGAAAATATTTGGGGTTTGGAATGCTGAAGCTGCTGATGGTGTCAAAATAATTCCTTTTGAGAATGGACGTTATCGGCTGGAAGGTTCTAAAACCTTTTGTACTGGTGCAGGCTATGTTGAACGTCCTTTCGTGAATGGAGTCTTGCCCGAAGGCGGTTGGCAAATGTGCATTGTGCCGATGGACGAAGTGACAACAGTTAGTGATCCAGCTTGGTGGCAACCTTCTGGGATGCGAGCTACTGCTAGTTACAAAGTGGATTTTAGCGGTGTAGAGTTGGAGCAGAGCTATTTAATTGGCGGCGCAGGAGATTACTTTCGACAGCCCTGGTTGTCTGTTGGGGTGATTCGGTTTGCTGCTGTGCAACTAGGTGGGGCAGAAGCACTGTTTAACCTGACTCGCCAGTATCTCCAGAAGTTGGAATATACAAATGATCCATATCAACAGGAACGGCTTGGTAGAATGGCGATCGCCATTGAAAGTGGTAATCTCTGGTTGCGCGGGGCTGCGGATCAGGTAGCAGCCTATGCGCCGATGTTTGGTGGCGATCCTACAGTTCCCCACCCGCAAGCCGAGCAACTCGTCGCCTATGCAAACATGGTGAGGACAGCAATTGAACAAATTTGCATTGATGTGATGAATTTGTGTCAACGTTCTGTTGGGACTCGCGGCTTACTACCACCAAATCCAATAGAACGCATTATCCGAGATTTGACTATATATCTGCGTCAACCTGCTTTTGATGCTGCCTTGGCAAATGTCGGTAAGTATGTCTTGCAGCAAAGTAAGGAGAGCTTGTTTGCTTTGGAATGATGAATAAATTCGGCTTGATGACATCACCACTAAGCAATCCTAGTATTTTGCCCTGGCGTTCAGTTAACGAGATAGCTTGTAGTCCGGTACTAATCGTTGCACCCCATCCTGATGATGAGACATTAGGTTGTGGGGGTGCGATCGCACTGTTACGGTCTTTAAATTGTGATGTGCAAGTTTTAGTCATCAGTGATGGTACTCTTTCACACCCTCGTTCCCGGAAATATCCCGCAGATACACTCCGATGTTTGCGGGAGGCTGAAACACTATCAGCATTAAAATTGCTGGGTGTAGAGGTTAATCATGTCACCTTCTGGAGAATGCAGGATGGGTCAATTTCAATACAGTATCAAAGTGTAGTCGCTAGTTGTCGTGCTTATATCACAGAAGTCGCACCACAAATTATCTTTTTACCGTGGCGATATGACCCTCACGCAGACCACCGAGGGACGTGGAAGTTAATTCATGCAGTGCTGCATGGTTTGCGCTTATCCCCCCGATTGATTGAGTATCCTATTTGGGATTGGGATTGGCAGCAACGGGGGAGTCTGCCAGCATCTCTTGATGTGACAACCTGGCGGTTGAATATTAGCACAGTACTGGAGTTAAAACAGCAAGCGATCGCTGCTTATCGTTCTCAAATTACAGACTTAATTGATGATGACCCAGAAGGCTTTCGCCTAACTCCCAAAATGTTAGCGAACTTCACTCATCCTTGGGAAGTTTATATAGAAGAAAACCGATGAACCCGTTACAATCCAATTCCCTACCACCCAGCTACTTCGATAAACTCTACAGCGAAAATCCTGACCCGTGGAAGTTTGAGACAAGCGAATACGAAGCTAACAAATATGCGGCCACGATCGCAGCTTTACCCAAAGAGCGCTATCGGTCTGCTTTTGAAATCGGTGGTTCCATTGGCGTTTTAACTGAAAAGTTACAAGCGCGTTGTGACAAACTATTCTCAGTTGATATATCAAAACTGGCGCAGGATAGAGCAAAAGAGCGCTGTCAGCATCTCTCCAATGTCAACTTCCAGATTATGTGTGTCCCAGAGGAATATCCTGATGAGATGTTTGATTTGACCCTAGTCTCGGAAGTTGGCTATTACTGGAGCTGGGAAGATTTGAAAAAATCCCAACAGTGCATTTTAGAACACCTAGAACTAGGAGGACATTTACTTTTAGTTCATTGGACACTCTATGCCTGTGATTATCCTTTAACTGGGGATGAAGTTCACGACTCGTTTTTGGAGTTGCCCTCAAATAAACTGCGGCATTTAAAAGGTCAACGCGAGGAAGAATATCGACTTGATTTATTCGAGCGAGTCTGAGAAATAAACCACTTTGGAAGCGTTACCCTACTCTGGGGTGACGCTTCCCCTTAAGAATTACTGACGCAAACTCTGAAGACGCAAGCGCAAATCTCCAATTGCTTGTTGGATTTCCACAAATTTCCAGCGCGAAGCCCACGTTTGTTCTGACTGCTGGCGTTCTTCGACTTGTTCAAACAACTGACCAAATGTATAAGGTTGGGTCAATTTTTGCATAAGCCATTGCACTGAAACTCCCAGCATCTCTGCCAAGGACGCGACGCTCTTATGATCTGGCTGATAGCCATTGAGAACGCACCACCACATCACTCGTAATTGGCGACGTGCAACAAAACGAGTTTCGATAGCTGCTGCTGGCTCGACTAGAAATGATTGCTGTTGCTGTCCCATTTCTATCCATTGACTGAGCTGATTTGCTAAACCAACATTGGTACGTCCGATTTGTCTTGCCGAAGTTACTACCCGTACTAATAAACTGTGGCGAAAACGGGCATTTACCCGTTGCAAGGCACAGTAAAAAGCTACATCTTCAGGAGTCCGCACTGCCGGTAAGCCTCCTGCCAGTGCATACATTTCTGCTGTTACTGCTAAACTTGCTCCATAATGTTGATAATGGCGCGGAAAGCTGTCATGGGGGTCGGGATCAAGATAAGTTTCTAATTCAGTAATTAAATAGCGGTAGCCGACTTCACGCAGATAGCAAGCTCTGGCGTAAGGGTGTAGATTAGCACGACCAGCTTGCTCAACAAGAATTCGCCCACCGACAGCATCAGCACCACAACTAATTTCGTACAGGTTGGCAGCAATCCAAGTTGGGCTAACCTGCGAGTCTCCATCAGTTGAAGCAATTACCCCCCTTGTGCGTCCTAAGCTAGACAAACGGCGGTATGCTTCATCCATTAAAATCTGACGCACTCGACCAATATAGGCTTGTGCAGGAGGGAGAGTTTTTTCAACTATATGCAGTGCTATATCTGGATGTTGTTGAGCAAAAGTTCGGGCTATAGCTGCTGAATCATCGCTACAATTATTTGCTAACAAAATTATTTCGTAGCGTCTGGGATCTAAAAGCTGTCCTTCTAGATCAACTTGATGTAGCAGGGCAGTAAGGGTTGCTGCCAACGTCTCAGCTTCATTGCGAACTGGAACAATTACACAAACTTCACAATGGGGCGACGGCGGTATTTGGACTAAATCAGAAAAGTCTTTACCGAGTTGTACAGATGGAAAGTCAGCAACGAAGAGCAAGCGCTTACTTTCCATAAAAACCATTTTTCCATCTCCAGGGACAGCGACACAGTATTTCATCCACAATCGGAAATTATTAATATTTGTAACTATTGTAACTATATTTTCATATTTCTGATTTCCTTGGAATCTACCTACAGTATGATTAGTGCTGAATGACGTACTCACGCTTACCTGTACTCAGGAAGCGTGAGCTTCTGGTGAGACTCTTCAATGAAGACATAATCTGAGCTTTTAGATCGTGCGTCCGAGGATTCTTTATATTTATTGAGGCATTTAGATCACGACATAAACTGATATGACATACAGGACAATTATCTACTCTTTGGGATAAAGGCTTTTTGGTGGTTATAAACATTCAAAGACAGGACTTATACAAAATTAATTGTCTCAAAAACCTAATTTGTCGTAGTGGTAATTCATGAATTACCACTACTTCAGAACTTTTTTGCATAAGTCCTGAAAGAGTAATTCTAAAATCCAAAATCTAAAATTAAATAAGCTAAACCATATCTAGTTTGCATAATTTGAAGTTGTACATTTCTTGTGGGGTGGGTGTCTCGCCCGCCCAAGATATGTAAGTTAAATGGGGAACAGTTTAACAGAACTAGTGACTTGATTGCTCTTTTGAATCTAAAATCTAAAATCTAAAATCTAAAATTGTGTGACTCCTGCCCAAACGGTAAGCGGTTGTCCAACTTGCTTATACAGCAAGCTCTCCAAAATTACGCCATTATTGTTGGCGGTAAGAGTTTTATTCGGCTGATGCAAAGACTCATAGAAACCGTTGTACCAGCCATCTTTTGACTTGAGGTTGCCTTGGACAAAATCAAATAACTGCTGAGTGTAGGCAGTGTTATAAAGTACATGCCAGCCGATCGCAGCTTTGGCACTGAGAAATCGCAAATCATTGTGCTGTTGTTGGGTATCTGTAATGGTTGCCCAAGCTTTGCCGTTGACAAACAGGCTGCTGTAAACAAAGTATGGAGAGCGATCTAAGTTGTCTTCGGTAACGGCGGTTAATTGTTTTGTGGCTTGATAACGCGCTGCTTGAGCAGCTAAAATCCGATCAGCATAGGTTTTAGGCAAAGCTTGAAACCCAGTTTCAATGCCATCTAAGATATAGGGTTCGCTAAGAACGTAATTATTAGCTCCAGAGTTTTTATAGTCGCGGCGATCGTAAGGAATTCCCTCTCCGTAAAGATCAACAAAGGCAGTATGAGACTGATAATCTAAGGCTTGCTTAACATCCAAGCCCCAAAGCTTCAGACCATAGGCAGCATAATTCTCATAACCCAAGCGACCTTCTTGGTTATACTGTTCTTTGCCTTTGATAACGGCAGTACCGTACATTTGACCATTTTTGGTTAGACGCTTGACTTGCCAATGTTTCCAAACTGCTGCGGTTTGCGATCGCATCTGTGGATACTTTGCCCCGACAATCTTCAACCAGATTCCCATCCTTCCCAAATCAATTGCTGACCAACCAATTTCTTCGCGTTTTTCTAGTTGACCATAATTAACAGGTACGAGGGTTTTTGCATTGTAGACCTTGTTGGGTAGTTCACCTTTGTATAAGGGCATTGATGCCAGTGTTTTCAACATTTTACTCATTTTGGCTTCAAATTCAGCCATCGGGACGATATTGAGTTCTCTAGCACTAACTAAAGCTGCGATCGCTGCTGTCTGATCCCACATACTTACAGAGGCAAAGCCATCAACAGAATTGACCAAGCCAGTTTCATCGTTCCAGTTGCGCTGGAAGTATAACCAAGCCTGACGCGCAGTTCTCGTTTCCTCTAGGGTGAGTTTTCCAACTCCAGGAGCAATGTATGGAATTATAGCTACTGTTAGGTGGTTTTTAGGGATGGGTTTACCTGGCAAAACCAGAGATTTCGCATCCAGGCTGGCAATTATTTCAGTTTGTTTAGCAGAAGAGACAGGGCGTTGGGGTTTATCTGGTTGTTGCAATTGGGCTGAAGCAGTTTGGGATGTTGATATTTTTGGTTTTTCTAGAGAAGTCTTAGAAAGTTGCTTAGACCAAACATTTAAAATTGCGATCGCGATCGCAGCCGTAAGGACTCCTCCTACAGAAGCTAGTATGGACAAGCTCTTAGGCGGCGGTTGAAAATCAGAACTCATGCTTTTTTAAAGCCTGATCTTATAAGTCAGGGTTGCTTGCGTAGTTTCACCAAATACATTCTTCCCAACTTTTAAATCTAACTAACACCCAGAAGTGCATCTGACGGGAACTATTAAAATTTACATTCCGCCGACGACGATAATTATTTACAATAAAATAGTCACGCACCCGATCTCTGGAGTTCTAGCAGTGGGCTTATTTGATGATTTGAGTCGGTTTCTAGAAAATCGTTTAGAAGAATTCTTGCGTAACAATCCCCATTTGGAGTTAGAGGCGCTGCTAGAACAGCTGCGTGAGCAAGAGGAAGACACATTAAAGCTGATCGCAGACTTACAATTACAACAGAAGCGATCGCAAGAAGAAATTCTCTCCACCGCTCAAGAAATTCAGCGTTGGCATATCCGTGTTCAAAAAGCCGAAAACGCTGGCAGAGAGGATTTGGCAACTGCGGCGGGTGAGCGAGAAGCAGCCTTGTTGCGGGAAGGAAATCAGCGCTGGGGACAGATGCAAGGGCTGAAAGAACGCATTAACCAATCTCAAGAACTACTGCGAAAAATTCAGCAGCGCCGACAGGAGGTGCAAGCTAAAGCAGCCGAAGCACAGACAGCCCGTACTCAAGCGCAAACTCAGCAGCGTTTGGAAACCAATGGCTGGTCGAATCAAACTAATAGTTATTCTGGTGGGTTTGATGACTTAGAAGAAAAGTTTCAGCGCTGGGAAACCCAAGATGAGTTAGAACAAATGAAGCGGAATCTGGGTAAATAAACCAACGAAATGCTGCGATGCCGACGTTGGTAAACTAGGCAAGCAAGCTTGCGGTTTAAAACCCCTTGGAATTTGCTGTCTCTTTCAATTATAGGACTTACGCATTTATAGATCCCCCAATCCCCTTAAAAAGTTGGGTCTTTAAGATCCCTCCCTTTTTAAGGGCGGTTATACCATTTGACGTTAATACCGATACAGATGAATCTTCTAGAGACGCGAAATTTCGCTTCTCTACAGATATGTATTTGTATCAAGGTTTTTGTGAAACGGTATTAGGGGGATCAAAGTTTCAGGTTTTGAGTGCGTAAGTCCTGAATTATTATCTGTATTGCTAATAACAATTTATGCTATTTATTTAGGATTAAAAATTTTAGATATTTATACTTAATAGAATCTTCAATTAAATTTTGGAAATTGTATTTAATTTGCTAATCAGGATTTATTTTTCTGATAAAGTTTAGTAAAGCCAAGTTTTACCTCTTCTTTGTACTACCACTAACACATCGTAATAATACCTAAGTTTTTTTGATTAACGGTCAACCAGGAGAAGATATAAAAAATCTTGTAGTAATCAAAGAAGAAGTAGAATTAAATCTAGTTTTCTATTTCCTATTTGGTGTTGTTGCCGCAGTATTTCCCAGATGTTTCCATGAGAACTGAGGCAGAGAAAATAATATGTTTTTAGACATTTTAGCTAGTCTACAACGGTTATTTGTGGGTTACATTCCAGCCGTTGTCTTGGGTAGTTTCATCGGATATTTCATCGGACTAAATAGCATGATTTATCAGCTATTTAGGCTGATATTTCAGATCCCACATAGTATCCCTCCTATAGCTTTGCTACCTATTGCCCTAATAGCGTTTCAAGAGAGCGAATCGGCTGCTATTATAGTAGTTTTTTTGGGAACTCTCTGGACGATGATTATTAATACAGCAATAGGTATGCAACATTTTCATAGACAGAAGAATAACTTTCGAGTAGCGATATTTCATATATTTCATGCCTTGAAAGTTAGCATTTGGGTAGCTTGGTTTATAGTTATTGCTACAGAAATGTTAACCGGACCAAAAGGACTTGGCTTTACCCTCTGGGATGCTTATAAAGCTGGCAATACCGATTACATAATCCAAGTAATCCTCTATATCGGTATCATTGGCTTTTTGCTAGATCAGTTACTAGATTTCGCCGCCTATATTCTCTCACAAATGGTATCCGATGGGAAAAAATCTGATTAAATTTTGTCTAGGCTTGCGGATTACACGCTGCCAGCTAATAGTTTGCTTCGCAGAACGTATTCCTAAAGAACGTGAGTATTAAGATTCTGTTGGGTCGTCATTGACCTTAACAATCAGCTTGCCAAAGTTCTCACCTCGAAGTAAACCGATGAATGCCCCAGGAGCGTTCTCTAAACCAATAACTACATCTTCTTTATACTTGAGTTGACCAGACTGCAACCATCCAGAAACATCATGCAAAAAATCATTAAACCGATGTTGGTAATCACTAACTAGAAAACCTTTAATTAAGGCCCGTTTGACTAGCAGTGGTCTTAAATTAGGCCCTGGTGGAGTAGATGTGGCGTTATACTCCGAAATCAAACCTACTAGTGGAATTCTTGCCCCAAGGTTGATATGCTGCAACACAGCTTCTAAAATCACACCTGCTGTATTGTCATAGTAAACATCAATGCCATTAGGAGCAGCTGCTTTGAGCGCTGAATCAAGTTCTTGAGTTTTGCGGTTAATGCCAACATCAAAACCTAATTCCTTAACTATATAGTCCCGCTTATCGTCACTCCCGACAATTCCCACTACTCGCGCACCTTTAATTTTGGCAATTTGACCTACTACAGCACCCACAGCACCAGAAGCGGCTGAAACGACAACAGTTTCACCTTCTTTCGGTTGACCAACATCAAGCAGAGCAGCATAAGCAGTCAGACCAGGCATACCCAATACACCTAGACTATAGGATAAAGGTGCCTGAGTGGGATCAAGTTTACGCAGTGTCTCGCCCTTAGATACAGCATAAGTTTGCCAACCCTTATTGCTAAGAACAAAATCTCCTACTTGAAATTGAGGATGATTTGATTTAATTACTTGGCTGACTGTACCACCGACAATAACTGAACCCAATTCTACTGGTGCAGAATAAGACTCACCTGCACGAATCCGACCACGCATGTAAGGGTCGAGAGATAGATAAATGGTACGGCTAAGAATTTCGCCTTCACCCGGTTCAGGAGTTGGTGTTTCTACCAGAGCAAAATCACTCTCTTTTGGTTCGCCGACTGGACGACTTTTGAGGATGATTTGTTTGTTAATTAAATCAGACATAAGTTATTTTCCTCTAAATCAATCGTTTTTTAGCATAAAATTAAGCTTTTGTATATGCTCGCCAGAAGGTTTAAAGCAGAGTACCAACTGGCGTGCGACTTCCAGTAATCTTGGTGCTTAAGACACCGTTGCTGAATGTCTTTATAATAGCGACTCCTCTGTTTGTAGCTGTGCAAAAGTACTCTTAACGAACTCTGCGATCTCTATACGATTCCCACCAGGATCGCGGAGGAAAAATCGCACGCATCCTGGGAGTGGTCGCTGATCGGGAATAATTTCTACTCCATGCGCTTTTAGGTGTTCTTCAAAGGCGTTCAAGTTATCGACTTGGAAGCAATAATGTCGTCTAGATGCTTGGTTATTGGTGTTTTTCTCTGTACTAATGTGCAATTCAATATCTCCCAACTTGTACCACGCTCCTGAATCGTTTTTGATCACTTCAGGTCTGGGAATTTCTGTCAGTCCCAAAACTTTACTGTAGAAAAACAGCATTGCTTCCTCTACTTCAAAAGGATAGGTTACTTGAATATGATGAACTGCATCAAGCTTCATAGATTTTTCTCCTAGTTTGGGTTAAATTTGGCAACGGTGCAATCACCTTTTGCAGTAATAGTGGCGTATTTCTAAAGTTTTTTTCCAACTCACCAAAAACCTATGCGACAAGCTTTCCCATGCTGATACGTTCTTCAACGAGATAGCCAAGTTTTCTATAAAACTCAACTACTTCTGCGTTGGAGATCCGAACTTGGAGATTGATTTTGAGGCATCCCATCGCGATCAATACCCTCTCTGCGTGCCGCACTAGCTTGCTACCAATACCCTGCCGTTGATACTGAGGACTGACCGCAACTGTGTATAGCCAACCGCGATGTCCGTCATATCCTGCCATTATAGTGCCTACAATTACAGAGTTAATCTCAGTAACGAAAAACAACTCAGGCTGTACAGCAAGCTTCTGACTGATTATCAATTTGGGGCTGCTGTGCGACGGGTTATTAAAAAACACCTCATTCCACAAAGCACTGACTGATTCAGCATCAGATTCTTGGTATGGTTTTATATTCATCTACATCTCTAAATCAAAGGACTTGCCTTTGCCGATTGTTTGTGAAATACTATTCTTAAAACTACGGCAAATTGGTAGAGTTTAAGTAGTATTTACAAAACTTACCATAAAACATCGTGTCCTCAAAGCAATTGCAGGCTAATCCCTAAGATGACAAACAGAGAAATTCGCACTGCTAAAGTTAAAGTGCCTAACGGAGATTTGCAAATTGATGCTTATTTAGCTGAACCAGCAAAAGAGGGAACATTCCCAGCCGTTATCGTGATTCAGGAAATTTTTGGCGTCAACATTCACATTCGGGAAGTTGCTGAGAAGTTCGCCAAAGACGGGTATGTGGCGATCGCTCCGACTCTATTTCAACGCACCGCCCCTGGTTTTGAGGGTGGATACACTCCTGAAGATGTTCAGCAAGGAAGAGGCTATAAGGAGCAGACAACAGCAGATGAAATATTAAGTGATATTAAAGCTGCGATCGCCTATTTAAGAACCTTACCAAATGTGCAAGGAGATGCGATCGGCTCTATTGGTTTCTGCTTTGGTGGTCACGTCGTTTATCTAGCTGCGACTTTACCAGATATTAAAGTTACAGCTTCCTTCTATGGTGGCGGTATTCCCAACTCAACTCCCGGCGGTGGAGAACCAACTATCACCCGCACTCCCGATATTAAAGGCCCCATTTACGCCTTCTTTGGTCTTGATGATCAGGGAATCCCTTTGGAGCAAACAGAACAGATTGAGGCTGAATTAAAGAAAAATCAGATTCCCCATGCTATTTTCCGCTATTCTGGAGCCGGACATGGCTTTTTCTGCAACCATCGCGCCAGCTACAATGCCGAAGCTGCTGCCGATGCTTGGAAAAACGTTCAAGAACTGTTCCAAAAGAACCTTCAGCTTCAAAAAGTCTAAATCTTTAGGTTAGAAGCAATACACCGCTAGAGCATCGATTCAGTAATCAAAGACCTAACCCCCCAGCCCCCTTTCCTACCAGGAAAGGAGGAGCCAAACTCCCCCTCTTTGCTTGCCTAACGGCAGGCTGACGCTAAGGCGAGGGGTTTGAAGCGCACATCTATCTGTGCGCCTCTACTGAACAGTATGCATCTTCATCAAATCGGCAAATATTAGCCAAATAGTCAAAAGTAAATAAAAATAAAAATATCATATAATTCCAGCTGAAATGCAAGTCTATTCGCTGAAGAAAAAATTATCGCTAAAAGTTATAACAACGTCAAATCTAAGCTCAATCAACTGAGAATGCACACGATGACAGATAATATTCTTCAACAACAGATTGAATACTATCGCGCTAGAGCCAACGAATATGATCAGTGGTTCTATAGGAAAGGACGCTACGATCGCGGTATCGAAAACAACCAGCACTGGTTTAATGAAGTAGGTGTGATTAAAAGTACATTACACCAAATTGGCGTGGTGGATGATATTTTAGAGTTAGCATGTGGAACAGGCATCTGGACGCAAGAGCTTTTAAGTATCGGGAAAAAAATTACTGCGATCGATGCCTCCCAAGAAGTGATTGCAATTAATCGCTCGAAGTTAAATTCCCTGAGTGTTGAATATCACCTTATGGATTTATTTACATGGCAACCTAACATTGAATATGATTTAGTTTTCTTTGCCTTTTGGCTCTCTCATGTGCCGCCAAAATTACTTGATTCATTTTTGACGAAAGTCTATCAATCTGTTCGCGTTGGTGGACAAGTATTTATCATTGACTCTCGCTTTGAACCGACATCTACGGCTAACAATCATATCCTTAAAGATGACGGAAACATATATAAAAGCCGGAAGTTAAATGATGGTCAAGAATTTCAGATTGTCAAAATTTTTTATCAGCCGGATGAACTTCAAGAGCAGCTAAATAAAACAGGTTTTCAGGCTGAGGTGAAGGTGACAGATAACTATTTTATCTATGCACATGGAACAAAGGTTTAAATAATTGGTAATTCGTAATGGGCTATACCCCACTACGTCCCTTGGATGTCTCCTATCGCACTCTACTCTAATAATTAAATTGACTGCAACCACCCTAAAAAGTCTCGCGTACTTGCAACATATTTTTTTATTCCTGCTGCACCCAATATTTGTTTAATCTCTTTTGTACCAAAGTCTTTAGAATTTCCACTTAATAAAACTTTATGATCATCTGAAGATGTTTTGGCATGAGCAAGAATACAATGTAGAATTAAGTTATCTGTCGGATCAGGAATAAGTTGTTGATTAAGGCTGGTAATGAGTATAGATGATTCTAAATTTATTAATTCTACATTATTAGCAGCCCATTTCAAAACTTCAAAAAGGCGATTTTCAAGATCATTAGTCATTGCTTCGTTATGAATTTTTGCGGTTTGAAGAGAACGCAAAATTTCCCTATAAAATTCTGAATTAATATTTCCTTTCAGTTCGTTTCTTTCTCTCTCTAACCTTTCTGTAAAACTATGTCTTCTTCTGCGTTCATCTTCTAGAACAGAAACAGATTCCATACAACAAATTGCAGGAATCACAATTGTAATTTGCGATATTTGCTCATTTGTTTGAGAATAAATTAAAATATCACAATCTTGATCTTGGTTGTTAGCGAAACCAATGAAAAAGTTAGTTTCAAGATAAAGTGTAGTCACTAGTTTTTCTACCCTTATGCTGCATCTCCCAGCTTTTGTAGAAAATCTATTTGTTTTAACTCTTGTAATTTAGGAGGATTATCTGTTTTCCAGTTATATGCTAAATCTCTTAACCAACTCTCAACTAATATTTCTAGATAAGACTCAGAAATCCTCTTGTTTGGAAATTTTGAATCGTATTCAGACATAACTTCGTGAGTTGGGAAAGTGTAGAGAGTCTCTAGATTTTCCCCATCCCATTTAAAAAAAATAATATTTTCAGGGGTAGCAGTCATAGCATAAGGAACTATGACTTTATTATGTTCATGCTCGAACTTGAGAATTTCTTGTACTTTGGATTTAATATCTTCTTGAATGTCTCTGGATCTAATTTTTGATACTAGAAGTTTTTGTCCATTTTTATTCCAACCTGTAATGTCTGAGACTTCTATTGTTTTATCACTAAGTTTTTCAACGTCCATTTTTAAAATCCTCGTGACATTGACCATTTTAAACAGCCTATTAATTATAGGTTATGAGCGATCGCTCTTTCCTCTATATCCTGGTGCAGTGCTTCAAACCATGATGAGACAGCTAACAGCAAAAGTTAGCGGCAGCATATAAGCTAGAACACTCAACTCATCGCTTTGCTGAAGGCAAAGAACCCCTGAAATCTCCGCCGGCCCAATCAGATCCATCAAGCCAGCCATCATCCTCAGCATCCCACAACAACATATATGCAAGTAATAAGGTATTGATAAATCGCTCTACAGGAATTTCCCAATGTCTAGCCATCTTGTCTAATTGCACTTTTGCTACTGAATTCGATGATGCAAAACATTGCAACACATCATCGTGGCTACAAGACCATCCATAAATAAATTTATCAAAATAAGGTTTATATTTCTCTGTTGCATGAGGTTTCTTAAAGTTAGTAAAGCGAACTTCTTTAAAGAAGTCTAGTTTTAGACCAGCAACAAGCCCATCAGAATCTTTACCATAAATATAGTAATAAAGTGAAATACCTTGACCATTAAAACTGCGAGTAGCGCGAATAATTCTGGGAGTGACGAAATCATCTCCCTCGAAATCTGCAAGAACATCCTTTATTGTCATATAAACCGTATTCAGTACTCAAGTAT
The DNA here is from genome assembly GCF_017115085.1 of Nostoc sp. NMS7. Lineage (GTDB taxonomy): Bacteria > Cyanobacteriota > Cyanobacteriia > Cyanobacteriales > Nostocaceae > Nostoc. Next base: position 41,859 of record NZ_JABXKJ010000172.1, on the reverse strand, counting down.
TATTCTTAGGGTTCCCAAACCAGAACAAAGCCTTACATTATGACATGAGCAAGATTTATAAAAAGGATACGGTTCGGTTTATTTACCTGATTATCACTTGGCGATCGCCAAGCTGCTTAGAATAGTAGTGATAGAGAGGATTATAATTATGAACGTCGTCATTCCTAATGAAATATTAACCGCAACTCGGATGACTGAAGGCGAAATGAAGCAGGAAATTGCAGTGATGCTCTTTCAAAAAGAAAAGTTAACCCTTGCTCAAGCCAGCCGATTTGCAGGCATGAATCGTATAGCGTTTCAGCATCTACTTGCAAGTCGTCAAATTTCAGTGCATTATGGGGTCGAGGATTTTGACCAAGATATAGAAAACTTGCGGGCGATGGGTAGACTGTGATCATTGTCAGTGATACTTCACCCATTAATAACCTCGCCGCCATTAACCATCTTCATTTACTACAACAGCTTTACGGAACAGTCCTAATTCCTGAAGCTGTCTACCGAGAACTGACTGATCCCAACTTTTCAGTTGCAGGTGCAATTGAAGTCCAAACTTTTATCTGGATTCAAACTCGTCCAGTTGAAGATCGTATATTGGTTGAAGCACTCAGCAATGAATTGGATATTGGTGAAGCTGAAGCCATCGCTCTAGCGCTGGAAATGAAAGCAGATCAAGTTTTGATTGATGAACGTCGTGGTCGCATGATTGCAGCTAGGCTAAATCTTGCTTACACAGGAATTTTAGGGATCTTGGTTGAAGCTAAAAGTTAAAGGCTGATTTCTGCTGTGAAACCTTTGTTAGATGCTCTGATTAACCAAGCAGGATTTTGGGTGGCGGAACCTTTATACAAGAGGGTTTTGCAGCTTGTTGATGAAAATTAAATGCAACGTAGACTTCCTAACTAAGCAGCAGTAGGCATTCTGAAAATTTTTCACCTATTTATTATCCGGCGTTGCATATTTGCGGGATGATTTTGCTAGTTTTGTGGGATGGGCATCTTGCCCGTCCCTTGTATTTTGGGGCAGGCAAGATGCCCACCCCACAAGAATCATCCCTTGATTCAGCAACACCTATTATCCTAGCAAGTGTTTGCGGTTAATTTGTCAGTGAGACTTCGCCGATCAATAACTTCGCCGCCATTCTACTGAGTTTCCTTTTACTCTGATTCGGATTTTTGTAACAAGTCTATTGACTTCAGACAAGTATATTGAGAGACTAATAGTTAGTTAAGCTAATTATTGGAAGTGCATCAAACTTGTGACAATACTGACGGGAAAAATAAATCGGTTAGAACCTCCTAGCGAACCAAGAGCGCTGATTTTGGAAACTCAGGGACTCACACGCCGTTTTGGGAAGTTAACGGCTGTTAATAACCTGAGCATATCTGTGGAACAAGGCGAAGTCTTTGGGCTGCTTGGGCCGAATGGGGCAGGGAAAAGTACAGTTATTAAGATGTTGACAACTTTACTGCCTCCGAGTGCAGGAACAGCAACCTTAGCTGGCTATGATGTGACTCGTGAATCTAATCCTGTGAGACGGGCGATCGGCTATGTACCCCAGGCGCTCTCTGCTGATGGTAGTCTTACGGGTTACGAAAATCTTTTAATTTTTGCCAAGCTGTATGGAATACCTGCCAAAGGACGCGATCGCCGGATCTATGAGATTCTAGAGTACATGGGTTTGCAAGATGCGGCGAAGCGCTTGGTACGAAACTACTCTGGTGGGATGATCCGCAAGCTGGAAATTGGCGTCTCAGTGCTGCATCAACCCCAAATTTTGTTTCTTGATGAGCCGACTGTCGGACTAGATCCGATCGCTCGAACTCAAGTATGGCAGCTTGTGGAACAACTCTGTGCTGATTACGGCACAACTATATTTTTAACAACCCACTTTTTAGAAGAAGCAGATAGCTTATGTAACCGAGTGGCGATTATGCAACAAGGTGAAGTCGTAATTACAGGCGCACCAAGCGACTTAAAAGCTTCTTTAGATAAACCAAACGCAACTTTGGATGATGTCTTTATTCACTATACAGGCGACCAGTTAACATCAGGAGTGAACTACCGTGACACAGCAAGAACCAGACGTACTGCTCAACGGTTGGGTTAAAGCCCCAGCTACTCACCGAGGAAATATCATCTCTGCAATTAAAGAGCTAGTTACGAAAACTTTAGCGATCGCAGAATTGGAAGTGCGTAAACTCCGCCACGATCCCACTGATTTAGTAGTTAGATCAGTGCAACCGTCATTATGGTTGCTGATTTTTGGGCAAGTGTTCTCCAAACTTCACGAAATTCATACAGGGAACTTACCATATTTAGACTTTATGGCTGCTGGCATTCTCGCTCAAAGCGTGTTGAATGTGGCGATTTTCACCGGTGGAATGACACTAATTTGGGAGCGAGATTTAGGGATTGTACATAAATTTCTTGCTAGTCCTACACCTCGTATAGCAATGGTCTTGGGCAAAGCTTTAGCATGTGGGGTCAGGTGCTTATCCCAGGTAGCAGTAATTTATGTATTGGCTTTTTTCTTAGGTGTAAAATTAAATCTCCATCCTTTAGCTTTTCTGCAAGTACTACTAATAGTCATGCTAGGGGCGGCTTGCTTTTGTCTTTTTTCATTAATTATTGGCTGTTTAGCAAAAACTAGAGAGCGGATGACCGGAATTGGACAAATGTTAACCATGCCGTTATTTTTTGCCAGCAATGCTATTTATCCGATCGCAATGATGCCCAACTGGTTAAAGTTTGTTTCCCACTTGAATCCCTTAACTTATGAAGTTGATGCCTTACGCAGCACCATGCTAGTAGATGGAATCAGCGTCTATGGCTTTGGTTGGGATTTAGCAATTCTCTCATTAGCAGTAACAGTCTTGACGATCATCGGTGGACGACTTTATCCACGGGTAGCGATGTAATCCGCAAGGCGGAATTCAAAATTCAAAATGAATACAGCGTAAGCGGTTGATTGATTTGGAATCGGTGGTTTATTTACGCCGTGTTGTATTAGCATCTATGGCTTTGGTCTGGATTGTACAATTCTCTTATTAAGGTTAATAATCTTAATCATCATGGTTCGACGACTTTATCCATAGATGGCGATGTAATTAGGAGAACAACAAGCCCATGACCTTGGATAAACCTACTAAAGGTGCAACTTCCGAAGAATGTGCCGCTAGGGTAATGGACACAGTTCCATTAGTGATGCGGTTTATCCGAGCGGATATGCGTGCCCATAGCGCTGCTTTTTTATCTATACCTCAGTTGCGATCGCTAGCATTTCTCAACCGCAATCCTGGGGCTTCATTATCTGAGCTAGCAGAACATTTAGGTGTCACCTGTGCCACGACATCAGCAACTATAGAACGCTTAGTCCAACGCGATTTTGTCAAACGCTGCGATCATCCTCAAGAGCGGCGGCGGGTGTTGCTCAATCTAACTGAAGAGGGAAGACACCATCTCAAGCAATCCCAAGATCAAACTCGCGCTCATATTACCGATCTGCTGAAAGGTCTTACAGAAGAGGAAATTTCCAACATTGAAGAAGGCTTAACTCTACTAAAAAATGTCTTCGAGAAAACAGAACTCAAATCCCCATAACTCTGAGGTTGCACAGCACGATCCCTTTGCAGCCCTGAAGTTTCGAGACTATCGGCTATTTGCCATTGGACGGCTGGTGCTGTTCGTAGGGTCGCAAATGCAAACTGTAGCCATCGGCTGGGAACTTTATGAGCGGACTGACTCAGCGATCGCTTTAGGTGGCGTGGGGCTGGCGCAAGTTTTGCCGATGATTGCTCTCACCTTAATTGTCGGACATGTGGCCGATCGCCGCGATCGCAAACTGATCATCTTACTGTCGGTAATGTTGCTAGCTCTCTGCTCCCTGGCTTTGGGTGTACTTTCCTATACTAAAGGTGCAGTTTTTCTGATTTACGCCTGCTTGGTATTAACAGGTATTGCTAGGGCATTTCTCAGACCTGCCAGTGATGCCTTCATGTGGCAGTTGATACCTGTCAGTGCTTTTACGAATGCAGCCACCTGGAATAGTAGTAGCTTTCAGTTAGCCGCAGTCATCGGCCCAGCCTTCGGAGGATTCGGGATTGCACTGTTGGGAAGCGCTACAGGCGTATATATGCTAGCTGCGCTCGCTGCGTTAGTGTGTTTTATTTTAACCCTGCCGATCAAAGAGCAAAAAGCGATTCGCTCAACCGAGCCAATCTCACTCAAAGCCCTGTCAGCTGGTGCTAAATTTGTTTGGCAGAATCAGTTAATTTTAGCCGCGATTACATTGGATATGTTTGCTGTCTTGTTAGGTGGTGCGATCGCGCTCCTTCCCATCTTTGCCAAAGATATTTTACATGTGGGGCCAGTGGAGTTGGGATACCTACAAGCAGCCCACTCCATCGGTGCTTTAACTATGGCGATTACCTTGGTGTATTTACCACCGTTACGCAAAGCTGGCCCAGCCTTATTGTGGTCAGTGGTTGGCTTTGGCGTTGTGACAATTATCTTTGGGCTTTCTCGTTCGTTTTGGCTGTCTATGTTAATGCTGATTCTTGGTGGCGCACTAGATAGTATTAGCGTCGTGATTCGTCATACATTAGTTCAAATCAGAACACCAGATCATTTACGTGGTCGCGTTGCTGCTATTAATAGCGTGTTTATTAGTGCTTCCAATGAGTTGGGGGGCTTTGAGTCAGGCTTGACTGCTGCCTTGTTTGGCCCAGTGATTTCAGTTGTAGGTGGTGGAATTGGCACAATTTTAGTAGTGATTGCTACGGCGATGATTTGGCCAGGAATTCGCAAGTTAGGGGCTTTGCAAGAGTATTAAACAAGTCGGAAGTCGGAAGCGATGCCCTGAGCTACGCCGTTCGCGCAGCGTCTCGTAGAGAAGGGTACAGTTTTGTAATGGGGATTTAGCGCAAAGTCAAGCCAGTGGATTGGGGAGCCAGTCCGTTGTGGGGGTTCCCCCCGTTGAAGGAACTGGCGTCGGGTTTCCGACTCTTGTTGGCTTTTCTTAATTATCCTTTGGTCGTAAATAGACGATGCTGTAGGGGAAAAGCCATGCTAAACCCCTACGAAAGATGTGGTTTTTCACCTGATACATATTTGATATTTCTTGCGTGTTGCCCACCCCACAAGAAGTAGTTGAATATTTTTTTATTTGGAAGTCCTTTAAGCCGCAATGCCATTGCATCGGCTGGTTATGCCAATGCATCGACTGGTTATGCCAATGCATCGGAATCACAAAAACTTCATCAACCTAGATTTTTAACTCGCAGTTATATACAAATGTTCTCAAGTAGGTTATTATTCTCATGATGATTTGATAGTAATTATAACTAATAAGGTTATCCATGCTTTTTCCCTTCTTGATCATGTTCCGAGAGGGCGTTGAAGCTGCACTTGTCGTGGGGATCATTGCCAGTTATCTCAAGCAAACTGGTCGTACCCATTTGATGAAGTCAGTTTGGATTGGCATCGCACTAGCAACTTTGATTTGTCTAGCTGCTGGCATTATTTTGCAAATAACTAGTCAGGAGTTTCCCCAGAAACAACAAGAACTATTTGAAGCGGTAATTTCCCTCGTTGCCGTTGGGGTTCTCACCTGGATGGTTTTTTGGATGCGCCGTGCGGCTCGTTCTCTGAAAGGCGAGTTACAGTCTCAAATTGAAACTGCGATTCAGTCGGGCGATAAATGGGGTACAGCACTCGTTTGGATGTCATTCTTTGCAGTACTGCGGGAAGGTCTGGAAACAGTAGTGTTTCTGCTGGCTACGTTTCAGCAAAATTTGGGAATTCAAGCTCCTGTGGGGGCATTATTTGGATATGCAGCCGCACTAGCCGTCGGTGTAGGCATCTATCAGGGTGGTATTCGCATCAACTTGAAGCGATTTTTTAAATGGACAGGAGCCTTCATTATCCTGGTTGCGGCTGGACTTTTAGCAAGTGGGGTGAGAGCTTTTCACGAAGCCGGAGTGTGGAATTTACTGCAAACAGTGGTATTCGATGCTAGCGGGGTACTTCCCAATAACGGGTTTCTCGGTTCACTTTTAGCAGGATTTTTTGGATATAACGATGCCCCGACTGTCAGCGAAGCGATCGCCTATTTTGGCTATTTAATTCCTACGATGTCGCTGTTCTTCTTAGGGGATAACACGGCACAGAAGACTACAGCAAGGCATTATTAGCTACTTCCATAATTTTTAGGAAAATACAACAATGAAAAATGTTTTAAAGTATTCAACAATTATCTGTCTAATTGCCTTGACAGTAGCTGCCTGTGAATCAAACAAATCAAGCGATACTGCCGCGAGTAATACTCCAGAAGCAAAAGTAGCCAGTGATACCTCTGCTAACAATCCTACAGAAACTGCTTTGAGTGTGACAGATAAAGGTTGCGAACCGAATCAGCTGACAGTAACATCTGGACAAAACAACTTTGTACTGACCAACAAAAGCAGCAAACCTGTGGAGTGGGAGATTTTGTCCGGGGTGAAAGTCGTTGAAGAAAAGGAAAATATTGCTCCTGGCTTCGTTCAAAAACTCAAAACCAATCTCCAACCGGGTGACTATGACATGGCTTGCGGTTTACGCAGCAATCCCAAAGGGAAACTCACAGTGAAAGCGGGAGTTGGAGATTCTCAAGCCAAAGGGACTGTAGATCAAGGTCAATTAGTCGGTGCGATCGCAGAATATAAAGTCTACATCACTAAAGAAATTGACCAACTGGTTACTAAAACCAAGATATTGACAGATGCCGTGATTGCTGGCGACCTTCCCAAGGCTCAAAAAACCTATGCATCTGCCCATCTTCACTATGAACGCACAGAACCGGTAGCTGAATTGTTCTCCGACCTCGACAAAAGCATGGATTCCCGTGCTGATGACTTTGCCAAAAAAGAGGCTGACCCACAATTCACCGGATACCATCGCCTAGAAAAAGCTTTATTCCAGGACAAAACTACAAAAGGCATGAAACCCTATGCCGAAAAGCTACAGAAAGATGGACTAGATTTACAAAAGCGTATTGCCACCTTGACCATTGAACCGAAAAAGATGGTTGGCGGTGCTGCTGACTTGATTGAAGAAGTGGGTAAAACCAAGATTTCTGGAGAAGAAGACCGTTACAGTCATACTGACCTCTGGGACTTCAGCGCTAATGTCGATGGTTCCCAAAAGATTGTGGAGTTATTGCGCCCCGTCATCCAAAAAGCCAACCCCGAACTACTGGGGCGTGTGGATGCAAATTTCACCAAAGTTGACCAAAAACTTGCTAAATACAAAACCCCTGATGGTGGTTTTGCTACCTATGACAAGGTGAGTGAAGCAGACAAGAAAGAGATGAAAACAGCGATCGCATCTCTTGCTGAAGATTTATCTCAGCTGCGCGGCACTTTGGGAGTTGAGTAATTTATCAACGAAAATCGGCGGGAATCCCATCCCAACAAGAGGGGTGTCCGGGATAGCCGCCCGCCGATTTAGTCATTAGTCATTAGTCATTGGTACTAATGACTAATGACTCGAAATCCCCCGGCTTGAAGCCGGGGGATGAGTTAATCATTCCTAGAGGAGGAAACTATGTCTATTACAAATACAAAGCAACCAAATTTACGCATTACTCCCCAGATCAGCCGTCGTGACTTGCTCATCGGTATGGCCGCAGCAGGTGGTGTAGCAGCTTTGACCAGTTTGGCTTATCAGACTCTTCTAGGAACACCTCTTGACCCATCTGAAGAGATGGTGCCGTTCTTTGGACTTCACCAAGCAGGTATTCTTACCCCTACTCCTGCCTCTGGACTGATGGTTGCATTTGATACAACTGCTGCCAATAAAGCAGATTTAGTGCGGTTGTTCAAAACTTTAACTGAGCGCATCCAGTTTCTCATGGCAGGGGGAACACCCAAGTCGCGCGACCCGAAATTTCCCCCCAATGATTCGGGGATTCTTGGGCCTGTAGTGGTTCCCAATAACTTGACAATCACCCTAGCTGTGGGTAACTCACTGTTCGATAACCGCTTTGGACTTGGCAACTTGAAACCCAAGCGGTTAGATACTATGCCAGGTTTTCCCAATGACCAGCTTGACCCAGATTTATGTCATGGGGATATACTGTTGCAATTCTGTGCGAATACTGAAGAATCGAATCTCCACGCTTTACGTGACATTATTAAGAACTTGCCTGACTTGATAACTTTGCGTTGGCAAATAGCAGGGTTTCTGCCGCCGAATACCCACAAAAAACAAGGTAAAACTACGGTGCGTAACCTGCTTGGTTTTAAAGATGGGACAGCAAATCTAGATGCTAGCGATGAAAAATTGATGAACCGGATTGTCTGGGTACAGCCAAATAGCAGCGAACCAGCTTGGACAGTCGGGGGAAGCTATCAAGTGGTGCGGGTGATCCGCAACTTAGTGGAACGCTGGGATCGGACACCACTACAGGAACAAGAGACAATTATTGGACGCGATAAGGACTCTGGCGCACCCTTGGGGATGAATCACGAGAAAGATATTCCCAATTATGCTCAAGACCCCAAGGGTCAAAAAATCCGCCTAGATGCTCATATCCGCCTTGCTAATCCCCGCAAATCAGAGTCGAGTTTGATTCTGCGGCGTGGTTTCAATTATTCACGCGGGTTTGACAAAGCTGGACAGTTAGATATGGGTTTGTTGTTTGTCTGTTTTCAGGCTGATTTAGAAAAGGGCTTTGTGACGGTGCAAAATCGCTTAATTGGGGAACCTTTGGAGGAGTACATTCGCCCGATTGGTGGTGGATATTTCTTTGCTTTACCTGGTGTCAAAGCTGAAGGAGGTTATCTCGGTCAGTCATTACTAGAAACATCATCAGTATAGATTTATGTTTAATTTTTAATTTTTTGGCGATGATTAGCAGCCTGTAATCACAGAGATTCCGCAAAGGCGATCGCATAACTTGCAGATTTACTAGCACTGTCCTGTTCCTTAGTATTGATGCAATCTGACTTGATGCGATCGCCAGGGAGATTTGGCAAACATCTTTCAGTCGCCGAGTTATCTGTGTACCGATGCTGCCATCTTTTACAAGCTAGGAAGATAACGGACAGACGGGCATTCACCATGAAATCCAAACAAATACCAATCTAACATTTTACTTACACCGTTATATCGGCTTAGTCGTTGGACTGGTGGTGATTATCATTGGCTTTACTGGAAGTCTGCTGGTATTTGAAAAGGAAATCAACCAATTCCTGATCAGTCAACAGTTTGGACAGGTGATTCCCCAAGAACAGCGCCTTCCCATAGAATCTGTACTGGAAACGTTTATCTTGACCAGTATACAGGTAAAGTAGTGCAACTAAAAAATGCTCTGAAATCATCAGGGGCTGACCGTTTTCTCGATGCATTTGCACCAATGCACTACGGCACGTTTGGGGGTCTACCAACACGGATTCTGTATGTGTTTGTCGGACTGGGACTATCAACTCTGTCTATTACAGGCTTTATTATGTGGTGGTATCGCTACAAAGGGAAAAATCCCAAACCGCAGACTCAAAAAATGGTTGAGCCGGCAAGCAGGAGTTAGATATTCAACATACTGCGATCGCAAAATTAATTACACAATGTCATTGTCAAATTTGCTGCCCGCGACGATGATTAGCAGCTTGCAATAACAGAGATTCCGCAAAGGCGATCGCATCACTTGCAGATTTACCACCAGCTAACTGCGCTAATTCTTCCCGGCGTGTGGTTAAATTATCTAAGGTAGTAACTCTGACAACGGTACGCTGTTCGGCGTTGTCATTGTTGGCTTTTTTACCTTTACCTTGATTAATAGTTTGCTTATCTACGCGGAAATGCCGATCAGCCATGGCCGCAACTAAAGGTTGGTGAGTAACACATAATACTTGGTTGCGTTGACTCAGGTGGTGTAACTTTTCTGCGATCGCTTGGGCGACTCTTCCCGAAACCCCGACATCAATTTCATCAAAAACCATTGTTCCAGCCACATCAACCTGAGAAAAACAAGCTTTCAGCGCCAGTAAAAAGCGGCTCATTTCCCCGCCAGAGGCAACTTCCGTTAAAGGTTGCAGTGGTTCTCCAGGGTTGGAACTAAACATAAAGGTAATTTTATCTGCTCCCATCGCAGTTGGGGAAGTAGGTACTATCTCAACCAGAAACTTCACCTTTTCCATCGCTAGGGGCTTGAGTTGAGCGATCAAACGTGATTCTAAATTAGCAGCAGCCTTACTCCGCAGTTCAGTTAACTGATTAGTTGCTTGGGTGAGTTTTTCAAAACACGCCTTTTCTTGCTGTTCCAAGTTTTCAATAGATTGTTCGCCGTCGTTAAGTTGGGCTAATTCCCCTTGGATACGTTCGTAATAAGCGATCGCTTCTGTAAGTGTCGGCCCATACTTACGACAAATTTGCTTTAATTCCTGAATCCGTTCTTCCACCTCTTCTAACCGATGCGGATCGGCTTCCAAACCATCACCATAGGCATTAATCTGCCTTCCCACTTCCATTACCGCCGCTTGCGCGTCCCTAACTAATTCCAACAGGGGTTGGAGTTGGATATCATACTCCACCATGTCATTTAATGTCGCCTCACTATTTCCCAATAAATCTGCGGCGGCTGGGGTTTCATTATCGTTTTGATACAAAGCCTGATAAACTTTGTAACTCATCTGTTGTAAATCGACGACATGATTTAGGCGTTCCCGTTCTTGTCCTAACTGTTCTAATTCATTAGCTTCGCTGAGATTGGCTGCTCCCAATTCTTGCACTTGATAGGTAAGCAAGTCGAGTTGTTGTAACCGTTCCCGTTCTGATGTCCGGCGTTTTTCTAATGCTAAATGCGCCTGTTGGTAAGTACCAAAGCTGGTGGCGACTTTATGGCGCTGCTGCATTAGAGAGTCGCCGCCATATAAATCTAACCAGTCGCGGACTTGGGCAGATTGTCCCACTTGTACAGTTTGACCTTGGGCTGTGATTTCCACCAAGCGATCGCGCATTCCTCCCATAATTTGCCGATTTACCAACACGCCATTCACCCGCGATCGGCTGCGGATATTACTAGTGCTGGCTGTGATTTCTCGACTAATAACTACGGAATTTTCATCAAGCAAATCTATTTCTTGTTCAGTCAACCAAGCCGCGAGGGGAGCGTTTGAGGTGAAAGTCGCTTCTACCATCGCCCGACTTGTCCCCGTGCGAATGACTCGACTGGAGACTTTACCACCCAAAGCAGCATCAATGGCATCCAAGATAATCGATTTTCCCGCGCCGGTTTCACCTGTCAACACATTTAGTCCCGCGCCAAATTCCAATTCCAGTTGGTCAATTAGGGCAAAGTTTTCAATTCGCAGACAAAGCAACATCAAGCCAAATTCTCCATGAGGGCAGATGCCAAATACTTCCAATTTACAGGACAATAAGTATGATCTTTCCGCAACTAGCAATAGCTACTACTATTGAACTAGTATGCCCATTTAAGTGTAGCAGACCTATTGGTACTGAAGACTTTTAAGAGCTAGAGGAGCAGGGGAGGTAGGCAGAGAATAATAATACTTATGCCCAATCCCTCAACATATTGTTACAATACTTAACGTGATCGTTCTGACCGGTGGCCTTCTTCATGATTGTTAAGACACTTCCCCCTAGTTCCCAATCGATTCAGGAGGACAGTCGCAACGGCACAAATCGCCGAGGTGAACTGGACGTTATTGATATAGTGCCAGAAGAAAATGGTACACAAAGCTTGGTTGTGGCGCAGATATCGCCCGCCCAAAAGCTGAGGACAACAGCCCAACCTGAAAGGCTTTACGATCCCGTGAGCATAGCGGCGCATTACCAAAACAGACCCCTACAAGTTATCAGGCGGATTTTCGCGGTGTTAAGGCCGAGTCTATCCTTTGCTTTTGGGTTGTGGTCGGATAGTAAACGGGGAATTGTCGTCAAAAATGACCGCCGCCGAGCCACTCAGCTACGAGTATTGCTGACCAAACTGGGGCCTGCTTACATCAAAATTGGACAAGCTTTGTCCACCAGACCCGATCTGGTTCCTCCGGTATACCTAGAAGAATTAACTAAGTTACAAGACCAATTACCGCCTTTTGCCAACGAAATTGCTTACCAGTTTATCAAAGAAGAACTAGGCGCACCTCCCCAAGAGGTTTACGCCGAACTCTCAGCCCAGCCAATTGCTGCGGCTTCATTGGGGCAAGTCTATAAAGGTAAGCTAAAAACTGGTGAAGAAGTTGCCGTTAAAATCCAACGCCCCGACTTAAGAGAGGGAATCACCATTGACTTGTATATCTTGCGTAAGCTGGCTGGTTGGGTGCAGAAAAAAGTTAAGCGGGTAAGAAGTGATTTAGTTGGGATTCTGGATGAATTAGGCGATCGCATTTTTGAAGAGATGGACTACATCCACGAAGGCGAAAATGCCGAGCGATTTTTCCAGCTATACGGTCATATAAAAGACATATATGTACCGAAAATTTACTGGGAATATACCAATCGTCGCGTCTTGACGATGGAGTGGATTAACGGCACCAAATTAACTCAGACAGAAGAAATTAGCGCCCAAGGTATAGATGCTCGTTACCTAATTGAAGTGGGTGTGCAGTGTTCCCTACGCCAGTTGTTAGAACATGGATTTTTCCACGCCGATCCCCACCCTGGTAATTTATTAGCAACACCAGATGGCAAATTAGCTTATCTCGACTTTGGGATGATGAGCGAGATTAAGCCACTACAGCGTTATGGTTTGATTGAAGCGATCGTCCATGTCGTCAACCGCGACTTTGAAGGATTAGCAAAAGACTACGTTAAGTTAGATTTCTTATCACCAGAAACCGATTTAACCCCAATTATCCCAGCTTTTGCGAGAGTCTTTGCTGATGCCCAAGGAGCCAGTGTTGCCGATCTGAATATTAAAAGCATCACCGATGAACTATCGGCTTTGATGTATGAATATCCTTTCCGCGTACCGCCCTACTACGCTTTAATTATTCGCTCCTTGGTGACGCTCGAAGGTATTGCAATATTTATAGATCCCACCTTTAAAGTTCTCAGTGAAGCTTATCCTTACGTTTCTAAACGCCTGTTAACTGATCCAGCACCGCAATTAAGAGCATCATTGCAAGATTTGCTATTTAAAGATGGCAGATTTCGCTGGAATCGCTTAGAAAACTTGTTACGAAATGCGCGTAATAGTCAAGATTACGACTTTAATTTAGTGCTGAATCAGGGAATAGAATTTCTGGCATCTGAACGCGGCGCTTTCATTCGTGACAAGTTAGTAGATGAATCTGTTAACGGACTCGATGCTTTAGGTAAAAATGTTTTGCATAACTTTACCTCCTTGTTGCGGGAACGGGTAGGATTGAGAACAGTTAATGAAACTCCATCGGCGACAGGTGAGCAACAACAAACCTTGGAGCATATCAAACGTATATTAGGTATTCTCCAAGAAACAAAAGGCTTTGACCCAGTGGAACTTGCGCCTAAAATTGCCCAGTTATTGGTAAATTCAGATGTGCAACGTTTAGGTCAACAAATTGCCAACCGCTTCACGCAAAAGGCTGTAGCTAGGTTAATTCGGCAATTATTGGCATCGTAGTAAAAGTTATGAGATGAAGTACCTCTAGCTGGCTTTGCGATCGCTAGAGGTTTCTACATCCTCTAATACTTTGTTGGCATAGCATTACAATCTTTTTAATTATTTTGTAGCAAATAAAACTGCTACTCCATATTTTAGGAATTGAGTATCGGAAGTAATTATAACCATCTTTTCTAAGATCGCTTGTGCTATTAAAAGTCTATCAAAAGGGTCTTTATGATGTTTAGGTAGTGATGCTGCTTTAACAGCGTGGTGTTCTGTTATTGATAAAAAACTAAACTGAGTATCAATAATAGCTTGTAATAAATTCTCTGGAGTTTTAAGCTGTCCTTTTTTTCTTTTTATTTCTATTTCCCAAACACTAACAGCACTAACAAACACTTTGATTTGAAGAATCTGAAATTTGCTCACGAGCTTCAGGTAAAAGACAAGGGTTAATCTTCAAGTGACCATATTAAAGCACAGGTATCAAGCAAGAATTCCATTATTCTTCTATACCAAATTCCGAAAGTATCTCACTTGATGTTTTATAGAAATCCTCTGATATTTCTACCTGCCTTTTCCAAATACCTAAACTTCTACAAGACTTTTGAGTAGAAGGAATTTTTTTTAGTTCACCAATTTCACAAGTGAATACAGGTGAACTAACTACATTCGATTCAGTACTCCGTAAGGTTTTAGGAATAGTTTTTTGAGTAGTTATTTTATTCTCAAAACTAGTTAACTGATGATAATTAAAAACATTCGTATCATCACTAGAAGCAATAGTTTTAAGATGATCAATATACAAATTTTCTTCTTTTATATTTTCTTTAATATCGGTTAAATTTTGTTTTCTAATAATAGAATAAATTTTTTCTTTCAACGATTGTAAGTCTGAAATAGTTAAAGAAGATAGTATGGAAGATATTAAACGTGCCTTCTCGCTAATATACATAATATTATTAGGTGTAAAATCAACAACAATTAACAGCTAAAGACGAAATTTTTATTTCACCACGATTTTAACAAAGTATGTTCAGTTTAACTTTCTTCTTGGGGATAACCATTTTTCTCACGTTTGAGGCTTTCTTCTAAGGCTTGAATTTGTTCACAACGCGCTTCCAATTCTAAGGAACGTCGCACTAAGTCTTGATTTTGCAACTTGAGGCTTTCTTCTAAGGCTTGAATTTGTTCACGACGCGCTTCCAATTCTAAGGAACGTCGCGCTAAGTCTTGATTTTGCAACGTCAGGGATTGTCGCCAATGTTCGGCTCGCTCGGCTTCCTGCTGCAAAAATTCCGGGCTAATACCGATAGTCAGGTAGTTTTGTACTAAATGAAGTACCCAGTTGGTGGCATCTTCTATTCTTTCAATGTCGCCTGTAGGGGAAAGTTCGACTAAAATAAGCAAGTTTTCACTCATGATCTTTCCCTTTCCTAGCAGAATGAAAGCTTCTTCGGGAATTATCGCCCACAAGTTATCAGCTTCTTGACGCGCTAACAAGCGTAACTGGTGCTGGTCTAAAAAATCGTTTTTACGCACCTGGGCTAGATATAGCATGAGGGTCGGTTCGCTCCAATTCATAATCACCGAAGTTCAGATCGCCGCCAGCCTACGCAGTCTGGGAAAATTGCTCCTCTTCTCCCATCGCGCAGCGTCTCGTAGAGAAGGGGAGACAAATTTGGATCTTGTTATACCATTTTAGATTTTAGATTTTAGATTTTAGATTGTGAAACATCCATTGGATAAGCGTTTCAGGTTTCCATGTGTCTCAATCATTTTTCAAATTGGTATTAATTGGTAATGGGTAATTGGGAATTATTGACACTCCTATTAACCCATTACAGTTATCCTAAGCGATGTAGGGGATGCCTACGACAACGCCTGAAGGCGATCGCGCAAAATTTCTACTTGCTTCTGTGCTTCGGCTAAAGCGTCCCGCGCTCCCTGTACCACGTCTGTTCTAGCTCTATCCACAAAACTAGGATTGTTTAATCTGGTACTCAGGGATTGAACTTCTGCTTCAGCTTTACTCAAGCTTTTCTCTAGTTTGGCACGCACAGCTTCAATATCCACTACGCCGCTCAGAGGAATTAGCACTTGTATTGTACCAATCACACCAGCGATCGCATTTTCTGATTCTTGTGGTTGTTCTAATTCTCTCTGCGAGAAAAAACCTCTCCATAATCTTTGTCTAGCTTCAGCAGTTAGTAAATTTTGGCTAACAAACCAAGCTGTGTAACCAAAACCAACTATTTCAAAGAAAGTTCCGACGATGGGAGTGTGATCAATGTCATTTCCTACAGCTAAACCCAATCTACCAAAGACTATCGCCACAATAATTAAGCCAATTGTCTTCAAACCCCTCTGAGGTTTTTTCGCAGCAACAGTTTCGCTTTTTTGCTTGTCAGTAATGGTTAAAGTCTCAACTTTCGCCAAATCTTTAATGTAATCCTGTCCAGCAGTGAGAATTTCTCGCTCCTTCTGGCTTTCAGTTTGCAAATTCGCTATCACTTTTACGCCTGGTTTAATATCCGCTTCCGCACGCAAATTCCGAATTGTGCGGATAGTGCCAATCAGCAATTCAAACTGTTCTTCCAAAGCTGCATCAATTAGGTTTGCATCCACCTGGGGATAGATTTGTAATGGTAAAGTTTGCGGTGAATCTACTGGTTGTTGGGTGAGAGTTTGCCAAATTTCCTCGGTAATATGAGGCATGAAGGGATGAAGTAATTTTAAAATTCCTTCCAGCACATAGCCAAGGCTTTGTTGTGCTACCCGCCGCGATGCCGGTTCTGCATCTGGCTGAAGGCGAGATTTCACCAGTTCAATATACTGATCGCAGAAATCACCCCAAATGAATTCGTACAATCCCTTTGCTGCTTCCCCTAAACCGTAATTATCGATGTAATTGGTGGTTTGTTTGACAACTTGATGATAGCGCGAGAGAATCCAGCGATCGCTCAATTCTCTAGCTACTGGGTTCCCCAATTGTTGCGGCGTTTGTCCATCCAAATTCATCATCACAAACCGGGCTGCATTCCACAACTTGTTAGTAAAGTTGCGGGATGCCTCCACCGATGCTGATTCATCCTTTTTGCGATCGTACTCCAATCTCATATCTTGACCAGCCCCCGCCACTTCCCGAATTAGGGTATACCGCAGGGCATCAGTACCATATTTGTCAATTAATAACAACGGGTCAATACCATTACCTTTGGTCTTAGACATCTTCTGACCTTTTTCATCCAGCACCAAACCGTGAATGTAAACCGTTTGGAAAGGCATTTGCCCCGTAAAATGCCCAGCCATCATGGTCATTCTGGCTACCCAGAAAAAGATGATATCAAAGCCTGTTACTAAAGTCGTAGTCGGGTAATAAGTTGCTAAATCCTGAGTTTGTTCTGGCCAGCCCAAAGTCGAAAATGGCCAGAGTCCAGAAGAAAACCAAGTATCTAACACATCTGGGTCTTGTTCTAATTTGACATTTTCCCCAAATTGTACTTTAGCTTTTTCCCAAGCTTCAGTTTCGGATTTCGCCACCACAAACGGGGTGTTATCGGTAATTTGCCCATCCGTTTCACTGACAGCATACCAAGCCGGAATTTGGTGTCCCCACCATAATTGGCGAGAGATACACCAATCATTGAGTTTTACTAGCCAATCACGATAGACCTTAGTCCAGCGTTGGGGGACAAACCCTGGAGAATTTTGCTGGTCGAGGAATTCGAGAGTGTTGTCAGCTAGGGGGCGAATTTTGACAAACCACTGCGTTGAGAGGAGAGGTTCAATCGGTACTTTACCGCGATCGCTGTAGGGAACGGTATGCTTATAATCTTCTATCTTCACCAAAAAGCCATCTGTTTCTAGGCGAGAAACCACATTTTTTCTCGCAACAAAGCGGTCTTGTCCTTGAAAGTCCCCGGCATTGGCGTTAAGAGTGCCGTCTTTATTCATAATATTAATCAACGGCAGATTGTGACGCTTACCCATGTCAAAATCATTTGGGTCATGGGCGGGAGTCACCTTCACGCAACCCGTGCCGAAAGTGGGGTCAACAAATTCATCGCCAATAATCGGAATTTCTCGGTGTAGAATGGGCAGAGTTAAAGTTTTGCCAATGAGATGTTTGTAGCGATCGTCATTGGGATTAACCGCTACAGCCGTATCGCCCAGCATAGTTTCTGGTCTAGTTGTCGCCACCTCTACAAAACCGGAACCATCGGTGAGGGGATAGTGGAAATGCCAAAGATTCCCATTAACCTCTTGATTTTCCACCTCAACATCAGACACAGCCGACTGGGAAGCTGGACACCAGTTAACTAAATATTCACCACGATAAATTAAACCTTCCTCGTAAAGGCGAGTAAACGCCTCGACAACAGCTTTAGATAAACCCTCATCCAGAGTAAACCTTTCCCGTGACCAGTCCACCGAGACACCCAAACGTCGTAGCTGATTCAGAATCGTTCCCTCAGACTCCGCCTTCCATTGCCAAGCGCGTTCTAGGAACTTCTCGCGCCCCAACTCGTAACGAGTCTTACCCTCTGTCTTGAGTTGCCTTTCCAGCATAGTATGCACAGCAATGCTGGCGTGGTCAGTTCCAGGTAGCCACAGGGTATTGCGCCCCTGCATCCGGTGGTAGCGCACGAGGGTATCAATCAACGCACTTTCAAAAGCGTGACCCATGTGTAAGCTGCCGGTGACATTAGGGGGTGGAATGACGATGCAATAAGGTTCACCGCCTTTGTTGGGGTCAGCTTTATAAACTTGGTTGTCTTCCCAGAATTTTTGCCACTTGGCTTCAGTGGAAAAGGGGTCGTAGAGACTGGGGAGATTGGGAATGGTTGCGGTCATGTGGGGCAAACTAAAGAAGGGACTCTAATAAATTTTGCCACAGGGTTGGAGAGGGTTTATATGGAAACGAAGCGCAGAGGCGCAGAGAACGCGGAGGGAAGAGAGGTGGGAGAGGAATTGAATCGGGTTTCGGGAAGTAATTAACCCTTAAAACGATATTCCATGCGAACCGGAAGTTTTAGTTCTTTAATGTCTTCAAATTGATAGTACTGACCTCGCATTTGGACATTTTGAATTAAGCTAACTGGAGGCATATTTACCACGTCATAGCTAATCACTTGATTAGTAAACATCACATCTAAAGGATTTAATGGATGTGTACAAATGAATATACCTTCAGTAATTTTAGGTTTCGGTAATTGTTCAACCGTTACTTCAGCCTTGCTCATCCATTTACCCAAGCGAATCCACTTTGGTAGTTTGAGTTCTTTTTGGGAAATGACAAAAAACTCAAATTTACTTTCTGCTGCTATTTCTTTTGCTCTACCAAAACTAGGGATATTTTTCTGTGTTTTCTCCATTTCAACGTGGTAGTTGTTGTTAGCATACTTCCAGGTGTTGAGGATGGAAGAATGATTGAGCGATCGCGCCGGAGTTACGTAAATTTGCTGTTGATTGAGTGGCGTTAAATGCTCCTGATATTTTGGCACTTGTTCGGGGCAAAAATAGCGATAGGAATGTTCTTCTGCAACGGTAGTAGAGTAGATTTTGCTATCAACTAAACCCAGTGCATAACAGAGGGCATAATTGTGAATTATGGCTTCTGTTTCATACAATCGTCCAATTTCACGAGTTGCATAATAAAGACTGTCATGAAGTTCTATTTGACAGCGATAAATAATTGCCATTACTCTTTCCCCGCCTTAGCAGCCGTTTTCTTTTTGCTGATGTGCTTCTTGGCATAATCTTTAGCTTCTGCATCAGCTTTTTGTAAAATTGCCTGAATTCCTTTCTCACTTCCTGTTAAAGCTTTGACTTCATTAATTATGGATACAAAAGCATCACCAATGAAATCTGTGTGAACAATAAACTCATCAGCCATTAACGCCTCAATAGCATTCTTAGCAGCAGTAATCACATCATCTTCATCTAGCGGATCGGGAGCATTTAAAGTATTATTAGATTTCATTTTATCATATATTGCCTGAGTCCAACGCAGGTTACTGGTGATTTCTCCATCTGCAAAGACAACACCAATTAACTCATTTCTAACACGACCTGTACGCGTGGTTTGCGCTCCATAATGACGAGTTCGGAGAATGTTATTAAAAACGTAAAGGAAGCTAGCTTCAGTGGGGTCTTTCAAGGTGACAATACTAGGAAAGAAAACTTGCGGTCTAATGTGGTCTTGTTGATTAATTCGACTGGTAACTTCACCAGGTTTAGAACCATTTTCACCCTTGGAAGCCATCGTACCATTTTCATAAGGAGCGTTGAGGGTGAATGTTTCGTGTGATTCATCGAAAGCTGTAATTGAAAATGCCGTGTCTACTACAACTTTCGATTTTTCAGAGCCAGAGTCACCAATAGCAAAGCCGTAAATGATGCAATCAGGATTATCCATTGCAAAATTCACGTTGTATTCGCATTCTTCAGCAGTGATTAATCCATAGTTACGCAGCAATTCCCGACCAACTAAACGCTCTGGAGTAGACTGTTTGCGCTTGAACATTGACAAACGGCTAATTGTGGTTTTGTCTTTAACTCCTGCTCTTACTCGTGCTTTATTTAGTTCTGCATCTGTCTGGAATAGTGGATAAGATTCAGTAATGCGAATAGTCAAGAAATGAACATATTTACCCATTGGTTTGTAAGGAATCTCAGTTTGAAAGAATTTAGGTTCAACAGTTTTTAAAATTGCCATGATTTATCTCCAAAGAATTATTTACTACTTGTTTACGTATAGAAAAAGAATTTAGTCCTGTTCATTAACATCATCTATTACAGGAATATTTTCATCTTTTACTGCATTTTCTTTGTCATCTTCAAGGCGATAAAGAAATTCGCAAGTATCTCGAATTAAGTTGAGTTGACGACCAGCTAAACGAGCGCGATCGCCTGCAAATGAGTTATCAAATACCTCCACTACAAAATACTTTGCAAAATCTAGAACAGCTTGCCGTTCTTCTTCTCGTTTGCTCATGATCCAACGTCCTTCAGCAGTAGAAGAATGAACACGATCCATGAGTTTAAAAACTTCTGCTGCAACAGCCGCAACTAATGTTTCTCCCTGAAACACACTTGACTCAGCTTTGAGTATAGTTTCAGCCGCAATATCAACTGGTTTCAACACAGCATTAGACTTAGGATTATAACGCTTATTAGCTCGGTAAAATCTGCGGTATAAATCTGTTAATTTCTTAGGATGATTCAGACTTGATACTTCTCCCACAATTAATTGCTCCATATTAATGTCATATTTCACATAAGGGTCAAAACAAGGATAAAAATGATAGGCATAAAGCCGGATTTTTTCAATTCGCGCTGTTTCCGAACCCTGGTTACGCACCCAGCGATTGAGGTAAGAAAAGACGTACAATGGACTGGTTTCAAAATCTTTAGCCAGTTCTGTAAATCTGCCCCAGTTGGCATCGTAACCAGTCTTACCTTGTCGCGCATTCACATCTAAATGAATCGCATAAGCGGCAGTAAGCACATTTAAAGGTGCTGGGTATTGGATGCCGTTTTCATTCCAGCCTTCGAGAATGTAGTCAAGACGGAAGCGATCGCGCCTTACTAAAGCACGGAAAGCATGAGGCGCACTATCAAGGAAAACGCTTTCCTCAAACTCAGCCCCATCATTAAAGGGTGGAATCGGTGACTCTGAAACCACAGTTTTAACATCTAAAATCATCGGGAAAGCAAACGCTAACCAAGTTGGCATTATCCAAGATTCTGTATCAGTGCTGTCTCTTCCTGGTGGGAGCGCCATGAAGTAAAATGTTAAAGGCTGGTCTTCAGGATAGGAAAGTTTAAAGATGCGATCCTTGTCACGCTGGAGGTTTTCATCGATTAAGAAACTATCTACACTTTGGTAGCGATCGCGCCCCAAATCCGCCTGTAAATCCTTACTGATAAAATGATTGCGAACGCTGGTATCAAAGCGAGTTTGAGCAATACCATTGTATGCTTTCTGCAAAAACTTGTTAGTCTCTGGAGTAAAGTAATAAGTAGGATAAAAGTAGAGATAGCGATATTTACCATCTTCAAATCGCTTACCTACAGCTTGAGTTTGATTCATCAATATTTGCCTCAGCATCATCTCCACACCTGCAATACTAGAGATATTGCGTTTAGCGTTAGAACCTCCTAACATTTGCTTGTTTGTATAAACTTGAGGCGTAAATAAAACTGCTGATTCCATTTGCTCAGTAACCGTGTAAGCAGAATGAGAAATTGAGCAGATTAATTGTTTCCCTCGCCCTGATTTTTTGGCAGCATTGTAATTATCTAACTCATTTAGAAATGTTTCAACTTGAGTTTTAACAGATGGCTCTTGATTAGTGCCTGGTAACATCACAACTCGTTTTACCCAAAGCCTTAAATCATCCCAACCATCAGGTAATTCATACTGAGAAATTATCGGAAAAATTAAAGTTGTCAAATAGTCAATGACTTGCTGACAAGCTTCGCGTATATCTTCAATTCCTGGATGATGTTCTAAATATTTAGCTGCTAGATAATACCATTCATAAGGTACTCCTCCAGTATTTCCCTTTAACTTGTTTTCTT
The DNA here is from genome assembly GCF_017115085.1 of Nostoc sp. NMS7. Classification (GTDB taxonomy): domain Bacteria; phylum Cyanobacteriota; class Cyanobacteriia; order Cyanobacteriales; family Nostocaceae; genus Nostoc. The sequence goes on along the minus strand of NZ_JABXKJ010000172.1, from coordinate 19,685 downwards.
TGAGACTTTCATTAATGCGTTGAATTTCTCTAATTTTGGGTAAATATGCTGCTAAATTCCAAAACTCTGCAACTTTGTGAGTTAAATCAAAATCGGGAATTGCTGGCAGCTTTTTATCTTTTTTACGAGCAGAATCAACGCGATTAACTGTCTCTTCCCAAATCTTCCGGCTAACTAAATCACCAAATTCTGCTATTTGGTCAATACGGATATCGTCTTCAAATGTGAAGTCATAATCAGCAGATAAAACTTTTTGTTGCTGAAACTTATTCAGATTTTCGCTGCGACTTTTAGCAACAGAGCCTTTATTAGGGTTTAAGATGCGTAATGTAGCATCTAAGGCTACTTCCATCAAGCCTATATCGTCAAAAAATAAGTTGTAATATTCGGCATATTTCATGCCTTTGCCATCTCTACCAAATCCTGTTTGTCTAAAGCGTAATTGATCTGCACAAAGTGATTTAATATTGTTAACTACACGGTGTGGTAAATCTTCCGGCGAGATAGCTGGAGCATTGCGCGAAGCCAAGTATATTACGCCTGTTGGCAGATATAATAAAGGTTCATAGTAGGTATGCTCATCAGTATTGAGACTAGTATGAGCCTGAATTAAAGCATTATTCACCACATTAGTTAAAACACCACGATTCTCAGCAATGCTGTGATAGGTAAATTTTAATTGCCCATCACTCAGGCTATGAATGATTTCTTTGAGTCTAGGATGTTCTGCGTCTTGGGGATGTTTAACAATTGAGGCGAGAGAATCAGCCAAACAAGTTAAATCAGATAAACTGCGAAGCGTGCGGTCTTTGAGAACAGGATTCAAGCCGAATTCAGAAAAATTCCAGTTAGTATCCCAGCGACGTTGAGCATTATAAGCCATGCACAACAAATCATCTAGATACTGTCGATAAGCTTCAGGATTTTCTAGATTTATAAAGTTATCTAATCCTAACTGGTGAACTTTTTTCTCAATAATTTCACGATGTTCTGCTAGCGGTAGCTTGCGGCAGTTTTCAGGTACATCAGGAAACTTTTCAAAATCATGTAAAATAAATCCAGCAATTACCAAACGCCGTTCTCGCTCTTTCACCACTCGCTGCACTGTGGTATTAAGTTTTTCTAAACGTTTCTCAATTAAATTAGCGGGGAATAATCCATTAAGTAAGTGAGTATTCAGTGATTGATCAGCAGCATTATCTCGTCTGACTTTAGTTTTTCCTTCTGCTTCTCGCTGTTGGTCAATTTCATCAAAAAACTTACCGCCTTTTGCTGTTACACCAATGGCTATCCGCAACAGATTTGGTAAAACATACTCGGCAAAGTCTGCCATTACGTTATCATTAGGATTTTGAGCCTTAATAGCTTCACGCAATAACTTGAGTGTTAATAATTCGCCTTCGGTTTCAATAGTACGGTCTGAAGAATCACCATCAAATCCAAAATCACCCGATAACCAATCATCATCTACTGCTTCAGGATTCCCATCATTTTCTGTTGCCAAGAGTGATAATTGTTGATAATCATCTGAATTTTTATTTTTTTTAGCCATCTTCTTGACTATACACCCCACCTTTGGAGAAACTGTTCAATATGTTGTCGGTTAATATTTTCAATTTTTTTAAGCTCCGAATTACTCAATAGCATTCTTTGTTTAAAACTATCAAATTCTTCTGGATTATCCTCATACAAAACTTTACCGTCACGAGCAACGAAATGTGATATGAGTCCAGAGCATTGATTTAGCTCTACAATATCAATTTGATCAGAATTTATTTTAAATATTTCCCCAATAACTATAGGTAATTCAAACCAAAGAAAAGCATTATCTTTGACATAAGCCTGACGTTGTTCTTGATCACACAAAACGGCAAAATCCCAGTCACTTTTAGCATTGGTGTTACCAGTAGCTCTAGAACCAAACAGAACTAACATTTTCAAGTAAGGAATTTTTTCTGGTATTTGTGAGGAAAGTTCTTGCAACTCTGCAATTGTCGGTGTGTTGTTTTGCATTTGATGATTCTCCATGCGGATAAATAATCGTCAACATTTATTGGCTAACTCTATAATTCTATTCAAATCCTTCCAGTAATATGGCAACTTGCTCTGGAGCAGGAAGTTGATTTTGTAATTCTTGGGGTAATTTTGATACTACTTGATAAGCTCCTATACCAATTGGTTTATTAGATTCCTTTAACGCATATTCAACAATTGTTCTCTGCTTAGACTTGCAAAGAATAATTCCAATGGAAGGATTTTCATCAGGTAGCTTTACCGTATCATCTAAAACAGCTAAATAAAACTGCATATTGCCAACATATTCAGGTAAAAACTTACCTATTTTAAGTTCTATCGCCACCAAACACTTTAAGCGGCGATGATATAATAAAATATCTATGAAATATTCCTCTTCATCAATTTCTAGCCGATATTGACTACCGATAAAAGCAAATATCCCGCCCATTTCTTGTAAAAATGGTTCAACTCTTGTTAAAATCGCCTGTTCTAGCTGCCGTTCACTGTGTTCATCTGCTAGTTCCAATAAATCAAAAGTATATTCATCTTTGACAGCTAGTTTTAATTGATTACGGATCTCTGCTGGAACAGTTTTATCAAAGTTAGTCTGATTCAACAGAGTCTTTTCATAGGTTTGATTTTCAATTTGGTGAATCAAAACATTCTTTGTCCAGCCAAATTTACGAATCATTCTGATATAAAATTCTCGTTCTAGGTCATCTTTGCACTTCTCTACAATGACCAAATTGTGACTCCATCCAATTTCTCGCACCATTGGTGCGAGTTTTTCATTGTTGACATAGGATTCATAAAAAAGCCTCATCCGCCAGAGGTTAGCAGCAGAAAATCCGCTAATTCCTGGAAACTCTGCTTGTAAGTCTTTTGCTAACTGTTCTACTACGGATTTTCCCCAAGTAGCGCCCTGTTGTTGAGTAACAATTATCTGTCCAATGTCCCAGTAGAGATTAATCATTTCCCGATTAACTGCCTTTAGTGCTTCGTACTGGGCTGAACGAATACGCTGTTTTATTTCCATTAGTAAATGTCTGTAATCCTCTGAAATGGAGTTACTCATAGCGGAAATTGATGCTACGGCTTTTTGAAATTTGTGAATTTTTCAGTTATCGCTTGCGGCTGGTCGAATTCTCACCCTACCTAATTCGGCAGTTACAATCGCACCAGATGCTAATTCATCACCATAAAGCTGAAGTACTCGCAGACAGACAACTAATTGCTCTGTAGTGATGAGATTAACCAAGCGCAAAATGCCAGAGTGAGGATTTCCCCGTACAATCACCAACTCTCCAAAGTCTTTATCAAGGGTTACTAAAATTCGACCTTCACGGTAAGCAGTTGCTAAAATTTCCTCATCGCCTGGGTCTTCTGACCAATCTCCAGTCCAAACTACGTCATAGCCAGCAGCAAGTAAATTGGTACGCACCCCAAACCACACACAAGTATCTAGCAGTATTTTCACATTGGTTACTCTATCAATAATGGTTCAATTCGCTCATGACCAACTAGCCTCCGCGCGTAGATTAAACAGGCTTGCACATCTTCCCGTTCTAACCAGGGATAAGCTTCTAGCAAGGTTTCGATAGTATCTCCTGCTGCAAGCATCCCTAAAATATGTTCAACCGCTAGGCGGCGACCTCGAATAATTGGTTTACCGCCAAAGATTTTGGGGTTGACTGTGATTCTTTCCAAAAATTGTTGCTCGTTCATGGTTTATCTGCGTAGTAACAGTAAATTGCTTTATGTATGGTGTGTACACTTCAAACGGCAGAGCAGTCTAAATCTGGTGGGCAGGCATTTGAACTGATGACCTTCTGATTACAAGTCGGGTGTACACTGCAAACAGCATTTTAATCTAGTGGGCAGTAAATATTTACTAGACTTTGTAGGTTTTCAATTTCACTATCCTTGTGTCTAATACAATTCAGTATTAAACCCTTACACTCCTCAATTTGCTCATTCTGACTGTCAACTATTTGCAATATATATTCATTTAATAAGTCTAATTTTTCCTCTAAGGCATCAATGCGACGACGATGTTCACGGACTTCACCAAATAGGCGTAGAGTCAGTGCTTGGTTGAGATGGTCGAAATCGGCATTCAGTATAAGGTTGGTCAGGTGGGGGTCGGCATTCTGGTTTTGCATTGCTTTTGCATAGAATAACGATCAGTATATAGAGTTTACAGTGTATTAACCAGGGAAACTCTTTTACCCTGCATAAAACCTGTACACTATAGTATAAGTCTAAGGCACTCAAACACGAAAAATCCCTATTAGGGATTGAAACAATACCCTGTGAACGTACTACTGTTCGTTCCTCTGCCTTCAGACTTTGAATCACTAAAATCCCTATTAGGGATTGAAACCTCAAGCAATCCATATCTCATCTCTTTTGCTTTTAAACGTATACGCCAGCGTATCTAGCAGCAGCGCAGAGTGACCAAAAGTGATCGCATAGGGCGCAGTAGCATCATGAAAGCTATACTGATCGCTGATGCCATAAATCTGAAAATTCATCGGTAGCCTTAGCCGCATCCGCACTTCAGCAAGAGGACGGCGAATCACGTAACAAACCAAACCTTCCTTTTTTAGGCGTTTGTTAATTTCCCCAACCCAATAGTTATCAGGTTGCCAAATTTCCACACCAGTCAAAACCTGAACTTTCCAAGCGTCAGCAATTGGCTGCAAGTTTTCAGAATAAGTAAACTTCCAGTTCAGCCGTTCCTCTCGGTAAGAACGTAACTTCATAAATGCTAGACAATGAGCAAATCTACCTTTGGCAATGGGTTGTCGGGTGCGTTCTGCGGTTTCTTTGAGTGTCCGTATAAATGCCGCTTCCGTCCACATTTCAATTTCTAAATTTCCCAAAATACCTGGTAAATCGTAGGTTTTAAACCTATCGGCCTCGTTTTCTTCCGTTAAGTCATATAAACCACATTGCAAAGGACTTGAACCTCGAAAACTAGCAGCATCCTCAGCAATGGGATTTCCTGATTTACCAGAAAGTGCTTGCCAATCTTTCGCCCATCCTTGAATACGTCCAGCTTGTGACTTCAGACTAGTTTCAAATAATTGTTCACAGGCTTCTTGAAACTTGTCTCGGCTTTGGGCATACTGTTGTTTAATTGTGCGATCGCTCAACTGATAAAACAACCGAAATGATTGCACAGCCCCCCAACGACGATAATAACCACGAAAATCGTTGATTTGTCGATAATTCTCAGTAATTGTATTATGAAAAGAGGGGCGATCGCAAATACTATTCACTTCTAGCAGTGGAGTATCTCCCTTAAACAAGCGCTCTACCAAAAAGTTAGGAACTAGAGAAAAAGCTGTGAAATTCTCAAACTTAACTATCTGACCATCTTTCTCATATTCGTCATGCCTTCCTAAGCGTCCTAAACGTTGGATAAAGTTACCTGCATCGGATGATTCAAAAATTAGGAAATTGATTTTGAAATCAACCCCAACATCAATTGTGCTAGTACCAATAACCAAGTCAGCAAAAAGACTTCGTTCCTTTTCTCCTTTTCCCGATAGCCCTGTATTCTCTCCAACTTTCAATCCGTAAGGCTGTAATATTTCCCGAAAAAATTGAGTTAGGCGTTTGACTGCTGCGATTGAGTTAAGGAGAATTGCGCCTTTACTTCCTGGATACTGCTGAAACTGAGCCAAAATCAAATCACTATTATCTTTTAACCAAGTTTCCGAAGCTTTAAACGACGGTTCTAAAGAAATAAAATTCAATGAAATTGTTCGTGCTACCTGCCGCCATCCCTGTGTTTGCAGTTGCTGCCCTTCTTTTGGTGTATCAGGAAATTGATATTTATTTTGTTTTAGAGGATCAATTTCTTTACAACAAAATCCTGCTTTTTCTAATCGCCCAATTAAGTTTGTATCTGGTGTGGCTGAGAGAAACAGAAATTTCTTGCGGCGGTTTGTACAGCGAATTAACAACATTGTGTTAATCACGCTAGCAATTTGTGGAGCAGCGAAAACATGAAATTCATCAAAAATAAACAAGTCAAAATCTTTATCAATTCTGCCCCATAACTTATCTGGACTATCGCCGTGAATTATATAAACACCTCGATGTAGGTAGTGAAAAATATCTGGGTTAGTTAATAATGCTTCTCTCTGGTTAGTGAGAGTTGCGATCGCAGCTCCTTTTTTCAATCCCTCATTTTCAGCATAAATCTCTAAATCAGCCCCACTGAGTCGCACTACACGCGGCTGATTCTCTGGCTGGAATTTCTCAACATATCCTCTAATCTGCGTTTCTTGATCGCGGGCGAGTTCATTGGTTGGGTAAAGTCCGATCGCAGAAAATTCGCCCTGAAGAACTTCTAGGTAAGCCGCGAGACTTTTACCATCGCCAGTCATCGCAGTGTTGAATACTACATCAATATTTGGATCGCGCAACGCTTCTAAAGTTGCGGCTTGATGCCAAGAAAGCGACCAATCTTTAGGTAATTTCACCCCGTCTGGTGTCGGGACGGTTTGGGAGTAAACAGGCTTGAGAGTAATTCTGTAATTTTTGGACATACACTTAAATAGTGTCCGTAACTGGTTGCTAAAAACTATATTGACACGCAAAATAGAAGTTTACAAGAGAGAATGTGTATAAAGTATACGGACATTTTTAATGAGTCGAAAAGGTCAATCTATTACACTCTCGATATCAGAACGCGACAAAGCCGAGCTAGAAGCGATCGCTCGTGAATTCGGTATGATGTGGGGAGAAGAGCCTAACATCTCTAAGTTAATTAAAGCGATCGCTCAACGTAAGTTACTCATCGGTAACAATAACGATTGGAAAGAACCACGCATCAGGGCATTACATAGATGTATCAATGCTTTGACAGACATCGGGCAAATTGAACAAGCCCAAATCATTGCAAACTTACTTCTCGAACGCAGCGAACTATCATTACCGTTGCGAGGCGAAATCGAACGTTTCTTAGAGAATTTGCCCCCAGCTTGGCGCTTAGAAATAGACCGCTATATCTTGCGCGAACAGCCCTTTCAGCTTTCCTATCAAGATGCAACTGGACGTTTATTAAACTTTACGGTTCGCCACGCCAAAGTAGCACCCCACGAAAAGCGACAATATCTTGATTGCTGGTGTGAGGAAACAGAAGGAAATTTTGATATCCCAGAACTGGTTCACAACTGGAGTTTACGATTAGACCGAATTACGGATGCGGCGGTGACTTCAATTTCTGGTGAGTGGCGTACTAATTTGGATGAGATAAAAGTAGAAATGCACTTATTTTCTGGCTTGGCTTTTGCTTATCAAGCTAAACCAGAAGACAATATTAATGAGTGGCTACCAGATAAAGCGCGAGTTCGGCGAGTTGTCAGGCGAGTATCCAGTACATTTTGGTTCAGTCGTGAAGTCATGCAGTATGCACCAGATTGTGTAGTTATTTTACCTGAGAATGTGCGCGATCGCCTCAAACAAAAACTCCTCACCCTCTGCAATTTATACGATATCGAAACCAGGTCTTAACTCTTTCCCTCTCCGACTCGGAGAGGGACGGTTTTACATAGTAAAACCTTCTTAGAGGTTTCTTATTTGCAACTCCCCTAACATCCTTGACAAAAGTACACTTCCATAAGATGCACTCATGTAGCCTTTATTTGCGATCGCCTCTAGTCATCTACACTTTGTAGGTGACACAAATAACGTTATAACAAGCTTTCTAGACATAAATTTTGAAAATTAAAGAAAAAAATCATCATTAATTGCCTAAAAAGTCCGGTTTTTTTGGCTTTGTGATGATAAATAAAAATAATAGCGTTGAATGTCATGCTTCCTACGACGAAGGATTACTGAAATTCTTCGCTGCTTTCAGAATGACTACTGAACATCAAATTTTTGCTGGGGATGCTTCTTTGCCAGAAAAAAAGGAGATAGATCGAGCTACATCAAAAGGCTCAACCACAAAACTTACTCTAGATGTATTTGTAAAGATGTCACGTTATCTTGGGGCAAATTTTAAAGGAATTGTAAAAGACTTGGTGCCATTTTGGCAGGTTTCTACCCAAAATATGGGATATTAGTAGATTGTACAAATCTTTATTGTTATTTACACATCAGTTACTATCTACCGAAAGCTGCTGAGACCAAGCAAATTTGACACAGATAAATTTAAGTAATTTATGAAGTAGGAAATAATACATGGTATTATCACTGTCTTCTCATAACGTTATCCAGTATCTGCAAGACGCGGGTCTGTGTAGCTCAGAAGATGGCGCATCAGACAAATCTGAGTTGCCAGGAAGTAGTAAAAACAATTTCGATTTACTAGTGACTCTAGCAGATAATCGAAAACTGCTCGTTAAACAAGAACGTAGCATCAACAATGATGCGCCGCCCCATGAGTTGTTTAAGGAATGGCTGTTTCACCAGTTGCTCCAACAGTTTCCAGTTCTCGGCAATATTTCAGCCCTCGCACCGTTGCTAGTGCATTTTGACGAAGAAAATTCTATCCTCGTCCGCAATTACCTGAGTGAATATCGGGAGCTTGCGATATTCTACCATAACAATGAGATTTTTCCACAAGAAATTGCTTCTGCGATCGGCACTACTTTGGCGGGACTCCATCGTGCAACCTTCAACCGCCGAGAATATAAGGATTTTATGGCAACTGCTCCCCAAGGAGAGTTTCGCTATGGCTTTTACAATCCGGCGCAAGGGGTAGGGTCAATTGAGCCGGAGATTTTTGGGAGTGTTCCCACAGATGCACTGAAATTCTATGTTCTCTATCAACAATACGAGAGTTTGGAATCTGCGATCGCAGATTTGGCATCTAACTGGAATCCTTGCTGTTTGACTCATAACGACCTGAAATTAAACAATATTTTGGTTCATTCCAGGTGGGAGAAACTAGACAATTGCCTAGTACGACTAATTGATTGGTCAGCTTGTGCTTGGGGAGATCCAGCTTTTGATTTAGGGACTTTACTAGCAAGCTATTTAGGAATTTGGCTCAATAGTCTCGTAGTAGACCCCACCATTGAGTTAGAAGAATCTCTACATCTGGCGTTGACACCGTTGGAAATTTTACAACCTTCAATTATTGCCTTAATTAGGTCTTATATAACTGCTTTCCCGATGATTTTGTCATACCGCAGTGACTTTGTTTTGCGCGTTATCCAGTTTGCGGGGCTGGCACTAGTTCATCAAATTCAGGAGATGATTACGTACCGGAAATACTTTAATAATGCTGAAATCTGTATGCTCGAAGTAGCTAAAAGTTTACTCACTATGCCGGAGCAAGCTGTGCTGACTATTTTCGGGATATCAGAGTCAGAAATCCTCAATCCTGTAGCAAAAATCCATAAACTTCCTCAACCTGTAAAGGAGCCACAGTTACTTCGCCTTTATTACGAAAAAACTCGGCTTCGTGGTTGTTAATGGCAAGGAGCAGAACAATTTGAAGCAGAATACAGAATTCAAAATACAGAATTCAGAAACCACTATCAATCAACCGCTAACTTCTCTATTGGACATTGCGAAGAATATCCAGATTGAGTCAAATTTTTGTATTTCCCATCCCAATTATCAACCCTTTGCTCTGCCGAGTAAAATAGCCGATAGATTTCAGCACAATTCTGTAGATTTACAACAGAAGTATCTCACTCTACTGCTGCGAAATTTTCTCTATGGAATCTATTACAATGGTTCGCTACAAAGTACTTTGGCAGTCAACATTGATAGTACTAATTGTCCACCAAAGTATAATTTAGCAGATAATTCGATTTTGGAGATTGATTGGAACTTTTACGAGCAATTGCACGCTAGTAATCACGGCATAGGTTACTTTGACCCTCAATGGCAGGTGTTGCGAAAAGAACCTGATGGGACTATGGCGGTGACTAAAGGCGGTTTAACACTTTATGTTGAGCCAGACTGCTATTTAAAATCCAGCAAGAAACCTACCAAAGTCGGTGAGACGGTAGCAATCTGGATGCCCAAAAATCGACTGCAAAATGGCTGTTACTTGGCAGTTAGTAATGTCGGACAAGAACGCCAGAGCAACCCCGATGCTGATTTGGGAGCAGGGCGAATTTACTTTAACTTTACGGCATCTGGTGCGATCGCGCTCATGGAAAGCTTGACACTGCAATTGAATGCAGCCTCGATTCCCTTTAGCTTTCAGGTTCTTCACAACCCTTCTGCATACGGACGCTATGATTCGGGGCTACTTTACTTTAAACTCCCCGACTATCCAGCAATCCGCGCAATCCTTCAGGTTGTTTATCCAGAAAATCAATCCCATTTCCAGCCCGAAATTCCCTTGTTTACCAAATTCTTAGCACCGGGGTTAGGTTTAGCTGAGGAACCAATCCAAAAATTTGCAGCACAAGAAAGTTTTGGGATGAACCGTTGCCAAATTGTCGCTAATGCTTTATTAGAAGCTTGGCAAAAAGGTAAGAATACGATGGAGGAACGGATGAGGGTTATTGAGCAACACTTTACGCGACATCTAATAGATTTGCAGCGTCCTTATCTTAATCCCAGTTCTGAGGATATTTATTATCCTTTAAATTGATGCGGAGTGGGGAGTGGGGGAGTGGGAGATGAGGGGGAAAGAATGCCCAATGCCCAATGCCCTATTCAAAATTCCACAATCACCGGCACATGGTCGCTGGGTTGGGTTAATTTTCTGGGTGCGACATCAATGATGCAACTTTTAGCACGCTCATATAGCACAGCTGTAAGATAGTGATGGTCAATTCGCCAACCTAAGTTGCGACGGAAGGCGGCGGCGCGATAATCCCACCAGCTATAATTTCCGCCTTCTGTGGTGAATTTGCGAAAAGCATCAGCAAATCCCAGTGTCACAATAGCCCGTAAGGCTTGGCGCTCTGCTTCTGTTGCCATAATGTGATTTTCTGTACTCACTTGCTCGTGAATATCCTTATCTTCAGGTGCGATGTTGAAGTCTCCGCACACATTAATTGCAGGTTCCGACAGCACCAGCAAGCGCAAATACTCGTGTAGGGCTGTCAACCAGCGTAGTTTGTATTCGTATTTTTCAGTTCCGACTGCTGCGCCATTGGGAACATATAAGTTCACAATCCGAACACCATCAATTACACCCGTAATCACCCGCTTTTGCTCATCCCATTCGTGGTGTAAATCTGGCAAAATCGCCCGAAACCCGCTACTTACGTCTAAGAGTGGCTGGCGGCTAATCAGGGCTACGCCGTTATAAGATTTTTGTCCTGATATATAAAGGTTATAGCCTAACTGCTCAAAAGGCGATCGCGGAAACTCGGCATCCACAACTTTGGTTTCTTGCAAACAGAGAACATCAACAGGATTCAGGGTTAACCAATCGATAACCTGTTCAAGGCGAGTGCGAATTGAGTTAACGTTCCAAGTAGCGATTTTCATTCGTTAGTTATCAGAATTTTTGTAAATTACTAATTAAATTTGTGTAATTTTTGTACAATTACTTAATACTTATAATTTCTGTTCAGTTTGCCAATTACCTTTAAAGGAAGCTTTAATGACTTGATCCCATTCCATAATTTAGTGTTGTCAGCTACAAAATCTTCCAGTTTGTCAGTTCTGATACAAAATATTCTCCCTCATTATGATCCCCAAGACAGATGTAACAAGTAATAGATTAGCGATACCGTTAGAAGTGTAGCTCATGGTTGACTTTTGCCAATAGTCGTTTAGATTTGCCGGTAGAGAATTTGCGTTCCGGTTAACCATTGTTACGCTTTTGGTAGCCTGTTAGGTTAACTTAAATGTCAAAAGAGTAAATACAAATCCTCTTTCCTCATAATATAATGCTGTTGCTCATTATATAGAGGGAAGTTTCAGAGACTGAACCAAAACAACTTATGAAAATCGCTCAAGTTGCCCCCTTATGGGAAAGGGTTCCACCTCATAGTTATGGAGGAATCGAACTGGTAGTGAGTCGCTTGACTGATGAACTTGTTCGTCGCGGTCATGAGGTAACTTTATTTGCCTCTGGCGATTCTCAAACTTTGGCTCACTTGGAAGCAGTTTATCCAGGGGCATTGCGCTTAGACCCAAATGTGAAAGAGTATGCAGTATACGAAATGCTGGAACTGAGCCAAGTTTACCAAGGTGCTGCCCAATTCGATATTATCCATTCTCATATAGGGATTTCGGCATTAGCTTTAGCGAGTTTGATAACAGCAACTTCTACAGTCCACACTCTGCACGGTAATTTTACAACGGACAACCGTCACGCATTTAGCTACCACCAAAAGCAACCCTACATCAGCATTAGTAACTCGCAGCGTCAAATCGATCTCAATTATATTGGCACGGTTTATAACGGAATTGAGCTCGCAGATTACCCATTTGTAGCCCAACCGTCAGAACCTCGGTATTTGGCGTTTTTAGGCCGTTTTTCACCAGAGAAAGGGCCACAACATGCGATCGCCATTGCTAAAGAGAGTGGTTGGCGCTTGAAGATGGCAGGAAAGGTTGATTTAGCAGACTCGAAGTTTTTTGAACAAGAGATTGCCCCCCTGATAGATGGTCAGCAAATTGAATATCTAGGCGAAATTAACCACGCCGAAAAAACTGAACTTCTGGGCAATGCTGCCATAACTCTTTTCCCGATTAACTGGCAAGAACCTTTTGGCTTAGTAATGATTGAATCAATGGCAACTGGTACACCAGTGATTGCCATGAATTTAGGCTCTGTACCTGAAGTGATTGCCCATAATAAAACAGGTTTTATCTGCAAAAGCTATACAGAAATGGCGGCAATGATTCCACTAGCTTTGGAACTCAATCGTCAAACCTGTCGAAAATATGTGGAGAACAAGTTTAGCGTTAGCCAAATGGTTAACGGATACGAAGCTGTTTACAGACAAATTATTAAAGACCGCATAGAATCAAATGGCCGCATTCGTGCTGCCAAAATCTAGTTTTAATCAACTGCTTTTTTATCCAATTTAAACAACAACTCTTTTTAAGGAGGACATTGGTATGAATACGAGAGCCAACACCTGCTTATGTTGCGGTGGTCCCCTCCTGCGTCATGCCCGTCATGGTGAACTATATTGGTTTTGCCTGTCGTGCCGACAAGAAGTACCGCTATTAACGGTTACTCGCTTGCCGAATGTGGAAACCCGGAATACTGGAGTGGTTCCGCAGCCAGCAGTGAATAGCTAGTTTTTCGAGATATAAAGCCTACTATAGCAGTCTGCTTTGATTTTTGAAATTATTTGCGTAGATAGGGAGTGGGCTTGCCCTGAACGTAGCCGAATGGGAAGAAGCCTTTTCGGGGTGTACTGATTTTTTTCAAAAATTAAAATACGAGTCCTATAGAAATCGAGTTTACATTTATCAATTAGCTCCAACTGATAAAATCGGATGGAGTTAATTGATAGGTTTAAAGTTTTGTTAGCAGCGTTACTTTATGGTCAAGAAGATTTACGCCTAGAAGAGGTTGCTGACCCTACTCCGGCGGCTGGCGAAATTGTGATCCAGGTAGGGGCAGCAACAACTTGTGGTACAGATTTGAAAGTCTGGCGGCGTGGTGGTCATGCCAAAATGCTGATGCCGCCGACGCTGTTTGGTCATGAAGCTGCTGGGCGAATTGTTGCCTTGGGTGCAGGTGTGACTGGTTGGCAAATAGGCGATCGCATTGTCGCTAATAATTCCGCCCCCTGCTACCGATGCTTTTTTTGTCAACACCAAGAATATTCCTTATGTCCGAACCTGACGTGGAATAACGGGACTTTTGCGGAATACCTGAAAATTCCCGCAGCGATAGTACAGCATAATTTGTTGCAAATTCCTGATGAGTTGCCGTGGGAATTGGCAGCGATGACGGAACCTTTAGCTTGTGTGTTGCATGGTGTAGCGCGTTCTGACATCAAAGCCAAAGATCAAGTAGTCGTCTTAGGAGATGGGGCGATCGGGCTGATGTTTGTGGCGGCGTTGAGTGCGAAAGCTGAGGTTTTGCTGTGGGGAGGTAATAACCACAGACTAGAAATTGGTCAGAAATTGGGTGCAACTCAGACCTTTAATTATCATCAAATCTCGGATATTCCCAGTGTGGTGAAAGAACTCACCCAAGGATGGGGCGCAGATGTAGTGATTGAAGCAACTGGTGTACCAAGTGTTTGGGAAACTGCGATCGCCTGTGCCCGTCCTGGTGCAACAGTCAACTTATTCGGTGGATGTCCACGGGATACCAGCATTACCGTGAATACAGAACAGCTACACTACAGCGAACTTACCATCAAAGGCGTGTTTCATAATACACCAAAGTATGTGCGGCAGGCGCTTGCATTGATTGCTAGTCGCAAAATTCCCTTGGAGTTACTTATTAGTGAACAGCGATCGTTAAAAGATTTAGAACAGGTGTTTTATGAGATGAAGGCGCGTCAGGTGATTAAGGTAGCGATGATTCCTTAGTTTTTTACCCTGAAATTGAAATTGACGGTCGCTTGCCTAAAAATCCTATAGGTGAAGAAATTGCCCTTTATAGGGATACGCTCAAAAACCAAGTCGATGCTTCCAGTAAGCAGCTACTCAACGGTAAACACTTGCAAAATAAGCTGATGTCGAAGGTTGCGAATATTCTCTTTCGGGAGTTGTCGAGAGCGATCGCTAACTAATGCATAGCTATACTTACCCGTGCCCTAACTGTGGTTATAAATGTTACAGTCCTTCGCAGTATTGGATTATAAACGAGAATAACCAAAGGGTGCGTGTTCAGTTGTACCACTGCATTAACTGCGGTTACGAACCAGAAGTTAAAGAAGCAGAAAGTATATTGGAAGACCCAAGTCGAAGAGACAAAAGATTTTCCTAATTTAAAACCCCTGCATTACTGTAGGGGTTTTAAATGCCTCAATAGTTTAGAGTGAAAGGCAGGAGGTAAGTTCTTTCATTGCCTCTACCCACAACAATCCTTCCACTTCCAGGCAGCGTAGCACATCTGTTAAATGCTGTATTTGCCGATACACTAAACTCAGCACTATTACTAAAGTTTTATTCTGGCTAATTCGGTAAACCCTCTACCCGCATCAAATCCAATTCCCGTTCAAATATTTCATCAATTGGTAACATTTGACCATCAACAGTCATAAATTTATGGTCTTTTGTTGCCCGAATCAATGAACCATCTTCCAAACAATATTCAAACATTTCTTGTTGTCCGCGATCGTGCCATTGTGCCACAGGTTGCGTGTAAATATTTCCATTATTATCAACGCTGTACACAGTACATTCAATGCGTTTTTCTACAATTTCCCCAATCGGCAGTAATCCATATTCTACTGTCAATATTTCTGTGTCATAGCTTAAACAATATTCAGCAAACTTTAACATTTGCTCAAACAATTCATCCGCAACTTTTTTCTGAACACCATTTTTCGCTGCACCATCTACGAATTTTTCACGCTGCTTTTGCATCTCAGAAACTTTCTTTTTACCCATCGCCCGGCGCAGCAAGTCAGCTTGTCCTAAAGTATATCCAGCCATATCCTGAGCAATTTTCATGATTTGCTCTTGATAGACCATAATTCCATAGGTTTCGTCTAATATTGGTTCTAGGATTGGGTGTTGATAATCAATTGTTTCTCGACCATGTTTGCGGTTAATAAATTTAGGAATTAGTCCTGCATCTAATGGTCCAGGTCGATAAAGTGCCAAAATTGAAGAAATATCTTCTATATTAGAAGGCTTCAAATCTCTGACTATCTGACGCATCCCAGAAGATTCTAATTGAAATATCCCTTCTAACTCCCCTGCTTCTAATAATTCATAAGTTTTTTGGACATCTTTTGGTAGAGAACTATGTTCACCTTTAGCTAATATCTTTTGTGCTTTTCTTTCCTGGCGGGGAATTTCATCAGGATCAACCCGATATCCTCTTGTTTCTTGAATCAAATCAACGGTCTTTTGAATCAGCGTCAGGTTCCGCAAACCCAGAAAATCCATTTTCAACAAACCCATTGATTCCAGGTCTTCCATGAAATACTGGGTAATCACAGAACCGTCATTATTCTTTTGTAGCGGCACAATTTCATCAAGTGGATCGGCAGAAATTACCACACCTGCTGCATGAACACCAAAAGTTTTGTTAGTTCCTTCAATTCGCATCGCCATATCAAGCCAATGGCGAACATGGGGTTCTTTATCATATTTCTCTTTAAACTGTGGTTCTGGGGTTTCCTTAGAAATCATCACCTTGAGTTTCGTTGGTTTCCCCCGCACCACAGGAATTAATTTCGCCATTTTGTCAGCTTCCCCGTAGGGAATATTCAATACTCTGGCGACATCTTTTAAAACTGCTTTAGAAGTTAGGCGGTTAAAAGTAATAATTTGGGCAACTCTATCTGCACCATATTTCTCAGTTACATATTCAATAACTTTATCTCGTTGTTCAATACAGAAATCCGTATCAATATCAGGCATTGATTTCCGTTCTGGGTTCAAGAAACGCTCAAATAGTAACCCATGATGTACAGGATCAATATTAGTAATTCGCATTGCATAAGCAACTAATGAACCAGCTGCCGAACCCCGACCTGGCCCCACAGGAATGTTATTATCTCTAGCAAATTTGATGTAGTCCCATACAACTAGAAAGTATTTGGAAAAACCCATCTGCTGAATCATTTTCAGTTCGTATTCCAATCTTTCTTTATAGACAGAATCGACTTCCTGGCGAGATTTGCGATTTAATCGTTCTAAAAGTCCACTCCATGCAACATCTTCGGCGTAAGTGTCAGCAGTATGACCAGAGGGAATTGGGGGTGTAGGAATCTGAGGCTCACCCATAATATGGTAAGGCTCGACTTTATCGGCCACTTCTTCAGTGGTAGCGATCGCATCTGCAATCACATCATCCGGCAAATGGTCTCGAAATAGCTGCTGCATCTCCTCACCAGATTTGAGATACTCTGTACCGCTATAACGCATCCGCTTATCTTCAATAATTAGCTTGCCAGTTTGAATACAGAGCAAAGCATCGTGGGCTTCAACGTCAAAACAAGAAATAAAATGCGAATCATTAGTTGCAACAAATTTAATCCCTAACTCCCGTGCAATTTTGACTGTTTCAACATTCACAATTCGGTCTTCTTGGGAGCCGTGATCTTGAATTTCTAGATAATAATCATCACCAAATACATCTTTATACCACTGAGCAACTTTCCGGGCTGCATCTGGTCTACCACTGAGAATCGCTTGGGGAACTTCTCCACCTAAGCAAGCACTGGTGACAATCAAGCCTTCATGATATTCTTTTAGTAAATCTTTATTAATACAAGGGCGAGAAAAAATTCCTTTGCCTTGAACACCTTTGAGGTGAGAAATTGTGGTTAATTTGACTAAATTTTTGTAACCTTTGGTATTTTTAGCTAAAACAACTTGATGATATTTGGGGCGGCGTTCTTGTTTCTCAATATCGCCGTTAATGATATACATTTCATTGCCGATAATCGCCTTAATATTATGACTACGACAGATTTTGATCAATTCAACCGCGCCATACATGACACCATGATCGGTAAGGGCGATCGCTTTCATCCCCAGTGCGATCGCTTGATCCACCAACTCTGGTAGCTGACTAGCCCCATCGAGTAGACTGTAGTCACTGTGAATATGTAAAGGGACAAAGGACATAAGCAATTAAAAATTAAAAATGTTCGAGTAGCATCTTATAGAGAAGAAACACAACTACCGCAAGCATTAGAGCTACTGATAGTATACAGTTTTAATGCTAATCAGGTTATCTCTAGGGTCTACCCAGTGGCTTACCCTTTCGAGCCGGATTTTGCACAGGACTTACGCAAACAATAACTGAAAAGAATAAAAAACTCCACCCACAAGGGGATGGAGTTTTTAGTCATTAGTCATTAGTCAAAAGTCATTAGTACCAATGACCAATGACTTTTGACTAATGACGCTCATCGGCGGGGCGGTGGTCACTGAGCACGGCCGAAGTGCTATCCCTCTCCACCCACGTTCGCGCAGCGTCCCGTAGGGAGGGGATGGAGTTTCCCGCCGCTTTCAATGATTTTTAGCTAGGGGCAATACCCTGCGGTCAGCTAAAGCTACATGAATTGCCCCTACCGCGTGTAGTTTTGCCTAAGTCTTATTGCAAAGCAACGGGATCTTAGATTAACTTGTTTGTAAAATTTTCACTTCCGAAAGTTAAGTTTTAATAGTTACAGCAGTTAACCAGTATCTAGCCATTGATTTTTTATCTCACGCCTTATTTCATGAGTTTTAAAAAGAATACTATAAACTTCTCAAATCTTCACTTCTAAAGGCAAAATTACCGTAAAAGTAGAACCAACCCCTACCTCAGAGACTAGGTTAATTTGACCTTGCAATAGTTTCACTAAACGCGAGACGATCGCTAACCCCAATCCAGTACTATCAGGAAGATAGGAACGATTGCTACAACTCACGCGAAAGTAGGGTTCAAATATCTGGGCTTGGTTTTCTGGTGCAATGCCAATTCCAGTGTCAGAAACTGCGATCGCCCATCTCTGATTCTCCAACACCTTACACCTTATAATAATAGTCCCCGACTCTGTATAGCGAATCGCATTACTAATAAGATTTGTAACAATCTGTTGAAATTTAAAAGAATCTGTGATCAATTCTATAGGGGCGTGATCGCAATCTACGACGATTTTTAAATTTTTCTCAGCAGCTAAAGGTTCCAACATTTCACATACATTATTAATTAATTCACGTACATTGGTAGCCGTTAGTTGGAATTTTATTTGCCCTGGATCATCCCGCGAGAATTCTAGTACATTATTAATCAGGTGCAGTAATTGTCTACCATTCCGTAGCACGCGCTCAATGTGTTCTAAATTGGCAGAAGTGTCTTTCACCTGAGTCTTTCGCCGTTGTTGGCGTAAAAACAGATCCGAGTAACCAATAATAGAAGTTAGAGGTTGTTTAAATTCATGGGCTAGTTGGGAAAGATACTCTTGATTTGCGCTAACTAAGCGCGTGAGTTCCTGATTATGGAGCGTAACTACTGACTGCAACTGCTGTAATTCTCGCAACCGCTCTTCAACATAACTCTTAAAACATCGAGCGATCGCTTCATCTATGATAGCGTCAATCAAACGCATAGAACGAATTATCTCTACAGGTGTTCCACTCAATAAATCTGCTTGTATAGCATCAAATATTAATGTTCGTAGCAAATGATATTCTCTAGCTATTTCGGTTGGATCAAATCCTTGTTCGGCTCGAATAGCTCCATGCTGGAAACTCGCAGTAACCATCGACTGAATATCATTATCCGGAGATTTTGAAAGCACCGTTACCATTGCTTTCAAAACATCAGGGATGTGATCCTTTACGGCTGTATAAGATAAATCATCAGCACTTTCAATCTGTCTATCATTGCGAACTGCTGTAATCCATTTATCAAGGATGGTGTCCGCTTTTTCAGCCAGTACTTGACTAAAATCCATTATGTTAAATTCAGCGAGGAGATCGATGAGTAAACTTCACTACTATATGCAATTAGTTTACCGAGTGCAGTGTTTTTTTCGCAAAATTAGCGATTTAATTAATCTATCAAAAGAAATATATTTTATATGTATCCGCTCAATAAGTTGCGGTAAGCAAAAATTATTAGCGATTGTTGAATCAAT
>NZ_JABXKJ010000004.1 GCF_017115085.1 Nostoc sp. NMS7 | reverse complement strand
AGCTATGATTACCATCGCCTCCATTCTGTTATGGTTATAGTTTGAAAACACGCCCTAGCCCCGGTGTAGTAGAGGAATTGAATCAAAGCGACATCGCGCTCCTTAGTGGTAAGTGCTACCATCGTCATTACTTCCATTTCACTAAGAATCCGCTCGGCGAGTGTATCTTTAGCTTTGGGCAGCAAGGTATCATCAGCGGCGTTGAAGGATAAATATTTAATTTTGCAGCCGTAATTTAAAAGACTTTTAACAGCAGAAATTCTCCTTGCGCGGCTGGCTGGTGCTAGAGGCTTTCCGGTTATAGTGGGGTGAACCTCTAAAAAATCTGCGAAAGCTTGAACATCATTTATATTGATAGTCCGCAAGTCGATATCATTTAACCGCACTTGAAGAGGATTCTCGCTCAACAGAAAACCGAAAAAACAGCGAATATCGTTTTCATAAGCACGGTGAGATTCTTTACTGCGTTTAGTCGCCAACCACAGCGAGACAAGCTGCGCGGTGTTGGCAATATCAGCCATGCTCCTAGTGGGAGTCTGCTGGTTATGTGTCAACATAGATACAACAACATTATATTAATAACCCTGCCCCGCTTTGGTAGGGTTTATTCTTTTGATTTAATCGCCGATAAACTTCGTTATCGGCTATAGCGATCGCACCCTACCCAAAAGACCAATTTTCTGTAAATGTATAAATACGATTTCCTTTATTTACAGAAATGATTATTTCAGTACAGAACCAAAAAGGTGGCGTGGGCAAGACAACACTGGCGATTCATATAAGTCATGGGCTGGTGTTGAAAGGTCACAATGTGTTGTTAGTAGATGCAGATCCACAAGGGTCATCACGAGATTGGGCAGCAGCACGTGGAGAGAAACCCCCATTTCCAGTAGTCGGATTAGACCGCCCTACCATTCACCGTGATTTACCAACCCTTGCAAAAGATTATGACCATGTGGTGATTGATGGCCCGCCGCGAGTCTCGGATTTAGCACGAAGTGCAATTATTGCGGCAGATTTGGTTGTGATTCCTATTCAACCCAGTCCTTATGATATTTGGGCAGCTGTTGAAGTTATCAAACTGATCACAGAAGCTTCTGTATTTAAAGAAAACATTAAAGCTGTATTTGTAATTAATCGTAAAATCGTAAATACGGCAATTGGACGGGATGTAGTGGAAGCGCTTGAGCAGTACCCCTTCCCAGTGTTGAAGTCAGCTATCAGCCAGCGAGTTGTGTTTGCGGAATCGGCAGCATCAGGCAATACGGTTTTTGAAGTTGACAAGAATGGTTCTGCTGCCAAGGAAGTAAAAGCGCTGGTAAATGAATTATTGAAACTGGGGGTTGAATAAATGTCAGCGAAAAAGGTCAATTTTGGGAAAAAACCTGAAGCACTCCAATCCGTAGATTTAGAGCAATGGGTGAGCGATCGCGAGTCTGTTGTATCCCAACCGGAGCAAGCGCAACCTGAAAAAATGAAGCGTTTAACCTTGGATATCCCTGAATCTTTGCATAAAGCAATTAAACGTCAAGCAGTAGATGCAGGGGTAACAATGGCTGATCTGCTGCGAGACTTGTTAGAGCAGCACTATGGAACTCAACAGTAAAAGCGTATTTACAGAAATAAGGAAATACTGAGAGCGGGGGAGGCAGAGGTGGGGGCGATTGCTGTTGGACTTGTTAAATAGCGTTAATCAAACTGATAAACGGCATTTTTTTAGGCAGAAACAATAAACATAAATGCAATTGTTATGTGTTGACTTATTTATCGTTTTCAGTTAGTCAAGATGAGCTATTTCTAATTTTATAAATATCAGTGTTGGATCTGTGGTAATATTGAACACTCTTGCTATTAAATATGTTTCTGCTGTTTCCATTAGAGCAAATTCTTTAGTTGAAATATAGAAAGGTATTTTCTCTTCATTTTTGCTATATGGAGTTGCTTTGCTATCAATGTATATCTCTTTTCCATCCTCTACAACTTTAAAGTCGTGATTTGCAGTTGTATTCTGCTGTTTATTAAGCCAAAAAACTTCTAATGTGTTTATTATTTTATCCTATGTCACAGTTTCTTTTATGCTGATTATTTGGAAACCAGTTTCAGTTTCTTGTATAGAATAATTATATTTTTGACTGTAGATTCTCTTTAGCTCTTCATAAACAAACTCCTCACCTTTTCTACCTAAATCTTCATCATTTTATATCTGGGTTTTCAAAATATGTATTAGAAACGTAAAAATCATACTTATAAATGGATTCAATACGTAACTCTGGCTCATAAAAATCAGATAAATAAGCAGTTTCGGCAGAAATCAAGTTTTTATCTTGAGTTAGAATTTTCAGCTTTTGTAATCCTTCATAATGTTGCTCGTGCAATCTACCTTTTTTATGGGCATTAAAAAGGTATCTTCCAATTTGTAAAGCATTTTCTTCAGTAATATAAGTTTCGGCTTGAGCAATAATCGTTTTTTCTATAAAGCTCAAATCCGAAGGTTCTTTCACTCCTAAATATTAAAGCCAATTCTTAATGCTAGAATTTTGATTAATTTGAGTAAGTACATCACTGTGGATTATACTTATATCCGAACTAAAATCTTCTGAAAACTCAACAGAAGGAAAATAAATATGTTTGGGACTTTTAATTTTTTGGTTCTGATCAAAAATAAATGGTGTATTCTTTAATTTTTCATTCCAAATAATTTTTTCATCCTGATTTAAACTGTGTGATTGTTTATACATAAATGAAACAAGTGTAAAATTATCTTCTAATTGGTGTTCATTTATAAAAACATCAGACACCAAAAGACTTTCTAAATCATCAATATCAAATATCTTAACCCCTATTCTGCTCAAAGCATCTATAGGTTTGATATCTGATACCAAAGACTGAATGGTAAAATTATTTTGCAGTTTTTGATTGATGTAATTTATGAATGTTTGCTTGCTAATCACATTAGAAATATTGGTTTTATCAAAAATAGATTGGCTAACTTTTAGCAATTCTCCGTTTTCGTTAGGAACAAAAGCAATTGTATCGATAGCTTCTTTGTAGCCTCTGTTAAAACTTTTTTCTAATGCGCTAAATCCTGGAGTTTAGACTAAAAGCGATATGAGAGAACGCAAATCAAAAGGAACTTAGAGATTAAAAATATTCTCCAGTTAGCCTCAAAGCATCCGCGACCTTTAATAATCATGTAGTATATTTATTCACATTATAATACAATAATGATAATCATTAAAATGGTGGGAGAGAAACGAGCATCGCTCGTTTCTCTCCCACCCCCGCTAATTTGATTATCATTATCTCTGGGCTGAGGCTAGATGGGGAATGATCAAGAAAAAAAGGGGTGTCTGATTGAATACAGTCCCCCTTTTGGCGGAAGGTGAGAAAAGAACTACCATTACTCACCTACCAACATGAAAAATGCCAGACTTGAAGAGTTTCGTCAAGTAGCCCACAAATATTTAGGTAGAGCCAAGGACGGCCAGTATTCCCGCAGATATTCTCGTTCGGTTGCGTTCAAATTTGTGTTTATGGGGCGAACCAGGAGCTTATTCTGGCAAGGGCTGTCCCAGAAAACATGGTGATAAGTTCAAGTTGAATGAACCAACAACATGGGGTGAAGCAGCATCTGTCTTCGAGGTAGACGATCCGAAACTAAAACGGGTACGGGTTAGCCTTTGGAAAAATCTGCATTTCCGTAAAGCGGCGACACGCTCGATGTCAATGATCAGAGTTGAACGTATTGACGAACAAGGTAATCAACGAATATCGAAACCTTTGTGGTTAGCTTGGGTAGGAGAAGAAATGCCTCCAATAGAAGAAATTTGGCGACTTTACTTGCGTCGCTTTACCATTGACCACTGGTATCGCTTTTTAAAACAACCTTTACATTGGACTGTGCCTAAATTAAGTACTCCCAAACAATGTGAGCGCTGGAGTGACTTGATGCCTCTGATGACTTGGGAATTGTGGTTAGCCCGTGATATCGTTGCTGACAATCCTCTACCTTGGCAGAAGTCTTTTGACAAATTGACCCCCGGACGAGTTGCTCAAGCTATGGGAGGAGTTTTCGCGGTGATTGGTACTCCTACCCGTCCACCCAAACCTCGCGGAAAGTCTCCAGGCTGGAAGACCGATCAACCACGTAAACGTAGAATTCGCTACCCCATAGTAAAAAAAACTACAACCAAGCCTCGCAAAGAGCAATCAGAATCTGCTTAGTGCTGTAGATTTTCATATCTGAAGTCTGTTTCTTTTCAACTCAGCGTTGCTGAGTCTTTTCTTATTGCCTAGTCTAAACTCCAGAACTTAAACAGGTGTGTAAACATTTAGCCGTTAGACCAATTTCAGTTTGGGATAGTGAATATGGGTGTGCGCCTTTTGTGTTGAAAACTGCCAGTATTCCCGCAGATATTCTGGTAAGATTGCGCTCAAATCTTTGTTTATGGGGTGAACCTGAAGCTTATTCGGGTAAAGGACGACCCAAAAAACACGGGTCTAAATTCAAACTTAATGAGTCCACGACATGGAGTGATGCAGAATCTGTTTTAGAATTGGATGATCCGAAACTACAACGAGTAAGGGTTAGCCTCTGGAAGAATTTACATTTCCGTAAAGCGGCAGCGCGTCCGATGTTACTCCTGCGGGTTGAACGTCTCAATGCACAAGGTCACTTGAGATTGTTAAAACCTTTGTGGTTGGCTTGGGTGGGAGAGGAAATGCCTTCAATAGAAGAAGTTTGGCGACTTTACTTGCGTCGCTTTACCGTTGAACACTGGTATCGTTTTTTGAAACAACGCTTACATTGGACTGTTCCCAAGCTAGGCACTCCTAAACAATGCGAGCGGTGGAGTGACTTAATGCCTTTTATGACTTGGGAGTTGTGGTTAGCTCCTGATATTGTGACTGATAATCCTTTACCTTGGCAGAAGTCACTCGATAATTTGACTCCTGGACGAGTCGCTCAAGCTATGGGTGGAGTTTTTGCGCTGATTGGTACTCCAGCCCTTCCACCCAAACCTCGCGGAAAGTCCCCTGGTTGGGAAGCAGGAAAAAAGCGTCACCGTAAAAACCGATGCCCGATTGTTAAAAAAACAGTAACACGACCACGTAAAGAAGCATCTGTTGCTGTTTAATACCTTAGATTATTCATACTTTTGCTAAGTCTCTGATTAACTCAGCCCTGCTGGGTCATTTTGTATGGCTTAGTCTAAACTCCAGTAAAAAGGCTTATCGATGCATCTCGCGGATTCTTTGGGGAAAAGAACATATACCAGCTTCTATTAACGATTGGCTGGACAGTAGCGGGGCTGAACTCTCAAGAAATATTTGCTCAGGAAAGTTCTTTTCCAATTGGCAATGGCTACGGGGTAGCTGGAAGTCTCAAGACTATAGGATCTGAAACGGCAGCATCACTAATCGGTAAGAATTGGCCAGAACTCGGAATACTTGTGAGAGTCAGCACATCTGCTCTGTATGAGCTTGGCTCTAGGTTAGGCTCGATACCTTTCTTTTGGGATGATCCACCACGATGCTCAGAAACTGAGGAACTAGCTAAAAACTGGTTTAATCGCAAGCCACGCCGAGTTCGGGGCAACCAACAAACTCCTCACTCCCCAATGGCGATAATAAGCAACCACGTACTTGGCGGAGAGCAAGCCGCAACTTACACCCGAATTACGCGGATTCCTTATGATGTGGCTACTGGTGGCGATAAAGCAGCATTTCAAGAACTGAAAGCAGCACAGGCAGAAGCAAGCGGTGCATTTCCACAGCTGATAGCACTTGGTTATCCCAAAAAAGCTATCGATGAGATTGAGTCAGAGTTATTGCAGTATCTGCCATACGCCCACGCCCGGATTGCCCAAAACCTTGCAATTGTCACTTGGTACGCTCAAAAAATCGTAGACATGACGGGTGGTGCTGAAAACATAAAGCAATGGGTAATAGAGAATTGCTGTAATTCTGAAAATGATAGCGATGCGAGTGGTGATTCCCTCAAAGACTACCTAGATAAAATCCTGACACTAGAAGCAGAAAATTTAATCGGTGACTGGAACTTCAAACGCAACGTTGAGCGCGACGGACAGCTATATCACGCACTTTACGCTCACGATGCTTGGAAGTTACTCGATCACAGATTCAAACCAGCAACTTACAACGAGCGTTCACTAAAAGCCTTGGTTATCAAAGCGGGTGGCATAACTAACATAACGTCTCGTTTCTCTTGCACTCGTGACGAAGTACTAGCTTATAAACGCGCATTGCTAGTTCCACGGACAGATGCCGATGGAAATGAGATTAATCCCTATCTACCGGAAACCCTACCCAGAAAAGCTTGGCTGATTCCAGCATCACTCTGGGATGAGGGAGGAAACACAGATAAGCCTGTAACCACTCCCGTAACCACTGTAACCACCTGTAACCAGAATCCGGTTACACCCTCAAACCCTGATGAAATAAGGGACTTTGAGCCTTCAAATACTAACTGTAACCATGTAACCAATAAAAATGAATTAGAAAAAGAAAAAGAAGATGAAAAAAAATTCAACACCATAGTAAATCCAACCACTCCAGGAATTGAACCTTGTAACCAAAACTCCGGTTACACTGGTTACACCCCATTGGAAAATGAAAAAACTGAGGAAAATCAAGACTTTCAGCCTGTAACCACCACAGACGCCGCATCGGTTACAACGAGTAACGCGGTTACAGTGCTAGAACCTATCCAAGATGCTAATCCACAGCACATCACTGCCAGCGAACCACTGCGGAAGAGAATAGATGATGCGTGGGACGATAACTTGAAACTGGGTGAGATAGTTATTGAAGCTGACCAGGATGAGTGGTCTAGGGTGCTAGTGGAATACACCTTTGAGCAAATAACTCATATAAATGATGCTGTGATTATTGTCGCGGAACAAAATCCAGATAGTCTGTATCCTCCAGGGATTTTGGTAGATCCTGAGAAAGTTGACGATAATGCTGAGTATATTCGAGAGGCGATCGCTGATTCAGATTGGGCGATAATTGCCGCGTTGACTGAGAAATGGAAAAAAGAGTTTAAGAAAGCCGTCTGGGAAAAACTCTCACCCGAAGAACATAAGTCAGTAAAGCATCTGAAAGAGCTTGCCCCTAAGCCGGAAGCTCAGGAACCGAACTTATCAGAGAATACCCCAACCATTGAGAATTTAGCCGAATCTGCTGAGAATTTAAACAAGTGCGTGTTATCTGACACCAGCACAGGGGAAAGTACAGTACCGGAAGCCCTGGTGATAGTTCAGCCCACCTCGCCGTTACCTGATAAGAATAATGTCAATAATGGCATCCATGTATTTCAATGGAAAACCGGGGATAGGGTGGACTATCTTGGAGAACAAGTAAGCGTATTTGAAGTAATTGCTGGAGATGAGTTTGTTACCGTTATTCGTCGAAATGGCGAGAAGTTTAAGGCAGAAAAGTTTCTCCTCTTCCCCTTTAAGTCAAGCGATGCCAAAGGCGGCAAGCTACGCAAAAATGAATAACCTATTATTACCGCAATGCTGGGGAGTTTAATTTAACAAGGCTTGCTCAAACTCCCTCCATCTTTTCTGTGCGATGGCAACGAGAACACCGAAAGCATCGCATCTGGGTTGACTAATTTAGAGTTCGCCCATGAGTAAAAATCCTGTAATCCCGTATTTACAGGCATTACAGCAAATTCCTTGCCAGTAATCTATTCCCCAATTGGGGAAAAATTAGTTGGAGTTGTTAATGCGATCGCCGGGTGAGAGAATCATGGACAGAGAAAAAAGCAATCAAACCAATCCCCCAAAATCAACTCATCGAGACTATTACGAGGATTTCGGGGGAAGTATGATCGGAACAGAAACCGAGTTAAGCTTAAAAGTCTTATTAGATTAATATCGGTTTAAACTCTCACGAATGAACCTTTGGTGATGAATTTACCTACGAGATTATCAAGCTTGATAAACTTATTTGAATCCTCTTCGGGTGTGTCAAAGTTACAAGCAATGGTGCTGTAATCTATTGTGGTCGTGGCATAGCTAGAGTTAGAGTTGTAAATCCCGCCACCCCTGCCAGACTCTTCTTGACCAGAACTGAGTTCGATCCCGAAAGCTTTATTGTGCCTGATAATGCTATTGCCTACTGTTAAGGTGGCATTGTTGTAGATGCCACCGCCAAAGTGTGCCTGATTGCCACTAATACTGCTGTGGTTCACGTTAACGATGCCTAAGCCCTTGTATGTAATAGTAACCGAATTATCACTGCTTTCAAGAAATTCCACTATCTTCCCAAAGTCTTGGTCGGCATCATTGTAGATCCCACCGCCAGATGTCCCTGCTGTATTACCACTAATCCTGCTATGACTTACAGTAACGATACCTAATATATTGTAGCTGCTGGACTCGTTAAAGCCAGGGTAGGAGATGCTGAACTCATTAAAGCTAGAGTTGTAGATGCCGCCGCCGTTGTCCGTGGCATAGTTATTACTGATGGTGCTGTAATTCATCAGTAGGGTTCCATAATTGTAGATGCCACCTCCAGTGGATGCATGATTGTCACTAATAGTGCTATTGCTCACAGTCAGGTTGCCATAACTTACCCTATCAGGTGATTTGTAGACAGGATAGGTAAAGCCACCGTTATAGATGCCGCCTCCACCTTTAAGTGCCGTATTGCCACTAATGGTACTGTTAGTTACAATTAAAATACCCAAATTATAGATGCTGCCGCCGTCTGCCCCTGCCGAATTGCCATTAATGATGCTGTTAGTCACATTTATAGTGCTGGACGTGAAATTAGGAATATCATTCTGCACTTCAGAATAATTATAGATGCCGCCGCCGTCTGTTCCTGCCGAATTGTTACTGATGATGCTGTTAATTACATTTAAAGTATTAGGGGTTAAGCCGGGAATAGATATGATGATCGCGCCAGTAGTATCATAGCTCCCGCCGCCGCCGGCACCATCATAGATCCCACCGCCGTTGCCTTTTAGTGCCGAGTTGCCACTAATGATACTATTACTCACGGTTATAGTAATACCACTGTAGGCGTCCTCGTAGTCGCCAACACCGATCCCGCCGCCACTAAAACTTGCCGTGTTGTCACTAATACTGCTATTACTAACTGATAAAGTTTGGCTATCCTCCGAAATGTCAATGTAGATGCCGCCGCCGTTATTTGCAGTGTTGCCACTGATGATGCTGTTGTTCACTGTTGTATTGCTATAATAGCGGCCTTCGATCCCGCCGCCGCTATTTGCAGTATTGTTACTGATGATGCTGTAGTTCACGGTCAAGCTGTCAGTATTATAAATGCCGCCGCCACTGCCGTAGAAGTTGCCGATGCTGGCACTGCCGCCATTTGCAGTGTTGTTACTGATGATGCTGTGATTCACGATCAGGCTGCCACCAGTGTTGTAAATTCCGCCGCCGAGACCAGTACTTGCTGTGTTGCCAGCGATGGTGCTGTAGTTAACGGTTGTTATGGTGGGATTACTATAGTTGCTTTCGATGCCGCCGCCACCGCTACTTGCAGTGTTGTCAGTGATGCTGCTGTGGTTGACTGTTAGGCTGCCAGTGTTGTAAATACCGCCCCCGCCGCTACTTGCAGTATTGTTACTGATGATGCTGTGATTCACGGTCAGGCTGCCAGTGTTGTAAATGCCGCCACCCTGGCCGAGGAGGTATCCGCCATCTGTTGTGTTGATCTTTGCGCTGTTGCCAGTGATGATGCTATTGCTCAAGGTCAGGATGCCTTCATTGGATATGGCACCTCCTCCTCCTGTGCCATCGTAGCTATTGGTAATAGTCAGCCCGTTGATTGCAGATGTTGCACCACTGCCAATATCAAAAACACGGTCAGGACTATCATCCTTAATTGTTAGTTTGCTGGGATTTGTGCCTTGAATGGTAAGGTTGTCTGTGATACTGAGACTACTACCAGTCAGATTGATCATATGAGCCAGCCCATCAGAAAACAGTCCACCAAAATTGATGATATTTGTTCCGCCAGCGAGATCCGCATTTAGAATTCCCTGCCGCAGTGAACCTGCACCACTGTTGTTGATGTTAGTGACGGTAAATGTAGACATTCAGATGACTCCAATTTTTTGACGTTGTATAAAAATTGATATCAAGAATCATGCTGATACTACTACGAATATGCAAGCATTTTTTCTACTGCTACCATCTGTGAAACGTCAAAGTCAATTTCAGTAAATCACAAAGTTTTTTTCAAGGATGATCATCGATTAAATTCTCCGTACTTGGTTTTTCCCAAATTGGGAATATGACTCAATCACTCAACCCAGTTTTTAACCTGATTTAAC
Organism: Nostoc sp. NMS7; assembly: GCF_017115085.1. Lineage (GTDB taxonomy): Bacteria > Cyanobacteriota > Cyanobacteriia > Cyanobacteriales > Nostocaceae > Nostoc. The sequence goes on along the minus strand of NZ_JABXKJ010000004.1, from coordinate 4,482 downwards.
CCAGAGGACAGGAGTTAACCAGCAATAGTCAAATTCATCAATACCTTGCAGCCGGTTCTATCAAGGTTTTACACGTTGCCCAGTGAGAGTGAACGTTCCCGCTACCGGGGCATAATCTACGAGCGGATTTGCTTTTAGTGAGAAGATACGAAATGTTATTGTTGCTTGCACTGTCTCAGCTTTCGGATCAAAAGTCGCACGAAAATTGCCTCTGCTAATTGAGCCGGGTAACGTTGCTGTTGGGTAATTGAATTGGAGTGTCGTGCCAGTAATCTCTCTGGAAGAGATACACTTCCAACTGCCTTGTATATTACCAAACGGTTGGGAACCGGGAACACCGCTTTGGCTCGAACTACTGAAAAAAAAGTTGCCATCTTCGGTGTACGTTGAAATCCCACGAAACGAACCGAACTCAGGAGAGTTTGTTGTCGTGAGGTATGTGCCTGTCACAAGTTTGCGACAATCCGTTATCGGTTGAGATAAGACTTTGTGCATATTCACGAAGAAAGTAGTTGTGAGTGCCAACAGTACACAAATCGTTAACGTGACGAAAGCATTGCGAGTTTTCATTCCAAAACATCCACTTATAAGTACCAATTACCATTTATTTGGCAAATCTAATAATACTAAGAATGGGAATTCTCTTTAAAAAGAATTAAGGATGTGAAATCTACTGCATTATTCTACTGCATTGCCCATCGGCTATAGTGGAATTGCAGTAAGATAATGCAGTAAAAATGACAGTAATCTGTTTTGCGAATCTTAAGGGCGGCGTGGGCAAATCTAGCACTGCCGTGCATTTTATTTACTGGTTGGTGGCTATCAAAAAGAAGAAAGTAATAGTTGTTGATGCCGATGGTCAGGGCAGTACATCAACATGGTTAGAATCCTTGGAGTTGGATATTCCCGTCCACCGGATTATCGACCCTGATACGCTGGCTGAAGAAATTCCTCAACTTGAAAAAGAAGCAGATTTTCTGATAGTGGACAATGCTGGTAATCTCGGTGATGCCACCAGATGCACATTGCTTACTGCAAAAATTACAGTAATTCCGATTACCCCTAGCGGACTGGATTTGATGTCAGCAGCGTCGGCGGTAAAGATGGTGCGGCAAATTCAAAATGCTAGGCAGGGGTTGCCCAAGGCTGGGATTTTCGTCAACAGAGCAATTAAAAATACTAAATTGCTTCGGGAAGCCCAAGAAGTCATCACTCAACTGGGTATCACTGGGTTTAAACAAGTAATTTATCAGCGCCAAGCGATCGCTGATTGCTTCCTCCAAAAAACTACTGTTTGGGGAATGAAGGGGTCACAGGAAGCTCAAGAGGATTACCACAAATTATTTTTGGAAATTCTGAGGCTAGCTAAATGAATAAAAAATCTCGGAATTCTCTAACAGATTTGCTATCTGAAATTAATTTGCAGGAACTGGAACCAGAGCCTACTGCAAAACTAAAACCAGAACGGCAGGTAAAACAACTCCAGAAATCTTCTCAAAAATCAACCCCTAATTTACTCGAAAAAATTAAGAAACAGCAGCCAGCAAAAATAACTCGGATCACTGTTGATTTAGATCCAGAAACCTATGAGCAGCTAGAACATCTTATCGAATATACAGGGCTAACAAAAGCCAAGTTACTCAGGGCTTTGATTAAAGAAACCGCAAAATTACTGCAAAAATCGCAGTAGAAAATACAGTAATTATAATACAAATACATTAATTTTTGCAGTAAAAAATTACTGCTGATTTAAATCCAAAAACTTATAAATAGCTTGCAGCTTGCATTTATCATGACAAACGATAAACCAGAACTCCCACAACCGAGGCTTGAACCTGCTAGTATTACTTTTGACCAATACAACGAATTTACCCCAGAGAAGTTGGAACTGAGCGATGGATACCTCGGCTACGGGGGACAAAACCAAGTTGGTTTTCATTTGGCTGTCTTAACGAATATGGGGTTATTAACTGCAATCCGTCGCACAGGTATGTCACTGTGGGTAGAAGCTCTAGACCGTGATGTACGGCAAAAGTTAGCAACTGTTAACGGCGAACCAGAAGTAGCAGAAGCGATGTTAAATCGGTTTAACAGGGCAATATCCGATTTAGCAGCGATCGCAGATTATCTTGAGGAGTAATATTTAGTGGCGCGTGGTCAGAAAAAAACCGAACCGAAGAATGGCAACGGAGCGAAATTAAGTTTTGAGCAAACCCTGTGGGCTGCTGACACCAAAGATGCGGCATGAAATGGTGAGTCACTCAGAAGGCTCAACTGTCTCACATATCAATATGTCAGACATTCGCAACCTAAAAATTCCACATCTTCCCCCTCTCCCTGAACAAAAAGCGATCGCCCACATCATCGGCATACTCGATGACAAAATCGAACTGAACCGGGAGATGAACCAGACGCTTGAAGCAATGGCACAGGCAATCTTCAAATCCTGGTTTGTGGACTTTGACCCCGTTCGCGCCAAGATGGAAGGACGACAACCCGCAGGGATGGATGCTGCAACTGCTGAATTTTTCCCTGATGAGTTTGAGGAGTCGGCGTTGGGGATCATTCCGAAGGGGTGGAGGGTGGCAACGCTTTCCGAGTCTTGTGAAAGTATTTACAGTGGAGGTACTCCAAGTACAAACAATTTAGAATACTGGAATGGGAATATTGCTTGGCTGTCATCTGGTGAGACTAGAAAGAAGTTCATCGATATAACAGAAAAAACAATAACTTCTCTAGGAGTAACAAATTCAAGCACACGTTTAGCGAAATCCGGTACTACAGTGATAGCTAGTGCTGGACAAGGAAATACGCGAGGTCAAACATCTCTTTTAATGATTGATAGTTATATTAATCAATCAATTGTTGCTTTAAAAGCAAATCCTAATATCATTTCAGATATGTATCTTTTCTTCAATCTCGCTCAACGTTATCAAGAATTTCGCCAGATTTCCGATTCACATAGTTCTAGGGGAAGCTTGACAACTAAATTGCTTGCACAATTAAAAATCATAATTACTTCAAATAAACAGATTTTGATTTTTGACAAAATAGTTAAACCAAATATTTATAAAATACTTTCTAATTTAACAGAATCCCGCACCCTCGCATCTATCCGCGACACCCTACTACCCAAACTCTTATCAGGCGAAATCCGCGTCAAAGAAGCTGAGAAAATAGCAGCAAAGACAATGTAAACTCAAAATTGCATCCAAAATAAACCCAATTATTAGTGGACATCAATCAACAGAAAGAACAATTTAGCAACGCATATCTCCAAGCCATCACCAGTGTTGCAGGTTATTCTCTCTACAAACCAGCCGTAGACGACGACAGCGTAGACTGGGGAATAGCAGCTACAGGTATTATGGGACGCATCCGTGCGCCTCGCTTAGAATTGCAGCTAAAATCAACATCAAGGGATGTCCTCAACGATAACGCTATCCGCTACCCTCTCAAACTGAAAAACTACAATGATTTACGAATGGTTGACTTTGCCGTTCCTAGAATCTTAATTGTAGTTTTACTTCCCGACAACTTAGGCGAGTGGGTGCAACAATCAGAACAAGAACTTTGTATGAGGTATTGCGGCTATTGGTTATCACTGCGAGGAATGCCCGAAACACAAAACACATCGACTGTAACTGTCACCATGCCAAGAAATAATCAATTTACAGTCGCTGCTCTCCAGTCAATTATGCAAGGTATCGGTCAAGGAGTACAACCATGAAAGTTACAGTGCAAGATGCGGAAATTATCAAAAATATAGAACCACAACAACTAAGAGAGTATTTGCAATCTCACGGTTGGCAAGAAGACCGAGCTTTTCTTGATAATGCCACAATCTGGCACAAGGAAGCACAAAAAGGAGAATTTGAAATCTTACTACCAAACACAAAAGATTTAGGAGATTATCTTCCGAGAATTCGTGAACTTATCGAAACAGTAGCAGATTCCGAAAATCTTTCTCCCCTCGAAATCTTAAGTGAATTTCTGAAGAATTATCCTCATCTCACAATTCAAGGCTTTGTCACGCAAATTGCAACTCCCAACGCCGATAAATTCAGTGGTGAAATTACCATTGTTTGTCCAGTGTTTGATAAACTACGCAAAATCAAAACTGAACTGCTCGACCATGATTATATTTTGGCAATCAAAGCTTACCAAGAACGCTTACCTGTAATTTGTACGGGTGATTTGGTTAAAGAAAATGAGACTTTTATTTTGAAAAATCCGCGAGATATTCAAATTGAGAATATCAGCTAATGACTTTATATCACCAGCCGATTGGTGGAAAACATTATTGGTTTAACTCCCCTCCCTACGGTGCTTTTGAGGTCGCACTTAAGGGTGGACATTGATAAAAAATATACTTATAGTGAGGCAAAAGTGTTGAATGTTAAGAGAAATCCGATAAAAACAGCCCAAAATATGTTAAATTTTGGGCGGAAGATTAAAGTATATCTATTTGATAGTGATGAT
>NZ_JABXKJ010000074.1 GCF_017115085.1 Nostoc sp. NMS7 | reverse complement strand
TAAGTAAAACTTATTCAAATTAGCGATCGCTCCGTCAAGGAGATAACGGGAAAAGTCAGAATACGGTTCGGTTAAGCTCTAACGTGTATTCAATCACTTGCACCATGATTTTTATGCCACCTTTTTTCTTTGATTTCCCATCAGGGGCAATCCGCCACAGACCACCAAATGCGAAGGCAAAGCTCGTTTACGTTCTTGTGGCTTGTACATTACCGATCGCTTGCTCTATCACTGACGACGGAACCAAACCGTATTGAGGGTGGAGTTATTACAGCACTTGCGGCAGCTATGAAAAGAAGAATTCTCCTCCTCATTTCACTGCTAATAAAAGTCCTAATCGTAAATTCTTTAACCCTTAATTAGATCACAAAAGACTTTTGCAAGAGTTCTTAAGATTTAAATTGTTACAGATGGCTTGTAATCATACAGCCATTTATGAAAATCATTATTAAGGCTCATTTGCTGCTCCTGTTGACCGTTAGATGCTTCGGTGTTGATATTGTAGTAGCGCATCTCGCCCAAAGCGCTACGAGCTTGGATGATTTTTGTGCGTTCAATGCGACGCTGTTCGTAGGTAGTTAAAGCTTCTTGGAAATTAGTTGAATCAGCAAAACACTCTCGCAGTTCATAAGCATCTTCAAAAGTGGTATTGGCTCCCTGTCCCATCGCTGGTGCCATCGGATGGGCAGCATCGCCTAAGAGAGTGACTCTGTTTTGACTCCATTGATTTAACGGTGGGCGATCACAAATCGGCCCTGACCAAATTTGCTCGGCTGGTGTCGCTTCGACCACCGCGCGAAAGGATTCATCCCAATCAGCTAATTCATGGAGAATGCGAGATTTCACTTCATCTGCGCTGTGGGAAAGAGAGTAATCAGGCGAGAATTTCCGGCTAATCCAACTGGTATAGCCGCCGCCTACATTCAGAAGGTACATGAACTGTTGATTGCCTTTGACGAAAACTAATTCATAGTCATTAAATAGCTCGTGGTGATACTTGATGACGGCACGCCAACACATACTACCAATATAATTAGGCTTACCCTCACCAAATAAAGTTTCTCTGATTACAGAGTTAACGCCATCAGCCCCAATCAGCAAATCTGCATACACTGATTTTTCGCCATCAAAATGAATTTCCACACCGTTTTCATCTTGCTCAAAGCCGATACAGCGATGATTGAGATGAATGATGTCAGATGGTAATCTCGATGCTAAGACTTGCTGTAGACGATACCACCAAATAGTCAATAATGGCTGTCCATATTGCTCTAAATATTTAGTTGCATTAGCGCGGATTGTTTCTGCCCGAATATTCTTTAAAACCGTGTGGTGAACCTCACATCCTGAAGTTTTGAGGGTTTCGACAATTCCCGGTGCGATCGCATCTAGAGAACTCAACCCATTAGGAGCTAGCCCTAGTCCAGTTCCAGCCGGACGAAACTCTTGGGCTTTTTCGTATACTTGAACATCTATACCTTGGCTTTTCAGCGCTATAGCAGAAGCCAACCCGCCTGGTCCAGCACCGACAATAGCAACTTTCTCTACTATCGGTTTGGATAATTTCTGAGTTAGATTTGTGTTCATATTGGAAATCAAAATATCCTCACAAATATATGTCTTTTCTCCATGCCTAAAGACATCTTCACGTTTGAGCTAGCTCCACAGTTGTTATCTTGACTGCTAAGTACTTTTTTAGTCAATCTTCCTTAAGAATCAACTCTGAATGATTGTTCTAATTAGTTTTTATCTCCTCAAACTCCGTGGGGATAATCTCGTCATATCTGCCATATCTACCCTACCGCAGTACTGCCGTGGTCAAGGGAGTCATTTCCAATTCGCTTTTTCCCATTCGCAATTCGCTTTTTCACTCCCCACGCACGCCACTTGACGCCAGTCGCCTCAAGTCGGGAAACCCGCCGACAGCGCTGGCTCCTTTATGCAGGCGTTCCCGTCCACCGCAGTGGCATCGACTGCTGATCAGAAAGACCATAGGCACGGAAAATCTCTGCAACTTCTTGTGCCTCTTCACCCGGCATTTCACTAACCTCCCGAAGTTCCCGGCGGCGTTCACTTATGTAATGTTCAGAATCGGTTTTTGCAGCTAAGTAGCCCCCCAGACCCATTGCTATTGAGCCGGCAATAATCTCCGCTAACCCTGCCGTCACGATAATGCTTGTTGATGTGATAGCCCCAGATAGCCCTGCTGTCAGGGCAAAAGGCACTCGGGTTGAACTTGCCGAATGTTTCGCTGGTAGCGTTATTGCAGCTTGGGAAGTCCCCTTATTTTTACTTCCTCAAGTGTTACAGCAAGCGCATGATTTTGTTACTGAGTATTGGGAGCAAGTATCTCAAGAAACGTGAAGTATTCTCCAGCAACTAAAACTAACAGCAACTGCTTTAGCACACGTTTTTTAATTGCAGAAAATTACCATGCAACAACTCAATTTATTTGCTGAATTAGCTCCAGTTTTACCAATCACTTAGAGATTTTGACCCACTATGATTTAGTTATCGCCTCCCCAAGTTTAGAAACTGGAGTATCCATCGACATTCGAGGACATTTTGATGGTGTTTGGGGAATATTTCAGGGAGTGCAGCCGGTTAACTCTGTGCGTCAGATGTTGGCACGGTTACGGGAAACAGTTGACCGTCACATTTCGGTCAGAGAATGGGGGATGTCGGTTGTGGGGAATGGCTCTACATCCATAGGAGGATTACTCAGAAGTCAACACGTTGCGACACAGGCTAATATTGCGCTGCTGTCGGCGGCGGATAATGACGATTACAGCTTTGTTGACCAGAATTTTCAGCCCGAATCCCTACAGACATGGGGGAAACGTGGCTCTGTGATTAATGTTGAGATGCGGCGCTATCGGGAGTCTGTGCTTGCGGGTTTGGTCGAAGATGGTTACACCGTTATCGATGCCGATGATGATGAGACTGGCGCAGTAATTGAATCGGTTAAAGCCGCGTCTGTTGAATTGTATGCTGCGGAGTGTCAGGCAATTGCTAATTCTGATGAACTCTCCCCAAGCGAATTGAAGAAGTTGCAAGACAAAAGAGCGAAAACCAAAACTGAACGACACCAGCAGCGTAAAGCCGAATTGTCTCGCCGCTACGAAATTGACATAACCCCTGAGCTTGTCGAAAAAGATGACGATGGCTGGTATCCCCAACTGCGGATGCACTATTATTTGACGCTGGGGCGGGAATTTCTGACGAACCGTAATGCTAAACGGGCAAAAGCCCAATTAGAGGCGGGAGAGAATTCAGTTTGGAAACCAGATTTTAACAAGGGGCAGTTATTACCTGCTGTACTGTTACTGGAAAATCTGAATCTGTTGCAGTTTCTTACACCAGACGTTCAGTTACGGGGCAGCGACGAGAAGCTGGTGGAGTTTAAGGCTCTGGCTGTAAAACATCGGCACGTTATCAAGAATTACTTGAATGTTTCCATTTCTGAAAAACTGACCCCGATTGCGATGGCTTCGCCCGCCGCAGGCATCGCACAGAAATTACTAGCGAAGATTGATTTGAAGTTGGCTTACGTTGGTCGGTTGGGTAAGCGTGAAAATCGGGAGTGCGTTTATCAATTCGTTGTCCCTGATGATCAGCGTGATTCGATTTTTGGGCAATGGCTCAATCGAGATGAAGAATTTCAAAGTGAGTTGGTGTCAGTCATGAATAATATAGTGTTAACCACACCAGTCACTGACACGACACCTATTGATATTCCCCAAACAGTTACCCAGGTGGAAAATCCTATTGCCCAAGGCTGGAAAGGGTTGAAGCTGAAAATGCGGGAAGGACTCGACAGCGCTGGTCGGTTCTATACTGAGCTTGTCTCCCAAGTTGGTGAGGCTGTCAGCGTTGTTGATGGTGAACCGTTCTGGAACGCATACCTGGGGCAGTGGCAGGTCTGGGTTAACTTTGCTGACGGGTGTAGGTCTGTGGTGTGCGATTGGTTGGTGGCGATTTAGGTCACATCCTCACAAAGCTCACCCGATTAATTACAGAGATGATCGCTACATTCCTACATTCGTTAGAAATTTCTCAACCCTGCCTGCTGCAAGGGGTTTAATGTCATCAAACCTTAAAATGAGAATTGGCGATCGCTAGATATTTACCACTATCAACATTATTTATAAATTTTGTCAAAGTAGATTTTAGAAATCAAAAATATCCTTCATACTTTAAAACAGTAATCCTACGTAAAATTTGAGGAAGGGATGCCAATGACATCTCTATTACAGCGACTAAGTGCAGAACGCAATCGCAAATTCGTGGGACGTGAGCGGGAACTGGAGCTATTTCTTGATGCGATCGCGTCTCCAGAATTACCTTTTCACATTTTGCACGTCTTTGGCCCTGGCGGTGTGGGCAAGACAACCCTCATGCAGCAGTTTTTGCGGTTTTGTGAACGGTCAAAAATATCAACTATCTACGTAGAAGGACGTAATATAGAAGCCGCGCCAGAATCTTTTATTAGCACGTTGCGTTCGTTGATGGGATTGAATGAATCAGATTCTCCTCTGGATGTGCTAACCCAAAGACAAGAACGGAATGTAATTTTAATTGATACCTATGAAGCTATTGCCCATTTAGATGAATGGCTGCGGGAAGTATTCTTACCCCATTTGTCTGTTAATACTTTAATTGTGATTTCTGGACGCAATCCCCCCTCATCTGGTTGGTGTAGCGATCCAGGTTGGCAAGCTTTGATGCACACTTTGCCCCTACGCAACCTGACCCCAGAAGAAAGTCAAACTTATCTCACCACACGAGATATTCCCACCACACAACACCAGGCGATTCTAGAATTTACCCACGGACATCCTCTAGCATTATCTTTGGTTGCTGAGGTGTTTGCTCAGGGAAAAGAAATCTCTTTTCAAGCAGAATCTGCTCCCAATGTTGTTAAAACACTGTTGTCAAGATTCATAAAAGAAGTACCAACGCCCCTACACCGTATGGCTTTAGAAGCTTGTGCGGTGATTCGGCTGACTACCGAAGCCGCACTAAATCAAATATTGGCTGTGCCTCAAAATACTTTGGCTGGTGAGGCTCACTCTTTAGGGGAAATACTTGATGTTCACGATTTATTTGAGTGGTTGCGCGGACTGTCGTTTATCGAATCAGGGCAATTGGGTTTATTTCCCCACGATTTAGCACGCGAAGTTTTAATTGCTGACTTGCGTTGGCGTAATTCGGAATTTTACAATGAATTACACCACCGAGCGCGTCAATATTATACCAAACGACTAGGGCAAACTCAGGGACAAGAAAAGCATCGAGTGCTACTTGATTATATTTTTTTGCATCGGGATAACTCGGCGATTCGATCCTGTTTTACCTGGGGTGAGCAAAGTAGTTTATTGACGGACTCACTACGGGAAACTGACAAAACTGCACTGCTGGGGATGGTGGCAGAATACGAAGGCGAAGAATCAGCAAAAATAGCAAATCACTGGTTGAAGCGCCAACCGCAGAATGTAGTAGTATTTCGTGACTTGCACTCCGAACCTGCGGGATTTGCAATGATGGTGGCATTGCACACAGCAACTGTTGAAGATTTGAGTGCAGATCCAGGCGCTCTTGCATCTTGGCAATATCTCCAAACCCATGCACCATTACGCCCTAGCGAAGGCGCAACTATTTTCCGCTTCTGGATGGCGCGGGATACCTATCAAGCTGTTTCCCCCACCCAAAGTCTAATTTTCATTAATTTTGTGCAGTATTTTCAGAAGACACCGGGGTTAGCATACACCTTCCTACCTTGTGCCCAAGCAGATAGTTGGACAGCAATGTTAAACTACTTCGACTTAACACGACTTTCTGAAACTGATTTTACAGTTGAGGGAAGACACTATGGTGTTTATGGGCATGACTGGCGAATTGTGTCACCTGCCGCATGGAAGGAAATTTTGGCACGAAAAGAGGTTACAACTGCCGGAGAATCTGTAGATAATACTCCAGTCGATGAACCTCTGTTAGTTCTTAGTCAGCCAGAATTTGTGGAGGCGGTGCAGAATGCGTTACGTAACTTTAGTAGTCCCGATGTATTACAGAATAATCCATTAGTGCGATCGCGAAGCGTGTACGAAGTACTCTCGCGCAGCGTGTCAGAACAAATTTTCACAAAAACAAGTATGAGCGGGAGTCCAAAAGACATGCAGCTCTCCGAGCAGCCGGATTATGGGCATCTACGCGAACGAATTAACGTTTTACAAAATCTGGTGAAACAAGCAGTTGAATCCTTACAATCATCCCCGCGTGATGAAAAACTCTACCGCGCTGTTTATCGAACTTATTTAAATCCCGCCCCCACGCAAGAACAAGCAGCTGAGTTACTAGATTTGCCTTTCAGTACCTATCGCCGCCATCTCAAAGCTGGGATGACGAGAGTTACAGATATTTTATGGCAAAGAGAAATTAGCTAACAGCGAAAATTTCGAGTGCGGAGTGCGAAATGATTTAGTGAGGGAGGATTTCAAAGACTCAAATTCAGCCAAAAAAGTTTTTCAGCCTGTGACAAGCTAATTTCAAAGTAGCCTATTATGCACAAAGCAGTTATTAAAGAAATGAAGATAAATCGTTTCATATTTTCCTCAAAATAAGGTTTTCTGACAAACGGAGGTTAGTTGACAGATTTTAGCTTTTTTAGTTTGCGCTTTAGTATTAAGGTGCTACCAATAATCCCAAAGACTACTGTGCTGGCGATTGAAGAAGGTTCGGGCACAAGTGTAATATTGCCAGGGCCTTTGATGGTATTGGTGAAATTCCCAAAACTGTTATTGCTATTGTCAAATCCAGTAGTGACTAAAAAGTATTGATTATTGGCAGTTAAGCTCAAGCCGCTAAAACCAGATGTGCCTTCATCTGGAAAAGGATCATTTCCACTAAGTAAATTAACTAATGGGGTAGTTGGGTTGAAGCTGTTTTGGTACAAGAACTGGATGCCCAGGAAAGCTTGAGAACCTACAACATTATATGAGCCTGTAGTATCAACTAAGAAAGGCTGGCTGTAATAAGGGACAGCAGTACCATTACTAGAAAGTGATGTGGGTGGGTTAGTACCACCTTCAAATCCTTCCGTTTGCGGACGGTTAAAAGTTGGTGCGTTTGTTGTGTCACCAGAATATGATATGGTGGATGCCTGAGATGGCAAAATAACACTTACAGATAGAGCGATGGCTACGCCCAACCCAGGCATCGCAGCAGAGGCAATAGGGATTGAGCGTCTTAGCCATTTTTGCCAAAAATTAAATGAGCATTCACTCAAACTCTTAAGCTTGGCTGTTTGTGAAAACTTGGTAGAGCCATGAGATAGATTGTTTTCTGAGACGATGGATTCTTTAATCGCTTGTGACATCTAGTTGTTTTAGGTTATTTTTACAAAACTGAGTGCTTTTCTCTTTTGCACTTTCATCTAGTTCCAGGGATGAGCGAGTAAAGCCTGTGAAGTAATACCTAAGCCAATTAGGGTAATACATAAGGCACTTGCTATAGGTAACATCTTGATCCTGGGTATCTGGAGTGGCAAATGCTCAAACCGATTTTTGGCGTAGACTAGCATTAACCCGATTCCAGTTAGTACGGCTGCTAGACCTAAGCTAAAGGCAGATACCAGCGCTAGTCCAAAGCCAACTCGTCCCATTGCGATCGCACTTAGCAACACTACTAAGGCTGAAGGACAAGGTAACAAGCCGCCGGAAATTCCCAACGCTAGTAGACTAGACCACTTCATGGAAGCGCCGTGAGGCGGTAAATGTGAATGCTCATGGTTGTGGTGATGGTGATAGCGAAGCGGTAGCGAGTCAGACGCTCGCGGACTCGCTAACGCTGCGCTATCGAGCGTCTGGTGATGATGCAAGTCCTGGCTGTGTTGATGACTATGTACATGGTCGTGTGAACTCCAGACTTGAGTCCCTTGCAATCGACTGATAAACAAATTCAGACCAATTACAGTTACCAGTACCCCAGAGAGTATGCTTAACCAAGGGTACAATTGCTCTGTCAAAATAAACTGGGATGTGCCAAGAGTGACCAGCCCTAGAGCAAATATGCCAGCAGTATGGGTAATCGTTATAATCAGCCCCAGAAATAGGGCTTGTTGGGCAGTACTACGAGAACCCACCAAATAAGCACCGACTAGCGTTTTCCCATGACCAGGGGACAGGGCGTGTAAACCACCCCAGAAAAAGGCGATCGCTAGAGCTATTACAATAGTCAGGAAATTATGATTTTCCTGGGTAATTAGGCTAGTAAATACATCGTTGCTTCTTCCTGTCAAAGCATTATCTAAGCGGCTGGATGATTTAACAGACGGTGGAGGTGCTTGTTCACTCGATGTCAGAGACGGATTGAGTTTAAAGGAGATTCGACGCTGGTCGAGAGGACTGCTAAGTAACTCAGCAGGGTAATCTCTCAAGCGGTTGGTAATACTCAAAGAGGTGAAATCACCTTGAATGGGAACGCCATTTGCAGCCACAGTAATCTCACGCCAACCCAAGCGCTGTGGATAAAACTGATCTTCAAACTCGATTAACTGATTCGCGCCTACTAACTCCGTTATCCCCTGAAAGTTACAACTTAGTCGCAGTGTAAATAATCCTCCAACACCTGGAGGAAATTCGACTGTTGATTTGATCAAAGACAGTGCTAAAGGCTGTTTATTCAGCAACAGTTCGAGGTGTGAGTTGACTTCCTGGCATTTTTGGTTAGGGTATTGAACCGTCTCTATAGGTTCAGGTTTGCGATCGCGATTAGTATCTAAGTGATTAATCTCCTGAAAAGCCGGAATCTCTGCCATGTCTAAAACATAATCAATTCCTACACCATCGGTTGCTACCTGCAATCCTGCGTAGTGATTGATGGTGAAATTACCTAAAGGATGGGCATTTGCCCTCGGCATCCAAAATAAACATATTGCGATGATTGCAGTACTCCAAGCGAAGCAATGTAGCAGCTTTTTCATAAAGAACTCCCTATAGCGTTAGCAGTGGGAAAAGAGACAGAAGGTACTAAGTTAGCTAAGACTTGACGAGCTTGATCAGCATACTTGTGATGAAATTGAGGATTGAGGCTAACAGCTTGAGTTAGTCGCTTTATTGCTTCCTCACGATTACCTAAGTGAAGTGCAATCATGCCAGCATGGAATTGCAGCAAAGCATCCTCTGTACCGAAACGAGTTGCCCGTTGTGCTGCCCTTTGCGCTTCTTGCCATTGCCCATTAGCCGCAGCTGCCCAAGCTAAAGTATCCTCTGCATATACATCGTCTCGCACTGCTACTTCACTACGGGCAATCTGTAGTGCCTCTGTTAAATGAATTCCGTGTTCGGTGTAGTAGACTGCTAAAGCGCGATCGTAGATTCCTTTAACTTTGCTCAGGTAAGCTACTACTCCGATCAAATCTTCAGTTTCAGTTGCGCCTTTTTTATCTCCCAGAGCTACTTGAGCATCAGCCTTATACCCCAGCGTTTCTACCTGTGGCATCAGTTCTATACCCTGGTTTGCGATATTTAGAGCATCCTGCCAGCGATGCTGTGCCGCATAGAGGCGGGCTAATCCTGTAAACGCAGCTATATGCTGGGGGAAAAGGTCAAAAGCTTCCCGATATCGCTGCTCAGACAGGGCAAAATCCCCGGCTGCAAAAGCCAGATCCCCAGCCCGCACATGAAACCAAGCACGAGTTTCGGCGCTCGTCGTGTAGAAAGAGTCCATCTCCTGCATAGCCTCATCTAACAGTTGTCGCGCTGAGGCGAGATTGCCAGTTAACTCTAAGTAACGGGCAACAACTGCGTTATGACCAGAGTTCGATTCTTCCTCAGCAAGGTTTTGCAAGAGTTGATGAGTTGTTTCATAGTTACCCAACTCCATCTGAATCGATGCCCTCAGTGAGACAATATTGGGATTATCAAGAGATGGATTATTTAACACATCTAAAGCTGATCGAAACTGATGTTGAGATAGTAAAGCTGATGCTAGGAGCATGGAAGAAACCTGATTATGGCGCGGCTGTAGTGCTAGGGATCTACGTGCCGCTTGTTCTGCTCGTAACACATCTTCCACATCTGCGATTTCTCGAAAGCGCCTCAAATATTGATCGGCTAACAGACGTAAAAATATTGAAGAATCGGGAGATTGGGCAACTTTCTGCTCATAGACGCTGATAATATGCGATCGCTGTAAATAATCGGGGAAGACTAAATCTGACTGCTTTCCTGGTAATATCTGCCTAGAATTAACAGTCAGCAGTTGCACAGCAGAGGAATATGTGTCTAACTTACCATTGGTGTAGCCTAAACTTAGCGCTTGTGTATCACAGGGTCTTAGTAAAACCAGTAGGCTAGTCAGCACTAACACCCATAGTATTTTTAGATGCATAAACCTTACAAAGGATTACCTAAATAAGGGAACTCAGAAAGAAAGTTAGCATTATTAGGCGCAACATTATCGCTAGTCAACGCCGGAATTTGGCCTGTAGAAATGCCTGTAACTGCATTACCAAAGACAACAGATGCAGTCACATCAATTACGTCATCTTTTGGTCTTCTACCACCAAAATTTTTGCCTAACTGAGTCCCAAAATAACTACCGCTAGGTTTAGAAAGGTCAGCTTGGATCACATCAGGAATCGCCACTGAGATCACTGCATCGGCTATGCCTTTAGGTCTACCGATCGCTTTCACAAAAGCTTGAATGAATTGGGATTGATTGCTAGCGTCTTTGGTTGGTGTCTGAAGATTACTATTATTATGAGCTTTAAAGTCCATAAAAAGTTCATTCAGGGCTGGAACTGCTAACCGCTCAATCTGAGCAAAATGACCGTTTCTGAGTCTAGGAGTTTTAACACTAGTTGTCATCCAAACACCAATCTTGCCTTTACCAAGCAGTTTCCTGGGTAGCTCGACAATAATTGAGTGGACATTGAATGGGGCCAGGGTATCTTTTGCTTGTCCTGGTGGTCTAAAGGTAAGAACTTGGAAGGGAGGACTGGGATTAGGCTGAAGGCTATAGTTCCGATCCGGGATGATTTTAAAGAACTGTTCCAAATCGAAAAAGAACGGGTCTTTGCGTGTGCCAACAAAGAACTTCATACCGTTATATGCGGCGAATGTTTGGTTGAGTTGCCCTGTCCAACTTACTGGAAGCAAAGCTGACTCTGTTCCTACTGTGGTTGGACGACATGGGCCGCGGACTGTGACAGTTTGCTGTGAGCCTTTACCATTTACATTGAATTGGAGTACGACATCTTCAATACTGTCGCCAGTGTTATCAATCTTGAATTGATAAAGAACATTTGGATCGAATGGTCTTTTTTCACCAGAAACGATCAGAGGGTCGAAATCCATCACTAAAACCGCATTTTTGGGGTTTGTCGGACTCTCAAATACAAACAAATCTGTGAGATCCGCAGCAGTCAGCTTAGTGGCAAGGAAAGTTGTGTCCTGATGGTCTGAAGCCAAAGCTTTAGGAGTTGCATAGATTAGGACTACGAGCAAAATAACGACAAATGCCACTAGAGGACGAAAAAAACGAGTAGCTTTAGTCCAATATAGCGATCGCTTGATGGAAAGAAATACCATATTTTGGACTGCTTTCTCTAGGAGTAACCTGCCTTCAGTTGATATAAAAGAGGTGATACTCCGAGCATTTATTCTCATAGTTGCCCTTCTTGAGGTGTTTAGCCTCTACTGTTGGTGTGGAAATAGCAAGTTGATTTGGATTTCAAAAAAGACTGCGGCTATTACCGAAGCGCTTTATAGCTTATTTGCTCTTACTACTCACTTTCCAGACCAAAACTTGCTCATTTCTTGCTCACTTTTCTAATTTCTAGATTTAGTAACTTTTTATGCTACAGTTATAATACTTTTTTGGGATTTCAGGTATGTTGTTTGACCTGCCGCTAAATAGCGGTGGCAGTGCTTCGCAAGACGGAGAAACGTCGAGTCTATTAAAACCCTTGTTATATTTATTTTCAGCTAAGGCTATAAGTAAGCTGTTGCGTCTGTAATTTTCCAGAGCATTACAGAGTTACCAATGGTTCCAGACCCTAAAAAGTGCAAGTTATACGCACGACAGCTTATCACCGTTACAGAAAACTGAGTTAAGCTTACCCGCTATCTTTCCACAGTCATCCGCTGCCTGCCCCTGCCTCAATCGGGGTTAGTTAGTTTAGCTTCCGATATGGGTACTGGCAAGACTGAAATCTTAGCGATGATCAGAAGAGATAACCCCCAACTCAGCTTTTTGAACAACGGGCATCGGGTGACTCTTTTGAAAAATCTTAGCGTAGGCGTAGCCGGCCGTAGGTCTTACCCTGAGCCTGTCGAAGGGCATCGCTTGGGATTGAGGGCGGTGCTGATGGATCTGATGGCTGGGGTTGAGATTAAAGGCGATGAGGCGATGATTCAGGCTTTGGCTGAGTTCTCTAAACGCAACGCATCTCACGTTAAGGGGATACTCAATCTGACGATTCCGCTATCGGAGTCTCCAGTTTGGATTTTGGGGCCTAAAATTCAGTATGCTCTAACAAGAATCGCTGATCATGCTGAAAATTTTAGTCACGGGTGCTACTGGCAATGTCGGTCAAGAAGTTCTGAGCTTACTGCAA
Organism: Nostoc sp. NMS7; assembly: GCF_017115085.1. Lineage (GTDB taxonomy): Bacteria > Cyanobacteriota > Cyanobacteriia > Cyanobacteriales > Nostocaceae > Nostoc. The sequence goes on along the minus strand of NZ_JABXKJ010000074.1, from coordinate 2,407 downwards.
TCCCACGATTGTAATATCTGTGCTGGAGTTAGAAATTCAAACAACGCTAAACACCTCTTAGGCAACAATATTCAGTGCGTCCCCTTCGACTTTACCGATCCTGACACCTTTGATCATGCTTTTTTTGAAGTCAATAAACTTTTTTTAGTGCGTCCGCCTGCCCTTGCTAATATTCCTACACAAGTTGCCCCAGCCTTAAATGCTGCAAAACTCGCAGGCGTTGAGCATATTGTGTTTCTTTCAATACTAGGATCTAAACACAACCGTTTTCTGCCACACTCCCAAATTGAACGCTATATCAACCAATTGGGCATTAAAGCTACTTTTTTACGGGCCAGCTTTTTTATGCAAAATCTTAATACCACACACAGAGAAGACATCAAAGTTCATAGTGAATTGCTTCTTCCGGCTGGTAATGGTAAAACAAGTTTTATTGATGTGCGGGATATTGCTGCCGTTGCAGTTCGTACTTTGATTGAAGATGGGCATCAGGGAAGAGCATATCCCCTCACCGGTAAAGCAAGCTTTTCGTGGTGCAGTCGTCACTGGCTTAGATTTGTCCCCCTATATGCTAGTTTTGGCCAACTATAAAGCACAGCAGCAACAGTTGAATATTCGCTGGTTACATGGTTTATCTGAGGACACTGGTTTTGAGACAGCTACTTTTGATTTAGTAACTGCCTCCTTTTTATTACACGAAACACCACCTCAAATTACTCAATTAATTTTACAAGAATGCTTCCGTTTAGTTAAGCCAGGAGGGCAATTAATTCTTCTGGATGGGAATCAAAAGAGGCTTTCTCATCTCCAATGGCTGATCAACATTTTTCAAGAACCTTATTCAAAATTGTATGCTGCTGGTAATTTAGATGTATGGATGAAGACTGCTGGATTTGAGCAGGTACAAACAAAGCCTGTGGGGTGGCTCAACCAAGTAACACAAGGTATCAAGCCAAAGAAATTCACTTTTTTCCGTGAAACCACGTAAATTTTTTATGTCAAAATTGAAGCGGCAAACAAAGAAATTTTTGCTCTAAGTTTGATTGCTGTGGGTACAACTAAGCTAGTAGACGAATTAGATACGACCAAGAGAGATGTTAAGTTTGTGACTACACAATTTTATCTGAGAGTGCAACCGAACTAATAGTAGTCTCACGCCAGAATGGCTGTTTGTAAATGTTTTTTCAGCTTACCTGTAAACAACACCAATTAGACAGCCTGGGAGTAGGCATGGTTTTAAAAATACTCAGTACCCTGATTAGTGATCAAAGGTGGGGGTAATAGCCGAGTTTAAGGAGACTTGCCCCGATGGGTTTGCTCAATTTGACGGGAGCAAGGTTTGTTTTAGCCCAAGATTGCGTCTGAATCAAGTTCCCACTCATGTTTGAGCATTTCTTGGTAAGTCGTTTCCCTAATTATCATCTGCTTATAGAGCATCAGCAAAAACTCTTGAGCCTGTTCACGGGACATCTGCTTCACTTGGTCAGAGAATGTTCTAAGGCTAAATTCTTGTTCTAAAGATAATTCAATGGGTTGATTCATCGCTTTTATTACTTACTCTTTTATTTGAGTTTGCTAAGTTAAGCAAATATTGCTTTATATAAATAAATGTTACGATAGCTTTACAAAAAACAAAGGGGTGTAAACCGTACTAGCGTAGGTTAGAATGCCGTATCTGCTGCTAAAAGCCTTGAGATCACTCCATTGTGGCAACCTAAGTAAAAACATAAGTTCTAATATTTCTTGCTTTGAGGTTTTTAAAAGCATTTTTAGCTTCTGCTTGCGGCTGGCGATCGCAAGAAGGCGGACGAAACAGCGCCATCGCTCAAAAGAAGAGATGGGCAATACAATTATTCCTTTTGGCAAGAGTGGTGAGCGTCGAGGCGTGATACTGGAGTTTGAGAATGTGGAGATGACAAATTTGCTCAACTGCTTGTCGATGCGCCGTAGTGGACCATTCGTGAGAGGTTAAAATCAGATACCATTTGTCAATAAGCAATAGTACTTAAAATATTGCCAAAATCGGGGTTAGAAACAGAATTTTTGATCGGGCGATGCCGTTCGTGGAGCGTCTCGTAGAGAAGGCGGGCGTAGATGCAGCCTCATCTTGATACGCATCATTTATTCTTAACCCCTAATTTCAGTACAAGGGTTAACTTAATACCTCGTCTATTTCAAATTTTAAGCATAATTTCTAATTGACAAAAGTAAGATTATCTTCACCTCTCACCGATGGTAGTGGACTGAGTGGATGGCCTAAGAAAGCTGAGGTTGGTATAGACCAGTTTACTTTTACTCAAGAGAGAAAATGCTTCAAAGTTTGCCCTGTCACGCCATACTGGTTGGCGAGATAATCGGTGCTGCCAGATGTAAACCGTTTTGCCACGGATATATGGGGCAGTTTCGG
>NZ_JABXKJ010000151.1 GCF_017115085.1 Nostoc sp. NMS7 | reverse complement strand
ATATTCAGCTTGGTTTGAATGCAAGTAGGGCAATTTGGAGCTTTTTTCAACGCCACAGTTTGAGATAAACCATCCAGTTCCCCAAATATCCATTCCATAGAGCATGGTAGTATTTGGGGGTGTAAATCGAGGCTTTTAAAATGGCAAGAACCGTGTTTCCATCATCATTTTATTGCGACTGTGGACATCAATCGTATTTCTTTGAGAATACCGTCTCTGAGATGGAAAAAACTTAGTATTTGGTTACATTTCGTCTGACACTGTAAAATCCCAGACATCATCCTCCCACCAAGCTTGAGAAATAATATTCTGAACATCGCAATCATTATCTTGAACTGAAGAAGGTTGATAAAGTCTTAAATTAAGCGCTTCGGCAAACCTAACATCGTATTCATAAAATATCTTTTTGATGAGAGGATTGACTCCATCGGGATAGATATAAAAACAAACTAATTCTTCTCTTTCTGAAATTGCCACTAGTTGACGCGCTACGACTTTACCTTCTGAGTTTCGAGCATAGAGAACCTGTTTATTAATATCTAGAAGAACCGCAACTGCTGAATAAGAACATAACCCTCCAAGTGCGAGACAACTCCCCACATAAGTACCCAGTTTTAATACCTCCAGTGGTTCGTTCTCTAACTTAATCTCAATGATGCCAAACCCATCAACTTGAGATGTGTATTCAATTCCCTCTGTCCACATTTTGATATTGATACAACTATGCTTTTTTAACCAAGTTTGTGTCAGCGGATGATTAAGTAAATAATCTAAATTACCTCCCCAATAAGCCTTCAAAAACTTTCTAAAAGAACGAAAATTATCATCAATAATACCCAACATTGAAAGAGCATGTTTAATATTTTCCGGTTCGGGATTGACATCAAAATCGCGTTTCAATGTATTCAGGGTCAAATGTTCCAAAATATCCAAGCGGGTAAGTTGAATTTGCTTACATATCTTCTGGAAACCACGATTGATTTGCTGTTCACTTAAAGATATTTTTCCTTGGACATAATCGCGGATTTTGCGTGGAATTGGGTTACTAAATTGGGAACCACATTGGCTATCAATAAATTCACAAGCATCCTTTATAGGGAGTAGCGTAATATTCTCAGTCATGATGGAATGTTGGCTGAATGCTTTGACCACTTTTTCACTTGTGGGAGCATTAAGAGTTCCCAATAACTTGGCAACCTTAAAGAGTTTGTGAGGGAAGTCAATAAAACATTGGATAATAAAATTACTCAATTGTTTGCTAATTGGTGCAATTCCCTCTGCAATTAACTTACTATTATTATCTAAATAACAAGCTTCTTCAAGACGTAAAAAACTAGCATCGGGTGCATTGAGAAATACAGATATATCTGCGGTTTGTAAATAAGTAATAAAAACCGCTATCGCTTTTACTGCATGACTCTTTTGACTAAAAGGAGACTGAGCTAAACGTTCCACTATTAAGTATGCATCAGGAATCAAATCGAGTTCGGAAGTTTCGATCCAAAACCAATAATAAAATTTCAAATCATCAATTGCTTTTTGCTGATATTTTTCTGTAATTCTACTTAGGAGATTTTCAATGTTATCAACTTGCCCTTTTAGAAACTTCCACTTGTATTTTTGAGTTTCAGCCTCCCTATTTGTTTCCGGGTATAAAGAGATAGCCCAACGATAAAAATTGAGATATTCATAGGCAATCTCTTTTGGATATTTCGTCCAATCAATGCGTAAAATAATGTTACCGAAGCCTGAAAGTTGTCCACATTTTTCCCAAATATCTAGGGGTAGGGGAAACCTATACTCACCAACATTTCCCAGATGAGCAATTAATTTTTCTACAGCTTCTTCTGGAAATAGGCAATCTCCATCTAATCTATCTAAAGAGTCAAACCGGTGATCATCTGATGGATACTTAGAAGTTAATTGAAATCCACCCAGCATATAATCTACAGAAATACCTTGATTAAATGCAATAAATAAACAATCAAGTCGGTATTCATAGTCGATATCATCTGTTATTTGGTTGAATCGCTCAAGATCATCTAGAGAGAGTGGGTCAGTAGAATAAATCTGAGTTTCAATCAAGATGGAAGTGAAAGTAAGACGACGTGACTCAGGTTGTTGGGCAATAATGTGACACCATTTTAATGTCTTATTACCATTATTGAGACTTAGCAAACGACCGAACGCGAGTAAAAGATTAAAGTTGCTGTCTAGTCCAAGTCCCCAATAGATCGATAAATATTCATTTACATTTTGCCAATTCAAACCCTGTAATGAAAACCATAAATATCGATGAAAATTTATAGGTAGGGAAGGATAATCTACAGCAGCATGTAGATGATAGTGGAATGCATAATATGGATCGATAATTAAATTTTCCTTGGGTATCGATGACAAAGAGCGAATATCGTACCCCACTCTTTGAAGTTTTTTCAAAGCCTTTACCCAATGTTGGCTTAATCTTAAAAGTAGTTGGTTTTGAGATTTGCGCTCGCACAAATACAATCTCAAATCAACTTGAGTAAATATCTTAGGTTTTGGTGGTTTATACTTAGTTCCTTTATATGCTCTAGGATTTGCTGCTGTTGCTTTAATTATCTGCTTTGGACTATTTATTGGTAAAATTGGCAACATTGCCTCTGCTTCTAACGGTTCGGATACCGTTTCCAGCAAAATTACTAAAACATGAAAAAGAGTTTCCGCATCCAGTTCGTCAACACAACTAATAAAATTCCATGAAGCAATTAATTGCTCTTTCTTGGGAACGAGCGATGTTGTCAATAATGAGAGAGGAGATTCGACAATTTCATATAGACCCTGTGTTGAATCTATACCCATTCTGGTTGGATTATCAGTTTTTGGATCTAGTTGATGTCGAACTCGACTCACCCAACCCATCAGACCATTGGGTTTTCTAATTAAACTGAGCAAACAGTCCATAAACAGTGCTTAATTCATAATCTAATTTTATCAAAAAAGGCAGAGGGCAGTTCTTGCTGCAAGCAGTATTCCCAACTGAGCCTCCAGCAAGAACCTCTTGCCCAAAGGAATAATGGGAGCAACGCGATTTGGTGAGGTGCTAAAAATTAGGGGTATAAATGACCTGTTTAATAGTGCGATCGCAGCGAAATACCTGTTTTTATTGAGAATCTAGCTATGTAACTGAGAATTAAACCCCGATCTCACTTTTTCGCGTTGCTCCCAGGAATAATTGTATTGCCCATCTCTTCTTTTGAGCGATGGCGCTGTTTCGCCCGCCGTAGGCCATTATCCATAACTTTGACCTCAAACGTGACGATGGCACCACTGCTGCCCAACGACTCTTTGGTAAATCATTCCCTGACAAGTTTTGAGTCGGTTCTCCTACAAATGGGAGAGCTACCCAGACCCAGACGTACCTTAAAAGCTCGAAAGTCCCAAAAGCCTACCGTACAAGCTGTCCCGGCTTAAGTTGCTACCCCCTCCGCGCCGCCAAGATGGATGCGATTCTCTCGGATTTTCAGATGAAGATGAACCGGGAAGATATTGTTATTCGGTTTTATGAAGATTTTTTGACAGCCTACAAGCCACAGATGCGAGAACGCCGGGGTGTTTATTACACACCTGAGCCTGTGGTATTTTACATTGTGCGTTCTGTAGACCATATTTTAAAAACAGACTTTAAACTATCAGCACTTGCAAGAACTTTAGCGATGAAGGCACTTGCCGTTCAAACCGCCAAAAGTGGCGGCGCTCAACACAGCTTGACTAACATAAACTGTTAGAGAGAATTGAACTTAATGAAGAAGGATTGAACTGAATGAATAATAGCCCCATGAACAACAACCCTGCCACCCCTCCTGCACAATGCCCCTTCCGGGGAACCCGCATTGGCGGCGCGCTCGGCTCCAATCCGCAAGTCGATGATTGGTGGCCGAACCGACTTCAGGTAGAACTGCTTCACCAAAATTTGCCCCAAGCTAACCCACTGCGAGATTTCGATTACAAAGGAGCCTTTGGGAAGCTTGACTTTGAACAGTTGAAGAGCGATATCAAAGCACTGCTGACCGATTCAAAGGACTGGTGGCCCGCCGACTATGGGAATTATGGACCTCAAATGATTCGCATGGCGTGGCACTCAGCAGGCACCTACCGGATCGCGGATGGTCGGGGTGGAGCGAGTCAGGGCATGCAACGCTTCGCACCCATCAATTCGTGGTGGGATAATGGAAACACAGATAAATCACGACGGCTGCTCTGGCCCATCAAGCAGAAATATGGTGCGGCACTAAGCTGGGCTGATCTGATGGTTCTGACGGGCAACTGCGCGCTCGAAATCATGGGGTTTAAGACTTTCGGTTTTGGTGGCGGTCGCATAGATGCCTGGGAGGCGGATCGCTCGACATACTGGGGACCCGAATTCTGGAACGGCGATTCGGTTGACGATGTTAAGGAACACCCTGGTCATCCTGATGAGATGGTCACTCGCACGATTCGGTGGGTTGGGAAACCGAACGAGCAATACTACGACCTTGAGAACCCGCTAGCGGCTTCGCACCAAGCGCTAATTTACGTCAATCCAGAGGGTCCAAACGCTGAGGGCGACCCCTATGGCTCGGCGCGAGACATTCGCGAGACGTTTGCGCGGATGGGCATGAATGACGAAGAAACTGTCGCGCTGATTGCAGGGGGTCATGCCTTTGGCAAAAGTCATGGCATGGTTTCGCCGGACAAGATTGGTCCAGCCCCGGAAGCCGCGCCGATTCAGGCGATGGGTTTGGGGTGGCAGAACCCTGAAGGCACTGGGTTTGCCGAATATACAATGACGAACGGGATCGAAGGATCGTGGACTCCAAATCCAACCCAGTGGGACAACAGTTACTTAACAAATCTTTTTAAATACGATTGGGAACAGACAAAGAGTCCAGCAGGTGCCATTCAGTGGAAACCGAGCAATCCTGATGCGCCAAAGACACCGGATGCCCATCAACCGGGCGTTGAGTACCCGTTAATGATGATGACTTCGGACATTGCCTTGAAGGTCGATCCGGTCTATCACGAAATCTGTCAGCACTTCTTGGGTGACTTCGATTACTTCAGCGATGCGTTCGCGCGCGCTTGGTATAAGCTGATCCATCGAGACATGGGTCCGAAAACGCGCTATCTTGGTCCGGAAATCCCAGAGGAAGATCTGATCTGGCAAGATCCAATTCCGGCACTGGATCATGATGTCGTTGATGCCGCCGATATCAATTTTCTCAAGGATCAGATTTTAGCGAGTGGACTCTCTGTTTCGGCGCTCGTGTCAGCCGCTTGGGCAGCGGCATCGAGTCACCGCCATTCCGACAAGCGCGGCGGCGCAAATGGGGCGCGCGTTCGCCTCAATCCCCAGAAAGACTGGGAAATGAACCGCCCGCAGGAACTCGGCGAGGTGCTATCGACCCTTGATCGCATTCAGGCTGACTTTAACGGCGCTCAGTCGGGCAACAAAAAAATCTCGATAGCGGATCTTATCGTCCTCGGTGGTTGTGCTGCGATCGAGAAGGCTGCACAAGACGCTGGGTTTTCTGTTGCCGTGCCGTTTACTCCGGGTCGGATGGATACGACTCAGGAGCTGACAGATGTTGAAATGTTTAATTGGCTGAAGCCAGTTTCGGATGGTTTCAGAAACTATCACAATGAGGCTGTTGGCTACAAGGTGAAGCCGGAGCGTATCTTCCTGGATCGAGCGCAGCTCCTCACGCTGACCGCGCCTGAATGGACGGTTCTTGTCGGCGGACTTCGCGCGCTCGATCAGAATTGGGATCATTCAAAGCACGGTAGCTTCACTGACCGTCCGGGCGTCTTGACCAATGACTTTTTCCGTGTCCTGACCAGTATGGACTACGAGTGGAAGCCTGTTGACAATCGCGAGATGCTTTTTGACATTTGCGATCGCGAAACCGGTGCAGCGAAGTTCACCGCAACCCGCTGCGATCTCATCTTCGGCTCGAACGCCCAACTGCGTCAGATTGCTGAAGTCTATGGCGCTGATGACGGTCACGAGCGGATGGTCAAGGACTTCGTCGCAGCCTGGAACAAGGTGATGATGCTTGATCGCTTCGACGTTGGCGCTGAACAGACCCCGTAAAGTCTTGAGCGCTCAACACGCCCGAACTCCACGGGTGTATCGCTGCGCTTTGAAGAACTCACCGTGGATAAGAACGCTGCTTATCCACGGGCAGCACAGATGTAGGGTGTTGATTTTGTTCGATAAACTCTCAAGTATTTTCATGCAGTTTCTGTTTCTCTTTCTATCGCGCTCACGACGGCTGATGCTGTCCACCACCATGCCCTCTGCTTCTACTCCAGAACAGTATTTGAAAAAATAAGCCACCCTCCAAGAGTGGCTCAAAGTTTCACCCCAGAATTTTAATCACCGCCGCCAAAATTGCTGGTGCTTTCTCGTTACTGGGAATGAATACCCGCTTGCGCCATTGGATAATTTCTGTGAAACATCCCACAGTCACAAGTCGGTCAGCCAAAGATAAAGCATTAACCAACTCAATCCGGCGTTCGCTGGCAATAGTGGAACAACGTAAGGTTACACCTCCGGGCAACTGTTCGGAATATCGCTCGTTAAGTACCAGATGAACTAATTCTTCTGGACTTAAAAGCTTGTTCTTCATACCCAATTGCTCGGCAACTTGGCGAATATTCTCGGCATTAACTACTCGCCCTAACACTTTCTCTCCATTGCTCAATTGCAATCGAAAAACTCGGCTATTCTGGCATGGCAGAGTTTTCCAAATCGGCAGAAGAATGCCAGTTACAAGGTGAATGTAGTCAGTCGTGAATTTGGGCAATTCATCCACTTCCTTTGACCAAGCTGCAACAAATTCGCGTGTTGAAACCTGCTTCCATTGAGAGGCTTGTAACTTGTCTTGTGGTACGCGAGTTTCCTTCTGTGGTCGTACCAACAAAACCCTTGGCACTACCCCACCTTGATCATCAAAGATACTGTGAGTGGGAATGCAAACTGCGGCACTACCTGACTTGGAATTGACTATCAACCGTCCTTGGTAGTTCGTGGCAAATTCAACCGCTTCAGCAGCAGTTTTGATGTCAGTCTTTTGGACACGCTCTATCTTCAAGTAGTTAGTTACGCTACCAGTACCAGGATGAGTATAAACAGACTCAATGCTGGCACCAGTGAACCGTTCGGCTCGAAGTGTTTCTACCCCAACCTCAAATATCCCATGAGCGATCGCCGTTTCAATCTGTTGACTTAGCAGCAACTCAAACCTCTCGAAAATGAGATTCTGCATTCTAATTCTTAAAGCCAGCAGACGATTGAGAAACTGCCGCAAAGGTGGTAAATCGATTTTCATTCCTCCTTCAGTGGAAGTCAGCGATAACCCAGTCATTTCCTCAAAGGTTCTGAGTGGGACTTGTGCAAATCTACCCTGATAAATCTGCTTAAACAATTCATACAAAGCATACTCCGCATAGTTCGACTCAAGATTGTCCTTAGTATCGAATATACCGTTGCCGCCTGTTTGCCTTTGTCCACGGGTAAGTGCGCCGAGACTATCCAATCTCCGAGCGATTGTCGAGATAAACCGACGTTCACCTCTAACATTAGTAGTCACAGGTCTGAATATTGGTGCAGACGCTTGATTCGTCCTGTGACTCCGCCCAAGTCCTTGTATGGCGTTATCAGCCCTCCAACCAGCTTCTAGAAGGTAGTGCGATCGCCGTCTCCGATTAATAGCATTCAAATCAGCGTGATAACTGCGACCAGTACCACCCGCATCACTGAAGATAAGGATTTGTTTTTCATCTCCCATAAATGCCGTAGTTTCAGCTATGTTCGCGCCATTGCCTCTTGAATCCACAAACAGCCGTCCCGTAGAGTCTTTCAGAACTCGCTTGTTTCGTCCTGTAACTTCAGCAACTTGAGAGTGACCAAAATGCCACAATAGTTGTTCCAAAGCTCCGGGCATGGGGTCGAGGCTTGTTAATTGGTCAACCAGTTCATCTCGCAAAACTAAGGCTGCTTGTGAGATAATTGGTGAACCATCAGCATCAAAGATTGGTTCAGAACGTTCGTCGCCATCTTCAGATGAATGAATCTCATACAGGTGTATGGGAAATGCGCTCATCAGGTAGTCCATCATGTATTCTCGTGGAGTTAGGTCAAGGTTCAAGTCTTTCCACTCCTCTGTCGGAATACCATAGAGTTTTCGCTTCAGTAGTTCCTCATTGGTAGAAACTATTTGGATTACAACAGCATGACCAATGGCGATATCCTGCTCAATCGCTTTAATCAGTTTCGGGCATTTCATCCCAGTCAGCAAATGGTTAAAGAAACGCTGCTTATGAGACTCAAACTGAGACATCGCGGACATTTTAGCCATACGGTTGTAAGTTTTCGCGCCGGAGATGTTACACGCCTCCAATGCTTTGTGTAAATTATTATGAATAATTTGAAAAGCGTCGGCGTAACTGTCGTAGATCCTTTCTTGGGTAGGAGTTAAGTCAATTTCCAATGTGTCATATTCAACACCTTCAAAGGAGAGCGATCGCGCCAGATATAATCCCAGCGCTTTCAAATCTCTGGCAACAACTTCCATTGCCGCAATACCGCCAACTTCGATGGACTCAACGAAATCCTCACGAGATGTAAACGGGAAGTCCCCAGTCTGCCATAGCCCCAGGCGATTAGCGTAAGAGAGATTGGAAACTTTGGTAGCTCCGGTAGCTGACACGTAGACAACCCGTGCTGAGGGTAGCGCATTTTGTAGCCGAAGCCCGACAATGCCTTGCATAGATGCTTTGACCATCCCCAGCTTACCCTCTTGTGCCATCGCATTGCCCATTGCGTGACACTCATCAAATGCGATCGCACCCTCAAAGTCAATACCTGCCCAATCAATAATTTGCTTAAGCCGACTTTTATCGCCTTTTTGTGATCTTAAGGTAGAGTAGGTAGCAAAGAGAACACCTTGCGAAAAGGGGATTGGATCACCTAGTTTGATATTGCCGAGGTCGATGATGTCTTTTTCACTACCACCTAGCGCACACCAATCACGTCTTGCATCCTCAATCAGTGCCGAACTTTTTGATACCCAGATAGCTTTTCTACGCCCCTGGCACCAATTGTCTAAAACGATACCAGCGACTTGTCTACCTTTACCTGCTCCTGTCCCATCACCCAAGAACCACCCGCGTCTAAACCTCACAGCGCTTTGCTCACTGTTCGCCGCGACTGTAACGTTGTCAAGGGAGTCATCTAGCAAGTAGGAACCTGACAGGAATTCTGAGTGCGCCTGTCCTGCGTAAACAACGCTTTCAAGCTGTGCTTCAGATAACAATCCTTGTGCAGCAATATGCCCCGGTAGATGCGGCTGATACGTGGGTGCTGGTGGAGAGACTAGTGCCAGCGCTGCGCTTTCGCACAAGAGCGAAGGATGAGGTAAAGCATCTTTGATTTTTAAGCGTTGTGGGCGATAGCTTTCATAAAGTACATCTTTTAGCCCTTCGGTTGCAGTCCACTCAACAACCTCATATTCTATTGGAGCAACATCTAGAAATTGGGATATTGCTTGAGTATCTGGTATAAAGTGGCTCTGTTTTGGTTTAACAACACTCAGAGTAACTACTTTTGACGTTGGAATTTGAGCAGTACTAGTGGAAGGTTGCCATACTGGTCTAGTTGGCAGTTGCTCTATCAGCGTTAGCAGTTCGGCAAGCTCCACTGTATGTGGTATATAAGCAATATCAGTGGGATCAGCAGGCGGAACTTTATCAATCACGGTAATTCGTGTATCCATTTGTGTCCCGTGCTTGGAGTACACTTTCCCGTTGACACCCACTGAAAGCACAACTGTTGCTTTCTCCTGCATTTTGACAAAAGTTTCTCGCCAATCATCATTGCTTGGAGAAAACCAGTTGGCAGAGATTGTTACCAGTCGTCCCCCATCAGCCAGTCTTTGTAAAGCTGAGTTAACATGACGTGGCGTGGCATCTGGATTGCGATCGCTCACTTTGGGCGATGATGAAAACGGAGGATTCATCAACACTACCGATGGCTGAGTTTTACCAGCTAGGTAATCGTTGACTTGCTCGGCATTGACGCAGAATAACGGAACACCGGGAAACAAGCGCCGCAGGATTTTACTTCTGTCAATAGCCAGTTCGTTAAGCATCAGGCTTGCACCTTTGAGTTTGGCGAACTGTGCAAGAATACCTGTACCAGCACTCGGCTCTAGAACCAAATCATTGCTGTTGATTTGTCCAGCCATTGCTACCAAGTAAGCCAGGGGCAAGGGCGTAGAGAACTGTTGTAGCTTTAACTGTTCTTCTGAACGGCGGGTGTGAGTGGGGCAAAGCGATTCAAGAAGTTGCAATTCCTCCACGGGATTTTGTGGCAATCCTTTGCGTCGCAGATATAGGATCAGTGCAACCTCTACAGCTTCGTAAGCGTCCTTCCACTGCCAAGCCCCCTCTGCCGCAGTGCCAAGAAAGTATCGGTTCATTTGTGAAGAGATTATCTTTGTAGAGAGAGGGCGGTTATCAAGTAAAGGTTTAACTAGATATGAGGCAACATTCAGCACTGATTGTCCGTAGTCTAAGACAGAGATGAGGTCAAACAGAGAACCTTGTGTAGCGATTTGGCTCACCATATTTATACATATTAATTTTCCCTCGAAGTTTGGCGTAGCCATTGCTGAAGAGGACATTTCCAATTCGCAATTCAAAAATCCCCCGACTGAATAGCCGAGGGAGTAATCGTTTCTGGTAGCATTAATTAAGCAACTTTCTGGCGTGGTCTACTTGTTTTTTGTTTCGTTTTTGTAGATGTTGCTTTGGCAGTGGATTTGGTCTGATAAGAAGTTTTGGTACGCTTCGTTTGTTGCACTTCTTTAACAGGTGGCAGTAGCCTTAATGTGGGGAATGCCAGTACAAGGGATTGAGTTTTAACCGTACTATTTAAAGAGTCTAATTCTAGTGTCCAAGGATCTGGTATTGACTCGAACTGTGGCGGAATCAGGGTAATTTCTTGAGGTTCTACTTCTAGCCAGCAAGGATTAGAGATTGGTTCAAAATGAGGCGTAAATACCGAGGGTGTGGGTTCGGAAACTACTTGTGGTTGTGCAATTGAAATCATGGGTGGCAATGGCACTAGATAAAGTCCATCGATAAAATCGAAAATCATCAGCGCAACAAACAAATTGAAAATTACTTCAAGAGCCAGGGTAAGCGTAGATTGAATCGACATTTAATTTCTCCGAAATTTTGATGGTTGTCATCAGAAATTCGCGTAGCGATTCATATAAGAAACTCTTAAAGAAGTCGGAAGTCGTTCGTCTGAAGCGATGCCCTGAGCTATGCCGTACCCTTCCCTACGGGATGCCAGGGGCGAACGGGATCTTGCTACGCGCAGCGTCTCTAAGAGTTGGGTAAAGTTTTGTAATGGGGATTTAACCGCAACACAAAACTTGCCACTTGATAGTTGCTATGAAACTTAAACCCACGGAATTTGTTAAATTTATGAAAAATTAAGTAGTTCAAGAAAGCAGAAAATGCGCTGAAATCAGAACTGATGATTTTTGGTTTTGACTCGCTGGTATAACTCTTCCATTGTTTCAATAAAAGAAGCATCATTGTGCCAGAAATCAGGAAAATCCCCTTGTTTCTTAATCAAAATTGCACAGACACTACTGACAGTCGCCACTTCAATAGTTTGTGGTAATCGCCTTGTACCTAACCAAAATTCCCTAGCATTTGGCATTTTACTAAGAGATTGCTTTTCTAGCTGAGTGTACAGCGAACTAGAAAGTTCTAAAGGAATTTCCTTAGTATTGAGTTCCTGAGATAGAGCTTTTCCCAAAGGAGAATCAGCTAATTTTGCTTGAAGTTCTACTTTCGATAATCCCCGCAGTTCAAATAACAGCCAGGGATTATTATCTAATTGAGAAGCCACTAAATAGTAAACTCCAGCAATGTGCTTACAAGGATTAGCATAATCTGGACAAGAGCATTTAGTTTTGAAATCCTTACTACTATGGGGCAATAAATGTAATCCCAAATCAGAGAAAGTATCTTCAATATTTTCTGGAACTTCATTTAACAGCAATCGAGAAATAATACTAGCTTTAGAAGAAAGCTTTTGGATAGCTTCATTCCAACGTGTTTTAGCAATAGGTGTAATCTCAATCTTTATATTATAAGTTGGTTCTTTGTTAACTCCAAAATAGGGATTAACCGAGCCTCTGACTTTCGCAGTAATTTTATTTAAGTCAATCTCAAAACTTTTAACTTTACCACCGCTAGCATAAGACCGTCCTCTTTTGAGTCGGTTATCATCTGTAAAAGCTTCTAATACTTGAATAAAGCGATCGCCCCACCAAGTTCGACTAAATTTAGCCATAATATCTACTCCAAAATTGCACTCTTGTTCAATGAAATCAACCGCTTAAAGGCTTCATTATCTAATTCTGTGAGCCAAGATTCATCACTACCAACAACAGTATTAGAAAGTTTTTTCTTATCTTCAATCATTTGGTCAATTCTCTCTTCTAGAGTGCCAATAGTAACAAATTTATGCACAAAGACATTCTTTTTCTGACCAATGCGAAAAGCGCGGTCAGTTGCTTGGTCTTCAACTGCTGGGTTCCACCAACGGTCAAAGTGAAAGACATGGTTAGCTTTCGTGAGGGTGATACCTACACCCCCTGCTTTCAAGGAAAGGATAAAAACCGATGGTTCTGTATTTGGGTCTTGAAATTCGGTAATCATTTGTTCCCGACGTGGGTGACTGGTGCCACCATGCAAATAGTAAGTATTGCAATGCAGACTATGTTTGAGATGTTTTTCAATCTTTTCACCCACTTCCGTAAATTGACTAAAAATGAGTAAACTTTCTCCTTCATCAACTGCCTCCTCAACCATCTCTGCTAACCGACTGAGTTTGTGCGATCGCAGTAGTGAAAATTCGCTTCCATCTTGCAGAAATTGGGCTGGATGATTACAAATCTGCTTCAATTTCATCAGAGTTGAAAGAATCAATCCTTTGCGTTGAATCCCCTCTGCTGATTGCAATTGTTTTTCGACATCTTTCACCACCACTTCATAAAGCGATGCTTGCTCTTGGGTGAGGTTGGTGTAGAGTTTTTGTTCCACTTTATCTGGCAAGTCATTAATAATAGATTGGTCAGTTTTTAACCTTCGTAAAATTAGAGGTTCTACCAGTTTTTTCAAGGTAGCTGATTTTACGCGGTCATTATCTTTTTGAATCGGAATCTCGAAGATTTTCCGAAACTGGGCTTCTTTACCCAAGTAACCAGGATTGAGAAAGTTAAAAATTGACCACAAATCCAATAAGCGGTTCTCTACAGGAGTGCCTGTTAATGCCAGTCGGTGTTTAGCTTTTAGTTTGAGAATAGCTTTGGTTTGGGCAGCTTTCGGATTTTTAATATTTTGTGCCTCGTCCAGCACTAAACGTTGCCACTCGATGCTACTCAATAGTTTTTCATCTTTGCGAACTAAAGTAAAGGAGCTAATTATCACATCGTTTTGTTGACAAGCAGCTTTGAAATCAGCCAGATTTTGCAGCCTAGTGCTACCATGATGTACCATAGTTTTTAAATGAGGCGCAAATTTGGCAATTTCCTTCTGCCAGTTGCCGACAACAGAAGTAGGGGCAATTAATAGTGTGGGTAAGGGAGATAAGTCAGTAATTTCTTCCCCTACTCTCACAGATGAATGCAACTCCTTCTCTTGCACTAATCGGGCAATCACCTGCACCGATTTACCCAAACCCATATCGTCTGCCAAACAGCCATTTAACCCCAAATTTTCCAGATATTGTAGCCAGGAAACACCACGCTTTTGATATTCTCGGAGGGTGCCTTGCAGATTATCAAGTTCAGAAATTGGTTCTAGACGACTTTTATCTTGTAGTTTTGCTATCATCTCTGACAAAGCTTCGTCATGTTCAATTTCCCATTCCTCCCCAACTTCAGCACTGCGTTGCAGAAACTCCAGTAAGGTCATCTGGGGTTGTTCGGAGCCTTTTGACTGCCAAAATTCGAGTAACTGTTGCATTTTATCCCGGTCTAATTCCATCCATTGACCGCGAAAATGCACCAGAGGAGTTTTAGCATTAATCAGTTGTTCCCATTCAAGAGGTGTAACAGCTTGCTCCCCAATTGCCAACTCATACTGATACTCCACCAGTGAATCTGAGCCGAAATAGCTTTTTGTTTCCCCTTTAATTGCAGCAAGCTTGCGACCCGATGCTTTGAGGCGAATTTTGGCACGACGACGACCTGTGGGAGTATACCAAGCAGGTACAATTACTTTGAATCCTGAATCTTCTAACACCCAAGCACTTTCTTGAAGGAAGTCAAATGCTTCATCTAAGGTAAGTTGCATTGCCATTGGACTGGCTGTTTCCAATCCAAGCCAAAGTTTGGGATACATCCGCGCTGCATACCCCAGATTCAACAGCAAATTTGTTTCAAAATCTTTTCCAAATTCTTTCTGGACACCAGTTTTGGTAATTTGATTCATTGTCCAGTAGTCTGCTAACGCCAACTTCAGGGAGGGGTCTTTTTTACTGGCTACTAGAAATTGAATTTGCCAATTGTCTATTTGTTCAGAAGAAGGAGAGTGTAACTGGAAGCAGAGATGAAAAGGTGAATCAGCTTGAGTGCGGGTAATTTTAGTTTTCCACACCAACCATTGCCGATATTCTGATAAGGCAGTATTTGTTGTTAGTGGGTTATGTTGATGAGGAGAAAAGCAAGATTCAATTAGAGAATCAGCAATTTGTTTGTCAAAAGCGGCTGTAGATGGGGTGTGAGTCACTAAATCGTCAAGTACAAATTCGGAAAAGTGACGCAATAGTGTTTCTCGATCAAAAAACTCAATGCGATTGCTAGTTTTTGCTGCACCTGCCACACAAATTAGTGGCATATATTCAATATATTTAAGAATATTTGCTTCATATTGTGACGAGATAATTTCCCAGGTGGGATAAATTTCAAATGCTGCTTTATCAGTCTTGCTTTTGCCTTTTTTCTTCGGATTT
>NZ_JABXKJ010000246.1 GCF_017115085.1 Nostoc sp. NMS7 | reverse complement strand
TTTTTTTCAACTCAGCTTTGCTGGGTCGTTTCTTATTGCTTAGTCTAAACTCCAGTCACTTAAGGAAATGCCTACACTTGGCAACACATCTACTACAGTTCCAGCCACAACTTCGGCTAGAGTTAGGTTTTCACTACCAAAGTAAGGACGATTATCAAGTAAACTTTCAAAAAATTTCAGCACTGTGGTAATTTTTTGCTGTGCCTTCTCGATTTTTTCTGGATCTCCTCCAGGCAAGCCGAGAAACTCAGGTAGAAAGGTAGTGGCTGCTGGCAAAAGCTCATTCACAGTTACCAGTTGTACTATTCGGGCGATCGCTAAATCCTTGGCATCTTTAGGCAGCATCGCAGGTGTAGGATATCTTACCTCTAAATAGTCCAAAATTGCTAAAGATTCAACTATATTAAAGCCGTCATCTACCAACACTGGAATGTGATGGAAAGGGTTAATTGCCAAAAACTCTGGTTTAAACTGCTCCCCATCCACTTTTATCTCTACTAATTCAAACTCAAGTCCTTTTTCTAGTAGAGTAATCCAGACGCGGCGCGAGTTGGGAGAAATCGGCGCATGATAAAGGGTGAGCATGAGAAAACCTCACAGCTTTATAAGTAGGGCGGACATTGCCAATTTTACACCTTAATACTCAATTGAATTGTTCTAACAATGTCTCAACATTAGCGTTGTAATCCAGAAAAGAAAATGAATGCCAGTAACGGAGTTTTCCTTCTTTATCTAATACAAACTGTGCTGGCAAAGGCGCTCCCAGTGCTTGTCCTACTTGATATGTACGAAACACTCGACAACTTGGATCACTAAGCAACGGCATTTTTAAACCTAAATCCTTCACAACTATTTGACTCTGGCGTTCATCGGTACTAGTAATCATTAAAACTTCTATACCGCGATTTTTAAATTGTTCGTAGTTTTCATTCAAAGCCTTGATATGAGGAAAACAAAAAGGGCAATATTGTTTTTCGGTAAAGATCCGAGTCAAGGCGAGTAACACTGGTTGCTTGCCTTTATAATCAGACAATTTTACTAAAGTTCCGTTGGTAATATCTGGCAGTTGAAATTCTGGTGTTCCCACTCCCAAACGGAGTTGATTGCTAGCTGGAACTGGTAAAAAGTTGCGGAAGAATCGCTCATTTAATAAGCCATTAAAATCAGTTGAAGTCAGCATACTTTTAGCCCTGATTATTTAAATACCATTTTATGAGAAAACCACAGATAGATACGGAGGTTAACACTGTTTAATGTGTATCTCTGTTTATCTGTGGTTTTCATTAATTTTATTCTCAACTCCAACAGGATGGATTAGAATTTGCTAGCTAGCAAAATTTAGACAGCAGAGAAGTAGACTTTAGACTTCACTGGATCAGGATTCATTGTCTTGTCCCCAGGTTGCCAACCAGCTGGGCAAACTTCGTCGGGGTGAGACTGAACATACTGAATTGCTTGTAATGTCCGCAGGGTTTCATCAACGCTGCGACCAAAAGCTAGGTTGTTGATGGTGGCGTGCTGTATGATACCATCTTTATCAATGATGAACAGACCCCGCAAGGCAATGCCTGCTGCTGGGTCAAGAACGTTGTAAGCGGCACTAATCTCTTTCTTGATGTCGGAGACTAGAGGATAATTCAAGTCGCCAACGCCACCAGACTTACGATCGCTTTGAATCCAAGCGAGGTGGGAGAATTCACTATCAACGGAAGCCCCAAGGATTTCGGTATTAATTTTATTGAATTCTTCGTGGCGATCGCTAAATGCTGTGATCTCAGTGGGACAAACAAAGGTAAAGTCTAGTGGGTAGAAAAACAGGACAACATACTTACCGCGATAATCGGAAAGTTTGATTGTCTTAAATTCCTGATCTACCACAGCCGTTGCTGTGAAATCAGGAGCTTGTTGACCAACGCGGAGGCTGACTTCGGTTCCGTAAGTAAGTGACATTAACCTAATTCTCCTTTATTTGTTTAGTAGCGTTAGAATTCGGGTCAAGTAAAACTCACCCATCCACGCTCTCACAGTTTAATTACGATCTGTTACGACTATATCATACTCATAACGATTTTGAGTAACAAATGCCCGATTTAGATACAAGAGAATGGTTACTTACCAATGGCTTGGGAAGTTTTGCTAGTGGGACAGTTTCTGATGTCCGCACGCGCACTTATCATGGTTGGCTGTTTACCGCGACAAACCCGCCTTCTGGACGGACTCTGCTGTTTTCGCACCTAGAAGCTAGCTTGGAAGTATTAGGCAGCGTTGTCGCACTGGGGACAAACTTTTGGGGTAACGGTCAGATTGAGCCGACAGGCTACCAACTGCTACGTTCTTTTGATATTAACCCAGTTCCAAAATGGATTTGGGGTCAAGATAACTGGCAGTTAACTAGACAATTGGTGATGCCCTATGGTTTCGTGGGGACTGAGGACTGTGGAGAAGAGGGGATAAGTAATGCCCCATGCTCAATCCCCCATGCCCAATGCCCCATGCCCAATGCCCCAATTCAATTTTGCGATCGGATTTTAATCCACTATCGCTACGAGGGAAGTCATCCAGCGATTTTACGGCTGCGACTGTTGATAGCAGAACGTGACTTTCACCACCAGCAGACTGCTAGCGCCAAATTACACTTCTCACAATTGCTAGGGAAACAACAAGTCTGTCTACAAGCAATCAATTCTGGGCGTTTCGGTATACCTTGGCACTTGCGCTGGACAGAAGGAAATTATCAACCAGATGCAGTTTGGTATTGGCATTATGGATTGCCTGAGGAGACGAAACGGGGATTAAGCGACAAAGAAGACCTCTACAGTCCTGGTTACTTGATAGTCACACTCCAACCAGGAGATGCAGTGACTCTAGAAGCACGAGTAGGTTTTCCCGACTCAATGCTAAGTGTTCTCACACCCAAAACCTTTGCAGAAGCAGTGGAGGCAGAGCAAGACCGGCTCTCACAGATTTTTGGATGGAGAGAGGGGGACAGAAATCAATTCAAAATTCAAAATGACGCTCGCGGACTCGCTAACGCTGCGCTAACAAAATTCAAAATTAAAGAACTCCTGCCTCCTACCTCCTCTTTGCCACTCCCCATTACCCCTTATCCCCAGAGGGGGCCCCACCTTCCCCACTCCCAACTCTGGCAACAACTACTCAAAGCAAGCGATCAGTTTATCGTCTATCGAGCCTCAATTGCAGGCCCCACGGTCATTGCTGGTTATCACTGGTTTAATGACTGGGGACGCGACACCTTAATTGCCTTACCGGGGTTGGCACTAGTTCCCCAGCGCTTTGACCTAGCAAAAGGAGTATTGCAAACTTTTGGGTATTACTGTCGCCAGGGTCTGATTCCTAATGCATTTCCTGATGTTGATGGCGAACCAATTTATAACAGTGTTGATGCGGCGTTGTGGTGGATTGAAACTTTAGGACTTTATCTAGAAGCTACCCAAGACTGGGATTTTTTGGCAGAGCAATTCCCGGTAGTACAGCAAATCTACAAAGCATTTGTCGGTGGTACACATTTCAATATCCAGGTCGATGCTACTGATGGGCTAGTTAGTTGGGATGCTCCTGGTGTAGCCCTCACCTGGATGGATGTAGTAATTGGGTCACACCCCGTTACTCCTCGTTACGGTAAGCCAGTGGAAATCAATGCGTTGTGGTATTCTGCTTTATGTTGGCTGAGTCAGTGGGCAGAACGATTGAGCCAGTTTGAGTATGGTTCGTCAGCGCGTCTCACTAAGCAAGCACAGCGTTATACTCAACAAGCAGAACACGTAAAAACCTCGCTGCAAAAGTTCTGGAATCCTCAGCTGGGTTATCTGTACGATACTATTGAGCCGGACGATCGCCGGAATTTTCAAATTCGTCCCAATGCAGTTTTAGCACTGTCACTGCAACATTGTGGGTTTTCTGTTCAGCAAGGGTGTCAGATATTAGATTTGGCAACTACCAGCTTGCTTACCCCCTATGGTCTTCGCAGTCTCGATCCAGGAGATCCCGAATACAAAGGGAAATATGAGGGCAACTCAGAGCAACGCGATCGCACTTATCATCAAGGCACTGTTTGGGCTTGGCTAATTGGCCCATATATTCGGGCTTGGCAACGCTTTTATCCACAACAATCGCTGCCTTTTGATTGGCAACCCCTGCTAGATCACTTCCTATCTGACGCTTGTCTTGGTTCTATTTCTGAGATTTTTGATGGTGATTTACCTCATACACCCAGAGGTGCGATCGCTCAAGCTTGGTCAGTCGCTGAAGTCATCCGCCACATTCAATAGTGCTGAATCTACCAATCAACTCATGAGCGAGAAACGAGAAAGAGCCGATAATGATTCCCCGTGGAAAGAAATCCTAGAAGCTTACTTCCCCCAAGCAATGCAATTTTTCTTTCCGCAAACAGCAGCACTAATTAATTAGGAACGTCCCCACGAGTTTCTTGATAAGGAATTTCAACAAATAGTCCGCGAAGCAGAACTTGGTAGAAGATATGCAGATAAATTGGTCAAAGTCTGGCAAATTCAAGGAGAGGAAATTTGGCTGTTGATTCATGTCGAAATTCAGGCAAAATCGGAAGATAATTTTGCTCAAAGGATGTTTTCCTACAACTTGCGAATTTTTGACAAATTTGCTAAACCAGCTATTAGCCTAGCAATTTTGTGCGATGCTGACCCGACTTAGAGACCAAATCAATACAGTTATAATTATCCCGATTGTAGTCTGCATTTTAGATTTGGAACCGTCAAATTGCTCGATTATCAAAATCGCTGGACAGAGTTAGAAAAGAGCGATAATCCCTTTGCAATGGTGGTAATGGCACATTTGAAAACCCAGCAAACTATTAAACAGCTAGGAGAAAGGAAAACCTGGAAATTTAGTTTAATTCGGCGATTGTATGAACAAGGGCTGCAAGAAAGGGATATTCGTAACCTCTATCGTTTTATCGATTGGGTTATGATTTTACCAAAAGGATTAGAAGCAGAATTTTGGCAGGAGTTTAAACAATTCGAGCAGGAGCGTAGCATGAGTTACATTACCACAGGCGAGCGCATTGGCTACGAGCGAGGGAAGGAGGAAGGACAACAGGAACAAGCACAAACACTTGTATTACGACAGCTGCAAAAACGGGTAGGAGAGTTACCACAACAGGTTCGAGAACAGATTCAGGGTCTTTCTCTAGAACAATTGGAAGCACTGGGTGAGGCTTTGTTAGATTTTAGTGCGGTCGCTGATTTGCTCAACTGGCTACAAACTCATCAAACAGTTAGCGCTGAGTCCTGAGTATTAGAGGCCAAAATTGTCTCTTACAGAGCAGTCAAAGTTACTTTATCTTAACTCCATTTATCGCTCACTACTGATAAAATTTAAATGGCTCAGGTCGGAGTTGAACCAACGACCCCAGGCTTATGAGTCCCGTGCTCTAACCAACTGAGCTACTGAGCCAGAATTATTCAAATCATTAACTAATATACCATACAAACTTGCTCAAGACTAGCCCCTTTGGGAATTTTATTAAAACTTCCATCCCTGTTAAGGTCATAGAAAGCAAAAGAGGGAGGTGAACTCCCTCAACTAACAAGCCAATGATTTAGTTACAGACAGTCAAGAATTACAGGCGATTTGGTAGGAAGGCTATTGGGTTAACAGCACCCTTGCCTGATGGATGAATTTCAAAGTGGCTGTGTGGCCCAGTGCTGTGACCAGTGCTACCCATTAAAGCAATTGTTTCTCCTTGATGAACCAGCTGACCAGGTTGCACCAGAATCTTGCTGTTATGACCATAGCGAGTCATGCTGCCATCGGGATGACGAATATCGATGAGGTTGCCGTAACCACCATTATTCCAGCCAGCTTTTTCGATCGTACCGTCAGCCGAGGCGACAACTGGCGTGCCAGTGGAGTTAGCAACGTCAATTCCCTTGTGCAATCTACCCCAGCGCCAACCATAACCAGAGGTGAGAGTACCCTTCGCCGGCCATGTGTAAGCGATGGATGAGCTAGATGGAGGGGGTATAGTTTCGTCAATTTGTCTGGGCAGATATTGATCCACTGCTGCCAAAGGTGGTATTCGCATCTGTGGAGAAACTGTAGTTCCCCGCATCTTTCCTAAGGAGTCTGAGGCATTTACTTTTCCAGTAGGGGTTTTAACCCTTGTGCCAGATGGATTGTCAGAGGGAGTCCACTGACTAGCAGAGCCTAAATTGGGTAAGAAATCTGGATTTATTGGCTCGTTAGCCGGCATAGTAGCACGGTATTGGGACTTAATTGGTTGAAAGCTATAGTTAGCTCTAATAGGTGTAGGAACTGGAATTTGTATCGCTACACTATTTGGTCGAACTACGGACTTGGGTACAGTGAAATTATTGGGGCTAGAAACAGGAGTGAGCATCGCAGCATTATTAGTTTCGCTAGCTGCTGGCACAATTAAGTTTCCAGACTGTTGAGCGCGATATTTCTGCTGTAATCTCTGGATTTCCGCTTGTAAGCCCTGCAAACGGTCATTATTGTTATTGTTTACACTTGCTACCCTATTTGTTGGTGTTTTAGGCTGTTGCATTTCGACAAAAGCTTGTGGCACTGGAATGTCACCACCGACACCATAAGAAGTAACAGGAGTGGCGGCTGTTTGGTCGTGGGTGGCACTATTTGCCTGAATCTGAAGAATTACCGGTGTAGGGGCGGCAACACTACTGTTGTCGGCAATAGTTGGTGATTGGGAAGTAGGTAGATATGAGTTGGCATTACCAATGTTCACATCATGGGAGGTGGCAACATGAGGAGTATTTCTAGACTCTACAAAAGTGGGGTTACTCGCTACAGTTGCCTCAACTTGAACAGCAGGAATAATCAGTTTTTGACTAATTTGCAGTTCATTTGGATTATTGAGGTTATTTGCCTTAACTAGTTGTGATACTGAAGTCTTGTATCTGCTGGCGATCGCTGCTAATGTATCTCCAGGCTTAACTGCGTAGGCTATATGAGTCGAAGACGCAATAACTGTGGGTTTGGCTGGTAGAAACGCACTTGTCTGTGTCTTCTGTTTTAACCGCGATATCAGGTTGGCTTTGCTTGCATCGCCAGAAGTGCCTGATTGGGCTAATATAGTCTTCTCAACCACAGTCGTCGGCTGCACCAACCCCATATCAGCTTGTGATAAAGTTTTGGTCTCCCCAGACCGCAACTGTGCCAGACTTTTTCTTAAACGGTTCGATTTTTCTTGTAAGCGATTCAGTGCGAACTCTTGTTGCGCCTTAAGTTGTGCATTTATTTCACTGTCGGCTGCACCAGATGTTGCCACTGTTTGTGGCTGGGCAGTTAGTGATGCATTTATACTACCAACACCATCAGTACTAGAATTCGACAGATTATTGACTGTTGGGATAGTCTCGGCTAAGGTATTCTTCAATCCCTCTGCCACTTGGGGCTTTGGGTAGGTGGAATTTTTATAACCCGTTGTTGCTTGGGAAAATGTGTTTGATGCCGGAATTTGCAAAGACATTCCACTTGCCGCAACTTGCCATTTAGCTTCAAGCCCAGGCACTTGTGAAACTGCGGTTGGTTCCACGATCACAGGATTTTCCGGCACGCTCGCTGATGAGACTGCTTGGGACTCCAGCCTTGTGGAGGCGAATTTCACCTCAGTGTCAGAAACAGCAGGAATCGAAGAAGAAGCCTTTTGGCTACCTACAGGCACTGCTGCTTGGGCTTGATCGCTTTGTCGAGTCACCAAAAGGCTGGTTGCTCCCATAGAGATTGCCAAGCCAATCATGGCGGCTTTTGTCCGCACCCGGCGGTTAACTTTGGGATTCATCACATTAAGCAGTTCTACCGGGGCATCGTCGCTACTGGAGTTATTTTTCAACACAGCTTTTACTCTCTTTTTCAATGCTCGTTTCAAAGACGACCTCCTATGATCACTAGCGCTTAACTGATCTCGATTTTTCAGTTGGATACTAGTCAATGATCTAGATCACAACTAACGATAGATCAAGATCACACTCACCAGAGATGCTTACGCAAGATTAACCTGCTTCTCTGATTTAGACAAGTTGGCACATATTAGCAAAACTTAAAGTTTGCTGTGTTTACTTGTCCGAACCACTCCTAACACCACTTAGGATTTTTTACTCTTTACCATTGTCGGCGCTTGTCTTGCCTCAATCACGGGGACCGGAAAACTATTTCCTCAGTCCATAGTCACTGTTGAGAATTAAATTGCTAGGACTTCTGGAAAAGTTATGCTCCCTACTGTAGATATATTCAAGATATTTCTACCGAATCCGTCTTCTCAACACCAGACTTTACCTTGATTATTCCCTAAAAAAGAACCGTATTAACTAGCGGCTACTTTTGGGCTGCTTTCTAGCCTTCATCAAGCCAAGATAGCTCAAATGTAAAACCTGACTGGGTTTTAGTCTTTTGGTTCCCCAATTGAGGATGTTTCAAATTCATCAAAATCTATCATTCAAATTTGGCAATGTCCGAAGTTTTATATACAAATTTCTTATAATAACCTTCCGGTGCTTGTAAGTATCTTCCACTACAATTTGCGGAAAAATTCTATTTTAAGTATCTTTGTTTACAAATTATTCCAGTAAACAAGAAAATTTTTCTCGCTACAAATACCTCCTACAATAGATTTCTGGAGATAATTTAAGTATAATTACTTATACTTTTTGGGGTAAATAACTATTGTAAATAGCCTAACTGACGACGAGTTTCAAATAAGCCAATTGCTACACTGACTGACAGATTCAAGCTGCGAACCCCCGGTTGGCTCATAGGAATATACAGGGTAGTATCGCAATCTGAGAGAATTGCTGGTGGTAAGCCCGTGGTTTCACTACCAAACAGCAGCCAATCATCAGGTTGAAACTGAAAGCTGACATAATTACAATTTCCCCCAACTGTATAACCTAACCATCTGCCTCCACGCTCCTGATGTACGCTCTTAAAGGCTTCTAGCGATTCGTGATAGTGTAGTTTGACATAAGGCCAGTAATCCAAACCAGCTCTTTTGAGGTAGCGATCGCTAATTTCAAATCCCAAAGGCCCCACCAAATGTAACTCTGTACCCGTAGCGGCACAAGTTCGAGCAATATTACCTGTATTAGGCGGGATTTGGGGGTTAACTAAAACTACCTGAGGCATTGTCCGTATAATTTACGTGTTGTATAAAACAATTTATTGTCAATATTAAATCTACCAAAAGGTAGAGGCGATTCATAGGTTTTGTTAATAATAATCAAGCATCCTCCATTGATTAGATTTTTAAAACGAAGCACAAACCCTCCCAGAGGAATACCTGAGAGGATATTTGGCTAAAATCAGAAAATGTTAAGTTTTATGTAGAAATTGGGAGTAGGACTGACAACTGCTCTTATAGCACTAAAACGTTGTGACTATAAAATTATAAATTCCTCCTCCAGGACGCTACACTAAGACCCTTGGGTGGATGCCCTTACTTAAGAAATAAGTATCCAATATATCAGGAACTAAGTGACATCCCCCAAGGAGACTGATTGGATGAATTTGCAGGCGATTTGGAAGTTGTTACAAGAGACATTCAAAGAATGGAGTGAGGATAAAGCCTCACGATTAGCGGCGGCGTTAGCTTATTACACGATTTTTTCGATTGCACCGTTGCTGATTATTGTAATTGCGATCGCAGGAGCAGTATTTGGAGAAGAGGCGGCAAGGGGTCAAATCGTAGGACAAATTCAAGGTTTAGTCGGCCCAGATGGCGCAGCACTTATCCAAACAGCCATTCAGAATGCTAACAAACCAAAAACAGGAGCGATCGCTTCCATTATTAGTATTGCAGTTTTGGTATTAGGTGCTACTGGTTTATTTACCGAGTTGCAAGATTCTCTCAACACGATTTGGGAAGTGAAAGCGAAACCCGGACGCGGCATAATCAATATGATTCGCCTACGTTTTTTATCCTTTGCGATGGTGATCGGCATTGGCTTTTTACTTTTAGTTTCTCTAGTAATTAGTACCGCATTGACAGCACTGGTAACATACTTTAGCAACATCCTACCCGGTGTTGATTTCCTCTGGCCAATAGTTAACTTTGTTCTATCTTTTTCGATCACTACAGCGCTATTTGGGCTAATTTTCAAAGTTCTGCCAGATGTCAAAATTACTTGGAATGATGTTTTTATTGGATCTATTATTACCTCATTTTTGTTCTCTATCGGTAGGTTTTTATTAGGACAATATCTAGGTAATGGCAGTTTTGGTTCAACCTACGGTGCTGCTGGTTCACTGGTAGTCGTTTTAGCTTGGGTTAACTATGCCGCACAGATTCTTTTCTTCGGTGCAGAGTTTACCCAAGTTTATGCCAGAAGGTACGGAAGCGGCATAGTCCCAACGAAGGATGCCATACCTCTGTCTGATAAAACCAAAGATAATGGCACGAATCCAACGGAGCAATCGCCCCCTAAGAAAAAGCCATCTTCTAGCTTTATTAATCGCTTATTCCAGTATTTTAAAAAGCCCAAGCGATCAAAAAAGAGAAGAAAAAATCAGTAATTTCAATCCATAATTGGTGGAGGTTTATATTTTTAAATCTGATCCAGATGAAAGTGTTTAAACTCTAACAAAATTCAGTTTGCTCAAAAAAACCATATATAATCATAGATAATTAATCTGTGTTTATAAATAACCTTATCCTGGATTTTTTCCAGAAATATATTTAAAAAGGAAGAAAATCAGTGCTAATGGAAAAATGGTTTTTTATCGATTGGCAGGCAATCTTTATTCCTAGCATCAGCATCTTTGAGTTGATTATCCGGGGATCGCTGGTCTATTTAGCGCTGTTTTCAGTACTACGCCTGCTTCCTAGCCGACAACTAGGAACATTAGGAATTACTGATTTACTCGTAGTTGTGCTATTTGCGGAAGCTGCCCAAAATGCTATGGCGAGTAATTATACATCGATTACTGAGGGCGCTATCCTGGTAGGAACTGTGATTTTTTGGAGCTATTTGCTGAACTGGTTAGGTTACAAAATACCCCAGTTTCAACGTTTTCTGAATCAGCCGCCACTGCTATTGGTAAAAAATGGTCGGATGATTCAGCGCCATTTACAACGAGAGTTAATTACAGACGATGAGTTGATGAGCAAGTTACGTCAGCAAGGTGTGGAATTTTTAGCAGATGTGAAGTTTGCATATATGGAGGCTGACGGTAGGATTAGTATCATCACCTCGGATGCAAAAACTAGTTCTGTTCCTGAGCAAAAAGTAGCACTAAAAAGTGATCTACATTAATTAGACTGTAAAATATGACGGTTGTATTCTGT
This sequence comes from Nostoc sp. NMS7, assembly GCF_017115085.1. Classification (GTDB taxonomy): domain Bacteria; phylum Cyanobacteriota; class Cyanobacteriia; order Cyanobacteriales; family Nostocaceae; genus Nostoc. The sequence continues at coordinate 96,461 of NZ_JABXKJ010000246.1, read as the reverse complement.
GCCGAACTGTGATTAAGCGTTATACTTTGCCGGAAATGGCTAATCTGTGGAGTGAAACCTATAAACTAAAAACTTGGCTGGAAGTCGAAATTGCTGTTTGTGAGGCTCAAGCTGAACTGGGTTACATTCCATCTCAGGCGGTTGAGGAAATTAAGGCCAAGGCAGATTTTGACACCAATAGGGTGCTAGAAATTGAGGCTGTAGTCCGCCACGATGTGATCGCTTTCTTGACAAATGTCAACGAATATGTAGGTGATGCCGGACGCTATATTCATCTGGGTTTAACTAGTTCGGATGTTTTGGATACAGCTTTAGCATTGCAATTGGTTGCCAGCCTGGATATATTATTGCAACGTCTGGAAGATTTGATTCAGGTAATTCGCCAAAAAGCAGGGGAACATCGTCATACAGTGATGGCTGGCCGATCGCATGGTATTCACGCTGAACCGATTACTTTTGGTTTCAAACTAGCTGGTTGGTTAGCAGAAGTGTTGCGACACCAAGAACGTCTAAATATACTCCGCCAAACGATCGCTGTGGGTAAGATTTCTGGTGCGGTGGGAACCTATGCCAATGTTGAACCGCGTATAGAAGCGATCGCTTGCGAAAAACTCGGACTCAAACCTGATACAGCCTCAACACAAGTTATTTCCCGCGATCGCCACGCCGATTACGTGCAACAATTAGCTTTGGTAGCGGCATCCATCGAACGTTTTGCTGTAGAAATTCGCAACCTGCAAAAAACAGACGTTTTGGAAGTAGAAGAATTCTTCGCCAAAGGTCAAAAAGGTTCCTCAGCAATGCCACACAAGCGCAATCCCATCCGTTCTGAACGGCTGACGGGAATGGCGCGACTCGTCAGAAGTTATGCGGGTGCAGCTTTGGAAAATGTTGCTCTCTGGCATGAAAGGGATATTTCCCATAGTTCTGTAGAACGGGTGATATTGCCAGATGCTTGCACTTTGATGCATTTTATGTTGGTAGAAATAACCGACTTGGTGAAAAACCTGTTGGTCTATCCTGAGAACATGAAACGAAATCTCAACTGTTATGGCGGTGTTGTGTTCAGCCAACAAGTGCTGCTGGCTTTAATAGACAAGGGAAGCAACCGAGAAGAAGCTTATGCGATCGTTCAAGAAAGCGCTCACGCCGCTTGGAACAAACCAGAAAGTAATTTCCAGGACTTAATTAGCAAAGACCCTCGCGTTACCCAAAAGTTGTCTCCAGCAGAACTAGAGGTCTGTTTCGACCCCCAGCAGCATCTGAGGCATTTAGAAGAAGTTTATCAAAGGTTGGGTATTTAACGGTTAATTTGCTGGTAGTGAGCGCTTAAGCGCTTACTACTAATTTGTTATCCAAAAAATACGCAAACGCTTTGACGTTAATTTAACTAGCATACAAGCACAAGCTTTTTTCAACCAACGAATTAAGGCTTTGTCCCTCTTTCTTTGCAATAAATACAATTTTTTTGTGTAAATCAGGGTCGATTCTTACCATGAATTTACCTGAGAATGGCTTATCAGGCTCTTCCCCACGTTCTCTACAAAAATCTAAATAATCCTCCACTGAATCAGAAAAAGCTTGCTTTAGTTCAGCTACGCTACTATAGCAGTCGCCAAAGCCGTTAGGACAGTTCGCGGGAAACGCGCCTTCAAGAGCGTATTTTGTGATTTTATTGCTGTCCTAAGCTCCCTGTCCGTTGCTATACCTTGAAAAGTAATCACGTCCCGAATATTAATTACTTCACCGTGCAAAATTTCTGCCTCAGCATCAAATTCTACAATTGCCTCATATCCTTTATATTTCATCATTTTGAGTCCCTGCTTCTTTAATTCCCGCTTCTGTCAAGAACCGACGCATCGACTTAACAGCACCTTTGTTCTTTTTCCGGGTGTGGTCTGTGAGGTAAATCAAGGCTTTCACTGCCTTTTTGCGTAAGTCCTGCTCTAAAAATTCACATTTACCCAAAAGATTTGCCTGTACTGCCTCCTGCCGTTTTTTAGTTCCGTCGAACTCACGTTAAAATACCAAAAATCTTAAGTATTCTATTGCTGAAAATTGTCAGTTTGGTGCTGGATTTTTTGTCATATATGGGTAGTATAAATAACAAATATCTACTTATTTATTAGTGTTTCGAGTGCCTTAATGATTGAAATCCTAGCCACACTTTCAGCCTCTGCGGCAGCAGGAATGAGAATAGGTATACCTTTGCTAATTATTGGACTATTGCAGGGTAGTAACTTGTGGTCACAAGTTCCAATTTTATCTCACATTTCTCCACCAATCTTATTAGGCTGCCTCACCAGTTGGTCATTAATTGAATTGTTAGTCTCAAAAAAGGTATGGGGGCAAAGATTGCTCCAACTGATTCAGTTATTCATGTCTCCCGTCGTGGGCGCAATTATGGGGTTAGCAGTAGCTACCGCAACAGCAACCCCAAACTGGCTGATTGCCATAATTGGGGGTTTGTTAGCTTTAGTACTCCAGCTAGTTCAAGTTGGTTGGTTCTATCGCTTACGTGGCTTACCGTTGTGGGCAGTCTTTCTTCAAGATACCTTATGTATTGCTTTAGTACTTTTCGCCTTTAATGCTCCCTGGCAAGGAGGATTAATTGCTTTAATACTGCTCTGGTTTGCACTTCGTAGCGCCAAGCAGTGGTATGACTGGTATGACAAAGGGCATAGGGCATAGGGCATAGGGCATAGGGCATAGGGCATAGGGCATAGGGCATGGGGCATGGCGCATCAGAAACTAGGGACAAGGAGAGAAGTCTAAAGTTCAGGCTTCCTTAGATGGCGTAGCTATCTCCAACAGAGTATAAAACTTTGGGGAACAAAGGAAGAGTTTTACAATGCCCAATACTTCTCTACGAGAGGCTGCGCCAACGGCAACATTACTTCGACGTCGCTCAGTACAAGTCAGTACAAGTGCCCAATGCCCAATGCCCTTTACTGCAAAAGTCCAATCATGTGCAAGAAGCCGTGACCGGTAATCAGCTCGATGATTAAGGCAATGAAGCCCAGCATGGCAATCCGACCATTCCATACTTCAGCGCTAGTAGTCAGGCCCCATTCCCAACGCTCTTGGGGGTACATTTTTACCATTTTTTTCATTTGAGCAGCTTGCGAAAGCTTGAAACTGGGCTTTTTCAGCGCATCAATTACTAAGTCTGCCAGTGCATTAATAAATACCGGATGGGTATTGGGAGCCGGAACGCGACGGAAGTTGTGAATTCCTGATTCTTCTGCTACTTCCCGATACTCAATATCAATTTCTTGTAGTGTTTCAATATGCTCTGAGACAAAACTGATAGGCACGACAACTAAATCTTTCACACCTTCTGCGCCTAGTTTTTTCAGGGCATCTTCAGTATAGGGTTGGAGCCATTCTACTGGCCCGACGCGACTTTGGTAAGCTAAGGTGTGGACATTGGGTCGATTCAGGGTCTTCATAATCAGGGCAGTACATTCTTCAATTTCTTGCTGGTAGGGGTCGCCAGCCTCTTCAACGTAACTTTTAGGAACGCCGTGAGCGCTGAAGAATATATGAACTTCATCTGGATTAGGAAACTGTTCGAGTTCCTGGGCTATGAGTTCCGCTATTGCTTGCAGGTAGCCTGGTTGTTTGTACCAGGAAGGAATGACGGTGTAATCAATGGGCTGAAGTTTTGGATCTTCTTGCCAAAGCTTTTCTAAAAGCCGGAAGCTGGAACCACTGGTACTGATAGAAAACTGGGGATAGAGTGGTAAAATTACCAGATGTTCTATATTATCTTGGGTGATCTGTGCGATCGCCTCTTCTGTATAGGGATGCCAATAACGCATTCCTACGTAAATTTTAACTTCTTGTCCCAAATAACCCAACTGTTCTTTGAGAGCTTGCCCTTGCGCTTCTGTGATCCGCCGCAGCGGAGAACCACCACCGATTTGCTTATAATTTGCTTGAGATGTTCTGGTTCGCCTTGAGGCAATAAACCAGGCTAAGGGCTTTTGCAACCAGCGAAACGGTAGGCGAATAATTTCCGGATCGGAAAACAGGTTGTACAAAAACGGCCCGACATCCTCTAGCTTATCGGGGCCACCGAGATTGAGTAATAAGACGCCTACACGACCCATAGCAGTTACTTTCCCCCAATCTTTTCAGGTTTTTTACTAATGTTAACAATATATCTTTATTAAATATAAAGCTTAATAGCAAGGAAATATGCAATGGCAACAATTTTAAGAGATTGGAGTTACCGCTATCAGTGGCTGTATGATGGCATCTCTCATTTAGCAGCCTTAAGTGTAGGTGGTGAAGCCCGTTTTCGGCAACTTGCTTTGCAAGGCTTAACAATTCACTCAGATACTCAGGTCTTAGATTTATGTTGCGGCAGTGGTCAAACGACGCAATTTTTGGTAAAGTTTTCACAAAATGTAACAGGATTGGACGCTTCACCCAAGTCTTTGCAACGGGCGCGGCTAAATGTACCATTAGCTTCTTATGTGGAAGCTTTTGCTGAGGAAATGCCATTTACAGATAATCTGTTTGATGTGGTGCATACTAGCGTCGCACTACACGAGATGCAGCCTCAGCAATTACGAAAAATTATTAATGAAGTTTATCGGGTGCTGAAGCCAGGAGGGGTGTTTACGCTGGTGGATTTTCACGCTCCGACGAATCCGATATTTTGGCCTGGGGTGTCAGTGTTTTTGCTGTTGTTTGAGACGGAAACAGCTTGGGAACTGTTGAAAACTGATTTGGCTAAGTTGTTAACTGAGACTGGATTTGAAGCGAGTAAGCTAACTTTATATGCTGGCGGTAGTTTGCAAGTGATACAGGCGAAGAAATGAAGAATATTGCTTTATTAATAGTAGGTAAGATAAGCTGTTCCCCATTTAGCTTGCATAATTAGGGAGGGCAAGATGCCATTGGTGTCAAGTTAAAGCTTCAGCCCAGATGTCAAGGGACTTTGAGGCGTTGCGTCGATGCCGTTGACCAATGGCTTTGACCAAGCCCATAGAACGCTGATGCTCAACCAACCAAGGAATGAGTTGTAGTTGTGGGTTTTGCAAGAGTGGTCGATTGAAAAAATATAAACTGCGGAAAACCATCTCCACAGAAATACGTTCTAAGGGTTGTTGCAAAGCGACAGCGACATCAGCAGACAAATCATTGAGGACAGCACCATCACTGCTAGGGTTAGTACACGATGCCGTTCGCGGAGCGTCTCCTAGAGAAGGCGGGCTATGCCGGAGCGCAAACTACGTTTAAAGTCTTTTACCCCTTTGAGATTGGCAAATGTACCCGGACTGATTAACTCAAACAGCCGCGATTCTATCTCTTGGCTTGATGGGGCGGCGACGGTGACTTAACTCATCCCCCGGCTTCCCTCTCCGAACTTACGGAGAGGGATTGAGGGTGAGGTTTGATCTTATGTTTAATTACGCCTACCTACTTAATATCACCTTAAAAATCATTAACTCAAATTATCTCTAAATGCTGACGTCTTTTAAGTAATCAGCAATAAAAATACCATACTTTTTCCTGAGTTGAGTAGAACGAAACTTAAATCCTAAGGTTTTAATTCTACAGTTATAAGCGCCACAACAACATTCTGGAATAGCAATAGAAATGTATTCTGTTGTTTCATAATCCCATGTAATTTCACTTCCTTCATTTATATCTATCAAGGCGACAAAATCATATGCTCCAAATTCATTATTCTGAATTCCTGTGTTTGGATTACAAGAGTGATTGATTAATCGTCCTGGTTCATCTAGTTCTATATGTAAATCAATGTCTATTTGGAAGGAGTGATTAGTTCTTTCTGGTAGTGATTGGACTCGGTGTCCAATCACTACCTTCTCACCTTTACGGAAATTCCGGTTGGCAAAGACTCCTCTTCCTTTACCTGTAATCTCTATTTTGACATCGCTCAAACTTTTGACTTTCATACTTCATACTCCATAAGGTAGGTGGGCGGGAAAATTTATAACGGGTAGTTGGGCGTTACCCTTAAGACATGAGCGAATTAGCAATTGGAAAAACCGGATACAAAAGACAAATTGGTATCTGCAACAAGTGTGTAAACTTTTGTTCGATTACAACTTCAGAATAGAAAACAGCTACATAATTTGTCATTGGTGTTTTAACTGAAATATTGCGAAAGGAGCTTTTAAGTATTTTTACTTAAAAAGCGCAGATTTTATTCTTACTTTATACAAAATTAAGTAAGTACATGGGAAAAATTATAAGTTATGTAGCGAAAATTTAATCAGAAGGATTAGAGTTAAATTTGACACGTTCCGGTTCCGTACTGTAGTTTCCTCTTTCTCCCCTAGCTTGAATACGGCATCACCGTGCCAAAAAAGGTTTTTTGTACGTTAAGAAAATTTCAAGTGCCTCAAACGACGCTTTTTCGTTCCAACTAGATCAAAACTAGCAGCTTAATTACAGCTATTTTCAGGTAAATAGACCACGCGGTAGGGGCACAGCATGCTGTGCCCCTACGACAGATGTGGTTCAAATACATGAAAACTGCTGTAAATATGCGTTACCCAGAACCCTTGTAGAGAGCTAGCAGTGCTACCTCTCTACATTCTTTTTCACTCCTATGTCTATTAATTTAAAACTACCGCAGAGATGCTGATCTTTGCGGTAGTCTTCATGCAAGTTAATGGATATGCTGTTGTAAATGTGAAAGCTGGAAAAATGAGACTTGATTTAAATTTTTTCCAACCGCACGATCGCATTATAATCAGGAACACCTTCGAGCGATCGCTTACTTTTATCTAGTAGCACATTCCCTTCTGGCCAATGTACTTGCAAGTTTCCTGACTGAATTGGTGCAATATATACTTGACAGAATAACTCGCCTAAATCATTCTTGAGAATGACGCGATCGCTATCTTTTAAACCCAACTGTGCCGCATCAGCAGCATTCATTAGCACCGCCTCTCGCACTGCCCCAGTAATTGCATCCTTGCGTTCCTGCACCATACTATTAAATTGTTTGCCTCGCCGCGTTGCTAATAAGAAATAACCTTCTGGTAATTCTCTTTGGCGTGGCAATAATATGCCAAAGTGTGCCTTGCCATCGGCTGTCGGGAAATTCCAGCCAAAGCATAAATGTGAGCCGCCATATTGAAACTGATCACCAGCTTGCTGTAAGTGTTGAATACCAGCATATTGTGGAACGACTTGAGCAATTTCTTGACGGATAGCAGCTGTGTCAGCAAAAGCCAGCTTATCTGCCAAATCTGGTTTTACTCGCCTTGCTAATTCTAAAAATATTTCCCACTCTGGACGCGTTTCTCCAATTCGCGGCCCCGGAATTTCTGGACTGAAAATTACCCGGCGTTCGGTGTTAGTTTCTGTGACTCCCCCTGGTATTTCGTAGCGAGTCGTCGCAGGTAAAAGCATCACAGTATCGGCGGGTTCGACTAACATCTGGCTGGAGAGAACAATATCCATATGTACCCGCAACGATATTTGCTTCAACGCCGCTTCTACATAATCCGGTTCTGGCAGCACTTCTAAAAAATTCCCGCCCACGGAAAACAACACATCTAACTGTCCCTGATATGCGGCGTTAATCATTTCTGGAGCAATTAAACCTTTACTTGCTGGGACTTCAAAACCCCAATGCTGACTCAATTGGGCAGCATTTTCTGGGGTAATGGGTTTACCACCAGGAAATACTGTCGCGTAACATCCCATCTCTGCACCACCCTGCACCCCAGAGTGACCGCGAATTGGCATTAAACCGCAGCCTTCCCGACCGACAAAACCTTTGGTGAGAGCTAAGTTGATGATACTTCGCACGTTATCTTCGCCGCATTCATGCTGAGTAATACCCATACTCCAAACAAATACGGCTTTATTAGCTTCTTTGACCATTTTGGCAAAGGCGTACATTTCTTCGCGGGATGTCCCAGAAAGCCGCTCTAATTCTTCCCAAGATTGGCTTTCTAACGATGCTTTGAGTTCAACAAAGCCAACTGTATGTAAATCTATAAATGACTGGTCTACCCAATTGTTAGCAATTATATGTTTAATTGTGCCATTCAAAAATGCTATATCCCCGCCCATGTTGATTAAGAAGAAGTCTTCGGCAAACTTTGTACCGAAAACGGCACTTTCCACAATTGAGGGCACCCAGTAGCGCTCCATTCCTGGCTCACGGTAAGTATTAATAACTACAATCTTAGTGCCAGCTTTCTTGGCGTAATGAAGATATTTAACAGTAACAGGCTGATTATTGGCAACATTGGAACCAATGAAGACTAATAAATCAGTGCCAATCCAATCTTTATAAGAACAGGTAGTAGCCCCTGCACCGATAGCAGCTTTCAGTCCCGCCGTGCTAGGAGAATGGCAGATGCGGGCAGCGTTATCAATATTATTGCTTCCCATTGCCCGCACAGCTTTTTGGGTAGCATAATAAGTTTCGTTGACAGTGCCGCGACTGGTAACATAGAAACTGAGGCGGTCTGGTGTAGTAGCGTGGATGCGATCGCTAATTATCCCTAAAGCTTCATCCCAGCTCACCCGACGAAAGCCTTTTTCCCCTCGTTGACGAATCATCGGATAAGGAAGCCGTCCCAAGTCGCGTAATTGGGCGCTTTTTTGCTTTTGTAACTGCGAAACATCTTCTAATAGCACAGGGTCAAAAGCTGGCATAGTATTCATCCGCAACAGCCGCAACCGGACATTGCAGAGATGGATGCCATCTAAAGTCCAATCTTTCATCCCAGTTGTTCCGAGAGCGCAACCATCACAGACACCTTTATCGAGAATATTCCACGCATAGGGTAGTTTGTCACGAGACAGCCAGATTGCTCGAAAGACTTCCCAGTAGTTGTTCGGGTACTGTTCGCCAATCCCGAAAGGCTTCCAACTTGCCCAATACTGCGGTGTCCAGTGCTTTTTGGGTTTAGGTAACATGATGCAATATGTGTGAGTTGCTGAATTATTCCAGGCTACCGTTTTGAGTAGCATTTGAGTAGCAGACAGTTAAAAATCTAGATATAAAAGATGTCTACTGGGAAAATTAATTTATGTCTACTGAATGTGTCTTTACAACGTTTCACACGGCTTTTACATCAAAATGAATGCTGACCAATGTATAACCAATGTGCTTTTATAGTATTCCACATGGCTCTCACATCAAAATCGCTGCTGATATACAATGAGCGCAAGCAGTTAACAAGTCGTCTGCTTGTCTTGTGTGACATTCTGAAAGACCCAGCTACGGGAACAGGCTATATCTACCCCAATGGGCGAGGTACTGCGATGCCATATCCCTGTGCGTAATTAATTCCTAGTGCTGTAATCCGCTCTAAAATTGCGTCATTTTCCACAAACTCAGCAATTGTCTGAATACCCATAACGGTGGCAATGTGAATGATTGCTGCCACGATCGCATTATCCACAGGATTCTCGACAATGTTACGAATAAAGCTTCCGTCAATTTTGAGGTAATCCACAGGCAGAGACTTGAGATAGGCAAACGACGACATCCCCACCCCAAAATCGTCCAACGCGAAGCTACAGCCCATCCGTTGAAGTGATTGAATGAACTTTCTGGCTTTGATCAGGTTGGCGATCGCCACAGTCTCGGTAATCTCAAAGCAAATGCGCTGGGGTGAGATGGGGTGTAGGATAAACTGCTCATGCAGGAAGTCAATGAACTGATCATCGTTGATGCTAGAGCCAGAAAGGTTAATCGCATAGATACTTTGTTCATCGTCAACGAACGTTGACCAATTGCTAAACAGAGTCCGAATCACCCACCGATCAATCAGATGCATCAAGTTGTACCGTTCTGCTGCGGGAATAAACGTCATCGGCAGCACTAAATTTCCCTGCTCATCCCGGAGCCGCAGCAGCACTTCATAATGGTCGCCGTTTTGAGCCGCCAGGGTGATGGCGGCGGCTATGGGTTGAACATAGAGACAGAACGAATCATTTTCCAAGGCTTGAGAAATGCGGCTGACCCACTGCATCTCCCCACGCCGTTGCAGGTGCTCCTGATCGTGAGTCTGAGCAAGGTACACGCGATTGCGCCCCCGGTTCTTCGCGGTATAGCAAGCTGCGTCAGCTGTCCTGATAATCTCTGTAAGGCTCTCGCTATTCGTGTCGATACCGACTAAGCCGATACTTACTCCAATTGAGAATACCTGCTCTTGCCAAACAAACCGGAACTTTTGAACACACGAAAGCAGCTCATTGGCAACTCGTAAAGCTTGCTCTATCGTACACTGAATGAGCAATACACCAAATTCATCGCCGCCTAACCGTGCGAGTGTGTCAGTTTTCCGAATCTTCTCCTGCAATAGGGCAGTAATTTGACGCAGTAATTCGTCTCCAGCTAGATGACCACAGGTATCATTTACAATTTTGAAGTGATCGAGATCCAAATAGCACAATGCATGAACTTGGTAGTCTAAAGAAGCAAGGCGCAATGCTTGCTCAACCCGCCGCTCAAACTCCTGGCGATTCACCAATCCGGTTAAAGCATCATGGGTTGCCTGCCAGGATAGCTGAGACGAAAGCTTGCGGTTCTGAGTCACGTCGTGAAACACCATAACCGCGCCAATTATTTGTCCCTCACGATTGCGAATGGGTGCGGCTGAATCTTCAATCGTAATCTCTTGATTATTCTGATTAATTAAGAGGGTATGGTTTGCTAAACCCACAATTCGATTTGACTGTAACGCTTGCTCAATTGGGTTCTGAACTGGCTCCCGTGTAGTTTCATCCACAATTCTCAAGACTTCTAATAACGGCAACCCTTGTGCAGATGCTTTACTACATCCGATCAGAGATTCTGCAACCGGATTGAGGTATTGAATCCTGCCAAACGCATCTGTGGTAATAACTGCATCTCCGATCGATTCCAACGTCACCTGAGCTAATTCTTTTTCTTGAAAAAGTGTTTCTTCGATTTGCTTGAGGGCTGTGATATCGCGTCCCACCGTTTGAAATTCTATAAAGCATCCTTGCTCGTCAAACAGCATCCGGTTATGCCACTGAGTCCAACGCACCCCCGAAGCGACAAGCACGCGATTCTCAATGATCACAACAGGATTATCAGCACTTGTTGAAGCTATTAATTGAGCAACTCGCTCCCGATCTGCCTCAAAGATAATAGGTTGATAGTTGCTGCCGATCAGTTCCTCTGGCGATCGCCGAAAATAAAGTGCAAAAGCTTGGTTGACAAAGGTGAGTGTGCCGTCTGGTAAATATCGAGCAATGAGTTCAGTCTGATCTTCGACAATGGCACGGTAGCGAATCTCGCTTTGTTTGAGAGCAATTTCTACTTGCTTGCGTTCTGTAATATCTAGAATAGCTCCATACAGTCTAATAGTCTTACCTGGAGTATCATAAGCTACCTCTGCTCTCGACTCCAGGTAGCGCAATGAGCCATCAGGTCGGATAATGCGATATTCAAGATTGAAAGGCTTTCCGTTGGCGATCGCCTGTAGTAAGTGCCTCTGGAACACTGGTTGGTCTTCTAGGTGAACCATCTGGAGAAATGCAGCCTGTGTCGGTACTGATTGAGTAAGATTTAGGCCAAAGATGCGGAAGGTTTCGGCTGACCAAATTTGTTTTTGAGACTCTAAATACCATTCCCAACTGCCCATCTGGGCAATCTTTTGAGCAGTAGCTAGCAGCGTTTCACTGCGTTGGAGTTCTTGCTCGGCTTGTTTGCGTTCGTTGATTGCGACTTGCCGTTCTGTAACATCTTGGGCAGTTCCATAGAGGCGAATTACTTTTCCATCCGCGTTGAATTCTGCATGTCCAATTCCCTCAATATAAATAGTAGACCCGTCAGTTTGAGACGCACGCAGAATGAGTTTGTAGTATTCGCCAGTTAACATTGCCCGCTCAATTGCTTGGGCTAATTTTCCTGCATCTTCTGGCCAGTACAGTTGCAGATTTTCTTGGTAGTTCGGCTCAAGAAGTGCGGGATCTCGATTTAAGAGGTCGAATAGTTGCTTTGACCAGGTAATTTTGCCAGTGACAATATCAAACTCCCAATTACCGAGACGAGCAACTTGCTGAGATTCTTCTAATAAGGCTTCACTCTTGCGTTGTGTTTCTTCAGCACATTTGAGGTCGGTGGCATCCACTACCAGCCCATCCCAAACCATGCGGCCATCCGGCAACTGGCGTGGCATCGAACGAAAATGTAAACATTTAAGCCGAGCGCTGGGCGTTTGGATTCGCAGTTGTATATCAAACACCGAGAGATTCCGCAGGGATTCATCGACTGCTGCCAACAGGAGTGGTACATCTTCTGGGATGAACTGGCGATAGAGCAAACTTGAATCTGTCAGTGCATCTTCTGCCCTGACTTCCATCAGTTTTTCAATCCCCGCGCTGATATAAGCAAAGCGATCGCTGCCATCGAATTCGCGGATTAGCTTATAAATTGCCCCATTGGGAAGATTATCGCCAATTCGCCGCAACATCGCTTCACGCTCTTGTAGTGCGAGTTCTGCTTGTTTGCGATTGCTGATTTCCCGCTCCAGCTCTCGGTTGGCTGCCTCCACTTGTGTAGAACTGGAGAAAGCAAGTGCCTTTGGTATCAACTCTATCAACACAATACTTGTATACACTGATATTAAAGCCGTGATGGCTTTGATGCAACCACTTAGCCAATAGGTAGGATACCATAACGTCCAAATCTCCATTAGGTGGGTGGTACCACAACTAATAATAAATGTAGCGAATAGCAGAAATATCCAGTTGAACGGCAAATCCTGACGCTTGCGGACAAAATAAATTAAGGTGACGGTAATTGAATAATAAGCAAGTGCAATTAAACTATCGGATAAAATATGCAGCCCCACTAAGTCTGATTTCCAAAGATAGCAATGACCGTGGGGTATAAACTGTTTATAAGCAAGAAGGATTGTCCCAAATTCCAGCATCAAGAGTAAACCGAGAGATAGAGTAACTAATTATACTTAAGACTTAAATAATTATGCTCCAGTATTATTAACTAAACCAAAAAGTTTTTTCTGAAGGGCGGTAGCTACGCAGACCGCAGGGATCACCAACAAATAGCTACGTAAAATTAAGTTATATTAACTACTCATTACATTAAAAATAGTTATTAGGACTTTACAGCTATTTTCAGGTAAATAGACTACGCAGTAAGGGCACAGCAATGCTGTGCCCCTACCAGAGATGTGGTTCAAATAGATGAAAACTGGTGTAAAAATCCCTGCCACAGTGGACAGGGATAGTAATTTTTAGCTATGACTTGTCTGCTAACTGCTAACAAAATCTTTGTGGGCAGTGACAAGCATCTGAGCCTGCCTTAAAACGTTTCCGAATAAATAAATAGGAATCTGCCAAGCTGCAACAGTAACTTCTTTGACTAGATCCTGTACACTAATTGCGATTAATTCATGCTCTGGCGGCTCTCCCTCAAGTGTACCAGACCAAGTAAAAGCTAATAAGAAATCATCGTCTCCAGGCAAGGATGCAATCAAGCATTCTTCTGGTGTTGGCTGGCAAATAATTCCATAATCATTTGCAAGTTCTACTAGTCTTTGAAAGTTGTTTAAGTTGGTCATTTGTCCTTTGGATGTAATTTAATCTCACTTTGAGAAGAAATCATACTTTGACCTCCAAAACTCAAGTTAGTTGCTCTATAGCATAAATTACGAATTATTAATTATTTGTTCTGTCTGAGGAGTTATTGGAGTTGAATCAGGCTTAAGTCCAAAATCTTACCGCGATCGCTTGGTTCGATCAGCAACAATTGCTACTTTTTAAAAAAAAAGCTGAACTAGCTACTTTTTCGCTTGACTATATTTACATACACCTGTCTTTGTTACAATTCCAATATTGATGTTCTAATCTCACCCAGGCTGAGAGAGTGCATTTAGAATTGCGTAGACGCCTAGCGGCTTGTCGTCTGACATCACTTTTGGGAAAACATCTGTAAATTGAAGCAGAAAAAGATGCTCGTCAATATGAGATTGTGGGATCACCTGGGCATATATATGTTCTTCTTCTGTTACCAGTTTTGGTTGAATTAAAGAGGTCGGCACGATAAAAATCATGTATGTTTAGTTTTGTAAAACTCTATAATCAATGAGTTATAAGCTGTTTGCTGATTTTACATTTCGTCAGATGGGCTGATTTTTTAACACCGACTTACTTAATCTATTTAATATTCATAATGCCTGGGTTCTAGATTAGTCAGGTGAATAAATCAAGTATTTCCTAAAGCAGTGTCAGCTTTTGCACTCAACTAAGTCAAGCAATTTAAACCCCCAGAATTGGTTAATAGTTCTTCTTCCCCTGCCTCTTTTGGTCACAATATGGCAATATATAAAGTTGTAGCTGACCGCTCATGTAGAGGTTTAACGTGGATACCATTGCAATTCCTGCTCTAAATCGGCCAGTGGATGCCACGGTAGAAATTCCCGGTTCTAAAAGTCTTACCAATCGGGCGTTGCTTGTCGCTGCTTTGGCGCAAGGTGACTCCATTTTAGAAAATGCCTTATTTAGTGAAGACAGCGAGTATTTTGGCAAATGTTTAGAGCAATTGGGCATTCTCATCACTCTGAATCCTCATCTAGCACAGATTCAAGTGTCGGGAAGGGGAGGCGATATCCCGGCTAAACAGGCAGATTTATTTGTGGGTTTATCAGGTACTACAGCACGGTTTATTTCGGCGTTGGTGGCACTGGGTAACGGCGAATATCGCCTAGATGGCGTTTCCCGGATGCGAGAACGTCCGATGGGCGACATGCTGACGGTGCTGCAAACGGGTGGAGCAACCGTTAATTTTGAGGGAAACTCCGGGTTTATGCCCTACACCCTCTATAGCCAGGGATTTGCTGGCGGAAATTTTCGGTTGAAAGCAAATCAAACAAGTCAGCAACTTTCGGCATTGCTGATGATTGCGCCTTATGCTCAACAGGATACGATTTTTGAGGTTGAGGGGACATTCGTTTCTCAGTCTTACATCAAAATGACCTGTCGTCTGATGGCAGATTTTGGCGTGCAGGTGATTCAAATCGGCGATAATCAATTTCAGATTAAAGCGGGTCAACGTTACCAAGCTCGACATTATATAGTAGAACCCGATGCGTCAAATGCTTCTTACTTTTTTGCCGCCGCCGCCGTCACAGGTGGACGGGTGCGCGTCAAACATTTGACTAAACAATCCTGTCAGGGTGATATTCTCTGGCTGAATGTTTTAGAACAGATGGGTTGCCAAATTAATGACTCTGCTGATTATACCGAAGTGATCGGGCCCAAGCAATTGCAAGGCATCGACATTGATATGAATGATATATCGGATTTAGTGCAAACATTAGCAGCGATCGCGCCCTTTGCCAGTTCACCGATTACCATTCGTAATGTGGAACATATTCGATATAAAGAAACCGATCGGATTCGATCTGTTGTCACAGAATTGCGTCGGCTGGGAGTTCAGGTTGAAGAATTTGCCGATAGTTTGAAAATTGAGCCTAGCCCGATTACCCCGGCAGCAATTGAAACCTATCACGATCATCGAATGGCGATGGCTTTTGCTGTCACTGGTTTGAAGGTTCCAGGAATTGTAATTAAAGATCCTGGTTGTACAGCAAAGACCTTCCCAGATTATTTTACCCGATTCTTCCAAATGTTAGAACAATAAGAGATTGTCCAGTAAATAGACCACGCAGTACGGAACATTGCTCATAGGTATCCACTTAAGGCGAAAGCCATAGAAACAGCTTTTAGAAAATGTCTAGTTCCCAGTCTCTGACTGGGAATGCATATAGGAGGCTCCGCCTCAAGACTTGCGGCACCGCAATCAGGTGCATTTCCAGCCAGAGGCTAGAAACGAGGTTTTAAAGGAGTTTTAGCTTAAGTTGGCATCAATGAGCAATGTTCCCTAAGACAGATGTGGTTTAAATATATCAAAACTGCTGTACTTTGATATTTGCTGCCCTAACAGCACTTTCAACTCAGAAGGTTTTTGGTGAATTCAAGAGTCTGTGATACCTAATGGTTATTTATAAATTATCAGAAATATCTCGTTATCTACTAAGTCTTGCGTTGGGAAATTTAAATTAGATTTTATTGAAAGCGGCGGGAAACTCCATCCCCTCCCTACGGGACGCTGCGCGAACGTGGGTGGAGAGGGATAGCACAACGGCCGCGCTCAGTGACCACCGCCCCGCCGCTTTAGTCCTGCCGTCAAAAGTCATTGGTCATTGGTACTAATGACTAATGACTAATGGCTAATGACTAAAAACTCCACCCACAAGGGGATGGAGTTTTTTATTTTTACCTCTAATTAAAGTTTGCTTAAACTCATGATTCTAAAATATGGTGACTCCAATGAATTGGAGACTTATCTCTTTATCTGAAAAAGGAAAAAATCATTGATTATCATCACTGATTAGAACAGTGATGAATACCCCTTTAGGAAATAAGTAAGTTAGAAACTAACTATTTCCATACTTTGCAGTGTAGATTACTTACAAAAGTTTATCGTGAGGAAAATTGAGATGAAATTGGTTCCCAAATTAGTGCTTGCTGCTGCTACTTTTACTTTAGGTTTTGCTACTGTAGATGCAAAATCTGTATCTGCTGCAATTATTAATTACGCTTTCACAGTTGATAGTCCGGTAACTAAGGGAAATGGCTTTTTTAGCTTTGATAACTCAATTTTCAGTCATGAAGAGAATCCCGCAGCGACAATTAATTCGCTGTCTTTCCAATTTGACGGTGGCTCTACCGTTTACACGGAAAAAGATGATACTGAATATCCAGAATTTCCCCTGGTATTTCCAACCACATTCTTAACCGGACAAACGTCTTTGGGATTGGACTATCTGTTCAATGATAAATCTAATCCTTCGAGTTCTATAAGTTACGAAATCATTGGTGATGATTTTACAATTTTCTCTAGAACATCTCCAAATGCTAAACCCATATCAGGTAAAGTTTCGTATACACAAATACCTGAACCTACACCTTTAGTTGGGACTCTCTTGGCTTGTAGCCTTGGCTGGATGATGAAAAGAAAAGTAGCATCAATGAAAAGGGTTAAAATCTAAGCTCGGTTAAGTTGATATTAACCCTTTCTTTGCCAAGGATTAATCTCTTACTAATATGCTTTTATGTGGCAAAACAACATCTAATACATTGATGCCAGGATAAAAAATTGGGAATTAAAACCTGATTTTGGTAAAAGAGTTAGTTACGAAGTTTGCCTAAGACCTGCCGTCTACGTGTTAGGTGTTGCTGTGCTTTAACTTACCAGTTAGTTAGGAGTAGAAAATGGTAGATTACCGGAATTTTGAGCAGTTCCTGCATAGTCGAATCAAACGACGCAACTTAATTGTCGGGGCAGGAGCATTGTCTGGTTTGGCGATCGCTAACCAATTTTCTGCTCAAAGAGCGATTGCTAAAAGCAGATTTGCCAATTATCCTTTCACTTTGGGTGTAGCATCGGGTGATCCCGATCCTAGCAGCGTCGTGATTTGGACTCGTCTAGCTCCTGAACCCTTAAACGGAGGTGGAATGCCACTTGCTAATGTGCCAATTCGCTGGGAAGTAGCAACCGATCCCGATATGAGGCGTATTGTCTCCAAAGGTACTGTACTTGCAACTCCAGAACTAGCTCACTCAGTTCGAGTTGTGGTAGAGGGACTGCAATCTGATACTTGGTACTGGTATCGCTTTCTAGTCGGCCAAGACGCTAGCCCCATTGGTCGCACTCGTACAGCCCCTTTAGCAGGTGGCTACTTAAATAAATTAAACTTTGCCCTTGTTTCCTGTCAGCATTATGAGCAGGGGTACTATACCGCCTACAAATATCTCGCCCAGGACGACCTCAGCTTGGTAGTGCATGTTGGAGACTACATCTATGAAGGAGGAATTTCAAGCGATCGCCCCAGAAAGCATAATAGTGCAGAAATTATTACCTTGGAAGATTATCGCAACCGTCACGCCTTGTATAAAACCGATACCAATTTGCAAGCAGCTCATGCAGCCTTTCCCTGGATTGTCACCTGGGATGACCACGAAGTAGAAAATAACTACGCCAACGACATCTCAGAAATTGATACTGAACCAGATCAGGATCGGGCAATCTTCCTAAAACGACGGGCTGCTGCCTATCAAGCTTACTACGAACACATGCCATTGCGTCCCTTCTCGCGTCCGGTTGGCCCGGATATGCAACTTTTCCGTCGGCTCTCCTTTGGTAACTTAGCAACCTTCCATGTCTTAGATACCCGCCAATATCGCACCGATCAGCCCTGTGGTGATGGCACTAAAGAACGTTGCCCACAAAATTTAGATCCGAATGCAACAATTACTGGCAAGCGTCAGGAAAATTGGCTATATGATGGTTTGGATAGCTCACAGGCTAAGTGGAACGTTTTAGCCCAACAAGTTGTAGTTGCTCAGATAGACACAAAACCAGGGGAAGGCGGAACCTACAGCATGGATAAGTGGGATGGTTATGTAGCTTCCCGCGATCGCCTCATGCGTTTCTTAGAACAGCGCCAACCATCTAATCCAGTAGTCTTATCAGGCGATATCCATTCCAACTGGGCAATGAATTTAAAGGCAGACTTTAATAATCCAGAATCTACTACAATCGGGAGTGAATTTGTCTGTACTTCAATAACCTCCGGTGGAGATGGAGCAGATACCATCCCCGCAGTTGAAGCTTACTTACCCGACAACCCACACATTAAGTTCTTCAACAGTCAACGGGGGTATGTTCGCTGTGCGCTGACTCCCACAACCTGCAAAACAGACTATCTAGTTTTATCAAACGTCACAACTCCATTTGGCACGATTAGTAAGCGGGCTTCATTTGTGGTTGAAGATGGTCGTCCAGGAATACAACAAGTCTAATCGTTTAATTCCCAGGTATCGACATCAGATCCTCTTATACCATTTCACGAAATACCTGACCAAAAATATATAGGTAGGGGTGTACAGATGTACGCCTCTACTAACTGTGTATATTCCACGCAAGTCATTAGACATCTCCAGAAATTAAATATGCGTTACCCAGAACCCTTGTAGAGACGTAGCAGTGCTACGTCTCTAGATTCTTTTTCACTCCTATGTCTATTGGTTTCTAACCTATAGCGGTTGTTGGTATTGGCACTAAATATCAGATTTTTCCGGTTGAGCCAAAATATAAGTGAATAATTACTTTACATTGAATATGTATAGCTAAAACTCATGGAAATACCCCAACGCGTATCAGTCCGCTACAAAGACGCGTCCTTCAATAGTAATGAAATTCGCTTGAGAACTCTTCGGCTTGGGTTACAAATATGGGATGAACAAACTAAACCTAGAAAAACAGAGCTTTATCAGTTTATATCGTCTTGCTTGAAACAAGTTGACCGCCAAGATCGTTTTATGTTTTCTCTGTTGTTTATAGAATTAACAGACCTCATCCGCAATTCTTCGCTGGAAAGGGGAACAAAAGAGGTTCTGATTAAAACAGCTTTTAGGGAGTTTGCTTGTGCGATAACAGACTTTGAAGACGATAAGGTTGGTTATGGGGGTGCTGGTATTAAGTAAACGTAGCTCAGTCTAGGCATCGCTCTGAAGTCAGCTAATCGAGTAGGATATCTATATTAAGTAGCTTTCCCATCAGATTAGTTTTTTTTTGCTGAATGCGCGGAAGCGCTAGCACTCAAGGTATCGTTACCAGCACCACCGTTAAGGGTATTATCGCTCTTTGAGCCATAATCGAGGGCACCCCACGAATCAGTTCCGCTATAGCCACCAGAAACGTTAAGAGAATCGTTACCGTTGGTTCCAGTGATATATGCCATAATTTTTACCTACCTAAATCGAGTTTTTCAGTAACTTAACTTGTGGATTTGAAGTTTATGCTGTTAAGATTTCTGTGATTTGGTTACAAAAAGTGCAAGTATGAGGTTAAGTGCCTTACATGAAAGTAACACATTAGGATTTCCCGTATTGGTATAAGAACAGCTTTAGAACAAATCGTTATTTCCTTTATTAGAGTAAAACTTTTGTTCGTCGGTTACTTATAAATAACGCTCAAGTACTGATAGAGTCTTGTGTCCAGAGATTGACTGGATGTGACGCAGTTGATTCTCATGGGCTTGTGGCTAGATTATCAAATTATCGTGTGCGATCGCATGAATTGACAGCTGAATAATCACCTCTAATACAGAAATCCGACTTGAGTTTTACTAGGCTGCCCTGAGACTATAACCCATCTCAGCTAAGGTTTCGAGCGTTATTCGATTTCAAAAATCAAATATAAATCCTAATAATAGTGACAAAAATAACTATTTAAACATGACTTTTATCACAGGCATATACCTGATTATTCCGATTAGATTGAGAGTACACAAACCAAGTAATGCAAGGCAGATAAAGGATATATGAACAGCTTTAAATCTATTCTTATTGGAGGCTTATTAGCAGCTACTTCAATTGCTGCTCTTTCTCAAAATGCTAATGCTGCTGAATTTAAATTTGAGCATGATCATTTTAATCAAAATAGTGTAGCTTTTAATAACGGTAGAGTCCAACACGAACGTGAAGTCCGTGAACAACGCGCTCGTGAATTCCGTGAACGTCAATTCCGTGAACAACGCGCTCGTGAATTACGTGAACGTCAAGATCGTCGCTTTCATCGCTAAGATAAATGTGAATTCGCCGGCTCATATAGTGTCCGCCTAATTAGCTAAATCAAAAGACCTTTAAGAGGTTTTAGTACGCAAAGCCGTCACTTTCCCAGTCGCAGAGGGACAAACTTAAACTTTAGTTCAAGGCAGGGAGCGGTTCGTCGAACTCACATTAACAAAAGAAATTCTCGCTCATATTACATTAGGAGAGTAGCAATACTCTCCTTTTTTCTGGGCATAAATCTGCTCAAACGTAAATTAAGGCTAGAAAAACTTGTTATGTAGCGGTTCTCGGTTGAGTCAGGGAGAAGAACCCCAAGAACAGGCAATTGCTAGCTTGAGAGAGGCAACGCAGCTTTACTTAGAGGAATTTATCTCTACCTGAAACATATCCAAGGTATATGACCATAAGGTTAGACTTGGTGACATGATCAAAGGAGGTCATGTTTTTATGTTGTTATATTTATATGAAGATATTGGTGCTGAATGCCGGATCGAGCAGCCAAAAGAGTTGTCTGTATGAGATTGCAGATGAGGCTCTTCCCACCCAAGCACTCGAACCCCTTTGGGAAGGGAAAATTAACTGGACTCAAGATCGGGGTGTGGCAGAAATTAAGGTGAAAACTGCTACGGGTGCAACGCTGCAAAAATCAATCTCTGGTGATTCCCCAGAGGCACACCTCACCTATATGCTGCATACACTTACTTATGATGCTACCAAGGTAATTGATCAGTTGTCAGAAATCGATGTGGTGGGGCATCGAATAGTACATGGTGGACAGGATTATCGAGATAGTGTGGTAATTACTGAGGATGTCAAAAATGCGATCGCACGTCTATCTAACCTTGCTCCCGAACATAATCCAGTCGCTTTAGAAGGCATAGAAGCAATTGAACAAATCTTCAAAGATGTCACCCAAGTAGCAGTCTTTGATACCGGATTTCATGCCACTCTACCCGATGCAGCAGCGATCTATCCCGGCCCCTATGAGTGGGTAGAAGAAGGTATCCGTCGCTATGGGTTTCATGGCATCAGTCACCAATACTGTTCTGGTCGTGCTGCCCAAATTCTCGGTCGAGATGTTGCATCTGAGCGGTTAATTACCTGTCATCTGGGCAATGGTTGCTCTTTAGCAGCGATTAAAAATGGTCGCAGTATTGATACCACTATGGGATTCACGCCTGTAGAAGGATTGATGATGGGCAGTCGTTCTGGTTCAGTTGATCCAGGGATTCTGATTTATCTGTTGCGATACTGCAATTACTCGGTCGAAAGGTTAGATTATGTATTAAATAAAGCTTCTGGATTAAAGGGAATTTCGGGTATATCTAGCGATATGCGTGAAGTGAAGGAAGCGGTCACTCAAGGTAATTCCCGCGCTCAACTGGCGTGGGATATCTACGTACACCGTCTACGTTCTGCGATCGGTGCAATGCTTACCAGTTTGGGCGGATTAGATGCTTTGGTATTTACCGCAGGCGTGGGTGAACACTCTCCAGAAATTCGCCAAGCAGCCTGTGAAGCCTTTGGATTTATCGGACTGAAAATAGACCTTGAGAAAAATCAGCAGCAACCTGTGGATCAGGATATTGCGACACCCGATTCAGCAGTGCGGGTATTAGTTATTCATACTCAAGAAGATTGGGCGATCGCTCAAGAATGCTGGCAATTTTTGAAACACTAAAAATAGCTACATCAGCTATGATTCAAAGTTTTTTACCTATTTGGTCATGGATGTATACTGTTACCATATAACTGAGTAATTTTACGAGAGGTATATTATATACAGGAAGTTGGTTATACCTGGGAAAACAAGAAAAATATGTTGTTATCGCGTCAATCTATTGCTACACCTTTTGTAGTTTGTGTGTGTATTTTAGGAGTTGGCTTGATTCAATTCCCCCAATTGCAAAAACTAATAAATAGCCAAAAATCTGCCTCTTTAGAAACCCTAGAAAAAGAAATAAAATCTGAAAAGCTTCGTCTTAATTTTCTCCAAAAAATGCCCAGTTTTGGTTATGATAACTTCATCGCAGATTTGGTATATCTGAATTTTTCACAATATTTCGGAGATGATGAAGTTCGGGATAAAACAGGTTATAGTTTAAGTCCAGAATATTTTGAAGTCATTCTAGAACGCGATCCGCGATTTTTAGCAGCCTATCGGAGTCTTTCTGTCAGTACTTCATTGTATGCTGGTATGCCAGAACGGGCGATCGCATTGGCAGAGAAAGGCTTAAAATCACTATCTCCTTCAGTTCCCGAAAAGTCTTATTATGTCTGGCGTTCTAAAGGAATTGACGAGTTATTATTTTTAGGCAATGCTAAAGCTGCCCAACAATCTTTTGCAACGGCGGCAAACTGGGCTAGTAACTTTTCAGATCCAGAGAGTCAGCTGATCGCTAATAGTTCCCAAAAAACTGCGGAATTTTTGAGTCGAAATCCTAATAGTAAATATGCTCAAATTTCAACCTGGGCAATGGTTTTAAATTATCAAGTTGATGAGAGAACTCAGAAACGAGCAATTAGGGCAATCGAAGCTTTGGGAGGAAAAGTAATTACAACTCCTGAAGGGACTCACAAAATTGTATTTCCCCCAAAGGATTAAAATAATTCGTAATACTTCTCTACGAGAGGCTGCACCAACGACTTCTCTACGAGACGCTGTTCGCGAACGCTCAGTGCAAGTTCGTAATTCGTAATTTTCAGGAGCAATATTAGTGTCAATACAATTAGGAGAATCTGACTTTCAAATATTAAAGTGTTTTCCTGTTATGTCCCAGTTGCGCCCTCACCTTCAGCAGGCTAAGTTTGTAGAACAAGTTAGATATCAAATGAAAGAAGGATATCAACTTGCATTCTTGCAAGTAGAGGAGCAAGCTGTGGCAGTGGCTGGATTTCGCATTTCTACGTGTTTAGCGTCAGGAAAGTTTTTATATATTGATGACTTAGTTGTTGATGAGTTAAAGCGATCGCATAGTTATGGTCAACAGTTATTTCAGTGGCTAATTGAATATGCAAGAAATCATGACTGTGAATACCTGAGTCTTGATTCTGGTGTTCAGCGATTTGCAGCTCACAGGTTTTATCTCATGCAGCGCATGAGCATTACAAGTCATCACTTTTCAATAGAGTTGTAGCGACAAGCAATCTGGTTGTGAAAAATGACATTTTTTGGTATAATAGCAAATTAATTCACTCCCAAACCCTAGAGTTAGATATTAACGATCCAGGGTTACTTTATGGAGCAACTATTTTTACAACATTGCGGGTTTATGAGAACTCCCTAGATAGTAGTTTAACCAATTGGCTCTCACACTGCGATCGCCTACTTTTCTCAGTACAATCTTTTGGTTGGCAGCAACCCGATTGGAATCGTCTGCGTCAAGGTGCCGAAATTCTCCTCGCACACTTCCCCGTTCTCAGAATTACCCTCTTTCCCGATGGACGTGAGTGGATAACTGGCAGATTCTTACCACAAAATTTGACAGAAAAACAAAAAACTGGTATTTTATGCGCCGTTGCTAGTCCTGAATTTTATCGCTCTCTTCCCTCTCATAAAACTGGAAACTATTTAAGTGCTTGGTTAGCAAGAACTAGCTTAGATGCCCAAGAAGCAATATTAGTCGATGCCCAAGGAAATTGGCTAGAAACCAGCACAGGCAACCTTTGGGGATGGTGTAATGGCAGTTGGTGGACGCCGCCAAAGAAGGCAGGAATTTTACCGGGAATTTTGCGATCGCAACTTGTAAACTGGTTACAAAACCACCAGCAGCCAGTGCGCGAAGAAACTTGGAACCTCGAATTAGTCCAGAGATTTGAAGCGATCGCCTACACTAATAGTGTGGTAGAAATTATTCCGATTCATACCGTTC
Organism: Nostoc sp. NMS7; assembly: GCF_017115085.1. Lineage (GTDB taxonomy): Bacteria > Cyanobacteriota > Cyanobacteriia > Cyanobacteriales > Nostocaceae > Nostoc. The sequence goes on along the minus strand of NZ_JABXKJ010000246.1, from coordinate 71,937 downwards.
ATCAGCCCACAGGATCGCTACAATATAATCCCTACCATCCTAGTTTTCAGCAAATCAGGGAGCTTTTTCTAGCATGATAGCTACGCCATGTTGTTACACTTAAGATAAGTTAACATAATTCTTAACAATGACCTTTCCGAGCAGAGAAGCTAGGCGATGGCGCGAAAAATACAGGAGGATAGACCTTAGTGAATAAAAAATGGAGAAATGCGGGGCTGTACGCGCTGCTGTTTATTGTCGTCATTGCGCTGGGAACAGCATTTTTTGACAAACAACCGCAAAGCAGAGAGATATGGCGATACAGTCGCTTTATTCAAGAAGTTCAACAAGGCAGAGTAGAAAAAGTCAGTTTGAGTGCAGATCGCTCCACAGCACTGGTTACACCCAAATATGACCCAAATAAACGGATTGTGACCTTAGTCAACGATCCAGACCTGATCAATACCCTGACTTCAAAAGGCGTTGATATTTCTGTTTTGCCCCAAACCGATGAAGGATTTTGGTTTAAGGCACTGAGCAGCTTATTTTTTCCTGTATTGCTTTTGGTTGGCTTATTCTTCTTGCTACGTCGCGCTCAAAGTGGGCCAGGTAGCCAAGCGATGAACTTTGGCAAATCCAAAGCCAGAGTCCAAATGGAACCACAAACTCAGGTGACATTTGGCGATGTTGCCGGGATTGACCAAGCCAAGTTGGAATTAAACGAAGTCGTAGACTTTCTGAAAAACGCCGATCGCTTTACCGCCGTTGGTGCAAAAATTCCTAAAGGTGTGCTGTTAGTTGGCCCTCCTGGTACAGGTAAAACCCTCCTAGCTCGTGCGGTAGCTGGTGAAGCAGGTGTACCCTTCTTCTCGATCTCCGGTTCGGAATTTGTGGAAATGTTCGTCGGTGTGGGTGCATCCCGCGTCCGCGATTTGTTTGAACAAGCTAAGACCAATGCTCCTTGTATCGTCTTCATCGATGAAATTGACGCCGTAGGTCGTCAACGGGGTGCAGGTTTAGGCGGTGGTAACGATGAGCGGGAGCAAACTCTCAACCAGTTGCTCACAGAAATGGACGGCTTTGAAGGTAATACTGGCATTATCATTATTGCCGCTACCAACCGTCCTGATGTCCTAGATGCAGCACTATTGCGTCCTGGTCGTTTTGACCGTCAAGTTGTGGTAGACCGTCCCGATTATGCTGGACGCAGCGAAATTCTCAAGGTACATGCCCGTGGCAAAACCTTGGCAAAAGATGTGGACTTGGATAAAATCGCCCGTCGTACCCCTGGATTTACTGGCGCAGATTTATCCAACCTGTTGAATGAAGCCGCAATTTTGGCAGCACGCCGGAATTTGACTGAAATTTCGATGGATGAAATCAACGACGCGATTGATCGCGTATTAGCTGGGCCAGAGAAGAAAGACCGGGTAATGAGCGAAAAGCGCAAAACTTTGGTTGCATATCACGAAGCTGGTCACGCCTTAGTTGGTGCTTTGATGCCAGACTACGATCCTGTGCAGAAGATTAGCATCATTCCTCGCGGTCGCGCAGGTGGTTTAACTTGGTTTACCCCCAGCGAAGACCGGATGGACACTGGTTTGTACAGCCGCGCTTATCTGGAAAATCAGATGGCTGTAGCTTTGGGTGGTCGGATTGCTGAAGAATTAATCTTTGGTGAAGAAGAAGTTACCACTGGTGCTTCTAACGACTTACAACAGGTAGCACGGGTTGCCCGTCAGATGATCACCCGATTTGGGATGAGCGATCGCTTAGGCCCAGTCGCCCTTGGTCGTCAGCAAGGTAATATGTTCCTGGGACGGGATATCATGTCAGAGCGTGATTTCTCTGAAGAAACTGCCGCCGCCATTGATGAAGAAGTCCGCAAACTTGTGGATGTAGCCTACACACGCGCTAAAGAAGTGTTGGTGCGTAACCGCCACATTTTAGATGAGATAGCGCAAATGCTGGTTGATAAAGAAACGGTAGACGCCGAAGAGTTACAAGAAATTCTGTCGAATAACGATGTGACAACCGCCGCCTTTGCCTAATTTAATCAATAGTTAGGAGTTAAAAACAATTCCTAACTCCTAACTTTTAAAATTCGGGGTAATTCTGGGATTTTCCAGAGTTACCCATTTTTTTAAGTTCCTTGTCAAAAGCCCGGTCTTCATGACCGGGCTTTTAATCCGAAATGGGGTTATATTCCCCAAAGATTAGTTATAGAGTTTCAGTATAAATCGGTAGTCTGATAGATACTACCACCTGAGCATAATCAATTCCGGAAAATTAGAAAATTTTTTCTAGATACACCAAAATCAATCAAAGGAACTATAGCTCGTGATTCTCTCCCGTGAAAACTAGAAATCAGGGTAATTTGGAGATTTTACGAATTACCCTGATTGTGATCAAGGCAAAAGAATCTATGCATTCTGTGGCAGACCCCTATTTAGCGATCAAAAGTGTTCTCAAGAAGATCACTTTCCGAATCTTGACATGATTAGCGTCAAGAGTGAATCGATACTCAACCAGCCGCCGATCTTAAACTCTAGATGTCGGTTTCAAAAATAGCCACGCCACAAAGAACGTAGCTGCTGTGAATAGTTGCGTCAAATCCAAAGCAGATAGATAGCCATCTGCAAATGAAGCAATACTGCGATCGGTAATACCAAATACCCAGGATGACAGTCCAAACAGCCAAATCCCATTCTTGAGATTTCCGACGAATTCCTTAGAGTCTGATGGTTCTTGGTCTTTCATGATCTTCTGTTCCGTTGATGAAGAATTTGGTGATTGATGCGAAATACCTGCCATTGAGAATTTTTTATTAATCCTGACGCTGAATTTACACTTCCTATTAATAATATTAATAAATATTTCAGCTACTTGACTTCATTAACCAAAGGTACATCTCATAATTTTGACATTCCTGCTTTGCTTCTGTCACCTCTGATAGACGGCAACGTGTTGAGTGATCAGCATTACAGCGTCGGGTTTGAATGCTGAGATTACATAATCTTTAAATAACTATATAAATATTTATTTATTTAAATAAAAAGTACTTCATAGGATAGATGCGTTTCAGAAAATGACTCATATTGAAATTACGTGGATAGGTCGCAGTGGCGCACATCTGTGCGCCACTGCGCTATGAGCTAGATTTCTGGGTCAACCAAGCGGGTAGTCGGACGACTCTGATATAAATCTTGAACTACTTGCCCAGCAGAAACTACAGCGACAAGGGCAATGACTGCAACAGGTAACAAACCTTTGCCTAAGATGGCGATCGCTAGCAGCACAACTGCACCCCCAAGTCGATACTGGGAACGAATTTTGCAATAACGGATCACCCCAAATCTGTGGAGAATACTGACAGCTAGAGAGCATAATGCTACTGAACCACAGATGAGCGATCGCTGGGAATCGGGTAGTGGTAAAGTTGGCTGACTCAATAAAATTTGTTCTACACCAACTCCAGCAGCAGCAATCCCAATCACTAGCGGTAAATGGGTGTAAAGCCAGAGATTGACAACACCAATTTTTCCATGTGTCCGTGCGATCACAATGGGTGTGCCACCCAGATTATCAAAATATACCCACCACCAGCTAAAAGCGATAATTAGACCAAACACGCCAGAAATCACAGTTAAAGTATCCCATTTCTGCTCAGAAACACCATTGACCACTGCAATGATTGCTTCCCCCAAAACAATAATCGTAAATAGCCCGAAACGTTCCGGTAAGTGGGAGGCGTGGGGGAGTAACACGATCTGAAACTTACGTCCTATTAAGGGTGTGGCAAAGTCAATAATGATTCCCACTGTCCAAAATCCGAACCGCCAAGGAATGGGTATAGATGCTGATGTTAACCAGAAGAAGGCTGCGATCGCAAAACCAATCGCATAGCGAGTAGTCAAAGGACGCGCTGAAGGTATATAGATTCCAGCACGGACGTATTCTATTACAAGCACAACCCGACCGAGAGCATAGGAAATGGCAAAACCAGGGGAACTCTCACCCAAACCGTGGTGGATATTAATAGCCATTGCTGCTGCTGTCAGCATTTGTATACCAATCAGCAGTCGATGTCCGACATCATCGCTGTCAAAGCGGTTGGCGTAGAATGTAGTGCCAATCCATGACCACCAAACTGGTATAAATAGAACTACAAACCCAAACAATCCTGATAGAGAGATATCCTCGTTGAGATTGTGGGCGAGTTGAGAAACTGCAACTACAAAAACCAAATCATAAAAAAGTTCTAGCCAAGTAGCGCGTCGTTCTTCTTCAGTGTCTTCACCAATGCGTAACCTTGGCGGTTGGAGAAAATTTGCCATAGTGCTAATTGCGAATCGCTAATTGTTTTTTACCATTAGCTGCCATCAATTAGCGAGTACTTAGGCATTGCTGTATAAATTGTTAAAAACCTGCTGATAATACTATTAAATTGGGAGTCGTTAATCCTGCCGACCTCGAAAAAGCGATCGCAATTGCCTCGACAAAGTATGGTCTTGAATTTATTGTCGAAAATGCCTACAAAATCCAGCACAAAGCCATGCAGTTTCACCATCTCCTGGGCTTCGCTGTACTTGGGGTTAAATTCGCGGACTTTTTGATAGAGGATATCGTTAAAATAGATGGAAGCTTGGGCAGCTTTTTCTTGAATTTTGCCACTGTGGTTATTAAAGCATCTTCTGGTTTCGGCTTCGTCACCAGATACAAATTTCCAGCCTATTTCTTGGGCGTAAGTAATAATACGGCTTTGAAGGGTTTTGTGTTACCCTGGTTTGGGCATGATAGTAAATTTTAGGTTTAAGTTAATAAAAAAGCCTAATCTGCGTTGGTTTAGGTGGCTCTATATGCTTGTTGCGGACTATTGGAGGGCTTTTCTTGTTTTAGTTTTCCCGATCGCAGAAGTGGAGTTAAATATTGAGTTTGTAAATAATCCTGATTGCGATCTAAAATTGTGGCGATCGCAGAAGAAGATAAGCTTTTCCAGCTACAAAGCTCTATAATGGCAGTTTTTACCTGATCATGATTTGAACGTCTACCCAGTTTTTGAATCTTAGTTCTTAACTGCTCAGGCATCTGTACGAGATAATTTTGACGCTCATCAGTCTGGGAATGGTCTTCCTGTTCTTCCACCGGTAGATTTATGACTAGCTGCTTATGCTCTTGATGTTGATTGTTATCTAGGGAGTCACTCCCTAGATTAGATGACTCTGGCTTGGTTAACTCCCTAGATAAGCCGTTATCTAGGAAGTGACTTCCTAGATTAGATTTCTCTGGCTCGGTTAACTCCCTAGATAAGTCATTGTCCACTAATCCTGAAGCGAGAGTGTAGCAAGTGGCTGATCCTTTGCCTTGTTGTTCGAGTAGTCCAGCATCCCGTAAGCGTCTCAGGTGTTGACTGGCGGTGAGAGTATCAACATCATTGGTGACACGGTAAATCAAATTATTAATACTTCCAGCTTTTCTCAGCACGACCAATGCTTTGGCTTCATCATTGCTTAATCCATAGTCTTTAAATTGTTTCAGCCACTCAATATCTTCTGTGTCAAGCAGATGATGGGTGAAAAGGGTAACGTGAAAATAATCTCTATCTCGATTTGAAACAAACAGAGGTAGGGTCAAATTTGCTTCCAGCATTGTCTCTAGCATCACCTTTCCTCCAGATCCTTTCGTTTCTGCAATACCTACTTCATGGAGAACTGCGGCAATCTTTTCGTTACGAGTTTTTGAGCCAGGTTGGTCAAGTTCATCTGTAGGTTTGAGAGAATAACCGGGATTACGAATTTCCAGACGGTCAGAGAAGCGAATAATCTGGACAGGACTCCGTTCTCGATAGTTACGGTGCATTAAGGCATTAACGATCGCCTTTCGGATAACTTTACGAGGAATAAGGGGGGTTTCTCGGCGGTGAATGCCATTTTCTGAAAGGTTGAAGGCTTTGGGAAGATCGTTAAGAATGAGGGTTGTTAATTTGGGAATGGCTAATAGTAGGTAGGGGTTCACGGATTTCGAGACTTTGATAACGCTTATCTGGATCTGAAACCCACTCCTTACCTTCTACAAGGATGTAGTCGATGCGGTGCATGGGAAAATAACGCCGCAGGGCGATTGCTTTCCCAAATAATATTAATCCGGCGATCGTGGGACAGTATTCTCCTTTTTGTGTTGGGTGTCGGGCGATCGCATTTAGAGCATAGAGCAATTGCTGATCGTCAAAATTAAGTTCACTGGCGTTGGAGTTTAGAGCTTGTCTTTCTCTGCGGTAAGTGGCGATCGCTTCTGGGTCTAAATCATCGAGGGTGGCATCTGGGAAAATTGTAGTGTCGTAGGTTTGGGCGTTACGTTCTTGATAAAAAAGTTCAATATCTCTGTCAGTGCATTTTTGATCAGTTGAAGCAATGCGTCTAAATGCACCTTGGGGAAGTCCTCTTTTAGTAATATATACAGGTTTTTCTGAGGGTTGGACTTCTGGGATCAAAGCAACAATAACGATTTTTCCATCTTTAGTAGCAGTTTCTATTTGGGGACGAATAGTGATATTAAAGACTTCTCGGCATTGGGTGGCTAAATCTCGTTGTATTTTGTCGGTATCTGCTATTCCTTCAATTTCATAATTATTGGTATCACTTTCTTCTGATGATTTGATACCGAGTAGAAGATAACCCCCTCCTAGACTGGGTTCATTAGAAAATGCGCTAATAGTTTCCCAGCAACTTTTACCAACCTCTGAGCATTTTTTTGCTTCTATTTCTACGCCTTCATCTTCGGTGGTGAGGAGTTCCCAGAGTTCATCAAAGGTAAGCATATTTATTCGTTTCCTCCCTGTAGTTCGAGATTCTGGGCAGAAAGATTAATGACTAGAATATACACAGTTTTCGCAACTGCTGATGCATGAACCCTGTCGCTGTTCAGATTCTAAAGAACAATGTCCTCACCTCGCTCGGTGAAACGAACCTCTTTAATATTCCATTGGGTATTACTCGTTAGAGTTTTGCGGAGACTGCCAAACAGAGCAAACTGTTCACAACTAGAAAGAGAAGCTATTTGCCGCTTTGACTCAGGAGATATTCGCAAATCAACTGTAGCAATGCCATTTTTGATATTGACACGATACCCAGACAAGCTAAAGTCGCTTGTATCTCGTTTTTCTAAAATTTTACTCACTACATTTGTCACCGGTTGCTTGGCTGGTACTGAAACCTTTTCTGGAATTAGTTTTTGACATTGAGTATCACTCGTGTATAGTGTAACGCTGGTAGTTTTGCTAGTGACAGCTTTCGCAGGTGATGAGGAAGGCGTATTTTTTTTAGAAGATTCTTGATTAGGAGATTTTTCTCTCAACTGAGCTACGCTAGGAATTTGGCTAGGAGGCTGAGATGATGCGCTATTCGTCGGTGTTGTGGTAGAGGATGGCGTTCCGCTGTCAATATTACGAGCGCTGGGGTTAGAACTACAACTGCTGAGGCTGACAATCATTGTCATAAAAATAAGGGGTAAAAAATATCTCTGGGTTGTATTCATAATTTTGTTCACAAGTGATGTTGCTGCTATCAACTTCCGTGTCGCTGGTATCAATTCCGCATAAATTTATGAATATTGAGCCAGTCTATAAAGTGTCAACCCGAAATCTGTTAAAGTCAAGGACTATACTATGTACCAAAATTACAACATCTGCGGTTTAAGAAGCGATGTCTGATGACAAGCCCTACGGGTTCGGGCGTGACGCTCGTTCGCCCTTAGCGTCTCCCCTTCTCTACGAGACGCTACGCGAAGGGAGAAGACTCGCTAACGCTACGCTAACGCAATCGACGAGAACCGCCTTCTCTACGAGAGGCTTTGCCAACGCGCAGCGTCTGGCAGAGAAGACTGCGACGCCCTTACGCCAATCCCAAAAAGCTTGCACATCTTCTTGTTTAAGGGATTTCCAACAAATAAATTACCCAATCTTGTGAAGTGGGCAGCGTTCGACTGAGCGCTCACGCCGAAGTCTTGCCCGCCTTTAGCTACGGGACCTCGTGTCGCCCACCCCACAAGAAGTAATTAGACATAGGAATGAAAATGACGTAGGGACAATTCATGTAGCTTTAGCTGACCGCAGGGTATTGTCCCTACCAAGGATTTCGAGCAACGCAGAATTAATTTTCACTCCTATGTCTATAAAGTCTGCTTTAATGATCACCTGAATTAGGGATGCTTTGAATTTTGGTGCTAATATAACTGCAACTAAGCCTCAGCCACTGATTCCTATATCCAGCAGAATTTTTCCCACACCTTCGATGCAGCAATAATTAGCGGCTAAACATTTAGTTTACCTGCTTGGGCTAATAGGAATCTGCATTAACAGATGATATACAAGGTTAACTGATGAAAATACTACCTCAAGAAGAGAGAACAATTAGAATCTCTCTTCTTGGGGTGGGAGGAATATCATCTATGGCGATTCTCGTTTGTACGCAATATACTCAAAGCCTCTCTCCTTTTAGGAGAAAGGCTTTGAGTGTTACTCTCCAACGCAACAAAGGTTGGGGCTGTTTTTGTTAGGTCTATATATTGGACTCAAGTGAGAACCACTATATAAGACATACCCTGATTTGCTTTATGCTTGCAGCTGACAGAGCAGTAAACCAAACCATTGATTTTGATCTGTCCACACATCAAGAGGTAATAAACCCTGTGCGGTGAGTTGCTGCTTGATAGTATTAAGGTCAAATTTGCGAGAAATTTCAGTGAGGATAGTCTCACCTAGTGCAAAATTAACCTTGAGGTTAAGAGCGCGTAATTCTACAATTTGCGATCGCACGCTGCGTAAATGCATTTCTATTTGATGCTCACTTTCATTGTAAAACGCCCAGTGTTCAAACTGCGTAGTATCAAAATTACCCTCAAATCGGTGATTTAAATGCTCCAGCATATTGAGGTTAAATGCTGCCGTCACTCCTTGGCTGTCGTTATAAGCTGGTTCCAAAATCTGTTTCGGCTTTCGTAAATCTATCCCTAACAAGAAATACTCACCTACTTGTAAGGCTTCTGTAATTTGAGAGAAGAACACATCACACTCATCAGCTCTAAGATTACCTAAAGAGCTACCAATAAAACAAATCATCCGACTGGGTAATTGCGTCGGTAGCAGTTGTGCAAGAGCTAATTCATAGGTTGCCGCTAGTGCATAAACTTGCAGTAAGGGATAATCTTCTAATAAGTGCTTGGCGCTACTTTCCAACATACCCGCAGATACATCAATTGGTAGGTAGTGCAAGGGATAGCCTAGCTGCTGGTAGGCATCTAGTAAAATGCGGGTTTTGCTAGAACTGCCACTACCAAGTTCGACCAATTCACAAGCGCCAGTTATCTTGGCAATTTCGCCAGCAAACTGCTGTAAAATCGTTGTTTCTGTGCGTGTGAGGTAATATTCTGATAAATCACAAATTTGCTCAAACAGATCAGAACCACGGTCATCATAAAAGTAACAGGGGGGTAGAGATTTAGGTGTTTGAGTTAATCCCTTAACCACATCATTCCCAGCACTAAGTGCAACTATTTGAGTTGCTCCTACCAAACGCTCTATTTGCAAGCGTTCTCCAATATTATCTGGGTAAGTAATCTTGCTGGTAACAGCTTTAGATATCGACATGAAACCTCCGTTTGCTTGGCGTAATAGGCTACCTTTGATGGCAGACCTTTACACCAATAAGTGAAACACATAGTCATAGGTAATAAAATCATGCCTGAGCAATATTGCTCAAGCTTTAGTGGTATTTGTAGGCATTTCCCCATTCAAATGACAGCAAGTAAGTGCTTAAGTACTATTACTAGCCTCTTTCACACTAGAGTTGCTCTTTCAGCATGTCCTATAATCCCAATTAAATCGTCTGAAAGTTTCTCAAACTCAACCGATATATTAGTTTCTTCATTAAAAAAAACTATAAGATTACGGAAATAATTTTTATGAATTTGACAACCCTATTTCTTGTCAAATATTCTTGTTGCTTAAATATTACTTTTTATACTTCATCTACCCTTTCCCTCCTGAAAAAGGAGAGAATTAAGCCTCCAACAAATTGAGTTAGGAGTTTTTAACTCCTAACTCCTGTACAGACGCGATTAATCGCGTCTCTGCTAACTCCTAACTTTTTACAACTTCAAATTCCAAGCAGCAAAAGCTAAAGCACCCTAACCAGCAAGAAAGGCTACACCGCCTAGTGGTGCGATCGCTCCCAAGGATTTAATACCGGTTAAGCTAAGGGCGTACAAGCTGCCTGAAAAAATAGCAATGCCAATGATAAATAGCCATCCACTGGCTACGAGAAGGGGTTGAGGAAATTCGGTGCGACTAATTAGTAATGCTACGAGAAAAAGTCCTAGAGCATGATACATTTGGTAACGAGCGCCAGTTTCAAAAATTTCTAGCGTAGGCGTAGCCCGCCGTAGGCATCGCTTACTAATTTGTTCTCGCAAGGCATGGGTAGCAAAGGCACCAGCAGCAACTGACAAACCGCCTAAAATGGCAGCTACGCTTAAAAAAATCTGCGTCATTAGACCTAGCTCTAAGTTTAAGATCGTCATTGGTCACTTGTACTGAGCGACGTCGTTAGCGTCTCTGAAAGAGAAGCCTCTCGTAGAGAAGTATTGGTCATTAGTGAATGACAAATGACAAATGACAAATGACAATTAGACATCAAAATGATATGATACAGCCCCTTCTTCGTTCACCTTAAAGTTTGCATTGAATTCTTTAGCTTTGTCATCTAAATATTGTCTGGCGTTGGCTGCGGGTAGTTGTGACTGCATTGCAAAGCCTAAAACAGTTACGCGCCCCTGATTCTCTTGTAGCATCTCATAAAAAATTGATTGCAGGCGATCGCTAACTTGTTGATTAAGCGCCTTTTTCTCCTGTCGGCTTTGACGGTACAATCCCAATGCTAACCATGTACCCAATGTTAGGGTAGGAACGCCAAAAATTAGACCACCAACAGCACTATTATCATCTTCATAAGTAGCATTTGGTGCGGTAAAAGTATCCGCATCTTGTACTGGTATGTATACCTCACGTACAGCAAATTTTTCCCATGTCGCTGTTGCTGATAGGGTTAAAAACATGAACCCGAGTGTCAGTAGCCAACCGGCAGCCAATTTTTCAGCAGTTTTCATAGTTCCACTTTAGATTTACACTTTGCTAGCGATTTTAACCTGACTTTCGCAAAGGTTCCAATATATCAATTTACTCCCAGCGAGTAACAATATATCCTCTATCAAAGCTTTAAGGAATAAAATTCATCTGCCGAAAGGTGAAATCTGGTTAGTTGGTGGAATAACTCTTTTGGGAGCAGCTGCGATCGCTTCCTTTCTAATAATTGTTTATGCTCCCACTCAGAGCGATGTCTACGATGGGCTACGCCTACGCCAAGAGCAAAAACAGAACTTAGCGCCAACTGGAATACCTACCAGTGTTAAGCCTTAAGATTGTCAAATCGCAGCAAAGGTATAGTATTTATCTTGCTGCGATTTTAACCTTACTTGCGTGTAGCTTCCAGTAGGCGGGAAAAATAAAAACGAGTCCGAGTCATCGACTGTCGCTGCAATGAAAAGCCATTACTTTCTAAAATTTTCACGACATCAGCCTCACGATGCAAATATGCACGAGTGGCTTTACTTGGCCCAGGAAAGAAACTACCAATTTTCTTGAGTATACTTAAGGCGCAGGTCTTTGGGGCAAAACTGAGAATTATCCGCGACTGTGCCAAAGAACAGAGGTGAGAAATCATCTCATCAGCTTTTTCTTGGGGGTAGTGGATGAGAACATCCAAGCAAATAACCGTATGGTAACTACCACTCAACGATTCCAAATCCTGCACCGCAAAAGTGGGATTTTCGGCATTTGGCAAGGTTTGCTTGGCTCTATCCTTCCCTTCTTCCACCATTTTTTCAGAAATATCGGTGGCATAGACTTTGGCACCATCTACCGCTAGGGGGATGCTGAGACTACCGACACCACACCCAGCATCACAGATTGATAACTCTGGTAAATTGTTATCAGCCTTCAGCCACGCGAGAACTGTATCCACGGTTTGCTGGTGTCCATTGCGGATGTCTAGTTGGATTTTGTTGACTTCGCCATCGCCGTAGATTCGCTTCCAACGGTCAAACCCTGTGGAATTGAAATACTCACGAACAATCGTTTTATCGTCGGCTACGTTCATAAACTTTGATTTTTAGGGGTTCCCAATGTTTAAAATTATCATTGATAGGAACCCATAAGAGCGGTCTTCCAGATTTTTCTAGTTTATTTGCACTTTTAGTTTCCATCTTATGTTCTCCACGAGCATTACAAAGGTAAGTATTGAACGCGATCGCTTAATTCTTCAGCATCGGCTGTTTTAGCAATAATTTCTAAATCACGAACACAATTGCCAACAGAAATTCTGAGTTTATGGGCATAAATAACACCAGAAAACTTTATTTGTTTGTCTTGACGATGGTTGGCTTCAGCAAGAAAATCGTCATCTTGGTAAAACAAAACACGCTCAAGTTGTGTCGCTCGCTCAAGTATATTTTATTTTCTGGCATAAATTTGAGAACGGACTAATTCTACTTCCTGTGTAATTTGCTCTAGAGATAATTCATCAGTTTGAAATACTTCTATTAATTGCGTTAACTTTTTATTCAAGGTTTCTTTTTCTAGCTCTTTGCTAAGTAATAACTTTTCTGAATCAGAAAGTTGTTTAACTAGGGTAATAATTTGTTCAAATGTCAACGGGAGTTGATAGATATTTTGTAACATAGTGTCAAATATTCTTCTATCTTAAATTATGTTCATCACTATTCCTACACCTTATTTTACTGCCGAAACCAACTGCGTACCCAACGCCACAACCGATGCAACCACACCCAAAACCCACGACGGGAAACTACAAGTGTTTGTGGTTGAGAAAGACGTTCAATTGCATTGTTGCAATCTTGCACTTTAGCATCGAGTCCCATCGCTTGATATAGTTCACGGGCATTGCGATAAGCACCCAGCGCGTCTGATTCTCGGTTAACGTTTTCTAATGACAGACCTAAATTAAACCATACGATCGCTTCCCCTCGAATATCGCCTATCTCCCTTTTGATTTCCAAAGACTGCTGGTAGAACTCAATCGCCCGTTGGTACTGTCCCAGGGAGTTGTAAACATTACCCAAATTGTTTAAGGAATTACCTTCGCCATTGCGATCGCCTATCTCCCTAGATATTTCCAAAGACTGCTGGTGGAACTCAATCGCCCGTTGGTACTGTCCCACGGAGTTGTAAGCATTGCCCAAATTGTTTAAGGAAGCACCTTCGCCATTGCGATCACCTATCTCCCTTTTGATTTCCAAAGACTGCTGGTAGAACTCAATCGCCCGTTGGTACTGTCCCAGGGAGTCGTAAGCATTGCCTAAATTGCCCAAGGAATTACCTTCGCCATTGCGATCGCCTATCTCCCTAGATATTTCCAAAGACTGCTGGTGGAACTCAATCGCCCGTTGGTACTGTCCCAGGGAGTCGTAAGCATTGCCTAAATTGCCCAAGGAATTACCTTCGCCATTGCGATCGCCTATCTCCCTAGATATTTCCAAAGACTGCTGGTGGAACTCAATCGCCCGTTGGTACTGTCCCAGGGAGTTGTAAGCATTGCCAAAATTGTTTAAGGAATTACCTTCGTTATTGCGATCACCTATCTGCCTAGATATTCCCAAAGACTGCTCGAAGAACTCAATCGCCCGTTGGTACTGTCCCAGGGAGTCGTAAGCATTGCCCAAATTGTTTAAGGAACTACCTTCGCCATTGCGATCGCCTATCTCCCTAGATATTTCCAAAGACTGCTGGTGGAACTCAATCCCCCGTTGGTACTGTCCCAGGGAGTTGTAAGCATTGCCTAAATTGTTTAAGGAATTACCTTCGCCATTGCGATCGCCTATCTCCCTAGATATTTCCAAAGACTGCTGGTGGAACTCAATCGCCCGTTGGTACTGTCCCAGGGAGTTGTAAGCATTGCCAAAATTGTTTAAGGAATTACCTTCGTTATTGCGATCACCTATCTGCCTAGATATTCCCAAAGACTGCTCGAAGAACTCAATCGCCCGTTGGTACTGTCCCAGGGAGTCGTAAGCATTGCCCAAATTGTTTAAGGATTTACCTTCGCCATTGCGATCGCCTATCTCCCTTTTGATTTCCAAAGATTGCTGCAAGAACTCAATCGCCCGTTGGTACTGTCCCAGGGAGTGGTAAGCATTGCCTAATGAAGTGAGAGCAGCCGCCTGATAATTCCAGTTTTCTCTAGCGCCAATTTCTTCCCATTTACTTACCAATTGCCCATATAATTCTACTTTGTCTGCATAATAACCCCGCAAGGTTAAAAAATCATCGCAAATCCAAATAGTATCAAAGGCAGAGTTATAATCTTGCAACTGATAAAAGTGATCAAAGATTTCCAAGTATTCTTTAACATCATCTTTTGTTTTCCAAGGCGGTTGTTTAGCAATTGAGCGATAATAATCTATGGCTTTTTGATGCGCCTCACTCTGATCGCCAGCCTGATACCGCACATACTCCAAAATCACGGGCTGAAAATCAAATCGCTGCTTACCATTGAATTTGTCTACCAACAAAGAACGCTTAACCAGATTCCTCAATTCTTTCTCAATCTCTGGTGCTGAACTTCCCGGCAACATAGCCACTGCTGCTGCACTGTCAACCGCACCACGATAAACACTAATATTCAGCAATAACGCCTTTTGTAACTCATTCAACCGATTAAAACTGGCATCCAACACTAACACCATCCCCACATTTTCCCGGCGATGCACACCTACCACTTGGGAATCTGTCAAGAACTGCCGTAAATTTCCTAAACCTAAATCTGCTAATCTACTTAAGTCCGGGTCTTGTGAATATTCTGCCTTTAATAAGTCTGCTACCAATCTCAACAATAGAGGATGCCCATCTACTAATTCCACAAACTGCGTTAAATCTCCCCGAATGCCTAATACAGTTAACAGTGCTACCCCTTCATTTACTTGCAAACCTTTCAAGGTTAGCCACTCAAAGCCTTTTAATTCTGGTCTTTCCCTGCTGGTGACTATTATCTTACTATTACCGCCATGTTCCACCCATGCTTGGAAAAAGTCGCCGTAAAATAGACTTCCCCACTGTCTATCAGGTTGTAATAAACTCTCCAGGTTGTCAATGATCAGTAAAAATTGCCCAGAACGTAAACACCCAACTAGCGCCTCTACTAACTGCGCTTCTTGTTCTGGAACCGGAAAGCCAAATTCACTGAGGACTTGGCGGGCTAAATCGCTAAAACCTGCCCCATTACTGACATCAGCCCAAAATCGCTTAGGGAAACCCTCAATTTCATCATAAATTTTCGTAGCCAGCATCGATTTACCTGTGCCACCGATGCCTTCTATACCAATTAAAAAGGTATTTTTATTAGTTAACCATTGCTGTATTTGGGCGATTTCTGTTTTACGTCCCTGCCAGTAAGCCAAACTTTTGTTAGGGTTCCCTGCTTTGAGAACCCCTGGCGATTCTACTTTGGTACTGCGTTCTAGCCACTCCAATATTTCTTGCTGTACAGCACCAAAAACAGCAATATTGGTTACTTTGGGTTATCGTACTTCCTAAAGTCATAGGTTGGGTTATTAACGTTACCTGCTGTATTTATTTGTGTACTGTCATCGTAAGACTGAGCATTGACATTAGAAGCGCTATTATTTGAACTTGTAGTTGTTTCTTCCCAAATCTTAGCTATTTCCTCTGCAAGTGCTCTATCCGCTTCTAAAATCTTCTTGAGTTGCACTCGCAAACTTGCTTGTAAATCTTCATCGTCTGGCTTTTGAGCTACATCCGTTGCTGCTTCTTTCGCTGCTTCCTTAGCCTCTACCTTGGGATGTAACTTATCCCAAATAGCTTTGGCTTTATTCCAAACATCCTCACCTACTTTTTTAGATGCCCCTTCTACAGCTTTGTTACCCACATTTAACAAAAATGGCAGACAGGGAGCGAGAAATTTAACGAGTAGAGCTATATCCATTGGTTTATGATGTCTACATCAGAAATGTACATTTCTACTGAGTATATTAACGCTTTTTCCCCCTACGGTGGGCTACACCTACGCACCTGTGTACTTAATCAGGGTGCGACAAAGTTTGAAGTACTCCAACACGATTTTGGAGTACTTCAACACGATTTTCAAGTACCTCAACACGATTTTCAAGTACTTCAACACGATTTTGGAGTACTTCAACACGATTTTGGAGTACTTCAACACGATTTTGGAGTACTTCAACACGATTTTGGAGTACTTCAACACGATTTTGGAGTACTTCAACACGACTTCGGAGTACCTCAACACGACTTCGGAGTACCTCAACACGACTTCGAGGTATCTGTTGCTTATATATAGCAATCCTAAATCATTCGTGAAAAGTTAGATCCCCGACTTCTTAAAGAAGTTGGGGATCTGGACACTGCAAATTTTTACAAATCAGATAGGATTGCTATAGCAGTCTTAAATCATTCGTGAGAATTTGAGATCGTTTTAACCCCTTTGTAGTCGCCCCTTGGTAATACCATTTCACGAAATTATTGATACAAATCATTTTTATTGCTCCCCCTGCAACGCCAGCTTCCCCTGCTTGTCAGTTCAGTGAAGCTTTTTTCTCCCCCTGCCCCCCCTGCCTGCCTTAACCAAAAAATTCTTTTGCCACTCTTCTATGAATGTTTTTCTCTCAGACAACAGGGAGAAATAACAATAAACCTCCACGGAAGTTTGATTTTTCTGCGAAGACAGCAAAAATTATTCATGCAACAAGAGAAATTTCCTTATTATATTGTTAAATTTTGTAAAGTTGATGTCTTCAAAAGTATAAACCTGATATTTAGATAGCTAAACTAGCAAACAGTGCATCTGTACTCTTAATTATTAAAAGTAGATGTAGCGCTATAGTCTTAATGATCCCAGTACAACTTGTTCTGAAAAACTTTCTTAGTTACCGTGATGCAACTTTAGATTTTCGCGGTTTGCATACGGCTTGTATTTGTGGTTCCAATGGTGCGGGTAAATCTTCCCTTCTGGAAGCAATCACTTGGGCGATTTGGGGTGAAAGTCGCGCCACTGCTGAAGATGATGTGATCTATTCTGGGGCGAAAGAAGTTCGGGTTGATTTTACTTTCCAAAGTAATCAGCAAAAATATCGGGTGATTCGTACCCGAATTCGAGCAGGTACTAGCGTGCTGGAATTTCAAATAGAAATACCATCTGGGTTTCGCTCACTCACTGGCAAAGGGGTAAGAGCGACACAGGATTTGATTTTAGAACACATTAAGCTAGATTATGATACATTTATTAATTCTGCCTACTTACGTCAAGGTCGTGCAGATGAATTCATGCTCAAGCGCCCCGCCGAACGCAAAGAAATTTTAGCGGAGTTGTTGAAACTGAATCAGTACGATGATTTGGAAGAACGAGCAAAGGAATCTTCTCGTCAGTTCAAAGCACAAGCAGTAGAGTTAGAGCGTTCTTTGGAGTCGATAAAAATTCAGCTGCAACAACGCCAGACAACCGAAGCGCAAAGAGTGGAGTTAGAAGCCGAACTCAACCAACTGCAACAGGTACAAGCTTTTGATAATATTCAATTACAAAGTTTGCAAGTTGTCCAGCACCAACGCCAAAATTGGGAACAACAACTCAACTTTGTCAAGCAGCAATACCAAAATCTTACCCAAGATTGCGATCGCCTCCAACAAGAACAATCAGCTATTAGCTCTCAGCGATCGGATTTAGAAAAAATATTACATCAAGAAGCTGAGATTAAAGCTGGATACGCCCAATATCAAAGTCTACAATCTCAAGAAGAAGCTTTTGCTGTCAAATTTGAAGAATACACCCGCGCCAGGCAGAATCGCCAACAAAAACAACAACAGCTTACCAAACAAATTCACGAAATCGAACGGCAACTGCAACAAGCCCAAGCCCAAATCGAAGCTTTACAGCAACAAGAGCGAGACATCCAGCAAACTCTGACTAAATCAGGTGAAGTCGAAGCGGCTTTGGCACAACTAGGTGCAGCACGTCATCATGTTGCTCGTTTAGATCAATTGCAAATGCAAGTTACTCCCTTGTTGCAACAACGAGCAACTTTACAAAGCCAACTCGATCGCACTCATGCTGGTTTAGTAGCGCGACTCGAACAACTCCAAAGTACTGAGAACCAATTGCAACGCCAGCAGCGACGCCAACCGCAACTGCAACAAGCGGTGATGGATGTGGGAATCCAAATTGAGGAACTGGAGAAAAAGCGGGTTTATCTGCAACGAGTCCAAGAAAAAGGGCAAGAAAGGCGGCACTTTATCGAACGTCTGCAAGCTCACCAACGGGATTATGAAAAACTGCTGGCAGAATTAGAGCAAAAATTGCAAATGCTCCAAAATCCTGAAGCTCTTTGTCCATTATGTGAGCGTCCATTGGATGAACATCACTGGAGTCGGGTGGTGGAAAAAACCCAGGCTGAGTTAGAAGATACTCAAGGACAGTTTTGGGTAGTGCGGGAACAAATGGCTGTATCTGACAGAGAAATTCAGGTACTTAGGCAGGAATATCGGGATATATCCCAACAGTTGGCGGGCTACGATGGTTTACGCGAACAACGGGGACAGTTGGCAGCGCAGTTAGAAGCTACAACTGATGTGCAACAACAGTTACAACAAATTGCTGCCGAAAAACAGCATTTAGAGCGATCGCTCCAAGCTGGTGATTATGCTCCCGATAAACAAGCCGAACTCCGGCAACTAGACCAATATCTGCAACAAGCTAATTATAATGAACAAGACCACGCCCTCGCGCGGAGCGAAGTTGAGCGGTGGCGATGGGCAGAAATTAAACAAGGGCAAATTAAGGATGCGACTAAGCGACAAGCGCAACTATTAGCCCGAAAACCAGAACTTCAAGCCGCTATTGCTCAATTACAAACCAGAATCCAGCAGGATCAGACTGATTCGGAATGTGCTAAACAAATCGCGGCTCTTGAGCGTCACATTACCGAAATTGGCTACAGTTCTGAGCAGCATAACAACCTCCGTATAGCTGTAAAGAAAGCTCAATCTTGGCATTTGCGGTATCAACAACTACTGTCAGCCCAGCAGCAATATCCCCAACTCCAGACGAGATTGCAAGAGTTAGAGGAGTCTAGAAACGCCAGATTAACGGAGCGGCAAAAACTCGGCGGACAAATCGAAAGCATTATCCAGCAACTACAAGCTACATCTAACCCATCTGCCCAAATTCAAGCTCTAGAGCAGCAGTTAGGAATACGTAGACGGCAACTTGATGAGCAGATAGCTAAGTTGGGGCGTTTAGAACAACTGGCGCATCAACTGGAAACGCTGCAAATTCAGTATGAACAACAGCAGCAGCAACTCCAATCTTGCAAGCAGGAATATCGTGTTTATCAGGAATTAGCGCAAGCTTTTGGTAAAAATGGTATCCAAGCACTGATGATTGAGAATGTGTTACCGCAACTGGAAGCCGAGACCAATCAACTACTTTCGCGGCTGAGTGGGAATCAGTTTCATGTACAATTTATTACTCAAAAAGCTGGGCGCAGTGCGAAATCAACAAAGAAAAATGCCAAGCTGATAGACACCTTAGATATTTTAATCGCCGATTCTAGAGGAACGCGATCTTATGAAACTTACTCAGGTGGGGAAGCCTTTAGAATTAACTTTGCCATCCGTTTAGCTTTGGCGAAATTATTAGCACAACGGGCGGGGGCGGCGTTGCAATTATTGATTGTGGATGAAGGTTTTGGTACACAGGATGCTGAAGGATGCGATCGCTTGATTGCCGCGATTAATGCGATCGCTTCCGATTTCGCCTGCATCCTCACTGTAACCCACATGCCCCACCTCAAAGAAGCTTTTCAAGCCAGGATTGAAGTAAATAAAACTCAGGAAGGTTCGCAGTTGAGTTTGTCAATTTAATTACGAATTACGAATTAGTTAATTGTATTTTACCCGTGCATCAAGACCTAATGAGCGGAGCTTTTTCGTTAGCATTTCGGCTTGGGTGCGATCGCTAAATGCCCCAGCATTCACATAATCCCCTAGACCCGATTGCTCTGTGACAGCATTGGGTAGATACTGTTGCACTTTAATCAGAGTATCATTACTGGAAATTGGTACTATTACTCTGTAGGGATTATTAGCAACTAATGTGTTGCCATTGGTAACAGGTACTACATAGTCATTAGTAGGAGGTAATACATCGCGGCGAGTCTGAGATAATACATAATCATTAGCCTCAGTATAATTGCTTACCGTCGTGCTATTCAACCCTAAAGCTTGCCAAGTTTGCCAATCTACATTTCCAGTAGAATTAAGTCGAGAAGATTGCTGGAATGCAATCACAGATTGTCTGGTATAATCGTTGAAAAAGCCATCAGGATTGGTATTAGAGAAGCCGAACTGCGATAAACGCTCTTGAACTAATCTGACATTTTCTCCGCGATCGCCTACAGTCAGATAATTTCTGCCTGGTTGTTGAGTAGTATATCCAACCGTGGAGGCACTACGCACTGACTGCAAAACTTGAGCATTGGCGATGCCATCAACAGGTAAGCGATAATTTCGCTGGAATGCAATTACAGCTTCTCTAGTCTTTGGGCCAATTTTCCCAGTCAGATTAGTCTTAAAATAACCTAGCTGCCGCAAACGCACTTGTAGTTCTTTCACTTGTTGAGTAGACAGACTTGTTCTGCCTGGAGTCGATGCCTGGGTGGGGCTGCGCCTAACCGATGCGCCCCTGGTATTTGTACTCGAAGTTCTACCTTGACAGGCTCGTTGCAAGGCTCGTTGAGTACTTATACCCACAACTCCATCAGCAGATATTCTATTGGCTTGCTGGAATTTGCTCACAGCATTTTGAGTCAAGCTAGCAAACTTACCACTCACCGGGCCGTTAAAGTAGCCTAACTTTTTTAAACATCTCTGGCTACTGGCAACTTCAGCCCCACTACTTCCTATTTTCTGAAGTCCTAAAGCCTTCCCAGTTATACTTAAAAGCCCCATAGTCAGTGCCACACACAAAAGACGTATGGCCGCACGGCTAGATAACTTTTTCCTATTCAAAAATTTTAAATTAGCTAGGCTAGGAACAACCCTGACACTTTCGGATGCCTCGGAGACTGAGGCGAGCTTAGTTAAATAGCTATCTACCCCTGTTTTCACTTGCTTTTTTCAAGTTATGGCTATAGGAGACTATACCATTTGCTCTGTATTATATTTATTTTTGTATGATTCTTTACAAGAAATTTTCCAAGCTGATATGAAATACAAGCTTTTGTCGGGGGAATAATAAGCAATGTAAAGCTTTGGAAGCTTGTTTTCTATTTGCCTGAAAAAATTTTTGCTACACCCATCTGGGTTTCATAGCATGAGCAACGCAGATAAATAGTAGGTTTAGTCTTCCATTGAATCGCGGATAATATTCAAGCTCATGCTCCACGGTATCTACGATATTCACTTAGTCTTATTTTCCATTGCGATCGCCATGCTTACGGCTTACACCACACTCGATCTAGCAAGAAGAGTCACAGACGCTAAATCGCAGTCACGGTGGCGGTGGCTGCTAGGGGGAGCGATCGCTATGGGAATCGGCATTTGGGCAATGCATTTTATTGCGATGCTGGCGTTCAGTCTGCCGATTCCAATTGACTATGACTGGTTAACAGTTTTGATTTCGGTACTACCTGCAATTTTCGCCTCTGGATTAGCCCTGTACCTAGTTAGCCAGCCAGAATTTGGGATTTTGCGGTTGTTAAGTGGTAGCCTGATCATGGGCATAGGGATTAGTGCAATGCACTACATGGGTATGGCTGCTATTCGTTTACCAGCCAAAATCTCCTATGACTTGAGTGTGGTTGCACTGTCTATTGCGATCGCCATTCTCATCTCACTGGTTGCCCTCTGGGTGGGGTTTAACCTCAGAGCTAATAGTACACTAACAGGAAGCTTTTTGAGAATTTGCGCTGCAATTCTCATGGGTGCAGCCATTCCCTCAATGCACTACATGGGGATGATGGCTACCCATTTTTCAGTCATCGAATCAGTGGAGTTTTCGGCAGTTGATACCGCTACAACCTATTGGATAGCTGCAATTATTGGCTTATTTACATTACTCCTTCTAGGATGGACGCTGCTCACATCTTTTTTCAACGAACAATTGAGTGTTCAACTAGTCAAAACAGCTGATCTTAAAGAAAAGGAAGAATGTCTCAAACAAGCCTTACAAAACCAAGAAGCGCTAGCTGCTTTAGCTGAATCTCGGTCTAAAGAATTAGAGATAGCGATATTGGCACTTCAGAAAGCTCAAATGCAATTTATTCAAACAGAAAAAATGTCGTCTTTAGGACAAATGGTAGCGGGAGTTGCTCATGAGATTAACAATCCTGCTAACTTCATTTATGGAAACCTGTTTCATATGGAAATTTATCTGCGACAACTTTTAGAATTAATCAATACCTATGAGCAACATTATCCAACTCCAGTACTTGCGGTTCAAGCTCAACTAGAGTCTATTGATCTACCATTTTTGCGAGAAGATTTACCTAAACTACTCAACTCAATGCAAGCTGGAGCCATACGAATTAAATATATTGTGGAATCCCTGCGTAACTTTTCTCGTTTAGACGAGGCACAATTGAAGGCTGTGGACATCCACGAAGGGCTGAATTCGGCACTACTGATTCTTCAGAACCGTCTTAGTTATGCGCCAAACAATCGACCAGAAATTGTTGTAATTAAAGAATATGGTAATTTACCCCTAATCAATTGTTATCCAGGACAGTTGAATCAAGTATTTTTCAACATCCTGACAAATGCCATTGATGTGTTACAAGAAAAGCTGACTAACATCACATTGCAGTCCAGTTTTACACCTTTAATTCGGATTACAACAACTGTTCATCAAGTCGGTTGGATCAACATTCAGATTTTTGATAATGGTTCTGGCATTAGTGAAGATGTGCAAAATAAAATATATGATCCATTTTTCACAACTAAACCAGTTGGACAAGGAACTGGATTGGGGTTATCAATTAGCTATCAGATTGTCGTTAAAACACATGGTGGTAAGCTCAACTGTATTTCGGTCAAGGAACAAGGAACTAATTTTCAAATTGACCTTCCAATTGATGTATTGATACATACTTCCGGTTTGGTGGGAAATAAATCTCAAGTAGCTCCAGATGAAGTTATTCAATAGACACATCTGATTTTTGGTCTAGTCTTCCCGTTTGTGGTTCTGCTATTTGCTCTGATTTTTTAAGCTATTATTGATCAACTTTTTCAGTATTACCTGCTTTCACCCAACCTTCTTGTTCGCTACCTTCCAAACGGATCTTTTGCCAGGATTTGTCCTCGCTTTCTGACAAAACAATAATTTTTTGATTAAAACCAACCCCACCAATTTTTTCAGCTTCTTGATTTGGTTGCGATCGCAAACTCAAGCCTTCACGCCAACTAACACGCCCTCGGTAAGCTCCCGATGGCAATGCTTTTGGTGATTCAGTGGGAGTGGGAGTAGAAGTTGATCTGGGAGAAGATTTAGTATTCGTCCCAGATGTAAGGGTAGGTTTACCTGCTCCAGTCTCGGTTGCTTTTGGAGCTTGGGCTTTTACCGAGGGGGTATCATTGGAAAAAACGGGTTTGGCTGGGGGTATGCCAGTGCGATTCATGAAATAGAGTGCAACTGCAACACCGCCACCGATTAACACAGCGATCGCTAATAAAAACCCAAGGATAAATTTTGTTAAGCCAGACAACATAGTTAAAATTTGATCATCAGTGGTCAATAGTCAATATTAATTCATGATTAACTGTTGACTATTAACTAGTAATTATTGACTAACTGATTATTGTAGCTGCCAACTGAGTCTGTTTACGGAGTGCGCCGGAGGCGATCGCTTAAAGGACTGTGTTTCGATGCTAAACGCGCTCTCCCAGCCGCCGCCCATTCTTGGAGTTGCTGAATTTGCTCTACAGCAGTTCGCGCCAAGGGGATGATCTGACTGGCGGCTTCTAAAATGTCGTCGGTAGCAAAGTCGCGGTTTTGGCTAAATCCAATATGCATCGCTTCAATTAAAGTTTGCTCAATCTCTGCCCCAGAAAAATCGGGCGTTTCATAAGCTAGCCTGTCGATGTCATAACTTTTCAAGTTATGGGGACGCAATCGGGATAAATGAACATCATAAATTGCTTTTCTCTCTTCTTGGGTAGGCAAACCCACAAAGAAAATTTCATCAAATCGCCCCTTACGGAGCATTTCCGGCGGTAAGGCTTGGATGTCGTTGGCGGTGGCGACGACAAACACGGGTGAGCTTTTTTCGGCTAGCCAGTTAATAAATGTGCCAAACACACGGCTGGCTGTTCCGGCATCACCTTTGCTACCAACTCCGGCAAAGGCTTTATCTATTTCATCAATCCACAAAATACAGGGAGCAAGGGCTTCAGCTACTTGGATCATTTGGCGAGTCCGAGATTCTGATTCACCTACCAAACCACCAAATAACCTTCCCACATCCAGACGTAGCAAGGGTAAATGCCAGTGATGAGCGATCGCTTTTGCCGTTAACGATTTACCAGTTCCCTGAATACCCACCAACATTAAACCACGGGGGTGCGGTAATCCGTACTGTCGCGCCTTCTCAGTAAAGGAGCCTCCCCGCCGAATCAGCCAGTCTTTGAGGTTATCCAGTCCGCCTATATCAGAAATTTGCTCAGTAGCGGGGTAGAAGTCCAGGATTTGAGTTTGGCGGATAGTTTGGCGCTTTTCTTCCAAAACCAGATCCACGTCTTCTGGTTGCAATTCTCCGTGGGTAGCGATCGCTTTTGCCAAAACCCGGCGAATCCGTTCCATCGAAAGTCCTTGACAAGATAGCACTAAGTCATCTAAAACTTTCCCAGAAAGGGAGTTACCAGTGCTTTGTAGTAAGCGTTCTACCTCAGTTTTAATTTCTGCGGCGGCGGGTAACGGGAACTCGACAACTGTCAGCACTTCGGTTAAGTCGTCAGGAATGGCGATGCGTGGCGACAGTAGGACAACATTTTTTGGTTGCGACTTCAGGAGTCGGGCGAGATTGCGGAGTTTGCGGGCGATCGCAACATCATCTAAAAAGCGATGATAATCTCGTAGAATCAATACCGCAGGTGCCGAAGCTGGTAATTTTTCGATAAATTCTAAAGCTTGCAACGGATTACGCCGCCCAAACCCAGCATCATTGGGGTTTCCCTGGTAGCCATCGACAAAATCCCAAGTATACACTGGGCGATTACCCTGGTTGGTTGCTTCTTCCCGGATAGCTGCTTCTACCCGCTCCTCCTCATAGGTGGGAATATAAATTAAAGGGTAGCGGGCGCGTAGCAGCAGTTTAAACTCTTCACGAAAGTTCATATATAGCTGTGGTTATTAGTTATTCTCTCATTGTTCTTTCTTTGTATCGCCTCTAACAACTAAAAAACCAACATCTACGAGTTCATAGGGGTTGCCAGTGCGATCGCTATATGTGAGATAGTTTTTAAAGGTGAGCGATCGCTCGGTTGTGGTGATTGGGATTAGATAATCAGTATAAAAATAACTACTGATTTTTATGTAAAAAATTTCTTAATTCTTCAGCCAGTTCAGACAAGAAATCAGGTTTATTTTCAACTAGCCATTCTGTAAGCTTTTTAGAGTGTTTAGTCTTTCTAAATTCCAATTTATTCTCACATAAGTCTTGAAATAAACTTGAAAGTATATTTGCACCGTGAATCTTAGATAACCAATTATTCTCTGACACTTCTTCTCTTTTTACACTTTGAAGCAGATAGGATTTTTCCTGTTTTATTTTGTCAAGATATTCCTGAACCTGAGTAATGCTAATATGTATTTCTAACCATGTAACTTCTTGATTAATTGTCAGTGATATAGCTTCAGGATCAAGTAGATAATTTTCATACATGGGTAGGCGTAAGAAAGTCACACCTCTCTTCTCTAGTTCTTTAATCTTTGTTTCTGTCTTACTTTCTCTATCGAATATAAATCCAATGGCTGGCGGAAACAGAGTTGCTCCCGTTGTGAGTTTTTTATAAATATCAAAAACCAGGTCAGACCGTTTTCCATCCAAAAGAGCATCAGTGCTATTGACAGATAAAATTTTAATACCCATTAATGTTGTTATTGCAACTTTCTCCAATATCAGTGGAAAACATATCTCCTCAGTTTGTCCTTCCACCCAGAGAATACTATCAGCACCGAAAACGTCGGATAACCTAACTCCAAGTTCAGCTAAAATTTCGTTTTGTGACTTTATCTCTTTTGGATTTATTACTAATGCAGTTGTTTCACAATCTTGATATTGAAGCTTGACAATAGTAGATGGATTCGCAGATGCGATAATTTCTGGCGAATGAGTAGCAATAAAATATTGGTGCTGCGGAAATTGTTTAATAGTTTCTATAAGTTTTTTAGCTGCACCTGGATGTAAAAAAGATTGTGGTTCATCAATAATTAACGTTCTATGTTCTTCAGAAGAAACTAGAATATACAAAATAGCTAGTACTTGACTAACTCCACTTCCACAGGATGAAAGAGGAAGTGATAAATCATTTCTGTGAAGATTATCTGTATTCCAAACCAGGATTTCAACATTTGTATCATCTCTCATTACAACAGATATCCATTTTATTTCCGGCAAAATATCTGAAACTAATTTATTGAACTGAGCAAACATTCCTGGAATTTTACCCTGCAATATAAAGAGTACCTCGGCAAGATTATAAGCGTTTGATTTTAGGTTTATATCAGCTTTGCT
Organism: Nostoc sp. NMS7; assembly: GCF_017115085.1. Taxonomy (GTDB): domain Bacteria; phylum Cyanobacteriota; class Cyanobacteriia; order Cyanobacteriales; family Nostocaceae; genus Nostoc. The sequence goes on along the minus strand of NZ_JABXKJ010000246.1, from coordinate 45,075 downwards.
CTCACATTTGCAAATCCCAATATTTAGACGTTCAGCCTGAAATCTATAAATGCGATTTTGAAATTTATCAAATAATTTATAACCTATGCTTTCTTGAATTTTTCCACTATAATTAACAAAAGGTTCTTCTACAATACCGTCATCATCCGAATAAGTAATCTCTTCAAGAACTATATTGTCACTATCATCATATTTAATTTTATAAAATACTTTCTTAAAAGCTTGTTTATATGTTTCAAAATTAAGTAATTTTATTAAACTTTTATTCTCCATTTTTATATTAGGCTGCAAAGATAAACTTGTCTGTATAAAATCAGGATTTTCTAAAAAATATTTAAATTGTCTAACAGCGTATCTCATAGATTCGTCGATAGCGCTCATATATTGGTCATGATAATCATTTGGCTCATATTCATATTTATCAGCAAAAAAATAATACTTTTCAGTTGCTGCTCTAGGAATTCCAATAATAGATAAATTTTTTATCAAATTTCGCAATTCTTCCTTTTCAATATGCAAAGTAATTTGTATTTTCGATTCTTCTTGTATACTCGAAAGCTTATTTGGTAAAGTCTTTAAACTTCTGTGAGGATGATTTTCAAAATCTAGCTTTAGTACCTCAAGTAAAGATGTTTTTCCTGCATTATTTCGCCCAACAATAATATTAACACCTGGTGAAAATTCCATTAGGCCAGAGTCGAGATATGACTTATAGTTAAATACTTGTAGCTTCTTGATAAACATTTTGTATTATTTATTGACTAAGTTAATTCTATTATTGGCAATTTAACTTATTTTGCCAAGTAAAACGGAAAAAACCCGGTCTCTTAGAGAAGCCGGGTTTCTATGGAAATGTCATAGATTAGCCTAGTAAACTACTGCATAAGTTGTAAGACTAAAAGTGAAAAAGTGATGCACTGTAACGCGTCTTACTATCCTGGAAGTTGCTTTTTCAGTGCTTCCAGAGAAGCCCAACGGTTATCAACTGGAGTCTCAGAATTATCAGAACTATCAACAGTACTACTTACAGGAATACCTGGACAATTGCGATCGCACAGCTGACGCTGGGGAACTGCTAAGGACATCTGCTCATACAGCCATTCGTTAGGATAAAAATAACCATCCGGCGGTAGAGTTTCAAGCAATTCTTCCAGAACCACTTCCCTTTCTAAGGGCAAGTCATTTAGCTGATTTGCAGTTTCGTCTAACCAAATGATTTCCTTCGTATCAAGCCCTAAACGTCGATTGTATTGCTGCAAACATCGGTTACAAGTACAGGTAATAATTGTTTCTGCCTGACTAGACACTTCCAAGTAATTGCCATGATGCTGCACGCGCACATGACCGCGAACTGGTGTCAACGTTTCCAGTCCAGGCAGAAATTCCTCAACCTGAATTTCCTCTGTCCGCTCCGGGGCTTGAGTTAGCTGCGGAATATAAATTGCGTCCATAGGATTTGTGAGACATCCTCACTAAAATTTATCTTGATTACCAGCAATTCTACTGATATTACATTTTTACTTTCTCTCTTAAGAACAAGAGAAATTTTGAAACTATATCGTTATGAGTTTTTAATTAACTCCAAACTCTGCCAATTTGAGATTTTGAATTGAAGGAAAAATCTCAAATCCAAAATCCAAAATCGTTCGACTGAGCGTAGCCGTTCGCGTAGCGTTCCGCAGGAAAGTCCAAAATCCAAAATTGAACGACTCTTAACTCCTAACTTCTTCCAACGAAGCTGGACGCACAACCAGATGACGATGCGGCTCTTTACCGCGACTAAAGGTTTCCAAATCTCCAAATTCCTTCAAGAAGGTATGGACTTGACGCCGTTCAGCAGAACTGAGGGATTTTATTTCCACTTCTCTACCAGAAAATCGCACTTCATCGGCTGCTGCTTCTGCTAATGCGCGAATTTCGGCTTCTCTTTTGACCCGATAGCCATTCAACTCAATGGTGTAAGAGGCTTGTTCCTCCGGCGGTTGGCTCAGGTTTAAAACTGAATTCGCTAGATACTGAATCGCATCTAGCACAGAACCATCAGCACCAATTAATATCTGGATTTGTTCTGACGTAAAGTTGGTTTGGTCAATTGTCAACCAGTAGTTATCTGGTTCTGGGGCATCCCCGTCTTGAGATTGGGCAGTTTCTAAATGACCTTGAATCTCAGCAGGTATCCCGGTGAGTTCCAGCAGTGTTTTTAACCATTGCTGACCTCGCTGCATCGGAATGTTGCTCATGATCCCCCTGCCGCCTTTTTCTTACCACTTTTTGGTTCAAAGGGCAATGCCTTTTGGTCTGTGACTGCTGATTCTTTCTCCTGAATTTCTACAATTTTTTGCAGTTCTTCTGATAGAGGTTCGCGGGAGAGAAGATAAGTTTGTGCAGTTTGGAAAATATTACCAATCACCATATACATTAGCACCCCAGCTGGTAAGGGGAAGAACAAAAACATTCCAGAAAAGATGACTGGGGTGATTTTGTTAACTGTATCCTGCTGCGGATTGCCACCACTGGAATTTTGCCCAGAAAGCAACTGGCTAACATAAAGGCTGATTCCAAAGAAGACGATCATGGCGACAATATCCCAGTGAATTGTGCCATCTGGATCGGTTGCGCCAACCCTACCTAAGGCATCAATAAATAGAAAGCCTTTTTCTGCAGCTAGTCCAGGAATTGTTCCTTGAATGCTCACTTCTCCCGGTTGCAAGGCTTCTACATTGCCTTGATCATCGATTTTTATCCTATCTTCCCCTTTGGTGACTTTCCAATCAGGAATCAGCTTATTTTCTGGGTGTTCTGCTAAGAGCACCTGAAATGGTTTGCCCTCAATAGTCTGATATTGTATCTTTGTTTGTTCTCCCACCGCTAATTTATTACCACTGGGAAGGATTGCAGCGACTTTAACGTGTTCCCCATCCGCAACGTAAATATTTTGAGCAGCAGTGGCAAAAGCTTGCGGTTGAATTTGTTCGATTTGTTCTGCGGGAAAGATTTGCAGGTTAACGCTGTAGTTCGCACTTGCAAAAGGCGAACCCCGCAAAGTGGCAAATAGCGCTAACAAGACTGGCATTTGCACTACTAATGGAAAACAACCTGCTAAAGGATTGCCAAATTCTTTTTGAACATTGACCATTTCCTCCTGCTGCTTTTGCGGATCATCCTTATAGCGCTCTTTGATTGCTGCCATCCGCTTTTGCATTAGAGGTTGTACAATTCGCATTTTCCGCATATTGCGAATTGAGCCAGCACTCAGGGGATAGAGCGCAAAGCGGACTATCAGTGTCAAAGCAACGATCGCTAATCCGTAGCTAGGCACAATACCATAGAAAAAATCTATGATTGGCAGCATCACGTTGTTCGAGAGAAAGCCGATACCAAAATCCATTATTCTGAATTCAACCTGAGCTACTGTAAACTGAATCTAATTTATCTAAATCATAATTTGTCGGCGACTATCTTTCGCTACGGATAGCCGCACATTTAAATGGGGCATTGGGCATTGGGCACTTGTACTGAGCGTTCGCGTAGCGTCTCGTAGAGAAGTCGTTGGCGCAGCCTCTGGTAGAGAAGTATTGGGTATTGGGCATTGGGCATTGGGCATTCCCTTTGTCCCTCTTGTCCCCCTCATCTCCCTCATCTCCCTCATCTCCCTCATCTCCCTCATCTCCCTCATCTCCCTCATCCCCCCTTGCTCCCATCACTTGTTGGCAGCGACAGTATATTCGGGATTTTTCGCTGCAATTCTTTCATTGATGTAGTCATAGACTTCCCGAAACTTGGGAATTGCACGCAATTCGAGACGACTGCCGTTTCTTAGGGTTAACACCATATCTCCCCAAAAGCCAATGCCACGGGGAACTGTGACGACTTTGACAATTTCTGAGTAAATTATGTCAGTGCGATCGCGCCCCTGCCAACCTCCGATCACAGTAATTCGGCGATCGGTGATGCGGAAACGCAGCCACAATGCTCTGACAATTGCCCCAACTGTTAAGGGTATCCCGACAATCGTTAGCCCAATCAGTAGGTTGATAATTAAATCCCCAAGATGGGGCCCACCTTCATAATAAACATCTTCACGAATTCCCATCGAACACCTCAGCTTGTGCCAACAACTGCTCTAATTCTTGCAGAAATTCTGGGCTTACGCACTTAGATTCTCCTGCTGTGGGTTTGACAATTACCACTAGCCGCCATCCTGGTGATAATTTAGGCAGCAAGTTGTGTAAAGCAGCAGCAATTTGCCGTTTGATTCGGTTGCGAACCACTGCCCTTTTGCTGACTTTTGTACTTATGGAAATGCCAATCCGCGTGCTGGCAAGATGTGCTGAGTTAGTTGCTGGTGTAGTCTGAGTGGCTATATCCAAAGAAGGTTTTGTTGAACATAATGGCTTTAAGGCTCTCAATGTTAAATAAGAGCCATGACGCCGAATTCCTTCCCGGAAAACTGCCTGGAAATCCTTGCGGGATTTTAGCCGATTTGCTTTGGGCAAAGCCACAGATGCTCTTTTAGCTTGATATACCCTAAACGCTCAGACGGTGACGTCCCTTTCTTCTCCTAGCGCTAATTACGTTTCTGCCGTCTGGTGTCCGCATTCTGGCGCGAAAACCAGAGGTTCTTTTTCTCTTACGGCTAGTGCCGCCCAGTGTTCTTTTCATAGAGTTCTCCGCTTAGGTGATTTTTATAAAAACTCACAATCTCATATTTTATCACTATTATTAGGAAATTGGGAATTGGACAATTCAATTTTGGATTGACAATAGGGACACGGAGAGCGAGTCAGACGTTTGCAGACTCGCTAACGTTTCTCTACAAGACGCTACGCGAATGCTATCGACCGTCTTTTGGATTAAATTTCAATTCTTTAATCCAAAAGCGTTCGACTGACTTGTACTGAGCGTTGTCGTTGGCGCAGCCTAAGAAGAGAAGTAGCGCTCACGCCGTACTCCTTCAAAGAAGCAAGCTACGCGTAGCGTTCCGCAGCAAAGTCTAAAATCTAAAATTCTTACTCCCCACTCCTAATTGATGCTGATAATCCATGTTCCCGCGTAACGCAGTAGTGGCACATCGCCAGGAGAGAGTACTTGACAGTTAAAATAGTAAACTCCGCCGAAGGCTGGGTTTTGGACGTTAGATAAGACTAACTCAACTGCGCTACCTGCTGGCACCGGCTCTTGGGGATAAATATTAATCAGCTTACCTTCTTTGTCCCACTTCACCTCAGAAAGCGGAACTGCTTTGCCTTTGACTCGAACTTCGATTTCTTTCTGGTCAAAAGTTCCTTTGTAATAATCAGGGTAGGTAATGGCAAATTGACCAACAGCCAATTTCATTCTTTTGGCTGGAATCCTTAATATGTATCGATCAGGAGAATTAGCTTGTCCACCAAAATCTAACCTAAAGGGCAGCTGATTTTCGCTTTTGATACCGCTAAACAGCGTCAATCCAGGTAAGCTTTGCGCCAAAGTCAAGGCTGGTAATCCAGTAACCAAAAAACTAGTCACGGCTAAAGCAGAAAGTAAACGTCGCATAATTGGGCTTCCTCTACCAAAATGTAAATCTGTTATCTAAAAATAACTGTGTGTTAGTATTCTTTACTAAACTTTACTACTCACTTCCTAACAATGGACGTTTCATAACAATAAAAAGTGCCATCTTCCCTGAGCTTTGGGCGACAGTAAAATTACTTAGCAGCAAATTAAACATATAATACTTAGTTCATTATCCTTGTAGAGTCATGATTTAGATTACTAAGTTAGTCAAATTTGAACTAGATAGAAACACAGTTAGGATTAGATTGTATTTCAAAATATGTACAAGTGTATCTAAATTTGAGAATTTTGTTATAAAAATTGAGCCGCGCTATCAGCGATCGCCAGTTAACTTGGGCTAAATTGATTAAAAGAAGTTTGAATCAAAATCGTAATCCTTAAAATTTGATTGGGAAATTATCAAGCTTTGAAAATTGGGTCAATATTACTCTATAAGAAAGGAATACCAAAATTTTTCAATCCCAAAAATCAGCTGAAGATAAAAATGCAAAATTTGGGAATCAATTTAGGATGTGCAATACGTAACCCTGTTTGCAACTATCTGAAAATATGACCTCTGCTAGCGGCAAAGTGAGGCTTTGCCTGGAGAACTAAGAGTGAGAGAGGAAAGATTCCAGGTTCAATCTACAAATAAAAGTCATGGCTGATGTTCCTGCCTAAGTACTATGAGTGCGGCACACCCCTTATATGGACAATCGCTTACTTAGCAGAGATTAGGTATTTATCTTCAGGAGATTTTATGAGAATAGCAGTTGCTAAAGAAATTGAAGTTTGTGAACGTCGTGTGGCATTAATTCCGGATGCCGTTGGCCGATTGGTAAAACAAGGTTTGGAAGTTTGGGTAGAAACAGGTGCAGGAGAGGGAGCTTTTTTTAGTGATTCTGACTATGAAGCAGCAGGAGCCACAATAATTAGCGATACTGCGAAATTATGGGGTGAAGCTGATATTCTGCTAAAAGTCAGCCCACCGCAAGAACGAGAAGATGGACGCTCCGAAATTGAATTACTCCGCGAAGGGGCTGTATTAGTCAGCTTCCTGAATCCTTTGGGAAATCCCGAAATAGCAGAGCAACTAGCAAATCGTCAAATCACAGCTTTGAGTATGGAGATGATTCCCCGTACTACCAGGGCGCAAAGTATGGATGCTTTGTCCTCGCAAGCTTCATTAGCAGGTTACAAAGCGGTGTTAATTGCCGCAGCTGCATTACCAAAATATTTCCCGATGTTAACCACAGCCGCAGGCACGATCGCACCAGCGAAAGTATTTATTATGGGCGCTGGTGTAGCCGGATTGCAAGCGATCGCCACCGCTAGACGTTTGGGAGCAGTGGTAGAAGCCTTTGATATTCGTCCCGCCGTCAAAGAAGAAGTGCAAAGTTTAGGGGCAAAATTCGTTGAAGTCAAATTAGACGAAGAAACTGTCGCCGCAGGTGGTTACGCCAAGGAAATTTCTGAGGCTAGCAAACAACGTACCCAAGAAGTTGTCGCCGAACACGTCAAAAATTCTGATGTGGTAATTACCACCGCCCAAGTGCCTGGGAGACAAGCACCACGGCTCGTTACAGAAGAAATGGTGGCACAGATGAAACCCGGTTCAGTAATTGTAGATTTGGCTGCCGAACAGGGTGGTAACTGCGCCTGCACCGAGCCCGGTAAAGATATTGTCTGGAACGGTGTAACAATTATCGGCCCCATAAATCTCCCATCATCGATACCAATTCATGCCAGCCAATTGTATGCCAAGAACATAACATCGTTGATTCAACTGTTAATTAAAGACAAAGCTTTGCAAGTAGACTTTGGCGACGACATCGTTGATGCAGCTTGCGTTACCCACGCAGGTGAAATTCGCAATCAACGAGTGCGGGATGCGCTAGAAGCATTGAATACTCAAGAACCGGCGGTTAGTTAGGGAATTGGGAGATGAGGGGGATGAGGGAGACGAGGGGGACAAGGAGGACAAGGGGGACAAGGAAAATCAAAGACTCGTTCATCCACCTCGGAACTCCGTTCATCCATATCAAAGACTCGTTCATCCACTTCGGAACTCCGTTCGTCCATATCAAAGACTCGTTCATCCACTTCAAAGACTCGTTCTTAATGCCCAATGCCCCATGCTCAATGCTCAATGCCCAATGCCCATTTACATTAAGGAGTTTTGATTTCATGACAGAGGCATTACTTGCTGCTTTGTTTGTATTTGTTTTGGCATCTTTTATCGGCTTTGAAGTCATCAACAAAATACCACCGACTTTACACACGCCCTTGATGTCAGGCTCAAACGCGATTTCTGGGATTGCGGTACTTGGAGCAATAGTTGCTGCTGGTGCGAGAGAGACGAATGTATCAGTAATTCTCGGTTTGATTGCTGTGGTATTGGCAACAGTCAACGTTGTGGGTGGTTTTTTAGTCACAGACAGAATGTTGCAAATGTTCAAGAAGAAGGAGATTAAGGCGTGAGCGACTTTTTACCAACTGGCATTCAGCTGACGTACTTAGTCGCTGCATCGTTATTTATTCTGGGGTTGAAAAAGCTGGGATCGCCTGCTACAGCGAGGAACGGTAATCTCGTCGCGGCTGTGGGGATGCTGCTAGCGATCGCCGCGACAATACTGGATCAACATGTGTTGAACTACGAGATGATATTGTTGGGCTTGGCTATAGGATCGGCGATTGGTGCGATCGTTGCCTACAAAGTCCAAATGACGGAAATGCCCCAAATGGTGGGTTTACTCAACGGTTTGGGCGGTGCGGCTTCGGCTTTAGTAGCCGTTGCCGAATTCTGGCGGTTATTAGATAGTTCTCAGTCGATACCCCTAGATGTCAACATTTCCATACTATTGGACGTGTTAATCGGTGGTATTACCTTCACAGGTAGTTTTCTAGCCTTTGCCAAATTGCAAGGTTTAATCAGTGGTTCCCCGATTACATTTCCTTTCCAGCAACCATTTAACCTCTTGCTTCTGGGTGCTTATCTAGTGGGTAGTGCCTACTTAATCATCACGCCAGATAGCTTACCCATATTCTTGGGAGTGGTTGGCGTTTCATTGGTGCTGGGCGTGATGTTCGTCATCCCCATTGGTGGCGGCGATATGCCAGTGGTAATCTCGCTGTTGAACTCGTTGTCAGGTGTGGCGGCGGCGGCGGCTGGGTTCGTGGTGATGAACAATATGTTAATTATCGCTGGGGCTTTGGTGGGAGCATCTGGATTAATCCTCACCGAGATTATGTGTAAGGCGATGAACCGCTCCTTATTTAGTGTGCTGTTCAGCGCTTTTGGTACAGGTTCTACTTCTGGTGGTGCTGCTGCTAGTGGTGGTGCAACTGAGCAAAGCGTCCGCAGCATCGATGCCGAAGAAGGGGCGATGATGTTGGGTTATGCCCGTTCTGTGGTAATTGTACCTGGTTATGGTATGGCAGTTGCCCAAGCGCAACATAGCGTCCGGGAATTGTCAGATCAGCTAGAACGGATGGGCGTTGATGTCAAGTATGCGATTCACCCCGTTGCTGGGAGAATGCCGGGGCACATGAATGTGTTGCTGGCGGAGGCAAATGTGCCTTATACGCAGTTGTACGACATGGATGATATTAATCCCCAGTTTGAGCAAGCAGATGTGGCTTTAGTAATTGGGGCAAATGATGTGGTAAATCCGGCGGCGCGGAGTGATGTCAATAGCCCGATTTATGGTATGCCGATTTTGGAAGTAGATCGTGCGAAGCAGACGATTGTAATTAAGCGCGGGATGAGTACGGGTTTTGCCGGTGTAGATAATGAGTTGTTCTACAAGGATAAGACGACGATGCTTTTTGGTGGTGCTAAAGATATGGTGTCGAAGTTAGTTTCGGAAGTGAAGCAACTTTAACGAACCGCAGAGGCGCAGAGAGCGCGGAGTAAAGAAAGAATGTAGAGAGTTGGCTTGCCTTGGGGGTTTGATGCTTCTGAGGCAAGTTTTTTTGTGTATTTTATCCCGATTAATTTATCCTATTTTTATCTAAAAAACGGTTATTTAATTTGTCTGAAAGTAAGATTTATTCTTGATTGTGTAAGTTTATTTTTTTTAGGTATCTGATGTTGCCAAAAGTGCTGTGTAGTTCCCTTCATGATTAGTAAACTTCCATGAGTAAGTTGAATTTCGTAGTTTAATTCTTTTTGTATTTTATGTCTAAACATAAAACGACGATTAGCTCCGAAACTCACAGAAGCAATTACAGGGTTTTCTCCAAGTTCTGGTTCATCATCACTATGCCAAGCTACGCTGTCTTTACCATCACGATATAGATTAAGTAACACACTATTGAATTTAATTTTAGATAAAGATTCAATTTTAGATTTAATATTGATTAATACAGGAGTCCATAAAAAAGGTTGCATTGTGATTTTGGAGTAAGAATAGGATTTACCTGGATCTCCATACCAAGCTGTAAGCCTTGGTAACTTAACTTGTTTACCAAAAAGTATTGTAGATTCTTGATTCCAAGAAGTAGTTTCATATAATTCAACAAATAATTGGTTACTCTCGTTCCCATCAAAGAAATTTTGGTAATAGATTACTTCAGCATTTTGCATAGGTAACTTTTCACCCTGATACCTACTCTTATCATTTCCCTCTTCCCAGATCGATAGTTGATTAAACATGAAATAATTTCAATTAATATCTATAATTTTTCTTGCAGTGTATGGTCAATTATCTCAAAGGAAATTACTTCTAATATTGCTAATATATGAAGTTTATCACATTAAATAGCAATTCTAAATGAGTAATGGACAAGACACATTTTGATGAAAGTTAGAAAAATCAAATTTTTCAACCACATAACCTACTATTCAAATTATAGTACAAAAATACTATAGTTCTGAAATTAAATTAGGATTGCTATAAAAATTAAAACAATCTTAAAATTATTACTGAGTATTAGATTTTCCAAAAAAGCATTATATAGTAGTCTTGATCACTTCATAACCTTGAGTATTCTTATGAACTGTTTTCAAATTATTAAGTCTGTTCTAGATGAAGCGTACAGTCAAATACCTGGAGATGATGTAAACAAAGATAATGATATTAAAGAAGCAATAAAATATTTGCGGAAAGAATATACGAGTTTATTAACTGGAAACAATATTACTTATAGTGACCCTATTACTAGATTTGCCTATATTTATACCTATGTAACATCTCATGCTAACTTAGTCTGTACTCTTATCGAACAAGATGATAATTTAGGCAATTTATTTAACAATTCAAAAGTCAACGTAGCTTGTATCGGAGGAGGACCAGGAAGTGACTTTTTAGGAATATTGAAGTATCTGATGACTAATAAAAAGTCACCTACAGTTAAATTCCAACTTTGTGATAAAGAGAAAACATGGGCAGAGTCTTGGTATGATGTAGATGATAAAATTGATCCTATTTTTCGCATATCAACTTCTTATTTACCATTAGATGTAACTAAGCCAGATGATTGGCAGGCATATAATAAGTATTTTCAATCAGACCTTTTTACAATGATTTATTTCATGTCTGAGGTATATACATTGAAAGATGTAGCAAATGAATATTTTGCCAACTTATTTAGTCAAGCTAAACCGGGATCATTATTCTTGTTTGTTGATAATAATAACCCCAGTTTTTACGGTTGGTTTGATAAACTGGCTAAAGACAATAGTATTAATATTATCAACAACAAAACTGGGAGAATGTATTTACCTAATCATGAAGATAAAAATGACTTAGAAATATATTTTGAAAAGTTTCAAGCTATTGGTAATCCAAAAATAACTGCTGATGTTGCGTATCGTGTTGGACGTAAAGAGTAGTAAACTAAAGCGACAATTACTTAACCTCACTAATTTATCTGCGCCTCTGTGGTTCGTTAAAAAAAGCGATCGCCTGCAAAATCTCTACGGTGCGATCGCTCTGACAATATAATTAAGACTGCGGTATAAAACTGCGCGGATCAACAACTACAATTGCAGAAAAACGTTTAAAATCATCAATGTTGAATGTAAGTATATGTGTAATCTGGTGTGTTATCATCGCCGCGACTAAACGTGCATCATGCACCTGTTTTCCCATGACTTGGTATTTAACAATTAGAGATTCCCACTCACTAAAAATTGCAGGTGTACCAAGGTGTAGTATAAATATCTTCTTCAGTTTCTCAGTTTCTTGTACTGCTTGAGCCGTGGATAAACCTAAACCATTACTATTAATCGGTCTTGTAGCAACAGCCCAAAACTCAATCAGATTTTGTGGAATTATATATAATAATTCACCTTGTCTCTTGAGCATCAATATCGCTCTTTGAGTATCAAAGTGCATTGGGTTATTCTTCTGCACCAAACGCAGCAAAATATTAGTATCCACCAAATAGCTCATAACATTTCATCTTCTGTGGTGTAAATACTCTCTCGACTAATTGCTTCATTTGAAAGTGCTGGTACTAATGAAAAAGCAGGACTATTTATTAAATCTGTTAATATAGCTTCCCATTCTGCCTGACTTGATACTTGATAAAAAAAACTTTCTTCATGGGTGGTTAAACTGTTTTCAATCAGAGATGTAAGATAAGCTTCTACCGATAAACCTTGTGCAGCAGCTTCAGCAATGAGACGAGCCTCTATTTCTAGTTTCAATTGTAGCTGTATGGTCATTTGTTGTCTCCTAATTCCCTGAGTTATAGAAGTCTTCATCTGGATCATTGCAAAAGTCTTCTCCCTCTAACTCTGAGAATATATTTAATTCACTACTAGGTGCATAATCTGCAATCGCTGTCATTGCGGCTAGTGTTAATTGGCGTTTTTGCTGATCTTTGGTAAGTGAGTGTTTTTCTTGAATAACCAATTGCAGGGCTGATTCAGCTATCTTTAGGCGATCGCTTATGCTCAAACTTGGAAGTGCTTGGAGAATTTCTTTGATTTGCATATCAGTTTATAGAGTCGATCTATTATTAATCTTAATCAAAATATGGCGTTTACAATGTGCGTTAGTGTAGCTTATCGCAGGTATCCACCTCTTCTTGTGTCCTCTGCGGTTCGTTAAAAAAGCGTAGGCGAAGCCCGCCCTACCCTTCGGGATCTTGCTACGCATAGCCTCTCGTAGAGAAGGCATCGCCTGCAAAATTTCCACTGTGCGTAGGCGTTCGCGTAGCGTTCCGCAGGAAAGCCCGCCGTAGGCATCGCATTAATCTTTCAGTTGAAAACTGAGCCGTATTCGTTCATCAACTCAATTAGCGATAAAATTTGAATATACTAAATTTAGTAGAGTTATTTGTCATGAATATTTCCCTTAAACCTGAGCATGAGCAGTTTATTCAATCCCAAATTCAAGCTGGGAGATATGCTAATGCAGAAGAAGTGATGAACGAAGCATTCAAATTGCTACAAACACGAGAACAACGTTTGGAAGAACTTCGGGGAAAAATAGTGATTGGAAAGGAACAAATTGCAAGAGGAGAGGTTATAGATGGTGAGATAGTATTTGCTCAATTACAAGAAAAAATCAATAAAATTGCTGAGTCTCAAAAATGAGTAACTACTCTTTTTCTGATGAAGCAGTCAAAGATTTAAATACTATTTGTGAATATATTGCCCAGAATAGTCCCAGTGCTGCTAGTAAACTTTTTGATGCAATTCGCCAGAAATGCAAATTAGTTGCTGGATTTCCCAACATGGGGAAGAGTTATGAGCAATTATCTCTCAATTTACGGGGATTTAACATTGAAGAATATATCATCTTATACTATCCCAGAGAAGATGGAATTGATATTGCCCGTGTCATCAGTGGATATAGAGATTTGGAGTCACTGTTTTTAGAATTAGAGTGAAATAGCCATAGTCTAATTGTACTTTCACAACAAACGCGATCGCTCTCTTCTGACTCTGTGTTCTCTGCGCCTGGAGTAGTTCGTTAAAAAAGGCGATCGCGGATCGCCTGCAAAATCTCCAGTGTGCGATCGCACAATTCCACAAAACAACTAATTTGACTTACTTCGGAAAATATCGATAAATATCTTTACAATGTAGCACACGCTGAAATATTAATGTTTCACCGTCAAATATAATCCCGATCCGATAATCTCCTATACGAATACGATAAATATCATCATATCCTTGCAGCTTTTTGATATTAGTAATTTCTTCAAAGTTAGCTATTTGTGGTATTTCTTCAAAAGCAAGTATTTTAATCGCCTCATAGTAAGGTGTACTTTTGAGTCAGCTTTGTTAAGTGATTCTTCGGTTTTAGCTTTTTTAGATAGGCGCGAGAAATCAAATGATTGCTCATTGCCAAGTATACGCTCAGAGTTCAAACAATTGAATATTATGAATCACTGGCTAGTAATTGCCCTGGTAGCTTATTTAATTGGAGCAGCGATTGAAGGGGTTAGTACAGCCAGTCAGCTATCTCATTTAGTGCCAGAACTACCTAAAAGTACACAAGCTCATTCTTCAGAGTCTGCGACTGGGCCTAGTTCGAGTTGGCGAGTTGTGGCCGCCATCGCCTCAGTAAGATATCTGTGGAGCTTTTTTGTGGCCTTGCCGCCTTTTCCATCGTTTGATTAAAGGAAACGTTCGTTCGTAAGCCTAGCCGTGGCTGAAGCATGGAGGCAAAAAATATATCTATTTGTCGGTTGGTCAATTATGTAGTTTGTTCTGGTTCTGTTGCTACATTTTGTCCAATTTTTGGCTCCGTTCCCGCAAGCAGTCGTTGAATGTTAGTGCGGTGGCGCAAAATTACATATAATCCCCCGGCAATCCCAAACAGAACATAGGGTAACGGTTGATGCAAAAGTACCATGAAAATGCAACCTGCGATCGCACCTGCAATTGAACTCAAAGAGACAATCCGCGATATCGCCACAACCACGGCAAACACACCTGCTGTTGCTAAACCTATCTGCCAACTCATTGCCAACAAAATCCCCAAGCTAATAGCAACAGATTTACCACCAGTAAAGCCCAAAAAAATCGATTTACTATGTCCCAGGATGGCAGCTAACCCAGATATTGTTACTATCCAGGGTTGCCACAGTTGTACATCTACCGTTGGGGGGATATAATTTTGAATTGGCTTAAAATTGAACAACCAGTAAACTAGAGCGATCGCTAATACTCCCTTTAAGGAATCAAGTACTAAAACCAATGCTCCTGGCCCTTTCCCCAAGGTTCTTAATACATTAGTTGCCCCAGTAGAACCTGAACCAACTTCTCGAATATCAATACCTTTTAGCTGCTTCACAGCGATGTAGCCAGTGGGAAAAGAACCCAGCAGGTAAGCTATGACCACAATTGCCGCGCACAGAGTTAACCAAATAGCCATAATACAATTCAAAATTCAAAATTCAAAATTCAAAAAAGTCAAGAGGTATTACTCTTGACCAATGACCAATGACTAATACTTCTCTACGAGAGGCTGCGCCAACGGCTTCTCGTAGAGACGCTACGCGAACGCTCAGTACAAGTGACTAATGACTAATTTAAAAGTCATCATCATAGTTTCTCACTGCTTTGGGGTCAGGGGCAAAGGCTAACCAGAGGGGAAATTGCAGCAGTGACAAACTGATTTGCTCTTCTGAATCGTCAATGATAATTAAGGGCAGTTGATTGGCTTTCGTCAATCGGTCGGCTTTCTGAGCCACAGCATCAGATGCCTCAAATAATACCACACCTCGGTCTGGGCCGAAATCTGGGCGACCGATTCCCAGACAGTCTTGCAAGCCGCGCCGCCATTCACCTAACCGCTCCGGTGTATTAGCTAAGACTAAAGTACGGACGCGATCGCCATATAGCTTATGTAATATCGAAATTGTGGCTGAGGCAATCAGAATATTCTGTAAGCGGCTACCCATTGTCCGCAAACCACCCCGTCCCCCTTGGGTAAAAAACCAGTTAGAGACTCGTTCTGCATGGATTGGTTCAAAGGTGCGGCGTAGTTGCCACGCTGGCCCATAGTAATCTGGTTTATTGCGGTATTGATCAATTAGGCGGCGAATTTGCTTTGTAGTATCTTGAAACTGCTGTTGGGCAAATTGGGGTATTCCAGGTTGGGATTCAACTGGTTTAGCCTCTTTTATAGATGGTTTTTCTCGTTCCACCACACTTGGCGTCAGTTGTAACTGTTCAGCAGCAGAGGCCAAATCCTGTAAGCTACCTGTGAGATAGTCTTTAAAACCCTGCACTCGAATTGCCAAGTCTTGGGATGTACCCGCAAAAGTGGTTCGCATCTCGTTGCGGATACGTTCTTGACGGCGTTCTAGCTGTTCTACAGAAATTTGCAGGGTTTGTTTACGTTGTTCTAACTGCACCAGCGACTCTTGCACAAGTCGTCCCAGCGAGGTTTGAGTTTCACTCACTTGGGACTGAAGGTTTTTATAAGAAGCTTGCAGCTTGGCTATTTCTGACTTGAGAACTGCCTCAGCACTCTGCAACTCTGCCACTCGCTGCTCTGCTTCTGCATATAATGAATTATTTTCTGATCCTATTTCTGACCCCAGTGTGATATTTTCGGCTTCTAACTGCCCTACAAACTCGCCATTTGAATTTTCTGTTAGCTCTACTGGAGAATCTACCACTTCTGCATTGGAGATGAGTGGCTCAGAAGTTGAGTAGCCTTCTGATGAGCTAATGGCTTCTGTTTTTACCACTGACTCAACAGATGGATTTACTGGATGAAAAAATGCATTGTTCTGTTCTGCTTTTTCTGCCAACCGCTCATCAATTGGTTCTGGGGTTTGAGATGCCTCTGAGTTCATAAACAATAGTGTAATTCCGATGACGCGAATAAATAGCTTTCAGAAATATTACAATTGACCTGCCATAAAAGTCCTGAGTGCTGAGTTATGAGTTTAAAGCAAAACAACTCAGCACAGATAGCACTCAACACTAAATACGTGGACAACGTTGTTCCAAGCAAGTTTTCAAGGTGTTGGGGTCAAATAAAATCGGCAAAAAGTGAATACTTTTAATTTCTTTAAAGTAAAACAGGATGGGGATTCCATTCCAGAATATCCGCCAGTTTTGCCATTCCTGGTAGGGAAAGCGCCGAATCAATTTTTCGCCTCTGTAAATATCTAAGTCGGTGGCGGTAAATTGCAAACGCAGCGTTAACGCCTGAAACATGAGAAACAAACCAAACAGTGTGAAAACGGAGCCTACCCACGGTTGTACCAACAGTAGTGGAATAGCGGCAATCACCAACACTATAGGTATATTGTAACTAGGCTTGAGTTCCACAGTTGATGTGGAGTTAGGAGCAAATGAACTGGTCACAATCTTAAATCCTGCTTTATTAGTAGGGATATCTCCTATTTTAGGAGTCAGGAGTTAGGAGTTAGAGACGCGATTAATCGCGTCTGTACAGGAGTTAGGAGTTAAGAGTTATGAGTTATGATTTAAAACTCCTCACTTCTAACTCTTAATTTTTATGGACTTTGTGTAAATGCACTGCCAGTCCCCTGAAACATTAACCAAGAAAGAAAAAAGTTGCTCACAAATATAACTAGCAAGGCAGTCACAACAGCAGTTGTGGTTGATTGTCCTACACCTTTGGCTCCTCCTGTTGTCGTTAACCCCCAACTGCAACCAATTACGGCGATTAAAATGCCAAAGCAACACGCCTTAATCATGGCGCTAAAAATATCCCAGATACCAAGAAAGTTACGGGCTGAGTCTAGAAATACCGTATCAGAGAGGTTGTAGATATTTGTCGCAATTATTAATCCCCCAAACATCCCTGTTATCAAAGACAGGAGAGTTAAAATTGGTAGCATTAAACAGCAAGCAAGGACGCGGGGGATAACTAGGTAATCGATTGGATCTGTTCTTAACATCAACATGGCATCAATTTGTTCTGAGACTCGCATGGTACCGATTTCTGCTGCAAAGGCAGAACCGACTCGTCCGGCTAAAACCACTGCTGTTAACACGGGAGCGAGTTCTCGTGTCAAGGCTATAGAAAGCACTCCGCCGATAACGTTTCCTGCCCCAAAGTTGATAAATTCTCGCGCCACCTGAATGGTAAACACCGCGCCAACGAAAATAGCCGTCACGAGGGCAATAAATAGGGAATCTGGCCCAACTGCTGCCATTTGTTGTAAGGTGTTGCGCCGATGGATTTTGCCCTTTAATAGGTGAACTAGTACTTGCCCACCCAGAAAAATCGCTGACAGTAGCCGCTGACTCCATTTTCCTAAACTGGATTCGGATGTAGTCTGGTTCAATGTTCTGTAGCTAACTCGGTAACTGCTTTAAGAATAGCGGAAGTCATGGGAATGGGGAATGGGGAGAATGAGAAATTACCTCTCCCCTCTGCTTCTTCTTCCCCTACTCCCATTCGGCTACGCTCACGGCAAGCCTACTCTCCACTCCCTTAAGAAGACTAAACATTAACTTAGA
Source organism: Nostoc sp. NMS7 (assembly GCF_017115085.1). Taxonomy (GTDB): domain Bacteria; phylum Cyanobacteriota; class Cyanobacteriia; order Cyanobacteriales; family Nostocaceae; genus Nostoc. Next base: position 27,128 of record NZ_JABXKJ010000246.1, on the reverse strand, counting down.
TTAAAGACCTTCTCAGAAAGTGAAGCTGCTATTAAAGGTGCTGCAAACCAATAAATAGCTGCTAGCCTTGGCTCTAACATTGATTTTGCAAGGGTTTGGGAGATTGAAGTCATTTTTGATAACTCCCCCATCTGCTGTAACTGATAGCCGTTTCTTTTAATGAAAACTTAAGATTTTTGACAGATTGTCTGTTCGGAAGCGATCGCTCGTATTCTAGAAAATGAGAAACCGCTATCGGGCTATTGTCATCTCTACTCACGGAGTTTGTCCTAAATGACTATTTTCACAAACTTTCTCCGCTCTTTACTACTTACAATCATTTTTAGTTTTGTCGCTCCCATGCTCCTAGTTGGCGGCGGATTGCTCCTTCTATCACTGAGCAGTCACTTCCCTGGTTTACAAGAGTTAACTGAGGCGATCGCTATTCAGATTAGGCATTTTCTCGCCACCTTTGGCAGTGGAACTCCCCTACGCGGATTATTTGTGATTAGCCTGACCTGTACTTTCGTCGGCGTACTGTTTGATATGTACGTTTATTATCGGTGTCAAATTTTACGAGTAGGTTCATAAATAATTGAAATACCTTCGTCAGCTGCTCATGGCCTGTAGAAGCGAGGAAAAAGTCATATTTCCAAAGGTGAAACTACTACTGGCCTTAACTTAGATAGGGATTAGTGTTGCTGAATGAATTTTTATTAATTAAATTCAGTGCCGAGGTGATTGATTAAATACTTATTATTCATTAGTTATTAGTTATTAATTACTGACAACTAGTGCAGGTGTGCGATCGTAGTAAACCAATCCTCAAAAAGTCAGAATACCAAGGGTTTTATAATTTTAAGTTCTGCAAAACAGTTAAAATAATCCCTGCTAAATCATCACGTTGAACGCTAGACTAGAGTTTGGCATTTTGTGTTAGCTGCAAGCTTTTAGGACTTAATTAGTATTCATTGAGAATATCAAATAAAACTCCCTGTAAAATATAAAATTTTCCTTAAAATCCTGATCAGCAGAATGACTGCTCATGTTTCTTAACAGAGTAAAGCAGGGCGTCTGACCGTTGGGCATCTTATATTGAATTTATTACGAGGTATGTTGACAGCTCATGGTTTGGCCGCTTAAGCCCAAGTTTAGAAAACAAATTGCGCGGATTGAAATTACCGGTGCGATCGCCGGTGCTACTCGCAAACGCGTCCTAGAAGCCCTGAAAACTGTAGAAGAAAAAAAGTTTCCAGCATTATTGCTACGTATCGATAGCCCTGGCGGTACAGTTGGAGATTCCCAAGAAATCTACAGCGCCCTGAAGCGTTTGCGCGAAAAAATTAAAATCGTCGCTAGCTTTGGCAATATTTCGGCTTCTGGAGGAGTCTACATCGGCATGGGAGCCGAACACATCGTAGCCAACCCAGGTACAATTACGGGTAGTATCGGTGTGATTCTGCGCGGGAATAACTTGGAAGGCTTGCTAGAAAAAATCGGTGTTTCCTTCATGGTAATTAAGTCTGGCCCTTACAAAGACATTTTGGCTTTCGACCGGGAACTGACTCAACCAGAAGCAAACATCCTGCAAGAGTTGATTGACACAAGTTATCAGCAGTTTGTCCAAACGGTAGCTGATGGACGTTCTTTAGCAGTAGAAACTGTGAAAACTTTCGCCGATGGTCGGATTTTTACTGGACAGCAAGCCCTAGAGTTGGGTGTTGTAGACCGCCTGGGCACAGAAGAAGATGCCCGTCGCTGGACAGCAGAACTAGTCGGACTTGATCCGGAAAAAACTCTCTGCTATACCCTAGAAGAACGTAAACCCTTATTGAGTCGCTTTCTTCCAGGGAGTCGTCAGTTTTCATCAGGAATTGGGGCTGGTATTGATTGGCTCGAATTTGAAATGTCTACGAGTGGTTTACCGTTGTGGTTATATCGACCCTAATATGAGTTAGGAGTTATGAGTGAGGAGTTATGAGTTAAAAATCTTAACTTCTCGTTCTTAAGTCCTTGCTCCTGACTTTTCTGTTTTAAGGAGGATTTGACGTGGAGTGGCAAATGCGGGCGATTCGCGGAGCAACAACCGTTTCAGAAAATACCGTTGAGGCAATGCGAGAGGTGGTGACAGAACTACTAGATGAACTGGAAAACCGGAATCAATTCCAGCCGAGGGACATGATTAGTGTGACTTTCTCAGTGACACGCGATTTGGATGCGATTTTTCCAGCTGCGATCGCCAGAGCGCGTCCTGGTTGGGATAATGTAGCCATGTTGGATGTGCAGCAAATGCACGTCGAAGGTAGCTTACAGCGCTGCATTCGGTTCTTAATCCACGCCTATCTGCCAGCCTCCGCCTCAATTCATCATACCTATTTACGCAACGCCGCTAGTTTGCGTCCCGACTGGAGTTTGCCCCAATCATTACAAGCATCACAGCCAGCAGTTAAGTCAAAAGTGTAAATTATTTAAATAAAATACATGTAACAAACAGCATAAAAATACAATTGTGTGTTATGGGCGCTGCTCAACCTGCTGCTATTGGTGGGAGAATATTAGTAGCTTGTTGTAGTGATTTCAGGTCATTGGTAAGCCGATCGCGCCCAAAATAAAGATGTTGAGTTGTGAAGGTAGTTTGCAATGAATCATCAAAAACAACTAACTGCAATGCTTGTTCCGTTCTACTTAGGGGAACAACGAGATTCAGAAGGTCGGACAATTCAAGAGATGTGGACTTGGGATTTTGAAGAATTGGAGTGCGTCCATGATTACATTCAGTGGTTGTTCCCTTTGCCTGAGCGAAGTGCATTCAATCCTGACGCACCCATCGTTGATGAGGAAGTAATTAAAGCATTTCAAAGCAACCCACACCTACGTCAAAATTTGCTGCGTTCCTTCACAGTCATGCTTCAGTTTTATGGGTTGCAACGCCACCAGAGTAATGATGGAAAAATAATTGTCAGCCAGTCAGAAGAGTATCCGAATCGTAAACGCGAATGGGTCTGTATTTTTGACCACAATTATCTTCGCATCACCCGTATATTAAAGTGCTTGATGACATTTGGATTGGAGAATGAAGCCCAAGGATTTTATGAATGCTTGCGGCAAATTTACCGTGAGAATAGCGATAAAATTGGAGGTGAAACATTTCAGTATTGGACAATTGCAGTCAAACACAATGTGACAATGTAACAATCTCGTTGGATGCTGACGGGATTGAGATGCTTGGTTGAGACTAAGAGCCTGATGTACTTTGAGGCTATATAACAGGGCGCGTCTGGGCTGCAAGTCCTAAATTGATCAGCCACAGTTCACCAGGTTTCGGGTTCTTCAATCAAATCCAATACTTCTTGTTCAACCACTCTCGAACCAAGAATATCTAGAGCATCCTCGCCTGAAACTCTCTTCTCTACGAGACGCTGCGCGAACAATTTTGAATTGTTAATCGTTGTATTCGGTTGAAATTCACTGGGATCTTCTGTTTGGATGAATTCGTCAAACAGTTTGAAAAACTGCTCTAAGGCAGTGTGTTCATCTTGGGAGAAAAATAGAAGAATCTGCTCCCAAGTCTGATTGGAAGTTAAATTGAATCTCTCGCTAATGGAGCAATATCGAGATATCCCAATGGATTTGGCAGATGCTTCTTTGGTAGCTACTGCTGAAACCTTAAATTAGAGACTAATTTTTACTCTTGATCGAGATTTCCACATCTATCGATTTCGTGGCAATCAGTCTTTTGAAGTTGTACCTTGAGGGATAAATCGCAAGAAAAATAGTGATCGCGTTCCGCAAGAGGACAATGGAATAGATGCTGAGATTTCCGAGACCATGAAAGCTAGGATCGGAAGGTAGTCTATCGCACACATGCTAACTATATGACATCCACATCGCCTATTATTCATAGCGACCCCGATATATTGGGGGGAATCCCTGTTTTTGTTGGTACTCGTGTGCCGATAAAAACCTTGCTCGATTATCTAGAAGCGGGTGACTCACTAGATGAGTTTTTAGATCACTTTCCTAGTGTCAGCCGTGAGCAAGCGATCGCTTTATCAACTCTATTCTTTGTGATGATCAAACCGAATTCCTAAAAAGATGTCATAAACAAACTCAAAAAAGTCCTTTTTCTGCAACAATCCTGAAGTTTGATAACATCCTTTTTCATCTAACAGGGGCTTCATCAGATAATATGCAGGCTGGTAATTATACCAAGGAATCGAAGGCCACAAATGATGAACTAAATGGTAATTCTGCCCCATAATCAGGATATTCAAAATTGGGTTAGGATAAACGCGAGCATTTTTCCAGCGATCGCGCTCCGCAAAAGGACGATGGGGCAAATAGTCAAAAAATAACCCCAGTGCTATCCCCACCACAAAAGCCGGTATAAACCAAAAATTGAGAATGTAACCCAAAAAGTGGTACTGGACTGATATATAAACAATTACACCGACAATTAAGCGGCTGATGAACCATTCTAATAGCTCATATTTACGCCACAGTTGCCGTTGAAAGAAAAATACCTCGTGGTACAAAAACCGCACCGCAATCAGCCATAGAGGGCCACCCGTAGAGACATAATGATCTGGGTCGTCTTTAGGATGATTAACATGGGCATGATGCTGTAAATGCACCCGCGTAAATACTGGAAAAGCAAAAGCTAGCATCAACGCACTGCCATGCCCTAACATTGCATTAATCACCCGATTGCGATGGGCCGATTGGTGACAGGCATCGTGAATTACCGTCCCAGCACAATGCAAGGCAATAGTATTAACGCTAAAGCACAGCCAGTGCGGCCATTCCCAAAGCCAGTAACCAAAGCTAGATAACACCAGCATTGCCACAGCTACGAAAAACAGGAGTAGCGTGCGATTGAAATCACCAGGAGGCGCTAAAAATTCCTTGGGTGGGATTATCAGTGGCTTTTGTGCCTCCGATGTGATCATTTTTGACATTGACTCCTTCTTTACCAAACATTACGAATATACGATAAAAGATTAGCGAATAATAAAGTTTTGCTAAGTTTTGTATACCAATATTTATCTACAGCTTTGCATATCACTAGATGAATAACGCTATGATTCCAGACGAGGCCAAGTCTTTACTGATAAGTGGGGTATGACAATCGGCAATAAGTTGATCGGATAAAGTCCTTCGTCAGGAGGATGGAGACAAGATTGATGTACTATATCTAGTCTAACCCACAGCCCCTACTCTCCGATAAACCCTCTCTAACTGCTTATTATTGATATAGCAGTGACTGAAAAGGAGATGCCACTTAAGTTACGATGACTTCCCAGATAGCTCCCTAATTTCAGCCCCTATGCAATTAAGAGATTCTCTGCGCCGGACAAAAATTGTCGCTACTATTGGCCCCGCCACTAGCAGTCCTGAAATGCTGAAGGCGATTATTGAAGCGGGAGCCACGACGCTGCGGCTAAATTTTTCCCACGGAACTCATGCCGACCATCAGCGTAGTATTCGCTTAATTCGGCAAACCGCCTTTGAACTAAATCAGCCAGTGGCTATTCTCCAAGACTTGCAAGGCCCAAAAATTCGCTTGGGGAAGTTTGACAACGGGTCTATAGTTGTGGCAAAAGGCGATCGCTTCACCTTGACAAATCGTCCGGTGGTAGGTACGCAAGAAATTAGCTGCGTTACCTACGATTATTTAGCCGAAGAAGTCCCGGTTGGCGCAAAAATCCTCCTCGATGATGGACGAGTCGAAATGCTGGTGGAGGAGATTAACCGCGACAAAGGTGATTTGCATTGTCGCATTACCGTGCCTGGTAAACTTTCTAACAACAAAGGCGTAAACTTTCCTGGCGTTTACCTGTCAGTTAAGGCAATGACCGACAAAGACCGAGAGGATCTGATGTTTGGTCTCGATCAGGGTGTAGATTGGGTGGCGCTTTCCTTTGTCCGCAATCCGCAGGACATGATCGAAATTAAAGAGCTAATTTCCAGTACAGGCAAGCAAGTACCAGTGATTGCCAAAATTGAAAAGCACGAAGCCATCGAACAAATGGAGGCGATTCTGGCTTTGTGTGATGGCGTAATGGTTGCCAGAGGCGACTTAGGGGTGGAATTGCCAGCAGAGGATGTTCCCGTACTCCAAAAGCGGCTAATTGCCACAGCAAATCGCTTGGGAATTCCGATCATCACCGCTACTCAGATGTTAGACAGCATGGTGAGCAATCCCCGTCCCACTCGCGCTGAAGTGTCGGATGTGGCAAATGCGATTTTAGATGGCACGGATGCTGTGATGCTCTCCAATGAAACCGCAGTGGGTAGCTTCCCTGTAGAAGCAGTGGCGACGATGGCACGGATTGCCGAGCGCATGGAGCAGGAAGAAGTCCAACACTTAAACTTACGTTCTTCCAGAGATGCCCGACGCTCTATTCCCAATGCGATTAGTCAGGCTGTAGGTCAAATTGCCGAACAACTAGGCGCGGCGGCAATCATGACCCTAACGCAAACTGGGGCAACAGCTCGCAATGTTTCTAAGTTCCGTCCCCAGACACCGATTTTGGCAGTGACACCCCATGTGAATGTGGCGCGACAACTACAAATGGTGTGGGGAGTAAAACCACTGTTAGTACTAGGATTACCTTCCACTGGTCAGACATTTCAAGCTGCGATCAATGTGGCTCAGGAACTGAAGTTACTGTCTGAGGGTGATTTAGTAGTAATGACTGCTGGCACACTCCAGGGAATTTCCGGCTCCACAGATTTGATTAAGGTTGAGGTGGTGACGGCAATATTAGGTCAGGGAATTGGACTGGGACAAGGTTCAGTGAGTGGTCGCGCACGAGTGGCTAATACTGGTATGGATGTTAGTAACTTTAATCATGGAGACATATTGGTTGCACCTCGAACTAGTGCCGATTTTGTGGAGGCAATTCGGAAAGCTGCCGGGATTATTACGGAAGAGGAAAGTCTCACTAGTCACGCAGCAGTCATTGGTTTACGTCTCGGTGTGCCAGTGATTGTTGGCGTAAAGCAGGCAACGCAGGCGATTCGAGATGGAGCGATTATAACGCTGGATCTGCAACGGGGTTTGATTTATTCTGGGGCGGTGAGAACGTCTTAGGAGTGAGGGAGATGAGGGAGACAAGGGGGACAAGGGGGACAAGGGGGACAAGGAGAAAATAACTAATTCTCAATGCCCAATGCCCAATGTCCAATGCCCAATGCCCTTTATCAAACAGTTACGATCGCAACCCCAAGCCATCCAGCAAAGTTTTGCTCCTGTGTGGAGTCAGGATGCTCAACAGGTTTTACTTGATATTGAATGGGATGTGGTGAGGCGAGGGTGATGGAATAGGTAAGCAGTTCGTCTTGGTGGAAAACTGTGACTTCGATTGTATCGTTTGTTTGGTAATCTTTCAGGCGATCGCTTAAACTATTCCCCGTTACCTTAATCCCATCAATTGCTAGCAACTCATCACCTGCATCAATTCCCCCTAGTTGTGCAGGTGAACCAGTCTCTACAAACTTAATCATCTCCCGCCCATTTTCTGTATTTATTCTCACACCCAGATAAGGTTCTTCCTGCTGATCTGCTACCAACTGTAAGCCAAAGGGTTCTAAGTACTGATTTAAGGGCAAATCGTCAATGCCATCAATATAGCGTTTAAAGAAATCAGTCAAATCGATTCCGGCAACAGATTCTATAACTTCCTGCAACTGTTCTGGAGTATAGCCAATTTCAGCTTGCCCAAATTGCTGCCACATTTTCTGCATTACGTCATCGAGCGATCGCTGATTGTCGTGAGTAGAGCGAATCAGTAAATCCAGCAACAACGATACCATTTCTCCTTTTAAATAGTAGGAAATTTGGGAATTACCGCTATTGGCATCCGGGCGATAGAGTTTTATCCAGGCATCAAAACTCGACTCAGAAACCGATTGTACTTTCCGCCCCGGTGTCATTTGATATCTAGTAATTTCTTTGCCCAAGTTATTCAAATACGACTTAACATTATAAATTCCTGCCCGCAAAGGAATTAACAAGTCGTAATAACTAGTAGTCCCCTCACAAAACCACAATGATGGTGTGTAATTTTCTTGGTCGTAATCAAAAACCTCTAATGCTTTTGGGCGAATTCGCTTGACATTCCACAAGTGAAAGAACTCGTGTGCTACCAATTGGATAAAGCGATCGTACTTATCCTGAGCGCGAAATCCAAAACGCTGGTAAATTAAAGAGCAAGAGTTTTTATGCTCCAAACCGCCAAAAGCCTGGCTAAATAAATGTAGTAAAAACACGTATCGTTCATAGGGCAAACCCCCGAACATCTGCGCTTCTACCTGAACAATTTTTTGGATATCAGCAATCATCTGCTGGGCTTGGAAATTTCCCTGTCCCCAGATTGCTAGTTCGTGGGGTTTTCCCAAAACCTCAAATTTATACAATTGGTGGCTACCAATCTCAAAGGGAGTATCCACCAGAGTATCAAAATCGCTAGCCAAGAAAGTATTCGTTTCCTCAGCAACGGGTGGTAGGGCAGTAGTTACCTGCCATTCCGGGTGTGGTGGTACGATAGTGACGCGAATCGGTTGGTTCTCCCAGCCTGGTATTCTAAAAAATAGTGCCGCACCGTTAAAATAACCGTGGCTTCGATCTAAGTGATTTGTCCGTACCGAAAGCTCATTCGCAAAAACGCGATAACGTAGAGTTAATTCTGAAACACCTATTTTGTCTACCTGCCAGTGATTTTTGCTGATCTTCCGCCAAGGTAAAGCCTTATCCTCGGCAAAAGCCGCAAAATTTTGTAAATTCTTGGCATATTCCCGGACTAAGTAGGAACCGGGTGTCCACACCGGCAATTTTAAATCGAGAATCGCCGAAGGATAATCAGCAAGGCGTAAAGTCACCTCAAACAGATGGGTTTCTGGTTGGGGCATTGCCACTAGGTAATGAATCGTTGGCCCGGTTTCGTGGACGTAGATATTGGGACGAGTTGCTGTTGCTTCAGTCATCTTGTGTGCAGAGTTAATAGTCGATAGGTGATTTTTCCCATCATGACAAATTCGGCTTTTAACTTTTGACTTTTATTTGCTGTGGCTGGTAGTCAGAACCAAGTTTATTGGCACAAAAGCCGATATCCCGTACTTGATTTGGTTCAATTGTTTTTCCCCAGACCAAAGGAGTCACTACATACTGTATCGCTCCTTGCCGCTTAAAATCTGCGTTCCAAGAATTATTAATCGTAGCTTGGTTCATATTAAATGCCAGTTGCCAATTACTAACCATGGTATTACCCTGATTTGTAATTTTGAAACTGATACAAAATCCAGTTTCCCAGTTGGAATTGATGTCAGTAGTCACTTTTAGTTGGACAGTACTAGTCGGAGTTGGGGAAACAGAAGGAGTCGGAGTTGGGGAAACAGGAGGATTACTCGGTTGGTTTGGCGGTTGAACTTGTACAGGTGAGAGCAGTTGGGATAGTAATTGCTGCTTGGGTAGATCAACAGTTTGCCAATCATCTAGTAAAATTCCGCCCGTATCACTACTATCAGGATTCCAACTCCAGTAAGTAAAACTCAAGTTATTTTTTTGAATGTATTTCACCAATTCATTTTGCCAAATTCCTTCTTTGGAATTTAAGTCTACTTTCCGTCCCCCAAACTCCCCAATTAAGATGGGAGCAATATTCTCACTAGCGATATAGTTAAATCCTATTTGCCAGCGTTCAATCAGATTTTTAGGAAAGTTAGAGGCAGAAAAGTAGGGCTGATTGTACACCCCAGCGCCGTACTCATGAGGAGAATAGACTAGTTTGTGAGAACGAGATAAACGTACTGGGTAACGCTTTACACCTTCTAAATTCCCACCATGCCAATGCTCTAGCAATTTTTGACCGGGGACATTCTTTTCTACTCCTTCAACGACAATCAGCCAATTAGGGTTGACACTGAGAATAGCATTGCCTGCGCGTTCTGCTGCTAGTCGCCAGTCAGTATTGATGTTGTTATCACCCCAGCTAGCTTTCCCGTGAGGTTCGTTTTTTAAGTCTGCGCCGATGACGTTAACTTGATTTTTGTATCTGATGGCTAACATTTTCCAGGTATCAATCCAGTCTGCTTCGGTAAACCCATCTCCATACCATAATTCTGGAATTTGCTGGTCGTTGAGGCGATGGCTGTCGAGTAGGGTTAGTAATCCTTGGCGTCCTGCTTCTTGAATAACTAAGTCCATTACCTCTAAGGGGGTTTTACCTTGGAGTTCTATGTTGCTGCCAATTCCAAAGTCAATGCCACTTACATTAGGCGATCGCAATCCTGCCACAGAATAAGGCAATCGGATGAGATTATATCCCAAGCTTTTAATCTGCGCCAGCATTTCTTTATAATCTCGTTTCCATAAACCATGAGGGGCATGTGTATCAGTTTCCATACCAAACCAGTTAACACCTCTGGGCAATACAGCCTTGCCTTTCGCATCCACAATTGTTCTACCAATCGTTGAAAGTGGTAGCTCTATTGGCGTCGCAGCCCTAGAAGCATCTAGCTGGATATTAACAGGTGCTTTAGTCAAAATTATGACTAAAAATACCACTAAGCTTAAGGAAAATATCAGGAATTGCTTGTGTAACCTGAATGTTCTTGGTTTACTTTTTGAGATCGATCGCATAATTTTATTACCTTTCTTGGAGATCAATTTCTCAGCTTAATTACTTAAAAAGAACATATATTGTTCTAACAGCAGATTTATGCCATTTTCAGTATCTTTACTTAAAAATTATTTTGAGGTATCTGACCATTTCATTGAGCATAAATTTTCGCACTCTGATTCCATGCATTTATTCGACAGCTTTTTAGTTACTAAATTAATATTCCGTACATTTAACCATTCTACTAATCTTAGATCAATATTTAGCTACTATTGTTTCTGTATCCGCAAAAATTAGATCATTGAAGTCAAAAGCGCTAAAACCTTTGAGTGGTAGTATATAGAAATTTATATCTATATTTTTCCCTCCCCTGGATCTAATCTACGATAGTTAGTTAATTTACATAAAATTTACGGTATTTAGTGAGGTCTTCATCAATTGTCTATTGAAACTATCTCGGATAGAGGATAATTTGGATACTAACGCAGTACACATACTGACTGACCGTGAAAACTCTATATAAGCTAGATGTTAGAAGCGGTAATTATATCTGCTGCGATATACCCATTGTCTTTTATTTAACAAAAGCTTCTAAATATGACACTTTCTGCACTGCAAAAATTTTTACTACCACCTGCAATCGCTTCTCTAAGTGTATTTTCTTTAATGTCATTCCCGCTTGCGACACTAGGCGATAAACAAATTGCCATCAAATTCCAGGAAGAACCTATTTTTTCCGGCAAACTTAGAGATATTGCTATTCCTTACGTAATTTTTGCAACTGCACTTAGTATAGGGTCTGGAATTTTAGCACTTGCTTTGTGTGGTTGGCGAAATTCCTCCTCTAAATCAGCGAAAATTCAGCAGGAATTATCTAATCTAGACCAACACCTACAACAAAAAGAAGCATTACTAAAAGAATGGCAAGTTTCTGAGCCTCGGCTGCAAATTTCTGGATTGAACGCTTTTTTAGATGACGAAGTGCCTTTTGATCAAGCTTTCAGTTCAAAAAGCTCTGCAATAACTGCATCTCAACCTATTGAAGCGCAAACCCCGACACCGATGTACGCACAGCCAGTAAATCCTGTAGCAAAGGTTGCAACTCAAAAAAATACCACTACGATGATGACAAATGTTGCTAGTACTTCTGCCTTTGCATCCGCCCAAGTTTTCCTTGGCTATGCTCAAGAAAATCCGAATAACATCAAAGAAATTGCTGCTACTGATGAAGTGAATCAAACAGCAATTATGCCATCAGAATTTGAAGAGTTGCAAAAACAAATTAAAGAGATGATGTTACAGATGCAGACAATGCAGAAGAATTTGCAAGTAACGCCCCAAGCAACAACTGCTGAGGTAGAATCTCCACCTAAATTTCAGATATACTATAATACTGTTCTTTGAAATCTAGGGACTGACAACAAATAAATTACCCAATCTTGTGGCGTGGGCTGAAAAGCCCGCCTTTGTATACGAGACCTCGTGTCGCCCACCCCACAAGAAGTAGTTGAGTATTTTAGATAGCAGGACTTTAGGTATGAATTTCCTCAGGGCTTCTTTCGTGAAGCAAGAACTTTTTTCTAAAGACAATGCTCACTGAATTGGCGGTTGTTGGGTAATTAATTATCTCGATGCCAGCGCTCATATTGAGGCTGGTATTCCAGTTTTTATCTATCAAACATAGAGGGATGGAGGGCTACATAACCCCATGCTCAATAAACCTCTTGCAAAAGTCCCTAACACCCCACCCCCAGCCCCTCCCCGCGTGCGGGGAGGGGAGAATTTGACGTAAGTCAAAGGCGGGGTGGGGTTCTTTTTTTGATTTATGCAAGAAGTCTAATATTCTCACCTGAGAAACTCTGGAGGAGTCACAGAGGCATTCGTCTGCCTATTTTTAGCCGGTGGAAGTAAGGTAGTTTTAGAAACTATGGATTGTGGCGGAATTTGATATCGGTTTCCCCATCCACCATTCAAGTCTTCCGGTTGCGGACGAGGTGGTATTGTTTTCCCTGTAGGTAGGGGTATTGTTAAGATTTGGCTAACTTGTAAATATTTTTCACCTTCATTAGTAAAGCGAATCAACTTGCTTTCAAGCTTTTCAAGCTGTTGATTTTCTGACTTTAACTTTTGAGAGTTTTGATTATCTGACTGTTCCCACTGACTCGCAGGATCGAAAATAGCTACAAATTTAACATCACCTTCTGGAAACAGTCGTATTTGTGCTGGATTTACTTGCCAGACTTCCTGGAAACTGCCATTGGGTGAAACTTGCCACAGATTCAGCGCAGCCTCCCATTGTCCCTGTTTCACTTCCACAATTTGACGAGCCAGAATTGAACGGTTAGTATTCGTGTCTGAGTTGAGCAAAGCTTCTGCTTGTCCTGATACTGGACGCAAATAGCGCACAGCGGCCACTGTAATCTTGCTAGACTCAGGCAAATTGCTACTACCGACTACGTTGTATACGCCTTTACTTGATATAGGTTGGACATTTAGAATTTGTATCTCCACCTTTTCTTGTGCTTTTTGAACACAGCCATAACTAGCAGCTAAAAGCATTAGGCAAATGGCTACCTGGAGATTAGCAGGAAATAAAGCTTTAGATTTGGGAATAATAGTCTTTAAATCAAGGTTTTTCATGACAAAAGGCAGTATTTTTTTGATTTCTTCCAAATAACTCACGTTTTTACCTATGATGCCCAATTTATTTTTATAAATAACAAGTTTTATGACTTTTAATGAAATTAATTGAAAATTGTCAAATTTATGCAACCTAGTGGTTAATACTCATTATATTTGCTAAAGTTGCGACGTTAACTAACATAAATATGTAGTTGTTACCCAACTAGTCTGATGAGGCAAACAGTACTCGATTGCTACAAATTTACTTTTCCAAGTCAGTACCACAAGGTTTATGCACTGCTTTGCACTGTCGCCGTTTCGATTTGCTGGGTACTGGCAGTGAGCGAAAAGTCTTCAGCTCAAGTCAACCCATCTCAGCTAGAAGCTAGCGACTACCAATTGGGTTTAGTAAAAACGCTACCAGTGCCCAAATTTGTACAGCAGAAACCAGCCAACAATCTCCAACAACTGGAAAGTGTCTTTATCCAGCAGCAGGTGACTGGAAAAGCCCCAGCAGCACGTAATTCTGTTCTACCAAGAGTGGCAGCAGGTGGGGACACTTCTGACCTAAATTTAGGATTGCAGGGACAGATGAACGGCTTGGAGCCACCAATTAGCTCAGTAGTAGCTCCACTGCCCAACTCGTCTGCAACGCCAGAATCAACTGCACCAGCAGCACCAACTTTTAATCAACTACTCAGTTCTCAAGCAGCTCCCCTGCCGCCACTTCCCAACTTGCCTGGAACGCAAGAATTCACTTCACCAGCAGCACCAACTTTTAATCAACAATTATTCAATCCAGAGGCAAAACCATCAGTCCCTAGTACCACTCCCACTCCCAGCACAGTACTACCAGTTACGCAATCAGTAACTACTCAACAACGCCGTCAGCTTACTAGCAGTAGTTTAAGGCAACCCTCTTTACAATTCCAAGGAGTTTATATCACCCAAGGCAGTGATACCACAGCACGAGCGAGAGTCACGGGAATCTACCCACTTTCTTCCCAAGCTGTGGTTGGGGCAACCCTGGATTTAACCAGCCAAGGCAGCAGCTTAGATGACTCTCGAAACGAAGGTTTGAACATTAACGAGCTTTATTTGGCAACTTCTCTAGCAGGAGTGCCTAATCTACGGTTTGTGATCGGTCAATTAGATTTAACCTCTTATTTCGATCGCAACAGCTTTGCTAAAGATGGGGCTAGTCAATTTTTTAATCCGGTATTTCAAACCAACCCAGCACTGGCAGCAACGGGGATTAGTTCACGCACTAGTTTATTAGTCGATTGGAGTGTCACCGACAATATTGAAGGCAAAGCAGCTGTCTTTTCATCAGCCAACAAAATCGGTGACTTTACTTTAGATGGATTTGCTGGAGAAATCGGCATCCGTTACGGCAATGCAATTATTCGCGGTACTTATACCACCGATCGCGACGCTGGTGTTGGTGATAGTTTCCTTGAAAGCTACAGCATTCCCAGAGGTGACAATCAATTTGGCACTCAGAAAAACGATCGCGAAGAAGCTTATGGACTGAACGCCGAAGTCTTTATTCCCAATCTAAAATTAGGTTTGTTTGGGCGCTATGGTCGCTACGAAAATCGCACTTTAGGAGAGGGTGCAAATACTTACGTCTTGGGAGCGAGTTTATTAGATACGTTTACCCCAGATGACCGACTAGGCGTAGCTTATGGACGCCCTCTTTCTAACGATAGCCTGCGTCGTGGAGACCGTCCCGATGTATTGGAAATGTATTATGATTTTAAATTTCTTGATAATCTGCGGTTAGGCTTCTCGATTCAGGAACGTGATAATTTCTCCGATACAGTCTTCGGGATCAGGGTGAAATCAGAATTTGATCTGACTCCCAGAGGGAGAATTAGTCAATGAGTCAAAACAACATAGATAAAAGGCCAAAGGCAAAAGCTAAAAAAATTAAATATCCTTCTCTTTTTACTTGTTCATTTTTGGTTTTTACTTATTTGGTAACTGTGCCACCTTTGGATAGCATTGCCCCTGCCCAAGCACAGAACTTATCGCCGTCGGCACAAAAGGGTTTTGCATTGTTAAAAAAGGGCTTGATTAATGATGCGATCGCAGCCTTCCAGCAAGCCCTGAAAAGTCAACCGGAATCTTCGCCAGTTAGGTTAGGATTAGCGATCGCTTATCGCAAAGCCGGACGTATTCCCGAAGCTTGGAGTGCTTATCAACAAGTGCTGGCGATAGACTCCAACAACCAACTAGCTTTAAAAACGGTTGGTCTATTGGCAACTTATCGTCCTGAGTGGAACTTAAAAGGAATTGAGGCTCTGACAACTTTATTAGAGTTGAATCCCAATGACTCAGAAGCTCGCGGTTATCGTGCTCTACTCTACTCCTATCAAGGACAATTAAGCGAGTCCCTGGCAGATTACCAAATCGTGTTGAGCAACAACCCGACACCAAAGGCAGTCCTTGATGCAGCTCAAACTTATAGTTACAGTGGGGATTTTCCTAAAGCACTGGAGTTGTTTAACCGCTACCGCACCACTGGCAAAGCGATTACAGGATATACAGCACTAGCCTACGGTCGCACCTTACGAGAAACAGGCAATCCGGCGGGGGCAGTAGAGGTGTTAGAAGCGCAGTTGCAGCGCTCCAAGAGCCTTGACAACATAGCGATTGAAACTCGGAAAGAACTGGCTGTGGCATATCTTGTAAATCAACAACCAGCCCAAGCATTGGCGGTCTTAGATGTATTACAGGGAAGACCAGATGCGATTTTGCCCTTAGCGCGATCGCTCAATGAAATTCGCAAGTACACCAATAACCCCACCCTCACCCAGCAAGTTTTCAATCTCTATCGTCAAGCCCTCCAAACTGATCCTAACCCTTCCCCGAAATTGTTGCGCGAAGTCGCTGATGTCTTTAGTGGGTTCCCCGAAGGACGACAAACAGCACTGCAACTATATCGACGAGTGGCATTAGAATTTCCCAACGATCAAAGTTTGCAGGTACAGCAATTAGCTTTGGAAAATCAGCTAGGTTTACTCGGTAAAAATGACTTGAAACAGCGTTTGGGGACTGTAATCCAATCACTACCGAGCGATCGCGTGCAGTTACAACAGCTAGCTAATGCCTTAGTCAACATTGATGCTCCCGACCCAGAATTTTTACCTGTATACCAAAATATTTTGCAAACAGGGGTCAACGTACCGTTTTTGAATTTCCGGGTGGCGCAAATGTATGTGCAGCGTCAAGACTTGAATGGTGCAAGGCAAGCGTTGGCAGCTTACACAGCCACCCCCGCAGGTGCTAAAGACCTCGCACCCCAGTTACTAGCAGCAGAAATTGAGCGTCGTGAGGGTAGTATCGAAGCTAGTGCCCAGCGTTACGAAGCTGTGCTTGCTAGCAAGCCAAATAGTAGCGATATTATTGATGCTGCTTTGGGCGGACTCGCGGGAGTGCGACTGCAACAAAAGCGTTTTGATCAGGCTGTAACAATTTATGACCAGCTAATAGCTCGCAATCCTCAAAATTTATCGATTCAACTGGGGCGTGCTAGTATCGCCTATCAAGCCAAGCGGATCTCCCAACCAGAAGCAGAGGCAGTTTTAAACAATTGGTTAGCTACACAACCTGCGACCAATACTCCTCCAGAACTATACAGTTTGCTAGGAGCGCTGCCTACAGATCCGCAAAGAGAAGCTTTATATAGTTACCTGCTAGAAGTTGACCCTAGTTCTATACCATTACAACTGCGCCTATTACAGGTGATCGCCAAACGTAATCCAGCCCAAGCACGAGCGCGGATGAAGCAGTTGATTGCTCGCATTCCCAAGACTTCTGACTCATACCAGTTGCAGGCAGAGTTGGCTCGGTCTGTAGGTGACTTGAATTTGGCTAGCAGTAGCTATGAGAATATTTTGGCGCAGCAACCAGATAACATCGATGCTTTAGCGGCTTTGGGCGGAATTCGCTTTGAACAGCGCCGCTTTGAATCGGCACAGGAGATTTATGCTCAAGTGTTGGCACAAAAACCAGAAGACAAAGGCACACGCCACGCCCTGGCTGGATTGAATGCGATTTTAGATCAGCCTTTGACGGCGCTGGCGCAGCTAGAACAATTGGAATTAGAAGCAGCCGAGCAAGGAGGAATTGATCCTGATGCATCGCGGCAAATACAGCAAATCCAAACAGACTTTCTACTCCGACGAGGATTTCAACCCCCTTGGGAAGATTATCAACGTCGTAGCAGGAATTAGCGATCGCTTAAATTTCTTCATGAAAGTTAATTTTCAACAACTACAAGGGAACAATAAGGGCAAGGAGATGGCACTCTCGCCATCAACTAATGTTTTACAAATCAAACTGTTTTTAGGATGTGGCACTTCCCAAAAGTGGCAGCTCTTGCCAGCCTGATTGCTTTATCTGCCTGTGACTCTAGTTACTGGGCAGCAAAACCCCAAACACCGGATAATCGAACTCCGGTGGCAAACCTCCCCACTGAAGGTAGTAGTCAAAATCTCCCTAAATTTTTAGCGGATCTTCCTGAATCCACCCCTAACCGGGAATTACTAGCCCAAAGCTGGGATACCTACCGCCAAAGATTTATTCAGTCAGATGGGCGGGTGATTGATTACCAAGCAAGCGATCGCTCAACTAGTGAAGGTCAAGCCTATGCTTTACTACGAGCAGTGCTGATTAATGATCCGGCAACTTTTGCCCTCACTTTACACTGGTCGGAAAATAACCTCCAGCACCGAGCAGACGGTAAACGCACAGATAGTTTGTGGGCTTGGAAATGGGGACGAAAGGAAGATGGTAACTGGGGTATCATCGACACCAACTTTGCCAGTGATGGAGATATAGATGCGATTACTGCCTTGATTTTGGCATCACGGCGCTGGAATCGACCCGAATACTTGGAACTGGCAGAACTTAAATTGCAAGATTTGTGGAACCTCTCCACCATCTCAGAACCCCAAGGTAAGCGCTACCTGTTACCAGGACCAGTGGCTGCATTTGTCCCGAATGCATCTATTTATTACCTCAATCCCTCTTATTTTGCTCCCTATGCTTTTCGGATCTTTGCACAAGTTGACCCCCAACATGATTGGTTGAGTTTGGTAGATAGCAGCTATCAAGTGCTAGAAAATTCCGCAAAACTTTCTAGCGTGGGTTTACCGAGTGACTGGGTAGCTCTAAATACCAAAACAGGACAATGCCAAACCCTACCAGCATCAAGTACTCTGAAGAGTTTGTATAGCTTTGATGCCTATCGAGTCTGGTGGCGTTTGTCGTTAGATGCTGCTTGGTTTAATTCATCCCAAGCGCAGCGCTATTTAGTGACATCTACTCAGCACCTGCGAAAACTGTGGAGTAAACAATCGAGTTTACCAGCCCGCATTGATCTCCAAGGGAAAGCATTAGTGAATTACGAAGCTACATCCCAATACGCTATGTTGTATGCCGCGATGCAATTGGTAGAACCAGCAACAGCTCAAGAACTGCTTCTGAAAAAAATACTGCCTCAATATAAGCAGGGAGTTTGGGGAGATGAATCGGCTTATTATACCCAGAATTTGGCTTGGTTAGGATTGCTACCTCCAAAGACAATACCCCAACGACTGCTTATCGGCAAATGACATCCTCTGACGCTGAGTTAAAGTACAGGATTCCCAAACTCCTGATTAGTTAAGCAATTCTTTCTTTGCGTCCTTCTCTGCGAGACGCGGCGCGTAGCTTGCTTCTCCGTAGGAGTATGCGGTAGCCTGCGGCAAGCCCTCCGGGTGACGCTCGTGCCTCGCTAACGCTGCGCTAAGTGCGATTCGTTCATGGGGGAAACCACGCCAGATGCTTCAAGTCGGCGGAGCCGACGGCAGTTGCTTCAAGTCGGGAAACCCGCCCAACGCACTGCCTCCCCTGTTCCCGCGCTGCTTCACCACTCCGCGTCTACGTTAAAAAAATTGATTTTGACAAAGAGTTAAGCCTTAACTAAACTGGATTGATTTTTAAGTTCTAAAAGCACCGAATTCGTTCTGGTTTTTACGTAAAAAGCTTGAGTAAATTAACACTAAAATCACGCTCTACCATGAAGCAGTTGTTTCATCTTTCCCAAATTAGTAAAAAAGCAATTATTGTTACTTCCTGCTTTTTTTTGTTCCCTAGTTCATTATTGAGCGCTCAAGCTCAAACCAAAGTAACTTCATTAGCTCAAGCAACGACATCAGAAAGTAGTAGTAAAGCAGACTTAGAAACTGCTAACGCCAAAAAATTGGCAACTTACATCCTAGAATTTAATCGTAGTCCGATTGTGGGCAACCGGATGCGCTTACGTGGGGTTTATTCAGAAGGTCGTCTTGCTTTTACCCGTCCCCGTGGGTGGAAATTAGATCGGGGTAAAGTACAAGCCTTAATCCGCTTTCAACACTCACCATCACTGTATGCCAATCGCTCCAACCTGACCGTGCTACTCAATGGCACCAGTGTTGGTAGCGTACCACTCAATCGCAAAGAGTCCCAAGTAGGTCAAGTACTATTCAATATCCCACCAAAGCTGCTTCAAGACTACAACGAACTCGTATTGGTGGCACAGCAGAATAACACTCTCGAATGTAGCGACCCCAGTAGTCCCGACTTGTGGACAGAGATTCTGCCAGATTCCAAATTAATCTTGAACTATGAACAGCAGTCGATTCCCCTGAATTTCAGCCGCTATCCTTATCCTTTGTTTGACGAACTCGGCTTAGAAACTAACCAAATTGCTTACTTGCAACCGAGTCAAATTGATCAATCCTGGCTGACAGCAGCAGCTCGCTTACAAGCAGGATTGGGAAGAATCGCGGATTTTCGCCCGATTCAGACGAGCTTGGTGTCTAATGTGGCAAATGTGAAAGCAAGCGATCGCTTGGTGATCATTGGCACTCCCACCGAGCAACCAGCCCTAAATACTTGGAAAAATTTACCCCTGAAAGTCGTCAGCAATCAAATTCTGGATCGTGATAACAACCCCGTACCAGATGAAACAGGGGTATTGATGATCACAAAAACTGAAAAGACTGGGGTTCCGGTTTTAATTGCCACTGGCAACAGCACAAAAGCTGTGGAAAAGGCCACCGAATTTTTATCACAGCCAGACTTACGCAAAATGGCAACTGGTCAGGTAGTTTTTGTCAATACCCTCAAGGAAGGTTCGACACCAGGACTGCGCCAGTGGCCTCGTTATTTGCCAGAGCAAAATTCTTTTAAACTCAGCGACATCAAAACTCAGGTAAATGGTGAGCCGTTTAATGATGTCACTGTACGTGGGATGGGGGCACCACCAATTGAAGTTGATTTTCGCGCTTTACCGGATGATCGATTTCTCCGGGGTAGTTCGATGAATCTGATATACAGCTATGGACCTCAGGTTAATCCCCGAACTTCTGCGCTGGAAGTTTTACTGGATGGAGTTTTCATTGGTGGGGCACGTCTTGATTCTGAGTCGGGAGAAAGTCGCAAAAACCTCAAAGTCAATTTGCCGGAAAACTTAATCAAACCTAACTCAAAACTGCAAGTTTTCTTTCGGATGAGTCCCAGAGAACCGTTTGATAAACAGAACTGTCTTCAGCCACCAGATCAACAACTTACAGGTACGGTGCATTCTGATACTAACTTCGATCTGAAGCGGGAGATATCTACACAACTACCAGACTTGAACCTGCTGAAATTCGGTTTTCCCTTTGCCGCACCACAGGATTTGTCTCAGACGGCGATTGTCTTGCCCCAAATACCCTCGAGGACAGATATTTTGACCTTGTTAGCTTTTAGCGAACGCTTAGGCAGGCTCAGTCAAGCAGATACCGTCAAACTAGAAGTTTATACACCAGATGGTTTGCCAACAAAAGTCCGCAAAAATGACCATTTGGTAGGAATTGGAACGCGAGAAGAGTTTCCTTTCCCGGAAGTGTTTAATTCCAGTGGCTTTAACTTGAATCAAGCATTTTCTCGCTCCTCTGCCTATGCTGTGGTTCAGACTCCACAGGATACACAAGGGATGATTAAACAAATTATCTCTCCTTGGAATAGCGATCGCGTCCTTTTAGCTTTAACATCTCAAACCGAAACTGGTTTAGAGCGAGTGCGACAAGTCCTTAATCAAGATCCGTGGTTCTTTCAACTTAAAAAGGATACGGTGCTAATTAGTAGTGATCAAAAAGACTCACTTACTTACGATGCTGATGCCTATCAACTACAGTTTTTTGAAAGCGCCCCGAACACTCGTCGCTGGGAAAATACCACTCCCCTCAGTAAAGCATCACGCTTTTTACAAGAAAATTGGCTATTGGTACCTGTAGGCATTTTGAGTGTTTCCCTAATTCTTTACGGGATTGTTCAGTTGTATCTGAAGCGGCTAACTGCTGACAAAAAGTAGACACTTTCCGTCAGGTATCGCCAATCTTAAATTTAAATTTCCAAATTGAGATCCAAAATGTCTTCTTCCCCCGACACATTGCCCCGGAAATCACGCGATCGCCAGCGCTTAAAATTGAGCAATTGGCTGATTGATATTACTCCCCGATTTTTTGACCACACTCTCCAAAAGGTAGGTGTGAAACAGTTTAAGTGGTTAATCCTGCTCCTATTAGTGCTATCAGTGCCACTGATTATTACTCCGATAGAAGTTTGGCAGCAAGGATTGGTCGCAGTATTTATGGTGCTACTCGGTCAACTGGTGATCCACGCAGAGTTTCAAGAGGACTCTCCAGAAATCAGCCAGTATTACCACTTGTTTTTGGTCTGGCTGAGTATTGTAACAACGTTGCGTTACTTATTCTACCGCACCAGTTATACCCTCAACTTTGATGGTTGGCTCAACAGCATCGCTTGTACGTTGTTGTTTCTCGCCGAACTCTATGCCATCCTCACCTTAGTATTGGCATACTTTCAAACTCTGAAAATTCAAGAACGCCAACCAGTTAATCTCACAAACATTCCTGAACAGGAATGGTTCAAAGTCGATATCTACATCCCCACTTACAACGAAGACGTGGAGATTGTGCGTAAGACTGCCGTCGCAGCCTTGGCTTGTGATTATGCTGCCGATAAAAAAATCGTTTATGTTCTTGATGATGGTCGTCCAGAAAAGTATAAAGAAAACGACCCACGCCGAGAACAGTTTAGCGCCAGACGGGAACTGCTACGGCAAATGTGCGAAGAACTCGGCTGTATACACATGACGCGGGACAGTAATGACCACGCTAAAGCTGGTAATATCAATACCGCCTTTGAAAAAACCGACGGCGATTTAGTGTTGATTTTGGACTGTGACCACATCCCATCGCGGCAAATTCTCCTGCATACAATGGGTTTTTTCTTCGATCCCAAAGTATCCTTTGTCCAAACTCCCCACTGGTTCTATAACCCCGATCCCTTCGAGCGTAATTTAGTCACAAAAGGTAGAATCCCCGCAGGCAATGAACTGTTTTACAAGGTACTGCAAAAAGGTAACGATTTTTGGAATGCCGCCTTTTTCTGCGGTTCGGCAGCATTGATCCGTAAATCCCACGCTTTAGAAGTTGGGGGAATTGCGGTAGAAACAGTGACAGAAGATTGTCACACTGCCTTGCGATTGCATTCGCTGGGTTACAAGTCTGTCTACTACGACAAAATTATGGTGGCTGGTTTAGCACCAGAAACGTTTTCTTCTTATGTGGGGCAACAAGTGCGTTGGGCAAGGGGGATGGCGCAGATTCTGCGATTGGAAAATCCCGTTTTTAATCGGAAGCTGAACCTGACATTTGCCCAGAGGATTTGTTATTTTAGCGCGACTTCCCACTTTCTGTATGGCTATCCTCGACTAACATATGCGATCGCACCGCCGCTATTTTTATTATTTGGCGTTAACTCTGTTCAAGGTTTGGGTTTAGAAACGCTAGCTTATGCCCTACCCCATATTCTCCTCTCCCTTTTTACTAACTACATCATTTACAAAAACGTCCGGTTCTCCTTCTGGAATGAAATTTTTGAATTTGCGATGGCTTTCCAGGCTGGATGGGTGACGATGTTGGCATTGTTTAACCCCAAGCTGGGTTCATTTAACGTTACCGACAAGGGAACATCTATTAGTAAACGCATCTTTGATTGGGAATCAATGCGTGGTCTTTTGGTGGTGACAGGATTTGTAGTCTCTTCCTTACTGGCTGTTCCCTATTGGCTGCTGCTACGTCCTGAAGATTGGCAGGCGGTCTTAGTCAACACCATGTGGTCTATTTTTAATCTGGTTTTACTCTCAGCTGCTTTGCTGGTTGGCTTTGAACAACCGCAAATACGTACTGCCCACCGTTTACAGCGTCGTCTGCCCATTTTAATTACCAGTAACGGTCAGACAATCATGGGCAAAACGGTGAATATTTCCGAAACTGGCGCCTTAATTTCTTTGGAAACCTGGCCCAATTTACTGGATGAAGTAGAAGTTGAGGTGATGGGAGATTATACTGCTAGCGCCTCTTTAACGGCGCAGATTGTCCGAGTCTCCCCTATAAATGACACACAAACGCTTTTGGGTGTTGATTTTGTGAAGCTCAACAGTGCCCAACGCGATGCTTTAACTCTAGTTTTATATTCTGATGTCCGGGAGTGGTATTCTCAGAAAGCCCAGTACGTAGACAAGCCCCTAGCTTCCCTGGGATTTCTAGCCACGAGTTTGACTAGGGCCTTGCATGACCTCAACCAAACTAGTCGTAAAAAGGTACGCAAGCAGGTAAACACGAATAGTCAACTCTACTGGGATGGTAACTTCTTCTTTGGAGTAGCCACAGAACTAGGAACAACGGGTTTGCGCTTGGAAATAGAGGATAAAAAAGCCATGTCTTCTCACAAAATGATTGGACAACAGGATTTGCATACGATGCGAACTGTGAAACCACTGGTTGGTTTACTGTTAAATCAGGATGTCGAAAATTCCTCATCTAACCGATTTGTTGCCGAAATTTATGCAGTCGAAGAACAGGCAAATGGCAAGATTGCGATCGAGTTAATTTTTCCAGAAAAATTCAAGGAACGCCAAGACAGTAAAATTAAACAACTGTTGCAAGTTCTGTAGCAACATTGCTATCAATTTAAGCCAAAACACTTTGAAAATCTAGTTTCCAGATAGAACCTGGAAATGCTCAAATATAGTACCCAGAACCCCGACTTCTCACCAGAAGTCGGGGTTCTATCTTCTGAGCGTTTAGCGAAACCAATGGCATCTTGCCCGCCCCACAAGAATTATGTTTAATTAGGTTATGCAAATTAGATGTTTTTCACCTTAAAATCCAAAATCGAATGGGGGAGTAGCAAATCGTGAAACTAATTTTAGCCGATCATCTGATTGCTAATATTGAGCCACACCTACCATCTGATATAGATGTTGTGGGGGTGGATAGTGAAGGTAATCTTGATGGTGATGCTAGTGATGCAGAAGTTTATCTCAACGGATTTTACCTGAAAACTTCTACCCTTGACAAAGTATTGACGGCAGCACCCGCGCTGCGTTGGCAACAGTCGCCGAGTGCTGGCGTGAATCACATCCTCACGCCAGCTTTTTTGCAAAAGGACATTATCCTCACTAATGCCGCAGGAGTTCACGCAATTCCGATTTCAGAATTTGTACTGGCATTCATGCTCTATCACGCCAAGAATCTGCGGAAATTGCAAACTTTGCAGGATGAACACACTTGGGTAAGAGGAGTGTTTCTCGAAGAGTTGGCAGACGCGACTTTATTAATTCTTGGCACAGGAAATATCGGTCAAGCGATCGCATCTCGTGCCAAAGCCTTTGGAGTTACAGTTTGGGGTAGTCGCCGCCATCCTGAACCCCTACCGAATTTTGACAAAGTTGTGGGTGCCGATGAGTGGCGATCGCTCCTCCCGACAGCCGACTATGTAGTTATTGCTACACCATTAACTATAGAAACTAAAGGCTTGATCGATGAAGCTGCATTGCGCTCTATGCGTCAATCTGCTTACCTAATTAATATTGCTCGTGGTGCAATAGTAGATGAAGTTGCATTGCTCACCGCACTACGTGAGGGATGGATTGCGGGTGCTGGATTAGATACAGTGGCTACAGAACCTCTGCCACAGGAAAGTCCCTTATGGTCGTTGCCAAACGCCTTTATCACACCCCATTGTTCAGCCCTTTCGCCACCGTTGAGAGAGCGCATAGCACAACTATTTATCGACAATCTCAAACGCTACCAAACTGGTCAGCCCTTGCGGAATGTCGTAGACAAACAAGCTGGATACTGAGCAATTAAATAATATTGAGCATTAGGAAGAGACAAGGAAGAAACTTATTCAATGATTCTGTGACTTTACCCATAACTTTGCCGCGAATGGAACCATAACTTTGCCGTCAACAACACTATAACCCTCATTCTTGCGTCAGCTAATTTTGGATGAAATTGACAGTTTGGAACCATAACTTTGCCGCTAGTCCGAATTGGAAGGATAAGCTTGCCGTGAGTCCAATCAAGCATAGAAAGCAGGAAAGCGCCGGATTTTTTTAGAATGGAGCAGAAGCGGTTTATGCTGGTATGGGATAGAAACTTTTGGCTATCCATCTGTTTTGAGTAACTACTGGAGTATTAGAAGATCCTCCTAACCAGTAAGAATATTGCGAACAATAGCCTAAACTGGATTGCCACTCTAACCAAAGTAGTCGGCGATGACAATGAGGACAATTTTGCATAAGAGGATGTTGATGTATTAAACAAACTCTGACATCTCAAAATTTCCATCTATGGCAGTCATATTAATTCACAGTGAGGAATATGTAGACTTAACGTTTAAGCTCAGAGGCGCACCGATTCCTCTTGATAATGGTTATGTTATCTATAGTGCTTTGTCCAGTATTTGTCCTAGCCTTCACGAACTAAAGTCTATTGGGATTCATCCGATTGCTGGAATACCGACCAGGAACAATTTGCTTGAACTCACTGCTCAATCTCGTCTAAAAATTCGGATTTATTATCAACAAATTCCTTTAATTTATCCTTATTTAGCGGGTCAATTCTTTCATATAGGTCAAAACTTTTATCAACTAGATATTCCTGATTACAAACCGTTAATTTCTTCAGAAAGTGTCTATTCCAGATTAGTGATAATTAAAGGGTTTCAAGACTCTAATAATTTTATTGAAGCTGTGCAACGGCAACTGGATAATTTAGGAATACAAGGAAAAATTGAACTTCTCACTCGACAAGATGGAACACCTCAACGAAGACAATTAACCATCAATAAAGAAGGGAAACAGTTTAAAGTTAGAGGATTTGGCGTAAAAATCAGTGAACTCAATCCTGAAGATTCCCTAACCTTGCAAGAACAGGGCATTGGTGGGAAACGAAAGATGATGTGTGGAATATTTGTCCCCGCGACTCGCAGCAAGGAAGAAGAGGAAACCGAGGAAACCTGAACATGGTTGCTACCCAAACCAAAATTTCCCTATCTCTCGATGCTGCGGATACGACAATAATGCACTGCGTCGGTATGACGGGACTTTACATGACTTTAAAGCGATTAGAAAAGCAATATCCCTCATCTCGTCAACGCGGAGGACATATATCATGGTCTTTGACTGCTGATACTATTGAATTATTCTGGCAAGGAAGTGATTTCGTCGCATTATCTTGGTTAATTAAGGAATCTTTTCAATTAGATGATACAGGTTTAATTCATTTAACAGGATTAGACAATGATGGAATAGATTTAAGGCAGAAAATCCATATTCATGAGGGAATATGCGCTGTTTTTCTGCGACTGAATAAGTTTTATCAAGCAGGAAAGATAATTAACACTGAACCAGAAATGTTGAATCCTAATACAAAACTTTACATATTTAATTACAGTAACTCTAAAAAGCCTAAAATAGTCAACATGACATCATCTCCTCAAACCAATGAA
>NZ_JABXKJ010000154.1 GCF_017115085.1 Nostoc sp. NMS7 | reverse complement strand
CTGTTTCAGGCGGAACTGTTTCAGGCGGAACTGTTTCAGGCGGAACTATTTCAGGCGGAACTATTTCAGGTGGAACTGTTTCAGGCGGAACTATTTCAGGCGGAACTGTTTCAGGCGGAACTATTTCAGGCGGAACTGTTTCAGGCGGAACTGTTTCAGGCGGAACTGTTTCAGGCGGAACTGTTTCACCAGGGTTCCCGGCTCCATACATACTTCCGCCCAAGAGGGGCTTTGCTTCTAGGATAAAAATATTTCCGCCAGGGAGTCCGCCGTCGCGAATCATGAAGGCGGCGGCTGCCAAAGAGCCGATACCACCACCCAACAGATAAGCATTAGATTCCTTAACCATGTCAATTGACTCCCTGACGAGTTTAGTTTAATTGTGTCTTACGTCTTTTGTAGCCTAAATCTAAAGTTAAGGAGTTGCAGAGAAATAAGATACCATGTAATCTACGGTTAAATCACCCAAAATGAGGTGAATAATTTAATCAGGGTTATCAAAAACGAGCTTTTGTTTTGCCACGCAACTTGGGTTATTACGGCTCTCGTTTGGATGCAATACATGGTAGGGGCACAGAAAAAGCTCATCCGTGTCAACTTAACGTGAAAGCCAGTCTATAAGCAGCTTTTAAGGTTGTCTCGTTAAGAGTCTCCGACTCTTAATGCATTCCGAGAGGGCTGCCGCCTCAAGACTTGCGGCAGAGCCGCAACGAGCAGCATTTTTAGTCTCTGGCTGGAAAGGAGGTTTGAAAAGGGTTTTGGGTTAACTTGACACCAATGAGCATTGCTGTGCCCCTACGAATGGTACGCCAGTTGGCCCAAGTCGGGAAACCCGCCCAGGCGACTGGCTCCTGTATTCTATGCAATTGAGAACCGCGATACTAGGGCTGGCAAACATCATTGCTTTAGCTGATGAATAAGCTGTTTTCTAGCTCGTAATTACTAGAAGCGATAGCCTAATCCGGCTTGGAAGCTGAGGGCATCAGCATCACTATTTCTGTAAGCGTCAATACCCCATTTAGTATCGCCATAGGCAATGACATTGTTGCTAACTTCTGATTCAATACCAAGGGTAAGTACAGGTGCATTCTGATTGCCCAATGGGGTTTTTTGACCTTCGTCAGTTACAAAAGAATAACCACCACCGAAGTAAATGTTAGTATTTTTGGCGATGGGCGCATCGTAAGTCACTATGGGCATAATGGCGGCAGCATCACCACCATACAGCACAGAACCCCGCACTGAAAGAGGTGTTTTGGGAACGGCGTAACGTCCTTGGATATTGCCACCAACTTGTGCTTCATCATTTCCTTGTCCGCCACTAGTTGCACCAACAGCAATCCCAGCACCGATGTAATTACCGTTTGTACCGGCTGTTTGAGCAGATGCAATTCCCGCCGAAAGGACGATTGAAGCAACAGCAAATATAGAGGCAGCTAATTTTGTAAATTTCATAGAATTCTTCTCACCAGAGTTAAGTAAAATCAATGTTCTCTAGTACTAGAATCTCTTTTTTTACAAAATGTAACCTCGCACATTTGGCTCACCCTATTGGCTGAATTATTGTTCACCCAGTTGGGTGTACCAACTGAAATATTCAAATGACAGTTATTTCTTCAAAAAGCGCTGACGCAGACGAGATATAAATCTATTCACTTCTGGTATTTTCATCGATGAAGCGATCGCAGCAAACACCGCAATCCCCACGAAGCCAGATATACCCAACTCCAACACCAGAATCAGTAAACCTTCTTTACCTAACATCTGTTGACAAGCAAGCAATGTACCATAGGTTGCTACCCCGGCGACAACGCTACCAGCAGTCAAACCCAAAATCGGCACACTCCACTCACGCCAAGGTAAACCATTGAGTTTGCGATCGAGCAACCATAACAGCATTAAAATTGAACTGCAATTTACACCCACTGTTGCTAACACCAAACCGGGAGCGCCAAAAGGTTCAACGAAAAACACATCTAGTAAGGCATTGAGCAAAATATTATAGATACTGATGCGAAAAGGTGTCTGTCCATCGCCTAAAGCATAGAATACCCGCACCAAAACATCACGTCCCAAATAGGCAAACATCCCAATTCCATAAGCGACTAACAAGGATGAAACTAGCTGTGTGGCTTCTGGCTTAAAAGCACCACGCTCATATACCACCTGCACAATGGGTACTGATAACGCCACCATCAGCGCCCCTAGCGGTAGCATGGTGAAGGCAGTGAGTAGCAGTCCTTGGCGAATGCGTGATTTTAGCTCTGGCCAATTTTCCGGTTCGGCAAGTTTGGCAAATATTGGTAATAGGGGCAGTAAAATGATATTAGAAATAATCCCCAAGGGAGTTTGGACTAATAGATTCGCATAGTTAAATCCTGCCGCAGCGCCAGGAATAGGACTGGCAAAATAAAGGTCAGTGGCAACATTAATTGGCATCATTCCAGAGGAAACTGTTGCCGGAGTCATAATTTTAATTACTTCTTGAACGCCTGGGGATTTAAACTCAAACCGCAGGCGTAATGTGCCTAATCCTAACCGCCACTGGACAATTAGCTGCACTAACCACTGGAGAATTGCTCCTGCCAAAGTTCCCCAAGCTAACACCATTCCCCCGATTAAAGCGTACTCCGGCTTAATCATATCCTTGCCCAGTTGCATAGCCAAGATAGCAAGTCCGGCAACAACCGTAATACTGGATAATAAGGGACTAATGGAGAGTAACCAATATTGATTGGCTGTATTGAGAGTACCAAAGCCAATACCAATTAATCCTGAAAATAAAGCCATTGGTGCCATAATGCGGAGTTGTTGAATGGCGATCGCTCTGGTTGTCTCTTCCAAACCATGACCAACGAAATCAACGATCGCATCCGCAAATAAAATCTGAGCAACTGTCACCAGCAACAACACTCCAGCCACCAGCGTTGTCACGGTTTCCACTAGGGGAGCCGCTTCTTCTCGCCGACGCTTGGCTAAAACGCTGACGATCGCACTGTGTAATGGCCCATTTACACCACCGAGTAATATTAATAGAAAGCCAGGGATAATATAGGCATAACTATAGGCAGTGGCAGCAGCACTAACACCAAATGCGGCAGCGATCGCTTGCTGCCGCACTAAACCGAAGATTTTACTAATTAAGGTGGCTGCGGCAACAATGCCAGCAATTCCAGCGAAAGAACGAGAGGGTTTTTGGTCTTGTTGTGTCACGAATAATACCAGACAACTCTTAGAGAGTGCATACTTTACAAACATTTAACCTGAAATCCGGCAGTCTGTCAGGTAAATTTCGATAAATTAATTATTTTAAGTGCGTTCGCCCTTGGCGTTGGCGGAGCGATCGTACAATTATACGTATACAATCATTGATTTGTTGAAGAAGAATTCTGTTTTGAGAAAATCGGCGTTCACTAAAAACGCATAACCTATGTCTATCGGGACTTTCGGCAATATCTACTCAGATGAGTTAATTACAGCCACTGAGTTAAATCGTCAGCCTGGGCGAGTTCTGGACAAAGCTTTAGAACGTCCAGTGAAAATTACTCGTAATGATCAGTCTTTCGCTTTATTGCGTCGGGAGGAAGTAACTTTTCTCGTGAAGGCAGCAACACAGAGTAAAGCTGTTTTTCAGGCATTAACCGTCGCTTTTTCACTATTACTTGGGAAGGAAATCGGCTTTGAACATCCTTATGGATGGCTGAGTGTATTTGATTCCGATGATCTGCAAGGCTTTATCAAGGAGCTAAGTGAGGCTTTTCGGTTGATAGATTCCTCTCCTACAGCATGGGAGATGATTGACGCGCTCATCCATGAATGGCATGAGAGTGCCTTAGCAATTGTTAGCCCTGAATTGGCAGCAGCTTTTAGTGCCGAAACTGATGAAGTACCATTAAAGTCGCCATCTGCACAGAATGCTGGGTAAATTTTCGTATGTCAGAAAATCCTCCTGAAGAACCAATAATAGAGAATGTGCAGCCGCCATTCGTTAAACTGACGGCTCCAGCATTATCTGAGATAGAAAGCACTTGGTTGGTGGTAGCTAATTAATGTGAGCGATGCCTGCGGCGGGCTAGGCCTACGCTCAAAATTCAATTCCTGAGATTGCTATGATACAGCGAATTGGGGATTGAAATTTAAACGCATAGGCATGCAGAGAGAAACGCAGAGAATTCGCCACAATTTTACGCAAAGCTGTGCTTAGTCATGTTTTCTGCTGTGTACAAGCCAAAATTATTTTTTAACCAATTACGAAGATAGCTCAAGAAAGGGGAACTATAACAACAACCATCTTCTTGAAAATAATTGAACACTGCAAATTTTTGCAGGTTGTCATATTTTTGACCCTCTTTGACTCCATGAAGTTTGGGATGAGGAATCATTATATAAAACCGACATAATCCAGAGCAATGGAACCAAATTCAAATTTCACAGAAAATCAACTTCTCTTGTCAAGCGCTCAACTTCAAGAGCAACTAGAGCAACAAAAGGCTCTGGCGAATGTAATTGTGCGAATTCGGGAGTCTCTTGACTTAGAAACAATTTTTCAAACGACCGTTACCCAAGTGCGTCAGTTGCTAAATGCTGACCGTGTAGCAGTCTTCCAGTTTGACCTGGAAAAAGATTGGGAAGGAGAATTTGTTTGTGAGGATGTTGCACCTGGCTGGGACTCAGCAATGACAGTAAAAGTTTACGATTACTGCTTTGGAAAACAATTTGCTGCCAGTTATCAACAAGGTCGAGTGCAAGCAGTAGCAGATATTTACAAAGCGGGACTGAGTGATTGTCATCTGGCAATTTTGAGTAAATTTCAGGTACAGGCCAACCTTATTGTCCCTCTATCGCGGGTGAACGAACTGTGGGGATTGCTTTGCATTCATCAGTGCAGTGAGGCTCGTGACTGGAAAGAATCGGAAATTGAGTTTATTCGTCAAATTGCTGACCATCTTTCTGTTGCGATTCAACAAGCAAAGCATCTTCACCAAGTCCAATTGCAAGCCACAAAATTGGCTCAAGCGGCTCAACGCGACCAAGTAATTGCTCAGATTCTTGATGAAATTCGCTCACCTCTTGATATTGAAACCATCTTTAAAACCACAACTCAAGAAATACGCAAGCTGCTACAAGCTGATCGAGTTGCCATCTTTAGCTTCAATCCAGATTGGAGTGGTAACTTTGTTGCGGAATCATTTGCATCAGGCTGGACTCCCTTAGTTGGCATTCAGCCTGCGATCGCTGATACTTATTTACAACAGACGCAAGGCGGACGTTATGTTGACAACCAGACATTTACAGTTAATGACATTTATCAAGCCGGATTAACAGACTGCCATGTAAGCCTGTTGGAGCAATTCCAGGCAAAAGCTTTTGCAACTGCCCCTATTCTCCAAGGAGATCAACTGTGGGGAGTCATCGCTGCCTACCAGAACGCCTCACCCAGACAGTGGCAATCTTATGAAGTCGAATCATTGACCAAAATCGGCACACAAATTGGTCTGGCACTGCGACACTATAAGTTGCTGGCATACGCTCAGTACCAAGCAGAGCAACAAAAGACATTAACTAGCGTGATTACTCGAATTCGGGAGTCTTTAGATTTAGATACAATCTTCCAGACTACTGTCACCGAGGCACGGAAAATGCTGCAAGCAGACCGAGTGGCAGTCTTTCGTTTTGACCCTCAAAAAGATTGGGAAGGAGAATTTATTTCTGAGGATGTTGTACCTGAGTGTAACTCGGTAATCGCAGAAAAAGTTTATGATTATTGCTTCGGTGAAAACTTTGCACACCTTTACGCGCAAGGTCGAGTAAATGCGATCGCTGACATTTATCAACAAAACTTTTCAGGTTGCTATATCCAAATCCTAGAAAAATTTCAAGTGCGTGCAAATATGATCGCACCTCTATTGAAAAAAGGTGAACTTTGGGGATTGCTGTGTATTCACCAATGTAACGCTCCTCGTGACTGGCAACCCTCTGAAATTGAATTTACCAGTCAAATAGCCCAGCAATTGGGAGTCGCATTAAAACAGGATTCTTATTTAAAGCAAGTTCAAATGCAGGTTGTCCAGTTAGCAGAAGCCACCGAACGGGAGAAATCAATGGAACGGCAAGAATTGCTGGCTGCAACCATTGATAAAATCCGCCAGTCACTCGATATTAAAACTATTTTTATAACTACTACTCAATCTGTGCGAGAGTTGCTCAAAGTCGAGCGAGTTGCAATCTACCGCTTCAACTCGGATTGGAGCGGTAAATTTGTGGCAGATTCCTTTAAAGATGGTTGGAAACCTGTTACACAAGCCCAACCAATGATTAGAGAAACTTTTGAGGACACAGACGACGATAACGAACTTCCGCGTAACGAAACCTTTGTTCCGATTCGGGAAGGTGAAAAATTATGGGGATTATTAGTTGCTTATCAAAATTCGCAACCGCGTTATTGGAAAGAGGAAGAAATTAATTTATTGGCTCAAGTAGGGGTGCAATTTGGAATTGCAATTCAGCAAGCGGAATTACTCGAACAAACTAAACGTCAAACCTTAGAACTTACTCAAGCACTGCAAGAATTAAAACAAACTCAGACCCGGTTAATTCAGGGTGAAAAAATGGCAGGTTTAGGACAACTACTTGCTGGAGTCGCGCATGAAATCAACAATCCTATCAGTTTTATTTTTGGTAATCTGATCCATTTAAATGAATATACTCAAGAACTGTTAAACGTTGTGGAACTTTACCGTCAAAACTCCTCTTTATTGCCAACTGTCCAACAGCAAATTGACAAGACTGATTTGGACTTTCTTATGGAAGATTTACCCAAAACCCTTGAGTCAATGAAAGTAGGAACAGAGCGAATTTGTGAGATTGTGCTATCACTGCGTAACTTTTCTCGTACAGATGAGGTTCAATTGAAGCCAGTAGACATTCATGAAGGATTGGATAGTACTTTGCTAATCTTAGGGCATCGCCTCAAAAATAATAATAAACGCCCAGCTATTGAGATTGTTAAAGAATATGGTAGTTTACCTTTGCTCGAATGCTATCCCGCGCAATTAAATCAAGTGTTTATGAATCTTTTGAGTAACAGTATTGATGCCTTAGAGGAAAAGTATAAAACTATACAGGAAAACTATTTGAAGTTGTCCCAAAGGTGTCCGATAATATCCTTGACTATCTGGATTAGTACCCAAGCCGTTAATAACCAGATTGTAATTAGAATAGCTGATAATGGTCTAGGGATTCCAGAAGAGGTGCGATCGCACATTTTTGACCCCTTCTTCACCACCAAATCAATAGGTAAAGGTACAGGGTTAGGATTATCTATCAGTTATCAAATCGTGGTTGAAAAACATCATGGTCAGATTAAATGTTCGTCTAAACCAGGAGAAGGAACAGAGTTTTTGATTGAAATTCCCACCACTAGTTAAAGGTCAAATTAGTTTATTAGAGTGTCTTAGTACAGAATTTTATAACTTCATAGCGAACTAAAATTGGCAAAACTCAGCACCCCTCTGCGTTTCCCTCAGCGCCCCTTTGCGTTTAAAAAAGCTACGAATTTCGGAAATCCTATTATTTAGGCTTGCCGTAACGCACCGATTCTAAGGTGTTGATGCCGTACTCTTTGCGCTAACACACTCTACTATCGACAACCCAAACTATCTCGCGTTGACACACCTGTAACAGAATTTACACCGTCAGCTCTTTCACACAGCAGCGACACTTGATAACGATCAACCAAAGCATCTGTAAAATCAGCACCAGTGATATCAGCATCGTAAAAGCGACTGCTGGTCAAAGTTGCTTCTTTAAGAATTGCATTTTTCAGATTAGCACTATCCATAGTCACGCGATCAACTAAAGCCCCGCTCAAGTTCGCACCTTCCAGATTTGCTTTTAATAAAATTCCCTTAGTCAGAATTGCATTGCTTAAATTCGCCCCTTGAAAATTCGCCCCCCGCATTTCTGCTGCGACAAAAGTCACACCTGCCAAATCAGTATGAGAAAAGTCACGATTTTCTAAATTTATATTGTTGTAGTTGATTGTGTTTACTTGAGCAAAAGCCGGTTTGGGATTAAGTATTATCCACAAAAATGCTAGTATCAAAATCGCAATCAAACCAAAAAAGCGCAGTAAAATCTTTTTCATAACTTTATTATTTGTCAGTAGTCTTTTGTCATTAGTCCTCTCTTACAAAGTTCTGATCGGAGGAAACCTCCGCTCAGACTTTGCGCTTTGTCATTTAACCAATGACTAATGACTAATGACTAATGACTCTTACCTATTTCCAATCTTTACCAATGCGGATTGTGAGATCAGATTCTAAATCACCAATCGCCGACACCTCGATTTGACCCAAGCCTAAGACTTTTTGCAAATCAACTCCAACTCGTCGGTTGCCTTTTTGGACAACAATCTGAGTTTGACGTTGGGTATCTGGCCAATCAGGCACTTTGTAAATATTAGTAAAGCCTTTCTGTTTGAGATAAGCAATAACTTTTTCAGTTAGCTGAGGTTGATTGGAAGCATTTTGAATAGCAATTTTGAGGTTAGGAACCCGACGCATATCTGGCTTTAGACCAGGTACATTTACCCCAACATAATCATTCAACAGGCTCTGTTGTCCAGTCATGTTCAGCCAATAGCTATCAGGATCTTTGCTAAAACGGCTAAACGTACCAGGCAACATGGTCATTTGGAAATTATCTCGATCTAAGTTCAGACCGAAGTTCACCAATGCCATCATTTCTTCCATCTTCAGGTTGGTATCAAAGTATTTTCGCATTAAACGAGTTAATTGAGGCAACCTGGGTAAGAGGGTAGGACTATTTAAGCGTTGCAGCAATGCTGCTGTTAGTGCTTGCTGACGCTGCACTCTCGGCAAATCTCCTAAACCTGGTTCGCGGAACCGGACAAACTGTTCTGCTTGTTCGCCGTTGAGGGTTTGCCAGCCACTGACTAAATTAATCGACAACCGACTGCTGGAATCTTTATATTCCATTGATTTGGGAACAAAGACCTCTACTCCGCCTAACTGATCGACTAACTGCCGTAAGCCGCTAGTAGAAATGCGGATGTAGCGATCGATTGGGGCATTGTTTAAGGTACGGCTAACTACCCGTGCTGCCAAGACTGGGCCGCCTTTGGCATTGGCATCAGATACCTTAGTTAATCCATTTTCTCCCTTTTCGGGGATGGCGATCATCGTATCTTTGGGAATCGAAAGCACCCGTACAGATTTTTCAGTCGGGTTAAGCCGTACCAGCAGCATGGTGTCGCTTTTCCCAGCAAAGCTTTCTGGTGAACCATCAACAGTATCCCTAACTGGTTCAATCCCCATAATTAAAATATTCATCGGTCGTGAAAGCTGATACTGGGAGAGTTTGCTCCATAACTCCCCTGGTAGTGGTATTTTTACCTCGTCTTTAGTGGTAGTTCCTAAATCTTCATCTGTTCGATCTAGATTGCTCCACAACGGAGTCCAAAGTGCTAATGTTGATACCAGTAACCCAGATAAGATGATGCCGATGACAATAGTCGTAATCCACAACAGCCATCGAGGCATGGTCAACCCCAGTCTCTGGTAAAGCTGATTGGGAATTGCGCCCACTGATTCGACGACGCTACGGCTTGGATTCGCTGGCTGGTTTAGTTCTACCTCCTCCTCTGAGTCAGCTACTGGTGCAGGTGTTACTTGATTTTCCGTCCGTTGAAGTTGCGGCGATCGCACTTCAGTTTCAAATTCTACTACTTGCTGAGATGTAAGCGGATTTTCCGACCATTCGACTTGTTTTATCACAATTATTTCCCCACTCAACCACTCCCTAAAAGTATGTTAATCCAAGCTACAAATATTGCCAGTGGAAAAGCTCACTGTAAACTTGTAATGTTCTTCGGTAAGCGTGTATGACAACATGAATACTTTATTGTTCCCCGTAATCCTTGCTGGTGGTAAAGGTGAACGTTTTTGGCCTCTGAGTCGTAAAGACCGACCAAAACAATTTTTAAGTCTTGATGGCAGCTCTAGAAGTTTATTACAAGCAACCGCCGATCGCTTGTTAGCACTCGGAGGCACTTGGGATTCCTTGTGGGTTATCACTTCTAGTCAGATAGCTGAAGGGGTACGACAACAATTACCTGATCTACCAGTTGAAAACTTATTGATCGAGTCGGAAGGAAGAGACACAGCCGCCGCCGTTGCTTGGACAAGTTTAAAAATCAAACAGCGCTATGGAGAAGACGCTGTGATTGGCTTTTTCCCTGCTGACCACTGGATTGCTGACCAAAAGGCGTTTGCAGATGCTTTAAGTGCGGCTACGCAACTGGCCGCAAGCACAGCAGCGATCGTTACACTGGGGATCAAGCCTACTTTTCCATCAACCGGTTATGGCTACATTGAACAAGGTGAAAAAATAGGTAGCTTTAATGAGTTGCCAGCTTATCACGTCAACCGTTTTACTGAAAAGCCCAACCGGGAAACGGCAGAAACTTTTTTATCTACGGGACACTTTAGCTGGAATAGTGGGATGTTCGTTTTTCGGGCAGGGGTTGTTCTCAAGGAACTACATACCCATGCTCCAGAAATTATCGAACCTTTAGAAGAACATGGGTCTGATATCTATCCCCAGTTGCCTAAGAAGAGTATAGACTATGCGCTAATGGAAAAGACAAATTTAGCATACGTTTTGCCAGTTGATTTTGGTTGGGATGATTTAGGAGATTGGAATGCGATCGAACGCTTACTCAAGACAGAGGAGACTCCCAATGTAGAACTCGCTACCCACATAGGGCTGGATACGCAGGGAGCGATTATTTATGCCTCAAATCCAGAAGATGTAGTTGTTACTATTGGTTTAGAGGACGTGGTGATTGTGCGCGATCGCAATGTCACCCTCGTTGTTAAAAAAGAACGTACCCAGGAAATTAAGCAGATCCTCAAAATTCTCCAAAGCGATTCCCGATTCATCGACCTGCTATAAAAGTTAAAACCCTTGGCAGAGGCTAAAAAGTCTATTTTTCCATTATAACTTGACTGTCGAAAAGCAGAGCATTGGATATGGGGCATGGGGCATGGGTCAATAATCAATAGTTCTTCTCCCCCCACTCCCCCTGCTCCCCCTGCTCCCCCCACTCCCCCTGCTCCCCCACTCCCCCCTCCCCACTCCCTAAAATGTTCCTCACCCAAACTGTTCCCCGTCAACGAGAAATTCTTGAAGTATTCCTTCGCAATGGCTGGGACTATATGCGAAGGCTACTTACTGGTGGCAAAGCTGATGAACCCCAGCTACCTACACCTGCGGTTTTAAAAAATATCCTGGTAGACTTGGGGCCAGTTTATGTTAAACTTGGTCAGTTACTCTCCACCCGTCCAGATTTACTGAACGCCGCCTACATTGAGGAACTGTCAACCCTGCAAGATGAAGTCCCAGCAGTTCCTTGGTCAGAGGTAGAAATAGTCCTCCGCAAAGAATTAAAACTTTCACTAGCAGAAACCTTCAGCAAAATTAATCCTATTGCTGTAGCCGCCGGATCAATTGCTCAGACACATCGAGCTACATTAATAGACGGTCGGGAAGTTGCTCTGAAAGTGCAACGTCCGGGAATTGATATTACTATTGCCCAAGATATTGCTTTAATTCAAGGGATTGCTGATTTAGTGGCGCGTACTGAGTTTGGGCAAACCTACGAAATCAAATCCATCGCCGAAGAATTTACCAAAGCTCTAGAAGCTGAATTAGATTTTACGCGGGAAGCGGGTTTTACAGACCAACTGCGGCGCAACTTATCTAAGAGTCGTTGGTTTGATCCCACACAAATAGTGGTTGCGGAAATTAACTGGGAATTGACCACAGAAAAATTAATGGTGATGGAATGGCTGGATGGGGTGCCATTCCTGTCTGCGGATTTGAACAATAACAACAATGGTAAAGACCCTGCTGTAGAGCGTAAAGAAATAACTACTTTGTTATTTCGGGTATTTTTTCAGCAACTATATCTTGATGGCTTTTTTCACGCTGATCCTCATCCGGGCAACTTGTTTTATCTCAAAGATGGTCGTATTGCCCTCTTAGACTGTGGGATGGTGGGAAGACTTGATCCCCGCACACAGCAGATATTAACAGAAATGTTGTTAGCGATCGTTGATTTAGATGCTCAAAGGTGCGCTCAGTTAACTTTGCAACTAGCAGATTCTGCTCAACCAGTAATTTTGTCACGGCTGGAAAATGATTATGACCGGATGTTACGAAAGTATTATAATGTCAGCTTGACTGAGATGAATTTCAGTCAAATAATTTACGAAGTTTTGCAAATTGCTCGTAATAATAAAATTCGTCTACCTAGCAACATGGGTTTGTATGCCAAAACCATAGCAAACTTAGAGGGTGTGGCGCGGACATTCAACCCGGAGATTAATCTGATTGAGGAAATCAAGCCATTAATTACAGACTTGTTTAGCCGGCAATTATTGGGCGATAATCCAGTGCGATCGCTATTACGGACAGCCTTAGATATTAAAAGTCTGTCTCTGCAATCTCCTCGCCAAATCGAACTATTATTAGACCGAGTTACCTCAGAAACCTTACAGTGGAATCTTTCATTGCGGGGTTTAGATGGCGTGCGGCGCACTATGGACGATGCGGCTAACCGACTATCTTTTAGTATTTTAGTGGGTTCGCTGATTATGGGTGCAGCAATTATTTCCACCAGAGCGCAGACAACTCAGCTATCTTTCTTAAGCAGCATCCTGTTTGCAGCCGCTAGTTTATTGGGTTTGTGGTTAATTATTAGTACATTGCGATCGGGACGTTTACGGTGAAACCTTGTTTGAAACTTTCTTGATCAAAGAAAGATTTCTCGAATACTGACATATACCACCTCATGATTTGCCAAACTCAAAGAAGTTCCATTACTTCAAAGGATGTAGATGAGTATAGTTGTAGTTTATGGCTAATACCCTTTCACTTTAATAATGATACAAATACGTTGGTAGGGGCACAGCAATACTCATTGGTGTCAACTTAAGCTAAAAGGGCGGTTAGAAACCGCGTCTACACAGACAAAACCCACCTTTCCTGCGGAACGCCAAGGGCGAACGTGGGTTAAGAATCTTTGATTTTGTATTAGTCCACGAAGGTGGACTTTGTTTGTGTAGCCGCGAATTCCATTCGCCAAGGCTTAAGTTGACACCTATGAGCTTTTTCTGTGCCCCTACGAGAAATCTATATGTATCATGGTTTGTGTGAAATGGTATAAAGTGGAGATATTTACGATGGTGTACGCCTATCCACTGATGTACTTTGCTAGAGATTTTATAAATTACTCGGTATCGTCTTAAACTTTTCAGCCGTCCCCAAAGAGTAATCTTCTAACTTAAAATCAGCAAAAAGCTTTTTTTCTAACCTATCCCGTAATGCCTCATCCAGAATTAAACCTGCTGATTGTTTTTTAACCCCAATAATTATAATACTTCTCTGATATTTAGTTAAATCCTGATTTGCCTGACAATCACTCCGTTGAAATTGTCCCAAATTTAATAACCGATAACCTTTGACGTTTGGTGTATTAATAAATAATTTTTTCACTAAAAGTTGTATTTGTTTGGAACGTTCTAAAGCCATACGTTCTTGAACTGCTATATCACCCTTGCAAGAAACTGTGCCTACAGAGATAATCTCACTAGGATCTTCCATTATCTTCTGTATACCTTCTTGTTCTAAGTTCAACTTTAAAAGGTCTAGACTAATAATTTCATCATTAGATTTAATTTGAAAATTGCTACCTAAAAGCCATTTATATTCTAGTGATAAAACAGCTATATTAAATTCGGCTGCCTTCCCCTGACTATCTTTACCTTCTTGATAAGGAAAATAATCAATTTTATCTTTGTGATCTGAAAAATGTTCGGAATTTGGCATCAATGAGAATTTTGATGTTCGCGTTGCTAAAGCCACTATACTAAGTAATCCTAATATCACTAGCAGGACTGCAAAAAATGCCAGTAATCGTACTTCTTCTGGCTGTTTATCTGGAGGCGACATTTTAGTAATTGGCGGGGACAACTGCTCAGGATTAAGATTGCCTACTAAATTAGTATTTGTAGGAGTAGTTTCTATTAGTTGAGTTTCAATTTCTTCTAGAGACTGTAAAATTTCCTGAGCGTTGGCAGGACGCTTTTCTATATCCGGTAGTGTTAGCCAATCAATTAAATTCAATAGTAAGGGTGAGATATGCATGGCATGATTTTGCCAGTGCAATAAATTATGCTGCATATCATACATATCTAAGGGATGGTATCCCGTAAGTAAAAATACAAATGTGCGTCCCAAGGCAAAGAAATCTGATTGCGGTACTGGTTGAGCATTCATTTGTTCTGGAGCGCTGTAGCCAGATGACATAAGTGCTGTCATCCCGTCGCCATTCCTGAGTTGCTCTGGATAGGTTCTGTGCATTTCGGTGGCGGTGCCAAAATCAATCAGTACCAAATTCCCCCAACTCTTCCCAATGGGGGATCGAATCATGATATTAGATGGCTTAATATCTCGATGTAGGTACTGTTTGCTATGCACTAAATCCAAAATTTCTACTAATTGTTTTAACCAGGCGATCGCTTGTTCTTGAGAAATAGGCTGATTATGGTGCTGTAGCCACTGTTCTAAGTTGTAGCCATCGATTTTTTCCATTGCAATGCAATGCAACACGAAACCATTTCGGGTTTGATACTGGAAGTAACTATCTTCTTTGGGAATGCCGGGATGCTTGAGTTGTGCCAATACGGTTACTTCTTGCTGAAATAGTTCTACTGCTTTGGCATCGCCTGATAGATCATCTTTGAGTATCTTGAGGATTTTAGGTGTATCTTGTTCATATGCTTCATAAACTTTACTAAACCCTGTTTTGTCGCTCAACAGGCACGTCACCCGATAACGCCCTAGCAATTCCAAATGGGAACCACAACTTTGACAAAAGCGGTTTTGATGATTATTC
Source organism: Nostoc sp. NMS7 (assembly GCF_017115085.1). Classification (GTDB taxonomy): domain Bacteria; phylum Cyanobacteriota; class Cyanobacteriia; order Cyanobacteriales; family Nostocaceae; genus Nostoc. The sequence continues at coordinate 176 of NZ_JABXKJ010000154.1, read as the reverse complement.
GGGTGATTTGGTTTAGGGCAAACGGGATTTATACAAAGGCTCATGACTGACTAACTGGGGAGTGGGGAGATGGGGGAGATGGGGGAGATGGGGGAGATGGGGGAGATGGGGAGAATAACCAATGCCCAATACTTCTCTACCAGAGGCTGCGCCAACGACTTCGCTACTTCGACGCC
>NZ_JABXKJ010000223.1 GCF_017115085.1 Nostoc sp. NMS7 | reverse complement strand
TTTACGGAGCGTTCTTGTTCTAATTTTTGAGCTAACTGAACACTATTATATGTACTTTTAATCTCCGTCTTTTCTCACGATTCGATTCAGATTGCTATAATAATCTGGCAACTTATAAACTCCCTGATATCTACTTTAATTAAATAGAAATGGTTTGACAGATGAAATCATCCGATCTAACTCAGTTTTATTGTGTTTGAGAAGATGGTGTCCCCACAATTCATTCGTATTATTGGAGCAATCTTTTGCAAGAGCTTCTCCGATATTTTCAAAATCCTTATTAATATCTCTCCTTAATCTCTCTGGTTCAGATAACACTCCAAGAACAAATACTCTATTTTTTAAATCATCGGGAATCTGACCCTTTACATAAATCAATCTATCTTCATGCTCATCAAAATCAATCAGCGAGGCAATCATTCTGTGTGGATATTGTCGCATTGTAGAGGCATAATCATTCGTAAATTTATCCACAACGTCTTCCCAACCACGAGCTTCTGGTAGGACTTGAATAGCGCAGCTATTGAGGTTTAGCTCAAGAATAAATCCGTTCGCAATCTGACGATTAGCATCGTCTTCGGGCAACACAAGAATGTGCGGTTTATACTTATTCACGCTCATAGTTCTATATCGCCACGAATCAAAGCATCTACAAGATCACCTTGAACAGACATCTCATTGAGCAATCTGATTAAAGTTGGCTCCAAGTGGCTTTTTCGATCAAGTACAAAGGTATTTTCATTTGAAAACTTTCGGATTCCTTCCTCATGATGCGAAGTCACCAAAATTTGTCCACTATTCTTAAATGAGCGTCGCAGTGATGTTATAAAATGTCCAACCTCTGACAAAGAGAGATAGTTGTCAGGCTCATCCCAGAAGCAAAAAAGTGGCCCGTATGATTTGTTAGCAGCCAAGACAACAGCACAAAGAAAAAAGCATTTTTCACCGTCAGATAAGTCTTTAAAGTTAACACTCAGATTTGCATTATTTTCTTCAAAGCGAACAATCATGCTTTTGAAGTCTTTGCCAATAAGTTCATTCAGAAAATCCTTTATGTCAGGCATAACTTCTCGAAGATATTGGTCAACCTGTGTGTAGGCCGCAGGATAGCGACCGAGTAACCCAGAAAACCACTCCCCAATATTTGAACCCTCTCGCTTTGGCTCCAAAGTTTCACCATTAGAGTCTCCGGTCATCAAGCTTGGGATCGGGGCTAAAATGATCATCTGAGCAAGCCAAGTCTTGAAAATATGAAGAGGATCAGTCTCTGATTGTTTCTGAATTACTGGAAGGGCAATAAGATGCCAATCTAGCAGAAACTGAGCCTCACGATTTTGTGAGTTGTTGTAAACAGTGACTTGCGCTTCTTTTCGAGAGTATATTATATCTCCTGCAACTATCAATTGCTCTTCAAAAACTCGAAGCTCTTTAAAATTTTCTGGCAGTTCTAAAGCAAGGGTATATTTGTATAATTTCTTTTCAATTAATACTTCTATTTCAAACCGGATCGGAACATCAGACCTTCCACGAGCAAAATCCTTCGATTGGACAAGTTGGCCAACTCTATTAATGCCTCGACCGATGGACTGAAGTACCTCTAATGCAGAGGCAATAGTTGATTTACCTGCACCATTTTTTCCAATCAAGAGAGCAGATGATATCCCCTTTATGGGCAGTTCAAAGTTTTCTAGACATCTGAAATTGTGTATATATAGTCTTTGGAGCATAGGAAAACGATTCCGAGGAGTGGAAAGTGAAAGAACTTTTTGATCTGCCTAAGTAGTGAATAAGCATTGCCACGAACGTCCTGAGAATTCCGGTGCTTTGCTGTTCGACAAAGGAATTAGATACATATTAAATTACATTTACTCTCATAACAAACGCTATCCTCAAGAAATGGGAGTTGATGAATTTAAAAGTTTAGAGGTTGTTTGGAAAGTCCTAAACACGAATGATGCGATCGCACACCACACAGCACTAAACTAGAAAGTAAGATGCTCAAGATAACCTATGGACGCCACAGTAACGACTTTACCTTCTACACTCAAATTGAAAATTGACTTGACTGATGAGCAATTTTTCCAGATGTGTCAGAAAAACCGCGATTATCGATTTGAGCGTACAGCATCAGGGGAATTATTAATTATGCCACCTACAGGTAGTGATACTGGCAGACGAAATGTAAAAATTAGTACTCAATTAGATATTTGGAACTCTGAGAGTAATTTAGGCGAAGTTTTTGACTCTTCAACTGGTTTCACATTACCCAATGGTGCAGAACGTTCTCCTGATGCTTCTTGGATAACAATTGAGCGATGGAATACTTTAACCCCAGAAGAACAAGAAAAATTTGCCCCGATTTGTCCTGATTTTGTAGTAGAGTTGCGTTCTCGTTCTGATTCCTTGAAAGAATTGCAGGAGAAAATGCAGGAGTATATCGAAAATGGTACTCAATTAGGCTGGTTAATTGATCGTAAAAACAAGCGAGTGGAAATTTATCGTCCAGGTAAAGATGTAGAGATATTAGAGAATCCTGCTAGTTTATCAGGAGAAAACGTACTACCTGGATTTGTGTTAGATTTACAGCAGATTATGTAGCTTTATTGATTAAGATACACTTTAGCAACATTTATTTTTAGCGAGATGCTTTTGCAGTATACACAAGCAACCTGTAAGTAAGTTTAAGATGAAATTAAGGGCGTTCTAAAATCAAAATATGATTCAGTAACGCCCTTAATTTAATTTATTAATCCTAGAGAATCCCAAGTCTAGCTACACAATTATGGTAGAAATTAGATGAGGCTTTGACAATTGAGCAAACCACTAATTAAGCAAAGGCAAAAATTTGCGAATTAACCCAATTGTCACTGCTGGTAATTCCAGCTGCGGTGTTAACCCCACATCTTCCAACTGTTGAAAAAATCGGATCGCTTGGGGATTAATTTCGGCAAGGCGGCGACCAATTGATGGCCCTGTAAATTGCGATCTTTGTCCCCAAATCATGGCGGTGGGAGTTGTTAGTTGTTGAATATAAAGAGATAAATCAAAGGATAAATCGCCACGGACAAAAGACAGGGCTGCATACTCAGCATTAGGTTGTTGGGCGGATTGTAAATAAGCATCGACAATTTCTTGGTAGACTCGATTAGACTGAGCAAATTGCCGTTGCTCCAAGAAGCTGCGAATACCCCCACTCGTAGCAATTCCAGTGCTGTAAAGTAAACGGTCAACAACGGGAACGCTGACTAACTGGGCAAAAAAACTACGGGAATAGTCTTCGCCAAAGTCAGAAAGTCCGGCGGGGGTAGTGAGAATTAAAGACTTGAATAAATCAGGATGAGTTGCTGCTACTCGAATTGTAAATGCTGCGGTTAAAGAAGAAGCGATCGCACTTACTGGCCCAGTACAAGTCTGCTCGAAAAACTCCCGAATCGTGGTCAAATAATCCTCAACATTATAACTCAGTGCCGGATGTTCAGACCTACCCCAACCGATTAAATCTGGCGCAATGACCCGATATTCGGCGGCAAAAGCCGGATAAACTTTCGACCACTCATAAGCAGAAGAACCACCACCAAAACCGTGCAGGAACACCAAAGTTTCCCGATCATCTTTGGCAGTTACATTATTTAGCCAAGGTGCCCCAGCGGCAGTATAGTATGCCATTCTACCTAGTGAGGTATTTATTGACCGTTGTTCAAATCCTAGTGGTTGAAACATAAGTATTTTTGTTGACTGTGGTGATTAGTTGGCACAAGTGAAAGAATAGACCTGGGACGCAAAGAGAGTATTTGATAATTTCTCCGCGTCACCGCGTTTTTTTGTCACCCTGGATGCTTACGTGTTTAGTTCAAACTCTCCACTCATTGTTATTATCAGCGAACCAATCACTCTAGGACTTCTCGCTACCGCCAGATTAAGTAGATATAAAATTATTTGATTACTTGTAAAGATTTGGTAATTATTTTTTCATAATAGAAAATAACTTAACGTTGTAATTACTGTTTTATAAGGGTTTTTTGTGCTAGGGACTATCACTAAAGCGTGAATCAAACATAAGTTTTTATGGTAATCTATCAAAAAAACTATAAATAATTTTGAGCGTCAAGAAGAGTCAAAACGCTGATTTTAATAACCTATTAATTCTACTAGTGCTTTGGGCTTACGATCGCGATCGCTCAAACTGCACTATCAAGCGCTAATAAAGCCTTTATGCCCTTGCTCTGAGCGATTTTAAATGGTATCTTGATTTCCGCGGTACTGTATTAGTCTACTATCCGTCCATGAAAACCGGGCATCTTGTGGTTTGGGCTTCACCCTTTCTTCATCCCTAGTAAAACTTATACAATAGGTAATTTCGTAATTAAGTAGGTAAACACTGTGGCACAGGCTTCGTCTTCTTGGCAGCAATTGATCAACCAGATCCCCAAATGGAACTGGCCGCTGACAAAATTCAAGACAAAAAGAGCCACAAAGCAGCAAACATTTAAGCGCTTCTCTGGACCTGGGGGCTTTCTTGGGTTCCTGACAATCGTCGTTGCCATGTTGTTGTGGAACTGGAAACTGCTATTGGCTCTCTTAATCGGCGTTGGAATAATGGTATTAGTTTACTCAATGCAGGAGTGGGACTGGCAATTGCACTGGTCTAAGATACGTAAGTTCTTAAACAGTTCAAATCGTCGGTTAGCCTTAGCAGTCGTCAGTGGTGGTCTTGCTACTGTCAGCACTTACATGGCAGCTGCAATTTGGGTTGACTCTCACAGTCCTTGGATTGCCACCGGTGCTATTGTGCAAGGTGTGGGAACTCTGTTAACTTTAATTTTATTGGTATGGCAAATTGTCAACTTCTATGAAAATCGAGAAGAAGACCACCTCGATCAGTTGTTGGTGAATTTAACAGAAAAAGATCCATTGAAGCGGTTGATTGCCCTACGTCAACTAACTAAATTCATCAGCCGTAAACAAGTTGATTCTTCAGTACAGCAAGATGTTGTCGAATGCTTGCAACTTCTACTCAGTCAAGATGAGGAAGTGGTGATTCGAGAGGCAGCTTTTAAGAGTTTACAAGCTTGCGATCGCCTACAGCTGCTACCACCCAAAACAGCAACTTTCGTACCCCTATCTACAAAAGTCAAGCACCACGTTTATTAGTTATGGCTCAAAAGCAGTATGAAAGAGAGTTTCAAGTCAAGTCATACTGCTATGCAGCTTGAGTTTTGTCACTCAACTAGGCAAGATATGTGTAAATAAATGTGGTTATTCAATATATATAGGACTTACGCAAAAAAGCTCCGAAGTAGCGGTAATTCATGAATTACCGCTACGACAAATCAGGTTTTTGAGGGAATTTTGCGTAAGTCCTAATATAGTATGCCAAACTATAGCAATCCGACTTGATTCCTGAATTTACTTGCGTGGCAGGCAACAGGGAACAAGGGATAAATCTGTACTGAGTTTTGGTCAAAAATAAAATAGGATTCGTATATTAGTTAAACATCAAAATCCAAATTTGACTTAAAAATCAAGGATAGAACGCCCCAATTTCTACAAGATTTTCCCATTTTAGATAATAATCTGGCAAAATCTCCATACTTTTGGCGAAGTAACTTTGCATAATTACTGAAAAGCCATAAATATGAAATTACTTTTGTGGAGACAATGATAAATAGAATAGAAAAAACTCTAGACAAACAACGAGATATTAGATTTGATATCTTAAAAACCATTGCACTACTTTGTATTATTTTCGCCCATATCGGACTTGAAGACAATATTTTATTTGACATCAGACGTTTTGATGTACCTCTGATGGTTATTGCATCAGGAACATTATATTACTATTCAGCTAACAATAAAAAAATATCTTTTTGGAATTATTTGCAAAAAAGATTGCCTCGTCTGATTGCTCCGGTATGGTTATTTTTGACTTTTTTCTTCATTTCGGCTAATCTGATATTTTTTTTGCTAGCTAGACCTTATCCATTTTCTTCTTCAGAAATAATTGAAACATTTCTCTTCTTAAAAGGGATTGGATATGTCTGGATTATTCGTGTATTTACTCTCGTTGCTATTTTTGCGAATCCTTTATTGAAGTTATACAAATTATGTAAGTCTGAAAATAAATTTTTAGCTCTGCTATTTTTAATATATCTGGGATACGAAATATTATTTCTTAAAATTGGCCATTTTCACTTACACAGTCAAACCATTATCCAATTTATCGATGATTACTTATTTTATCTTATACCCTACGGATGTTTATTTGGCTTGGGCATAGTGTTACTCCAACTTGGATTCAAAAAAATATTATTTATTTCGGGATTGTTTTTGACTATCTTCTTATTATTAACTGGGTTCTATTACCGGACTCTAGGACATTTTGCATCTACCGCAGATTTTAAATATCCACCCACAATGTATTTTGTTTCTTATGGAATTTTTATGTCTTTGTTTGCTTTTTGTGCAGTAGATAGAATTTGTTATAACTATAATTTATCTAACAATAATCATGTCTTAATCAGAGGAATTATTTTTATCAGTTCATCCTCTTTATGGATATATTTGTGGCATATATTCTTTGTTTATTATTGGCAAACTCTGGTGGTATATTTACCAAAATTTGCCAGTCACTTTCTGATTGCCTTTTCAGTAGTAACTGTAGGAGCGATCGCAGTCACTTATCTCCAGAAAAAAATTATTTCTGGAATAATTAGCAAAACCAGATATGGTCAGAATCACTCGAATATGCTTTCTATGTTGTTGTTGAAATAATTTATACTCAGGAAAACAAGACAAAATAGGTTAACGTTGGGCATTTGTCATTTACAAATGCCCAATGCTTATTTTTGAGACAGCCGTCCATTGCGAACTTGCACTACCCGATGATTGCATCGCCGCACCAATTGTTCATCGTGAGTGGTAACAATTACTGTAGCCCCAAAAGAATTTAACTTCTGGAGAATCTGGATCACTTGCCAAGAATTATCTGGATCGAGATTTCCAGTAGGCTCATCCGCCAACAGCAGGGGTGGTGTGCCAACGATCGCACGGGCAATACTCACCCGTTGTTGCTCTCCCCCAGACAGTTGATCTGGAAAGCAGCCAGCTTTATTCAGCAAACCCACCAATTTTAAAGTTGGTTGTAAGCGTCGTTGAATTTCTTTGCGGGTATACCCTTGAGCTTGCAACACAAAAGTCACATTTTCCGCTACTGTTCGTTGGGTAATCAATTTGTAGTCTTGAAACACAATGCCAATGCGTCGCCGTAATAATGACAAGCGATCGCCCCGTAAACCCGCTACATTATATCCATCAACAATTACTTCTCCCTCTGTGGCTAACTCCTGTCCATACAGCAGTTTCAAGAGCGTTGATTTACCAGAACCAGAAGGCCCGGTGATAAACAGAAATTCTCCCTTTTTTACCCCAAGGTTCACATTCAACAAAGCGTCACAGCCATTATTATAGGTCTTAGTTACAGATTGCAATTGCACCTTTGCAGTAGTATTGCTACCCTGCTGTTTAGTTTTACTATCCTCTCTATGAACTGATTTGTCTTTCTTAACTTGAGTTGTTAATACTGGCATTGTTCAATCTTCCTCATACCCACAACCAAACAGTTTGCCGATTTAGATGTGACATTCCTCTCAAAAATAAGGATTCCCAGGTTTCGCCTAGAAATTTGAAATTTACCAAAAAAAATTTTAAGTTTTTTGAAGGCTTTAATACTAACACTCCCTAGTACAGACGCGATTAATCGCGTCTCTTAAGATTAATCGCGTCTCTTAACTAATTGCACCCCTTGCTGTCAAACGATAAACAAACGCTTTCACAGCAAACGCCGGTAACGCCAACATCCGCCGCCAACGCCAAGGTTCTTGATAAAGCCGATACAACCATTCCAAATTATTATTTCCTAACCAGGCGGGAGCGCGAGTTTTAGTTCCCGACCAAATATCAAAACTGCCACCAACGCCAATCCAAATTGCTTGAGGACACAAATGGCGATTTTCCGCAATCCATAACTCTTGACGTGGCACTCCCAAACCGACAAAAATTACTTGTGGCTGCAATTGAGCCAGAGTTTGTTGCAATTTTGCTTCTTCTTCTGGGGAATGGTAGCCTGAGTGAGTACCTACTATACTTAAATCTGGAATTTGCTGCTGCCAAAAATCTGCCGCAATTGAGGCCACTCCAGGCGCTGCACCATAGAAAAATATCTTTGCCCCTGTCTGGTGTTGCCCAAGTTCTTGCAAAAGTTTTTCTGCTAATTCAATCCCCGGAAAACGCTGCACATTTTGCCATAATAGCCACCGCAAATATAGAACAACCCCGGCTCCATCTGGAATCACAAGTTCAGCATTTTTAATCACCTCAGCTAAGAAATGATTTCGCTCTGCTTGCATAATCATTTCTGCATTCAGCGTTACTACATGAGTTCCTTTGCCTGTGTGCAGGCATTCTAACAACCAGCCTGGATAGTTAGCCATCACATGAACTGGTATTCCCAACACTGAAAATGCTTGATTGCCGTTAGACATAACCTATTGTTGATTAACCATCACACCAGATTTCCTTGATTGTTAAGTTTATCAAATTTTTTTAGATTAGAACTTAGGCAGGAGAGATTCCCCATTGCCCTGCAACAATAGAAAGCATATTGAACTAATTAGTCTTGGGCGCTTGTACTTGGACTGAACCAGTGCAAATTTTATGATTGTTAAAGTGTAATATTCACTCAGTATAAAACGCTCAACTCTGGTTCCGGGAACACAAGCCCCCACTATACTACTTGCAGTTAGTGTGGGAGTATGTCACCAAACTCGACTTTACGGTTAAGGTAGTGTAACGGGCTGAAGTTGGCTATGAGTAAAATTCGGATTGCTGTGATTGAAGATCATGACCTAACTCGTGTGGGTATTCGGACAGCACTACTGCAAAAGAATGACATTGAAGTTGTAGGTGAAGCTGCTAATGCTACTGACGGGCTAAAAATGTTAAAAATGGTACAACCAGATATTGCCATTGTCGATATTGGTTTACCAGATAAGGATGGCATTGAGTTAACACGGGAGGTAAAATCTACTATTAATGGGCAGCAGCTAGTGACAAAGGTGTTAATTTTGACGCTGCGGGATAATAAAGAAGCGGTGTTGGCAGCTTTTGCTGCTGGTGCAGACTCTTACTGTATGAAAGATATCAAATTCGATAATTTGCTGGAAGCAGTGCGAGTCACTTACAATGGCAACGCCTGGATCGATCCGGCGATCGCTCGGATTGTATTACAACAAGCGCAACAAAATCCCCAAAAGTTGGAATCGGCTTTTGTCGATGCCAAGACTATTGCCCCTAACCCTGATTCTGTTGAGAATCTGGAAGGAATTCAACCTTACACCCTGACAGAAAGGGAATTAGAAGTGTTACAGTTGATTGTCGAAGGTTGTAGTAATGCACTAATTGCGGAAAGACTTTACATCACTGTTGGGACTGTTAAAACTCACGTTCGCAATATTTTGAATAAGCTATGTGCCGATGACCGTACTCAAGCAGCAGTCCGCGCCTTGCGTTCTGGGTTGGTTGGATAAAGTTAATTTTGGTTTGGAGCAATTATTCAGGATCAACACAAGAAACTCCCAACTTTGAGAAAGTTATATTTTCAAAGTGAATGGCTTCTCGGATTTTCTGTTATTTATCAGGTGGGATAAACATCATCCTATCTCGCTATTCAAATATGTGAAAACTGAAGTCAATTATGTCTGAGATCGAGTTGGGCAAACTTAAGCTCATGGTGGTAGATGATGAGCCAGATAACTTAGATCTACTCTACCGCACTTTTAGGCGAGATTTTCAAGTATATAAAGCTAATCATGCTTTGGGCGCTCTGGAAATCTTGGATCAATTTGGCGAAATGGCAGTGATTATTTCTGACCAAAGAATGCCAGAAATGAGTGGCACTGAATTTTTTAGTCGGACTGTAGAGCGCTATCCAGACACAATTCGGATTTTGTTAACTGGTTTTACTGATGTCGAAGATTTGGTAGATGCGATTAACTCTGGTCAGGTATTCAAGTATATTACCAAACCCTGGAATCCGGATCGGCTCAGAGCCTTAGTTGAGCAAGCCACTGATACATATCGCCTAGTTAAGAAGCGCACGCAAGAGTTGCGTCGGGCTTTACGGCGAGAATCTTTATTTAATGCAGTAACAACAGCAATTCGGGAATCTTTAGACTACGACAGTATGCTGCAAAAGATTGTAGCAACTATTGGACAAACATTTGAAGCTACCAGTTGCTTGCTCAGACCAGTAGAGGGCGATCGCCTCACACAAGACGAGTTCTTCTACCGCGATCCTGAATCCGATGTATCACATAGCTTATTCAACCCCAGTGTTTTAATTGAAAAAGTACTGGAAACCCGCCATTATCAACTTGCTGAAGATGTATATAACGGCAAGCCTTCCCATCACCTGGTTGTGCCACTTAGCTACCAGCAGCATCTGTTGGCTGTGCTAGCCCTCCACCAATGGGGACGCGATCGCCCTTGGCAAGACGAAGACATCCAACTGATTGTAGGTGTTGCCGAACAAGCAGCCTTAGCCCTCTCACAAGCAAAACTCTACCAGCGCCTCCAAGAAAAGCAACAGCAGATTCACAATGAATTGGAGGTGGCTCGCCAAATTCAATACAACCTGCTACGCCAAACTTTACCTGACATCAAAGGTGTGAAGGTGCAAGCCTGCTGTTACCCAGCGCGGGAAGTCGGAGGCGATTTTTTTGAAGTTTTTGTTCATCCCAAAGGCGACTTGTGGCTAGCAGTGGGTGATGTTTCTGGTAAGGGCGTTCCAGCTGCTTTATTTATGGCTAGTATTATTTCAGTTTTGCGCCGGGAATTATCTCAAGAAACACCAGCCGAGCCGAATGTGGTCATGCAGAACCTCAACTACGCTCTCAGTGAAGACTTGATTAGCAACAATTATTTCATCACCCTTGTCTTAGCCTGTTATACCCCTAGCACTAAGGAACTTGTCTATACTAATGCCGGTCATATTTATCCACTGTTATGGTCACGCCAAGGTGCTTTAGCCGACAATCCCAATTACCTCAAAGTCCGCAGCGTTCCTTTGGGGATCTTGCCTAAATGGCAGGCACAGTCTGGTCGTTTGGTTCTCGCGGCTGGAGACACATTGTTACTAGCCAGCGATGGAATTACAGAAGCAACGGTATCAACTAATTCTGATTCAGCAGTAAAAACCGAGTCTAACGTTGAGCCAGTTAACCGTTCTATGCTGAATCAAGATGGTCTATGGCAACTCTTACGACAAGAGCAACAACCGCTTTCTCTTAACCATTTATTAGCTCGCATCCAGGCAGATAACCACGTTCAAGAAGATGATCAAACTATACTTTCACTGGAGATTTTGTAAGTCATGAAAAGTGAACTTCATGTACCAAGTGACTTGAGTTTTCTTAATATTGTCGAAAACTGGTTGCTAGGATGTTTAAAAATCCAGTTAGGAGATTCTGTGGATTGGTCACGGCAATCAAGTCGTTTAAGACTGGCTTTGGTAGAAGCCTACTCAAATGCAGTCCGTCATGCTCACAAGAACAAACCAAATTTGCCAATTTTACTGCGTTTGGAACTCAAAGACCGGGAGCTTGCCTTAGAAGTTTGGGACTTCGGCGAAGGCTTTGATATGTCTACATACTACGCTCCAGATCCGATGGAAAAACAAGAAGGTGGTTATGGTTGGATGATTATGAATCGTCTTATGGATAAGGTCGAGTATCAGTTGCAGATTGATGGTGCCAACTGTCTTAAATTAGAAGCTACTTTACCCGAATTAGTCCAATAGACAAAAGTTACTATTTTTCAAGTAATTATGATTTATCTTTATCCGAGTTTTAGATGACTAGATTTTGTTTTGGATATAATCAAATATTGCCTAAGCTATTACACCTATTTGCTAGTTTTCACGACGTAAAGAAAGTAACTCTTGGGGGGAAGCTAAAAGTTTGATTCTAGTATAGGAAATTTGCCGTTGTTGGTTGAGGATAAATAGCCACAATACATTGACACTACACCAGGAAGTTTGGGCTGTGCCTGTTACTTGGATTTGGATATCACCATTTTCTAAAGTGTCGGCTATTGCTGTGTTGGGGTAAGCTTTAATGTTTTGGCCTTCTTGTTTTAAGTAGGCTGCGATCGCATCTGTCCCCACAATATCAGATTCAAATGGTGGACGCATCACACCATTTACCGCAAATAAGGCAGCAGTTGCTTCAAATTCTCCGGCATTTAAGATTTTAAAATAGGCGAGTATACTTGGTTCTGTAATTCCCTCAATCTGGAATTCTTCTTTCAACTGCGCCGGCGATATAAATTCAGCAGAAGTCATAAAATTACCTGGATCATCCTAGCTGAATATTAATTTGAATATAAAAATAGGTAAAAAGAAAGCTCCTATTGAGAGAGATTGCCACATATTCGTAAATCTTCCTCACGATGGAAGTTTTCCAGCATTTAATCGAATACCCAAGGCCACGCGCACATTTTAGGAGAAGCGATACCACAACACGGGTTTTGCCAATGCAGACAAACAGAGGGTAATGTTAGTATCATCCATAACCAAAATAGCTTCCTTGTTGCCCTCGGTTATATTTTCCAGTTATTAGTATAAAATATGCCTAAAATTACTGTTTGCATTCCTACTTTTAATCGTGTTAATCTCCTCCCTTATGCGATTGACAGTATACTCAATCAGTCTGAGCAAGACTTTGAGCTAATTGTTTGTGATGACGGTTCTAGCGATCGCACATCTGAGTTGATGTCACAGTACACAGATCACCGGATTAAATATATCCGTCATCTGCAAAATATTGGTAAAAGTAATAATATGCGCTCTGGCTTTGATGCTGCCAGTGGTGAATATTTTATTAAGTTTGATGATGATGATCGGCTAACACCCGATTTTCTCGCAAGTACCGCAGCTATTCTTACTCAAGATTATAGCATTGATTTTGTTGGTACAGACCATTGGATAATTGATATTAACAATGTGCGGGATGAGGCAAAAACTCAAGAAAATTCTTATCGCTGGGGTAGGAAGAATTTACCAGCAGGTATTGTAGATAATTTGTTGGAAGTTGTATTTATTCAGCAAAGCTTTCAAATTGGAGCGACATTATTTCGCCGAAAAATATTGCAAGAATTAGGATATATGCAGCCAAATCTGCAAAATTGTGAGGATAATGATTTATTTGTGCGTCTAGCTTTGGCTGGAAAAAAGGGTTATTACTTACCAGAATTATTGATGGAATATCGCTCTCATGCCGAGCAGCAAGGTATCAATCGAGCCATTCCTTATTTATTTGATAAACTCCGGTATTTAGAAAGTTATAAGTTTGAGTCGGAAAAAATAGAGACAATCAGGAAAAATCGTCTAACTGAAACGCAATTATTATTAGGTTTGCGTTTAATTGAAAAGGGTGAAACGCAAAAAGGCAGAGAGCTAGTTTTAGCAGGTAAGTCTTTTTCAACTCCTAAAGCTTGGACTGGTTTAGGATTATCGCTGTTACCAGTTGGGTTGCGAGGTAAGGCGTTTAATGCACTGCGACAGGTGCGGGGTTAGACATGAAACCTAACCCCCCAGCCTCCTTCCCTAGAAGGGAATGGGGAGAATTCAAAGCCTCTCTTTTTGTAGGAGAGAGGTTTTCTAGATCCCCTGAAAAGTCAGACGCAGAGGAAAACCGCAAAGGGGTTGGCGAATTTACCTATTTTGTGGAATAGTTGGGGTAGGTTGGTAAGTTGAGTTGGATCTCAGTTGATTAATCATGAAGAATGTACCAAGAGTTAAGGCTATAGATAGGACTGCGATCGCTAAAGAGTTAGTCTTCCAAAAGCTTAGTTTCCCTTGTGTATAAGCCCTATTGAGTATATTCACTTCCCGCCTAGCTTCTTCTAAAATTGATTGGAGAGCATTTATCTGCTCATCTTCTAGTTTTGTAAATCTATCTTGTCTAAAAGCATTTTCCAGAATTTTTACCTTTTCCTCAGAGGATACTTGAGCAAGTTCTCTCCTGACAACTTCATAGGGATTACTTTGCTTTACAGGTTGTGAAGATGGAGTTGGAGAGTTTGGTTGAATCGGAGTATCTTGTCGAATATTTTTTTTGGTAAAACTGTATACGTTATTTTGCGTTACAGGTTTTGATGATTGGTTTTCAGGTATTCGTGGTTGAGTTGGGATACGCTGATTATTACCTATTTCGTTTGTTTTCAATGACCATTTATACTCACTATCTTGGATAACCATATTCTTCAATGAAGAATATAAGTAATGGTTTACTTCCCGTCTTTCAACTCCCAGCATCTCAGCAATTTTTACTGCCCTTACGGGAGTTCCACTTTTTAATATTTCAACAATTTTAGATTCGACTTTATCCATATTAACCACCAATTTTAACTTTATACAATAAAGTCAGACAGTACCCTCTGCAAAACTGTCGATAATCTTTAGCATTGTTTTTTCACCTAAGCCTTTGATACGATCAATGGCATTGCTAAAGGATGAGTATTTGCCATTTGCTTCTCGTTCATTGAATATGTTTTCAATTATTTGAAATTTTACATTAACTCGGCTCAACTTAGAAGTCAGTTTAGTTAGATTCCAAGTATTAAGTGCTTGTAAAGGTTCAATTGGTTTGGGAAGCCTATTTTCCAGTTCGTTCAGTCTGTTATAAATATTTTTAATTTCACGTTTCCACTCTTCTTCCAATTCATTAGTGCGTTTTTCAGAACGTGATTCTTGGTTTGTCATGCGAGATTCTATGTTGATGAAACGGGATTCACTTACATCTGAACCAGCAGCTACATGGCTAGGAATAGCAATATTTTGCGTTCTGAGAAATTTAACCTGCTGCTCAAGAGCTTCCTGATTGTTAGATTCAATAATGAATGCTCCAATCATTTCACCCTTTCGCAGGTCTATCTCTCTGGCTCTAGCACCAGCATAGTATTCAAAGTGTCCATCGACCACTTCATAGGATTCTAGACTGGTACTACGAAGTATTAGAGGATTTATAATTCCTTCACCTTTTAAGATTAGCTCTGCAATTCGATTCAGATCGCTGTCTGAAAAGTTTGAACGTGGAACACTAGATGTAATTTGTTTAACAGGAACAAATGAAACAGATAATAACATTACTAAATTCCTATTTTTTGTAACACTTCTATAGCTAGTAACTCAAATTCCTTAGCAGAGTCTCCATGTGGCTTGTATTCAAATACAGACCTGGGATCAGTATCCGCTCAATAAATAGGGGATAGGAAGAAAAATAAGAGGATACAAAGGGTCACACCGGATTG
>NZ_JABXKJ010000005.1 GCF_017115085.1 Nostoc sp. NMS7 | reverse complement strand
TGTTGTTTACTTAATTACTTAACTCAATTACTTAAGTGTTTGGGCTAGAAAAGATTAAAATTCCGGCTTGTGGCTTTCCCATAATCAGGACTTACGCATTGACAAAATAGGCAGAAAATGCATGAAATGAATCAGGAAGAAATAGGCGATCGCTAACCACCTGCCTGCGTTGAAAGACAGATAATAGTGAGGTTGTCTGCATTAAGGGTGAGGACTATCAGAGCGACTACCAAGCCATCGACCGCCAAGTGTGACCTGAACACTTATACTCTGTTTCTACTGGCAGAATCAAAATATCCTGGCTGCACACGTTTGGCAGAAATCATGGAAGATTTGTCTCATGAAGGCAATTAAAACTCACTTTTTTAGCGCTATTCGTGCCTTTACGCAACTAGAATTAATGCGAGCCAAAGAGTTAATTGAAAACTGGTATGAAGTCCAGAGAAATTTGTCTCTTCAAGTAGCTCGTGACTTTATTCTACAACAGCTAGCACAAGAGATAGGCTTAAATACACATAGTCAAATTCCTGTCAATGCGTAAGTTCTGATAATGGGAAAGTTATTCTCAACCGAATGGCATGCGTTGTCACTTAATTGCGGGCATTTATAACTATTAATACCTTCAAAATGCTAGTTAACTTTTTGCCAATTTGTTTAACCCTTTAATATACCACAAAACTTTTTTGCAAGAGGTCTATTTATCAAGGCGATTGCTGTACAATTGATAGCGCTAATGATTAAGCGAAATTTGGGCAATCGCTTTGTTTTTGCGGTCAAAGGCCACAGGTGCAGGATTTTTATAACCAAATGATTTCCAAAATCCACTTGATCTCCGGCTTACCTCGTTCCGGTTCCACCTTACTCGGAGCCTTACTGCGGCAAAACCCCCGCTTTCACGCCAGTATGTCTAGCCCTGTGGGTAGTCTAGTGAACCGAATGCTGGAAGCCATGAGTGAAGACAATGAATTTTCCGTCTTCATCACGCCTGAGCAAAAACGGGCATTAACCTTAGCTATTTTTTCAACATTTTACGAGTCGCAAGCGGATAAAGAAGTCATTTTTGACACTAATCGTTTGTGGTGTAGCAAGTTGTCCTTAATTCACGAGCTATTTCCTGGCTCAAAGGTGATTTGCTGCGTGCGGAATGTCGCTTGGATTATGGATAGCATTGAACGGCTGATTAGAAAAAATGCTTTTGATGTGTCGCGGATGTTTAATAATGCTGGAGAACGGTCTACAGTTTACACGCGCACCGAAGCCTTGAGTCAAGGGCAACGGTTAGTGGGGTTTGCTTATAACGCCCTCAAAGAAGCATTTTATAGCGAATACAGTGCGTCTTTACTTTTGGTGGACTATGACTTATTAACCCAAGCACCTGATAAAACCATATCGCTGATTTATCAATTTTTAGAAGAGAAACCCTTTGAGCATGATTTTGCCAATGTGGAATACGAAGCTTCGGAATTTGATAATCGGTTAAATACCAAAGGACTACATCAGGTGCGTCCGAAAGTGGAGTTTCAACCGCGACTCACGATTTTACCGCCAGATTTATTTACTCAGTATGATGGATTGTCTTTTTGGAAGAACCCTAGCAATAGTCTGGCAAATGTGATTGTCGCCCAGCCAGTAGAAGCGGTGAGTTAATCAAGCTTTGAATTTTCCCCCTTCCCTACCAAACTGCAATGTTCTTGCATCGGTCTACAACTAACGCTGTTTTATTACTCTCGTTAGATAATATTCAAAGCGTTGTTTTTTCGTGCTTGGTTCCGAACAATGATTTTTTCAGTTGATAAAACAACGCTTTGAACAATATTCTAGGTCAGCATCTTTTTTCTCTCGCCAGAGACATAAAAAAGCGCTAAGTTGCATTGATTTACAATTAACTTGCATTGATTTACAATTAACTTGCATTGATTTACAATTAACTTGCATTGACCTGGAAAAGTTAACCTAAAAAGTTGTTTTTAAAGTAGTTGGCTGGGATTTTAAGTACTTCTATATCACCCTAGATTCCCTTGAAAAGGCGGTATTTAGGGTGATATAGAACGTTTTGCTACCGACAAGAGGACTTTTCAAACATCCTTTAATAGACACAAAACGATAAAGAAATTCTTTTCAACTCTAACCTTCACAACAGCTAATGCTTTAACCATTCCAATCAACTGAGAGCTACTGACTTTATTGTTCAAGCCTAGCAACTAAACTAAATAGCTATCTTCAAAGGCAAAAATCGGGGGCGTGATTGAACATAGTCCCCCGATTAGCCTTAGCTAGAGGCATAACGCTGCTTAGAAATAACTGCTCATCTACCTAAAACATTCGCAAAAAAATCAAATGACAAATTTCATCGTCAACCAAGCCACGGATAACGGCACCGGCAGCACTAAAGGCACCCTGAGTTATGCAATTCGCCAAGCGAACCAACTAGCAGGGAATGACACAATTACCATTGATAGCAATGTTCGCGTCACTGGGGTAATGAAAACCTTGGTGAACAGCAATATCACCATTGTGGGTAACAACCACAGCATCAGCGGCGATGCGAATAACGACGGCATCAACGACAAGGGCGACGTGCGCCCTTTATTTATCTTGTCGGGAACCGTTGATATTTCTAACTTGACCATCACCAACGGACGATCCCAAGGCGGAGATGGTTATTATAGCGGCGGCAGCGCTGGACTGGGTGGTGGCTTGTTTATCTATGATGGCAATGTCTCTTTAACCAATGTCGCTTTCAGTAATAACACAGCCCAAGGTGGCAACGGCGGCAACGGAGGTACTTATGCGCAGGAAGACTTGGGCAGCTTCAGCGGCGGCTACGGCTTCAGCGGCGGCTACAGCAGCTTCGGCGTCCGCGGCGCATTCGGCAGCGGCAGCGGCAACGGCGGCAACGGTGGCTTGGGCGGCTTCGGCGGCGGCGGGGGCAACGGATACAGCCATCCGGAGACCGCCTACGCCGCTGCCTATTCAGGCAGCGGCGGCAACGGCGGCTTCGGCGGCGGCGGCGGCGGCTTCGGCGGCAGCTCAGGCTTGGGTGGCTTTGGTGGCGGCAACGGCGGCAACTACAGCGGCGGTGGTGCTGGACTGGGGGGTGGCATTTTTGTCCGCAGTGGTTCTTTAACCCTCAGCAAGACTAGCTTTACCAAGAACACGGCTACAGGCGGCACTGTGGGTAACTCAGGTCTTGGCTTGGGTGGGGCGATTTTTATCATCCAGTCCCTCACCAATCCCAACGGCAATAACCAAGGAATGCCGACTGTCCTGCCAACTGTTACGGCTGTAAATAATCCTACCTTCAGTGGCAATAGTGCAGCAAATGATGCCGGGATATCCACCAATAATGATAATGTCTACGGTACAATTACTCCCCTCAACCTGACGGGAACTCCGAATGCAGATGTGCTTACCGGCACAGCTAGCAACAACATCATCAATGGATTAGCTGGTAATGATACCCTTATTGGCGGTGCAGGCAATGATACTCTGATTGGCGGTGCCGGTGCTGATCGCTTCCTTTACAATACGAATGCTCCCTTTGCCCTGGCTGCTATTGGTGTAGATACGATTAGTGATTTCAAACACTCCGAAGCTGACAAGATTGTCTTAGATAAGACTACCTTTAATGCGATCGCCTCTGTTGTGGGAACAGGTTTTAGTAACAAGAGTGATTTTCAAATAACTTCTTCAGCAGCCACCAGCACGGCGAAAATTGTCTACGACCCACTGAATGGGCAGTTGTTCTACAACCCTAATGGCACTGCTGCTGGTTTCGGCAGTGGCGGTCAATTTGCGACTTTGACTGGTGCGCCAACTTTAACAGCTACTGACTTTATTGTTCAAGCCTAGCAAGAAGTTTAGTATATGGGCTGGGCAACTGTTTGTCCAGCCTACAAGCTTGCTGCTGCAACTTAGATGCATCAACGAATGGCAGGAATGGCACGCTTGAAAAGCCGAAATACTTGTGGTTTAATGGGAATTAAACAAAAATTATGCCCAAATAAAGCCCAAACTGGCGATATTCGCAGCAAACAGGTCACGATGAATGGTCAGCCAGTCAAAAGATCGACTCATACATAACTGTTCGGAAGGCATCCATTGCTTCAATAAAAGTGCAAATTACAGAAAGTCTCTATATTAGCTAACTATGAATGGTTAGATGGGTTGAAATCGTAACTCGCTTGTGAGTCAATACTTCTCGATCATTCAGTTTTTCCATGCTTCACACCCTTTTTCTATTTATCTCTATGTTGCCTTGTCTTTTGTTGCCATGTTAATAAGACCTTAGCTACACTTTGCTCTACTGTTTCCTGGTCAGTTCTACATTCAATTTCGCAGCAAAGTGGTGGTTCGTAGGGATCATCAATGCCAGTAAAGTGTTTAATCTTTCCATCTCTTGCCTTCTGATATAGCC
This sequence comes from Nostoc sp. NMS7, assembly GCF_017115085.1. GTDB lineage: Bacteria > Cyanobacteriota > Cyanobacteriia > Cyanobacteriales > Nostocaceae > Nostoc. The sequence continues at coordinate 11,058 of NZ_JABXKJ010000005.1, read as the reverse complement.
CCTTCATATCTCGCTGTTCACAAACTGACAATGGAGCATTAACGTACACTTCAATGAAATTTCCAATTAGCTGGCGAACCTCTTCCCGAACTTTACGGTATGGTGAGATTGCAGCAACTAAGACTATGACTCCATTCCTGGTTAATAGTTGGGCTACAAAGCCAATGCGACGAATGTTAGCGTCCCTATCCTCCTTGCTGAAACCTAAATCCTTAGTAAGGTTCTTACGTATTAAATCCCCGTCTAAGACCTCAACTTTATGGCCACGTAATCGTAACTCTTTCTCTAAAGCTCTGCTAATGGTAGTCTTGCCAGAACCACTCAAGCCTGTAAACCAAACTGTACAACCTTCAACAGTTTCCATTTGATTGTGATAGTTATTAGTGTTGTTCTCTAGCAATTTTGGTATTTCATCTGTTGGCGTAAAATATAAATCAGAAATTGTTAAATATTATGGTTCTTGCGTTAATTTTATGGAGAATTAATACTAAAGTGCCAGTTTAGTAAACTACGCATTTAAATTACTCTTGATCACAACCAACATTAAGAACCAACGACAAAAACAGCATTTCTTGTTTGATTCACCTTCCAAGCCTCAAAGCGATGTCTACGACGGGCTACGCCTACGGCAAAATCTTTGTCAGTAAACAAGGCTTAATGATAACATCTTAGATTCTATTGAGAACGAACTGTTTTTATTGACATGATGCGGCCGCCCTGCTGCCCTTGTAAAGATAAAACCTGCATCTTCAATTTCACCCCGATTAATAGATGTATACATGGTGACGTGCTAACATCGCGTGACTGTAACCCTGATATCAGCATTAATATAAGTACTTTTTATATTTGAAGCCGGAAACGGTTATCTCTGGTAATAAACTATATCTGCATATTTAAGCTATCAGTTTTGATATCAAAGCAGCAGTTTCACCATTAAGCTCCCGCCAAATAACACCATTAAACTTCCGCAAGGAATATTTAGATCCTGATCTCAGGTTTTGATTAATGCCCATACCTGTTGCCGTATGATATTCGTTATTGGAAACCTACATTATCGATAACGTAGTAGTAAGCATTTATGCTTAACGAGTCGCGGGGAGAGGGGGGGCAGGGGAGCAGGGGAGCAGGGGGGAAAGAGTGAAGAAGGTAAGAGATAGCAAATGGAAAAAAATGCCATCATAAATCATCAAGACTTGAAAGTGTATCAAATGGCTTTTGATGCAGCGATGAAGATATTTGAGGTATCTAAAAAGTTTCCAGTAGAGGAACGTTATTCGCTCACAGACCAAATTCGTCGTTCCTCTCGTTCTGTATGTGCGAATCTGGCAGAAGCATGGAGGAAACGCCGATACGTAGCAGCATTTGTGGCTAAATTAAATGATGGGGAAGCGGAAGCTGCTGAAACCCAGACGTGGATTGAATTTGCCGTCAAGTGTAATTACTTGGATATTGATACAGGTCGAGAAATTTACAGTAACTATAATAAGATTCTAGGTAGTTTAGTAAACATGATTAACAATCCTAACCCTTGGCTGATAAAGAAAACAGTCGGACATCCGGGCAGAAAAACAGACTCTTAGTGTCTTTCATCTCCCCTGCTCCCCTGCTCCCCTGCTTATTCTTTAAGAACGCGAGTCAGCACTTATGTCCAATCCACATTCGGGAGAAATTGTCAAGTCTGCGTTGGAGGCGTGTTTAGATGCACCTTTAGCTCGGTATTTTGACGCGCAACTTGATCTTGACCCAGATGTGTTGGCGCAGCTGTTGGCAGATAAGCGCAACCCCAATACCAAAAGGGCTTACGAGAAAGATATTAAAGATTTCTTTCTGAAGATGACTTTATTACCGCCGACTGGTGATAGTGTGCTGGAGTTTCTGCACTTGCAGCGAGAGCAAGCGGTGATGGTGGTGTTGAAATACAAGGCGATGCTGATTAAATCTGGGTTGCGGGAGGCGACAATCAATCGGCGGTTGGCGGCGATTAAGTCATTAGCGAAGATGGGGCGGAAGTTGGGAGTGTGCAATTATTCCCTGGAAGATGTTTCAGGGGAGAAGGTTAAGGCTTATCGTGACACGCGGGGTGTTGATAGCAAAGCGATATCTGTTGTGATTCAGCAGTTTGATAGAGAAACGTTGATTGGTAAACGCAATTATGCAATTTTTCTGGTGCTGTGGGGTTTAGCTTTGCGTCGCCAGGAGGTATGTCAGTTAGATGTAGGGGACTTTGATTTTTATGGACGCAAGTTGAGAGTTTTAGGGAAGGGGAAGGGAACGAATGAAGAGTATTTGGATATGTCCAAGGATGTGGCGGCTGCTCTTGCAGATTGGTTAATTGCCAGGGGTGATTTGAATGCCAATTTACCAATATTTACGGCGTTGGATTTCCACAACGAAGGGCATCGCTTAACTACTGATGCCATCTATAAAATTGTATCTGCTAGTTTTAAGGCAGTGGGAGTCAAAAAAACCATGTCACCGCACAGGGTAAGGCACTCGGCAATTACGGCGGCACTGGATGCGACGGATGGGAATATCAGAAAGGTACAGAAGTTAAGTCGTCACGCTGATCCGCGAACGTTGATGATTTATGATGATAACCGGAATAAAGACTTGTGGGAAATGTCGGAATTGTTGACGGGTATGTTGAAGAATTCGGGGGAATAAAAACGTCTTGCGATCGCGCTCTGAAATTATACCGTTGGTGGGATTAATATCTGGAACACACCACTTAGAGATTGTCATTTGGTAATTATTAATTTATATGTTTAAAACTTGACAATTGCCATTGGTAAAAATTTTTTGTAATAAAATCTCTTAAATCAGTTAAATCAGTTAGTACCTGTCTGAATAACTAAAAAAATCAATGTGAGGTGACAGTGAAAGTTTTTAATTTTTATAAAATTAGCTTGGCTTCAGTGTTTGTAGCTACACCTTTATGTGTTTTATCTCTAAAAGTACTTGCACAAACTCCACAACTTCAAGCTATATCTCTTCAAGAGCCAGCATTTATTATTGATAGCGGTTCTACGAATACTTGTCCATTTACAATTAGCGTATTGCCATTAGGAAAGGTAACTTACACTATTTGTAACAGCAAAGGTGCTGGCGCAATTAAAGTGAAGACAGCCATGAAATTTTTTCATGACATTTTAGCAGCTAAACCACTGTCCAAATTATCAGTATTACCAGTAAAATTATCAGTATTACCAGTATATGATTTATGTGTCAAACCTGCTTTGTTTGGTACATCAATTGAAGTGAAATATCAAGGACAAACATCTCCAGATATTAGCTGTCCAGGTCATAATTCTAAAGCCATAAATCTGGAAAGTGATGTATATAGCATTGAAAATGAATTGAACCTTTCAACTACCAGAATCCCACCCCTAATTACACCCCTAATCCCAGCCCCCCTAATTACACCAATTACACCTTGTGATGCGTATGCTGTAGGTCTTTGCGAGTCACCTGCCCCACATTCTACGTGCTGCCCAACTTCAATTCCTTTCCAGCCGATTTCAGCAGAACTTACGCATTGACAAAACATTATAGGCTGTGGGTTACAGGGTCTACACGATTATCATTCTTATGAAGAATATTTTGAGTATTTTAACTCATTGACAAAAGGCGCTTTATTTTAACCTCTCACCGATGATTATGGATGCATTTCGGAATGTCAGCGTAACTACTCCTACGTTCGGTATGTATGTGGTCAGTATTGATCCTTTACAGGACATATCCCAAGTAGTATCAAAGTTCCATGTCTCGTAGTGAATTGTAAGTAATCCAGTCGGACTCAACTCTAGATAAAGCTGATCTGCTGAGTTAATGTTGAACGGCTGTTGACCTGCTGCTATTCGATCACTAAAGAGTTGATTTGACCTGCCTTCAAAGCTACCATCAGAATTTGGGGTGAGATAGCCACTACTGTAGCTTACGAAAGAAACATCTTCTCTATGCATGGTCATTTCTATGGCATATGTTTGGTTGGGTGATGCCTGCTGCTTCTTATTAGTTAACAAAGCTGTGCAGCTACTGTCAGCACGTGCTGCTTGCGGTGTTGCCCCTAACGATAGACTTACTGCCAACAGTGTCAGTAAACAGATTTTTACTCTTTTCATACTCTCAAAATGAATTTGTTAAAAGGTAAGGATACTACTTTGGCGATCGTAGGGACACTATTCGTATCCCATCAAAGATTCGGGGTAAGCAATTATTCATTATTCTGCTGTCCACGACCTGACCATTGGGATTAAGAGAAGATTTCTGGCGAATAATAGTTTATAAGCAGTAGTTTCTAAACAACGATTAGGCAATACCAGATCAAGTAAACGACAATTCATGTTCACCAAACTAGTACCTGCTTACTTTACGTTGGGCGCACAAGTTTTATGCAGAGCCAGCCAATTTTTTATAAAAGTTCATAAAAAAAATCCTGCCTGATAATTTGTGTCGGTGGAAGGATAAGATTGCCACGCCTGGAACCATAAGATTGCCGCTACAATGGCTGAGATGCTGATGTGTCCGTTAGACACTTTTAGTTATTTTTCAGCAATTGGAACCATAAGATTGCCGCCAAGCAATATTATCACCATAAGCTTGCCAAAAACGTACTTTCTTAAGATTTCAAATCGGTAGTAACAAATACAATGAACTGAAGCACTCAGACCAGTGTCGAGAGCAATGAATCGGGTGACAGCACTCCTACCACTGCTATAAAAACAAGACATATGTTGTGAGTTGCGTCTTCAACTCAAATTTCAGGGGGAGAAAAATGCTCACACCTGACGAGTTTGATAGCTGGTGTAGTCGTCAAAACCTATCACCACTGGCTCGCAAAACTCTCGCCGACATCCGTTCAAAAGAACCTGCACGGCGTGTAGGAGGAGGGAGAAAAAATGTGTCAGGTTTTTACCCCAGTAAAAAGATGGGGCAAAGCATTCAATTTGAGTCCCATAAAGTCGAGCTTCCCTTCGTTTACTCACTGGAGCATGACGAAGATGTCTTAGAATTTTACGACCAACCCCCTGCATTCAAGATTAATTATCAAGGAGCCTCTGGGCGAAATATTGGATTCTTTTACACCCCAGACTTTTTTGTCATCAGAACAAACAGTGCTGGTTGGGTAGAATGTAAAACTCTAAGTGAACTCAAATCGCTGATTATTAAACACCCCCATCGCTACAGTAAGGGAGAAGATTTGAAGTGGTATTCGCCACCAGCATCTGAACACGCAGCGCAGTTTGGATTTGACTTTCACATCCAGTCAGATGACCAAATTAATTGGGTTTTATATCGCAACATTACCTTCCTAGAAGACTATTACCGAAATCGTGTTGATAGTATAGATCCGAATCAAACACAATTTATAAAAGCAATAATTCAGGAACAACCTGGAATAACTCTGAGGGAATTGCTCTATAAAGCTAATAAAGTTAGTGTAGATGAAATTTACCAACTGGTTGCCACTGAAAAAATTTATGTGGATTTAAAGGCAACCCTCTTGGTTGAGCCAGAACGGTGCAGAGTTTTTTGCGACCAACTTTCAAGAACAACTTACAACTTGATGGTTTCGTCGCAAACAACCACTGATTCTATCAGTTCCCCAGTTATAAATTTGATTCCCAACACGCCAATTAATTGGGATGGTCAATGCTACAACGTGGTTCAAATTGGTCATACCGAGATTACTTTGCGTGCTACGGGAGGAGACTTTATTGATTTGCCCGTTTCTGAGTTTGAAAGTAAAATTCAGCAAGGAAAAATCACAGCTTCTCAACTCCAAAGCTCCAACTGTAACGATGACCAAATAAAGTCTATTCTGCTCAGAGCTAGTTCAAAAGATTTAGAAGAAGCCAATCACCGCTACAGAAGTATTGAACCAATATTGCTGGGGCAACCACTAGAGAATTCCACAATATCAGAACGTACCTTAAGAGATTGGTTAAGCAAATATCGGCAAGCACAACAAAAATGTGGCTATGGGTATATTGGGCTTTTAAGTTGCTCTAATAAAAAAGGCAACCGCAACCGAAAGCTACCCCAACAGACCTTAGAACTGATAGACAAATTCATAACACAAGCCTACGAAACGCACAAACAGAAGCGCAAGTATGAAGTCTATGGAGCTTTTAACAATGCCTGCGTAAGTGCCGGAATTTCTCCAGACCAAATTCCCAGCTACAAAACATTTATTAACGAAATAAAACGGCGTAGTGGTTGGGAACAGACAAAAGCTCGTGAAGGACATCGGGCTGCCTACCCACAAAAACCTTTTTACTGGGAATTAGAGCTAACGACACCGCGTCACGGAGACCGCCCTTTTGAGATTGGTCATATTGACCACACCAAAATGGACATAGAGCTACGGTGTTCACTTACAGGTCAAGTTCTTGGCAGACCTTGGGCAACATTTTTGGTGGATGCTTACAGTCGTTCAATATTGGCGGTTTATTTGACTTTTGACCCTCCCAGCTACCGCAGCTGCATGATGGTGCTGCGGATTTGCGTGATGCGCCACTCTCGCCTACCCCAAATAATTGTGACGGACAACGGCAAAGAGTTTCACAGTAATTACTTCGAGAGTTTGCTGGCTTTGTTTGAATGTACGCTCAAACACCGTCCTCCTGCTGCTTCTCGATTTAGTGGAGTTTGCGAACGCCTATTTGGAACTGCTAATACCCAGTTGCTCTACAACTTGGCTGGTAATACACAGATTACTAAAAAAATTAGGTTGATGACCAAATCTGTCAATCCTAAAAATTTGGCAGTTTGGACACTTGGCTTGTTGTATTTATATCTCTGCGAATGGGCTTACTCTGAGTACGACACAACAGAACATCCGGCATTAGGAATTTCGCCAAAACAGGCTTTGACTTCAGGCATATCCCAGTACGGAAGTCGCGCTCACCGACTAATACCTAACGACGAAACCTGGAGAATTTTAACTTTACCAACAACACAATCTGGGAAGGTAAAAGTGCATCCAGCTAAAGGGATACAAATACGGGGCATTCACTACTGGAATTCTGCCTTTCGTGACCCTTTAATCCAGAAAACTGATGTAGAAGCCAGATATGACCCGTTTGATGTGGGAATTGCCTATGCCTATATCCGTGGTCAATGGGTTAAATGTATTAGTGAATATTATGCAATTTTCAAAGGACGCTCAGAAAAAGAAATTTGGCTGGCGACTGCTGAGTTACAAAAGCGTAACTCTAACCATGACAAACAATTAACAGTGAGAGCTAAAAAGTTAGCGGAATTTCTATCAACTGCTGAAGCAGAGGAAGTTTTACTCGCCCAACGTCTGCGAGATGCTCAAGGGAAGGAAGTATTTCAAGTTATTGATGGAGTCAGACAAAAAGAAAGCTTTTTGGAGCAATTGAATATCGCACAAGAGATTAACAATAATAACTCAGAACCGTCTCCTACATCCGAGAATATAGCGGTTAAACCCCATCTGCTCCAATCTTTCGATTCTTATTAATCATGTCCAAATCCCCAAGATTCCCCCAATCTCTACTGTTGCAATCACCGCTAGTGCGGTTGGCTTTCTTCGATAACTATACAATGGCACACCCTCGGTTAGAAGAAACCTTCAATTTACTCAAGCTTTTGGTTAGTAATTCTGGTGAATCACGAGTTATTTTTATTTACGGGCCAACTGGAGTTGGGAAAACAACCCTGCGTCTGCTGATTGAAAAGTGGCTGATTGAGACGAACCGACAAGAATTAGAAGCTGACAGAGGTTGGTTGCCAGTTGCATCAGTTGAGGCAGTAGTTCAAAAATCTGGACTTTTCAATTCAAAAGATCATATCAAACGCTGCTTATTTGCCCTTCATGAACCATTGATTGACCAGAAAATAGACTATGGGACACGAGGTATATATCGTAATAGCAATGGGCAAATTGTTATTGAATCAAAAGTTATAGAAACAGACTTGGGATGGGCATTAGAACAAGCTCTCAAACATCGTAAACCCAAAATATTTTTTATTGATGAAGCTCATCATATGCTGATGATAGCTTCCGGGCGCAAGCTCACAGATTTACCAGAAGCTATTAAGTCCCTTGCCAATAGAACAAGTGTTGTGCATGGGTTAGTTGGCACCTATGAACTGCTCACCTTACACGATGTAGGGGATCAATTGAGCCGACATAGTGCCTACGTACACTTTCCCCGCTACCGTGCTGACTGCACCCAGGACAGAGAGATATTTCAAAGCGTGGTGTGGGGTTTTCAACTGAATATGCCCCTTGTTGAGGAGCCGGATTTAGTTTCTCATTGGGATTACTGTTATGAGCGAAGTCTCGGCTGCGTAGGGATTCTCAAAAATTGGTTTCAGAATGCGCTCTTCGATGCCATGACCGAAGGTGCGAACACCGTTAAAATTCAACATTTAGAACGGCGTGCCTTATCTGTTGCCCAATGCCGGAACATTCTCAAGAAAATTAAGGAAGGTGAAAACAATCATGCACAAATTGAAGCAGAAGTTTCTCAACTGCGTGCAGAACTCGGTTTGCCATCTTTAGGAGCCGTTGCAGATGATTCGGAGTCACAGACATTGAAAACTCCACAATTAGGTACTCAAAAAGCACGCTTAAGAAGAAACCCTGGACAACCCAAACCCAAGCGGCATCAAGTAGGCAATCAGTAATATGCTCAAAGAGACCCTCAAACTTTACCCATCATGGGATATTGAGAAAACTGCTATCCCACAAAGAAGTCGCTTATATCATTTAGAGCCAATTGGTATAGGAACTCCTGCTGTAGAGAGCTTAACAGGCTATGTGCAAAGACTTGCTCATGAGCATTGTGTCACTGTTAGACGGTTGACTATAACCGAAATTGCCCCACTAATGGGCAAAGAAGCAAAATTGCAAGACGAAAGTATTAGCAAAGTATTTGGAACTGGCAGAGATAGAACAGCGTTTAATGGAACAGGGTTCATGGCAACTAATCTTGTGGGTGCAATGTCTGCGCTAACTAGGCGTTTGGACTTGCACTACCTTACCCTGTTACCTTGGGCGCAGGTCATTTCTAAAAGAGGCTTGCTCCGTCGTCACCGGGCTTGGTGTTCCAAATGCTACCAAGAATGGCATGACAATCACACAAGTGTTTATGAACCACTTCTCTGGTCTATCAATACTGCCCAAGTCTGTCCTTACCATCATCAACCGTTGCAAGAGCAGTGTCCTCACTGTCATCAACAACAACTGACAATTTCTGGGGACTCCCGAACCGGACACTGTAATAAATGTGGTAAGTGGCTGGGAAATAATCGACATAAAACTGTTGTTACAAGCCTGATAAAGTCAGAAGCAGAACGAAATCGGCAATTGAATATAGTTAACAATTTTGGAGAGCTAGTTGCAGTAACACCTACTCTCAATTCTCCTCCTAATCTTCAGAAAGTTAGTAATACAATTTCTACATACATTTTGCAAGTTTTGAAATCTAGTATCCCTGCCTTTTCTCGGCAATCTGGGATGAATAAGGCAACAATTGGTTTGTGGTGTAAAGGAAAAGTAATACCTCAAATTGATAATCTTTTAGTTTTAACTCACTATCTAGAAATATCTCTGTTATATTTATTAACAACAGACTTATTATTAACTGACTCAAAAAACAGTTCTCTCTCACCAAAACGGAATGTAGTTAAGCAGCCAAGAAAATCTTATAATCACTTAGATTTGGAGAGAAAACAAGTTTTAAATGTAGTTCTAACAGAGGTACTCAAGGAAGATCCTGCACCTTCTTTGGAAAGTGTGGCACTGCGTTTGAGATATCGTCCTTTAGTTTTGCAATATCATTTTCCTTCTTTATGTGAGTCAATCAAAATCAGACATACTGAGTACAGAAAGGTAAGTAAACAGCAAAAAATACAACCTATTCTGGAAGCAGCACTCAAAGAATTTCCACCTCCTTCACTTCTTTCCATTAATCGACGACTTGGCTATAAAAATAACAGCTATTTATACCGATATTTCTCTGAACTTTCTCGCGAAATCTCTAAGCGGTATAAAGAGTACCAGAAAGCTAGTGGGCAAGAGAAAAGGGAACGCATATGCCAAGAGATTATTAATATTGCTCAATTGCTACATGAAACAGGACACAAACCGACTCAAGCTAGGGTGACTAAGCTTCTCACTAAGCCAGGAGTCATGCTGAGTTGGTATGCTAAGAAGACTTTACGTGATGTTCAAAGCTCTCTCGGCTATGAATAAACATGATCTATACCGGAATGAATGGCACGCTTGTTTATTTGGAAGCATAACTTTGCCGAAATCAATTGGAAGCATAAGCACGTTTTAACGGCAATCTTATGGTTCCACCGACAGTCGCTTTTGCTGCTGCCAGCCGATTATCTACAATCTGTTTATCTAAATCAGATAAGTTTAGCTCGTGACTTTTAAGCGCAACTTCACCCTGTAATCGCCCGTTAATTTCATCCAGCGCTAATTCATTGGGTGATTTCATAGCCTCTATCGTCTCCGATGCGTTACGTGCGATCGCTTCTTTAGTTATCCTGCTTTGCTGCTCCTTTGAGAATTTAGTTAAGTCCAGATGGTTATCCACATCTAAATCATTCTGAAATGCCTTAACTTTAAGTAGTGAAAACTGACTATGAATAGCTGATTCTTGGCTGTCTGTAAGTAGTTTAGACCCAACGTAAGCAGTTAATAGCGCGGCTGTACCAGCTAAACCAAACAGAGGTGCGGTAGGTGATTCTGGTGCTAAATTACCGACTATTTTGATATTGCTATCAAAGGTTGAGTTTCGGCGCTCATGTTCTACTATCCAGCTAATACCGCGCTTGATTTGGTCATTTTTGCAAGGTTTATTATTTGGCGTAAAACAGAATAATGTTTCGCTGTACTTGGTGGTATCACTCCAGAGTGGCAGAGTTAAACTTAGTCCCCCAACCAATAAAATACCAATACCAAATGTAGCAGAAATGTTGAATCCTAATACAAAACTTTACATATTTAATTACACTAACTCTAAAAAGCCTAAAATAGTCAACATGACATCATCTCCTCAAACCAATGAA
>NZ_JABXKJ010000025.1 GCF_017115085.1 Nostoc sp. NMS7 | reverse complement strand
ATTGATTCAACAATCGCTAATAATTTTTGCTTACCGCAACTTATTGAGCGGATACTGGAAAATTTAGATGTTGCAATTTCAGAACATGAGGGATGAGAGATGGATGAGCTTAAAGCGAAAATTAGGGAATATAGCCATTTAGCAGCATCATTAAGCAGTCAAGCTCGTTCAATACCCATTGAACCCAAAGAAAATCGCAAACGAAAACTTGATTTGATGCGGCAAGCCAGAGATGCCAGTCTTCAATGTCAAGCATTGATACAAGAGTTGAAAAAACAAGTAGCTTAATCACAGGCTAACTTTTGGTAGTAGTCTGTTAATCGCAACAACGCGGTTGACAGGCTATGAAAATTAATCGGCACGGACGCGCTAAGGTTCTCACACAGCCAGAGATACAGCTAATTTTCAGTGATGGGTTAGAAGATGACCGCGATCGCACCTTGTTCGGTGTCTGCCTGTTTAGCGCTTGCCGTATCCGCGAATGCTGCACACTGTTGACTGATGATATTTACACACCCAAGGGAAGTATCAGACCTCGGCTCATTATTAGGAAGTCAAACACTAAGGGTAAACTTGGAACCCGATCAATCCCAGTGATTGAAGACTTACGGCGGTTATTGGTTGAATATTACCCACTGGCAGGGGATGATTATCTGTTCCCCGGTCGCAGTGGTGGACACATAAGCGAAGACTCAGCTTCTAGGATTTTGAGAGGAGCTTGCAAACAAGTTGAGATAATTGGCGTATCGACGCATAGTTTTCGGCGTAGCGCACTTCGCAGATGAGCAATGCAGGCATACCTCTAAGAGTTATTCAGGAAATCTCAGGGCATCGGAATTTAGAACAGTTACAGAGATATCTAGAAGTGTCTGACGATCAGGTATTGGGAGCGGCGGCGGCGTTGTCGATGCTATCGCCTATGGCAAGTAATGGTGTAGAACTAGACACTAACCAAAACCTTGATTTGGACGCACATTATCCCCGTTAGGGGAAGAGGTATTGGAAAGTTCCACCTCGGCGGAATTGACCTATTCGCCTTCCAAATATCCTTTTATTGTTTCTGCCGGAATACTAAAAGCAGGATGGTTATTCCATCACGAAGCTACCTAACACCGTGTAATGGTCAAAATAAAACCCATCTAATGACGGGTAGTACATTTGTATCGGGCAAAACTCCGGCTATCTGGGGAGATTTTTACTACCTTTTTCCTACTTGGTATGTTGCTAACACATCATACGAGGTAGTAGAAATTTCCAAGCCTCCATAACCGAAGTCACAAAGTTTTTGTTGGATTACTTTTCCTATTGCAATTCCACCATTGTATGAAGCTCTACACGAATAAAGACTATAACCATTTTCAAAACCTGTAGGCACAGCGTCTCCAGGTATTGCTTGTAGGTATGATGATGGTTCCCAATATAACGCAGTCCTTTGACCTTTGTTGTTTACGTCCAGAGGATATGTTACAACGACATAGTTATATGGAGATGAAAAAACTTCAGACCCTGCATAACTCATATCACAATAATTTCTATCAGAACGGTATTTACCTCCATAAACTGCGTTGTTGTATATACCGGAGCATACATATAGAGGTGTACCGTCTGTGTCATTACCACCAAGTACAGCATTGGTTGGTACGCTTTGAGCGAAAGTAGAAGATGCTGGAATAACAGTACCTGCAAGTATTGCTAAACACGCTAAAGTAGTCTTAATGCGAAAATTGCTAAGATTCATGATTAATTTACTCTGATGTCTTGGAAAGGGAGAAGTAAATTAATTAGTTGAAAATTTTTAACTAATTAATAAACTCTATTTAGTATTTTCATGTAGTATTTTTATTTCAAAAAGGAGAAATAAAACTTATTTTTTAATGTTATTTCCTGTTTCCTGTGTGGTAAATGTCGGGAAATGGGGATTTGACGACATCCAGGTGAAACAGACACAGCGCAGGGATTTAGACCATACTACACAGGTGAAATGACCCTGTACATATTCCAGGGGTTACAAGCAGAAAAATAGGGCTAATATGTGATTGTTCGGTTTAGTTTATTCTTTTTCCATTCATCGTTATAATCCAGCAGTGATTCAAAATTCTTGACCGCATATGGGGGAAGCTGATTTTTACAAAAAGTTAGACCTTTTTCTCCTGCGGCGATTTTTATTAATCTTCCCAAATGAATTAACCGTTGCCGTTTTTTCGCGGATATATCTGCCTCACTTTTATCCTGGGGATAGATTTCTAAAAGTTCTTCGAGCCAGTGGACTACACACAAAGCACTCCCATAGTTAATATCTAATTTTTTAGCAATCTGTTTCGCATATTGAATTGCCGCCTGTTCATTCATTAGCTCATACTTCCTTTTATAAAGTTCTCCCATTTCCAAAACTAATTGCTTTTCCTGCCGAGCGATTACCCTCTGAACTTCTTGATCTACAATGTCCATTATTTTACCCCCGTTTAATATTTATTATTCCCTGAAAAGATAGAACAGCAATTACAATGGAGTTGTTGATTTTTGAATCCTTGACAAGTTGGATAGTTGTTGTTTTATCTATCCATTTTTTGGTTATTTTTCTTCTTAGGCATCAGCGTTTGGTTGATGCCTTTTGTTTTTTTTCTTAGAGGAAAGGTTTGGAGCGATCGCACCTGGGGTCAAGTTAGTAGGATGCTGGGGCGTAGCTACCCGCAGAGGCGATCGTGTGCATCTTTGTTAGAGGTCAGGGGCGATCGCCCTTCGGAGAATGCGATCGCGTTTCTGGTAGCTACCCCGTTAATCACTAATCACCATCCTCGTAGCTGTATATGTCGTGATTGTCGTTGCAAATATCGCGCTCTTTATTATGTATCAGATAATACTCAGTCCAATCACCAAGGTCTAGTGTTAATTGCTCGGATTTTGCTGTCACACCCCCTCCCAGATCGCCTGTTAGAGGATTTGCAGTTAATGGTGCTTCAAAATGGCTGGGTGTATTGCTGGGTATAGTTTTCTCTGCTGTCACACACCCCCCTGTTAAAATACCATTTACTAGAAGTATAGGGGGGTGTGTGACACCCTCAAAACCTAGTTTTCGTTCTACCTGCCGGGCTACGAATTTTTGTGCAAAACTCCAAGACTCTGATGTAATGGTTTTTACCTTAATTACCTTGTTATTTACGCGCTTCTGTTTTACCTCCAGGCGCAACCCGTTCATCCCATGAAGATAAGCAATTATTTGCCCGTCGCTTGCTTTCTCGAAGTTATAGCCCGTAGCTTGCTTGATAGGTTCGATATATTTCCGCACCTTGTTAATTAGCGGCTGATAATCTTCTGGATAATATTCTCTGGTTGGGTCAAGATAGCTTTGAAATTCTAAAAACTCCCACAGCTTACGTTCGCGTAGCTGCCACTTAATATCCTTGGGAAAGCGTTTATTGCACTCAGCAATATCAGGGCGTAGTTTCTGCTGCCTATTCTCAATGTAGGTATCACTAGAGGCGATATCAGCAGTTTCCTGGTGAAAGTTTCGATAGAATCTTTTCATCGAATTCTCAAGCCCGTTCCGATGATTCATAAATGCGATCGCTTTTAATCCAGATAATTCCTCCCCTGTGGGTATCGTCGTTTTTGCCTCGCTTATTAATTCATCTCCAAAAGTATCCTTGAGATGATGCTTTGTTAATTGCTGCCTCTCTTCCAGTGTCAAATTTTCACCAGAATTGCTTTTATTGCTGAGTTGCTGCACTTCATGAAAGGATAAATCTTTTGCATCAGATATTTGCACAATTTCTTCTAATTTGAGTTCCCCTGCTATTTCTTTCAGTGAATCACCAATACCGCTAGCGTCTATACCAAAGTTGGTTTCGATTAGCTCATAGCCATCGTCAATTAATTTCTGTTGATACCAATACCGTAGCCGTCTCATCTCAAGATTTTTTAATGCAGAATTCTGACAGAATAGTTGCCAGTGTGGTGAGTGCCACTCTTGCTTCATTGGATTATATTCAGGCTGATAAGTTAGCAAGATTTTGTTTCGTGCGTGATAATTATCTTGATAATATTTATCTACCTCGCTGGGTGTTATTGCTCGGCTAGCCTCGTAATTAATCCCAGAGTTTGCCACCCATACATTAATGTTCTCTGCCCCTCTCACCCGTGCAAATCCCTGAGAGCCATTATTAGGGGTGAGGATGCCGTTGATGATGCCGTACACACCCTTATTAAATCTTCCGTTGGTCAGGGAGATGCCCGAAATAATTGATGGGCTACACGATAGGAGCATTGTGTTAATTGAGTTCTCATTAATTCGCTCTACATAATTTTTAATCTCTTCCTGCTCACTGGTATCCCCGTTAATCTCCACAATATAAGGGGCTAAATCTGGGCGTTTTTTGCGGATAAATTCAGCAATTGTTTTGCAGCCACGATAGCCATTTTTGAAGTCGTCCAGCAGGAAGCACGGGATAGCGTTGTCAAGGTCAGCCAATAATTTTTTAATTACACTATCTGGCTTACCATCTGTTGAGAATTTCAATTTACCCTTCTTGGGCTTGTAATCATTTACTATCAATTCAATCTTCGCGTTAGCAGGTGCGATCGCACTGATGTAGTCAATCTCTTTTTGGCTGATATCCGCACTCATATAAGCAGCCGAGCCGTTTGTTAGCGTAGCTACCAATTGCGCCTTGTGAGTCGCCAATATTAGCGGTCTGATGCCGTCTTTGTTGCAGAGAGAATCAAAAGTATAATCAAAAATCTGGTCGCACTCATCAAATAAAAGGAATGCGTTATCTTGCAGTACCTTTGGGTGAAATTTATAAGCAGAATTGGCACAGAATGAGGCTTTAGTTGATAGCAGGAAATTATCAATCTTGCTTTTATAAGTAAGCCCCAAATCATAAGCCATTTTAATCGCTAGAGTTACCCGTGTATGCCATGAATATACTGCTTTGTAGTGTGGCATATACGGCTGTAATCCTTCAGTTTTACCCGTACCCTTAGCACTCAATACTATTGATATCTTCCCTTTCTCAAGGTTTAAATCTTCTGGAGAGAGTTTTTCTTTATTGATACGGGTGATTGTTATGCCCTGCTGGGTTGTCTTCTCAAAATCAATACCTTCTAATTGCCCGTGAATTATTTTTTCAGCTTCAAATTGTGCATTATCTTGGGCTATCTGTTCGGGTGATTTCTGCTTAGATTTTTGATTATCGTTAGCTCTAGCAGGGAATACCACCCCGTTGATTTTAGCTAATTCAATTAGGCTTTTATAAATGTCCTTGTTACAGCAATCATTAAAGCACTGGAATTTACCATTATGGCGGTTTACTGTTAGTGATGTTGTGCTGACACCTTTATGTACTGGGCATCTAGCCTCAAGCCAGTCGTTGTTTTTCTCCCGATACCCTTCACAATATTGAATTAAATTCCGTGCATCATAGGGGTTATCATCGCCGCTAAATCCTACCGCGTAGCTACCATCATATTGTTTTTTATTTTTCTGTTTCTTGCTGCTTTCTTCCTGCTCTTTAGCTACCAATTTAGGAAGCAGTTCAAGCAACCATTGAGGTGCGATCGCAATTTCGATATCCTCTGGTGAATTTATCCACTGGTAGCTACCAGTTTCAGGATGCCGTGAAGGTGGTAAGCATGATTGCATCCTGTTGTATCGAAATTCTAATTGCTCACCAGGATTGCATTTTAAATCATCTGTTTGGTTTACTACGGCTCTAGTGAATTTATTTACTGCTTCTCTATGTTCTTCTGGGATTTGAAAAGCTATTTGATATCGCCCTGGCTTGCCAGATTTCCAGCTAATAGTTTCTGGTAGCTCCCCATTGCTTAATTTTTTTAATACTGGTTGTGCGCTACTTCCATCTACATCAATGGCAAGAATTCCATCAGAGATATCGCCTGTTTTTAGCCCAAATCCTGAAGCATAAAGCTTAAATGGTCGCCCTGTTTTTTTGCTAGTTTTTAATTCGCCTTCTAAAATTGCTTTTTCAATAAAATCTCTGGCTAATGTTTTCTCATCCTGCCAGTTTTTAAGATATGGGCGCTTATCTCGTAGCGGTGTTAGCTCCCAAGGTTCAGGAATATTTTTTAATTCTGCTACAATTTCATCAGCATTATGTATTGGGTTGAATGCTTGCCAGTCAGGGGCATCAAAACTATCTTCTTCAAGTTCAGTAGCGGCTAAGATGAATTGTTCAGGATGAATTGTGAAGCCCAGTTGAGAAGCCTTGCTAACAACTCTTTTGGCTATCTCTATATCTTTCTGTTTCTCACTTCTAGACTTGCCGTTATCACCGTCTTTATCTATAATTGATTTGACAGAAGGTGTTTTATTATTTTGATTTTTAAACATGGCAATAGGTGATAAATCGTGGTGGTTTTATCGCCTTTTGCTATTCAGTTTCTCAAGGATTTTTTACTTCTCTCTCTCAGTTTTTGCAGTTAGTCAGCTATTTTGTGGTATACTAGCCTTTAGAAATTAGTTGTTGTTTCGATATCCTTGAGAGCCTGAGCAAAAGGCGTTTGGAGTCGGGGCAACTTTTTTTTGCGTATTTATACAACAATAAAATGCTGACCCGGATGAGGTGCGATCGCACATCAGGAGGCGAGGTTATTCCTGTCTATATACTCAAGAACTGCATATCGTAGGAGGCGTCACCGTGCCAAACCGGGTAAATTGTACGCTAAGGCTGAAACTAAGATGGGGTAAGCCTTTTAAGAAGTGCTTTTTGGTGAAAGAACTATGGTTGTGCTGCTAGTTTTGATCAAGTTTGAACGAAAAATCGTCGTTTCAGGCACTTGAAATTTTCTTAGCGTACAAAAAACCTTTTTTGGCACGGTGATGCCAAGTAAGTCGCCATAAGATATTGGGAGACTCTAAACGGACATCGAAGGAACGTAAGACTGCCTTGGTAGTATATCCCAATGAAGTGTCAAGGAATCACTGCACTTTTAAGGCGGTGAGGTATGTCAATAAACTTCATCTAAAAACCAGGAGATTGACAAATGGCTCGCATCAAGATTACCGAATTGCATCAAAAGGAAAATCAACTTTATCTAGAAATATCCGAACACGAATCATATCTGATTGTGGGTGGTATAAATCCTCAACCTCTTCCCCCAGCAGTTCCTATTGCAAGACAACCAGAGTTCAGAGGACTTTTTATTGCAAGAGAACCAGAGTTCAGAGGAGCTATAATAGCGGGTTATCAATGATGAATTCAAGGTATCCTTAGTAATAAGCTAATCAGCATTCAAATTGCAACATAGCTACTATTTCCCTTGTTTTTGATCTGACGATGCCACTTAATGACTAACTCACCCTGGTTTAATAGCTTATCAAGTATTGACTTCAACTCATCTACTGATTGAAATAGACGATGAGCAATGTATTCCTTACATGAATACCAGACTAATTCTATAATGTTGTAGTCAGGACTATATGGAGGTAAAAATTCTAGTACAAAGTTAGGTAGCTCTTGAGCAATTTTAGTGAGAATATCCTTACGTTTATGAAAACTAGCATTATCTAGGATTAAAATAATCTTGGGGTCGAACTCCTGAAAATATTCGGCGTTGTCCTGTAAAATTTTTGCGTTTTCCTCGCTTACCCCAATTCTTGCGGCGAATCACCCGTAAACTGAAACCACTCTCATCCCAAAACCATACCTGCATTCGCTTTGGGTCTACTCTTGCTATCGCTAAATATTGGGCAAGTTTTTCTTGAAACTCTGCTCTAATTATTGGATTTTGTTTATCTTTTAAGTCATATTTAGCCCAGATATAACTATACTTTTCTTGTTTTAATATCCTCCTAACTTGAGAGCTACTTAAGTCAATGCCTGTTTGCTCTGTTAAATATGTCGCTAATCTCTCTGCTGTCCATCGACCAAATTCGTAACCAAAATCTGACGGCTCTTGATCAACTGTTTTCAATAACAGTTCAATCAAAAGTGTTGAATGTTAAGAGAAATCCGATAAAAACAGCCCAAAATTTAACATATTTTGGGCTGTTTTTATCGGATTTCTCTTAACATTCAACACTTTTGGACCAGTCCGTATATCCTTTGTGTAATTAAGCTTTCTACCGTATGGTCAGTTCGATTTGGTTTTCGGTAATCTTGGAAACACTCTGCAAACTGTGATGTTATTTGTAGTTTTCTGTCTATTTCAGCAATTAAGCTTAATCCAGCATCAGATGTTACCTGTCCACCCTGGAAATTAACTACAACTGGTGGTGACTTTGGTTGTTCAAATCTGAACTGTTTTGGGAGCGATCGCCTTGTGGATCGAATCATCGTTTATAACTGCTGAAATACTTGCCATATATACATTTTAGCAGTTTTTATCCCGTTTTTTTTCGAGTTTGTGAGAAATCCGGGTCAAATACAGTTCGATTGCAAGCGCCCTCGACTGTAAACGGTGCAATCAAACGCTGGTTAGACAACGCTGCAATCATGTTAACTCGTCCCTGACGCCGACCTGATTTGAGAGCATGAAAGCGCTGACCTTTTTCATTCCAGCCGTAGCCGTAATCCTCACGATTGTCCATACCTGACTCATCTACGTAGACTATTGCCTCTACTTCCCAATTGGCTAACTTCTCTATAAATTGTTGCCGTTTGATTTCATCGCGTTCCCGGTATCCATAAGTTTTTTTTTTCGTGTGAATCCAATTTTCTTCAACGCCCTTGAAATTGTACGAGCACTGATATCACTGTTCCAAAGTTCTGCCATCTCTTTCTGGGTCTTATCCCCATGAACTTTGCTAAACTCACGAAACTTGTCCCAATCAGTAATTTTGCGATCGCTACGGGGCGGTTTGTTTGTTTTTGGCTGAAAATCCCCCGTTGCTGCTTTGCGCTTCAGCCAAAGATCGATAGTATTACGGCTGATATTGAACAGTTCACTGACCTCGCTTTTCTTCAAGCCATCTAGTTCAATGGCTTGGATAACTTTTTGGCGCAAGTCATAACTGTAGGGTTTGGACATAATATGATCACAGACTATGAGATGACACCGAATTCGCTCCATTCTATGTCCTAATATACATGGCTGCTGCTATATCCAAAATCCCTGCTGTGACTAGGTTCTAGCATCTGGTTATTTCATTGCATACCTGTTAGATTGCTATGTCCGCATAACTGTTAACCTTCTCTTATATATACATTAACTAGTTAATTAATTCCGTTAACAGCTTCATGTTATAATAGGTGGCTCGGTGTCCCCAGGTGCGATTGCTTGTGATGGCATGGGATTTTGGACTGGCAACTGCGTTGCCGAGCGACGACGGCTATCGCCGCGTCTCCTTGACTGCTTGCTGACGCAAGCGAACGACGGCGGCTATCGCCGCGTCTCCTTGGTTATTCGTTCGGTTAGCGATGGCGTAACCGTCCTTTCCATTGGCGATCGCAATCTCTGGGTTAATCTCTGGGGAGGATTCCTCGTCTTGTTACTTTAATCTTCTTAGAGGATATAACAGGTTGTGGTTCTAGAACAGCTTGTTCATCTTCCCAAAAACTAGTGCATGGAACTGGACTGGCAACTGCGTTGCCCAACGACGACGGCTCCGCCGCGTCTCCTAGTTTGCGATGCCTTCTCTACGAGACGCTACGCGAA
The DNA here is from genome assembly GCF_017115085.1 of Nostoc sp. NMS7. Taxonomy (GTDB): domain Bacteria; phylum Cyanobacteriota; class Cyanobacteriia; order Cyanobacteriales; family Nostocaceae; genus Nostoc. Next base: position 6,038 of record NZ_JABXKJ010000025.1, on the reverse strand, counting down.
CGGCGGGCGCAGCCATCGCTCTAAATTATCAGCGTGGTTATGTGGTATAGCGGGTTTGACTGGCAATTGCGTTGCCTGACGACGGCGGCGTTGCCGCGTCTCAATAAGCGATCGCTTGCACAGAGCGGATAAGTCATTGTCACTAATGGTTATGCCTTGTTGGTTTATTCTGGCATAACTTTGATGAGCGCGGCTTCTATCTGTTCCAAGGCTTTATCGATGGCATCCAATCGCTTGCGATTTTCCCACTCTCGGTAGGCGATGGCTACGCCCGCCGCAGGCATCGCTGGCAGAGTCGGTTTACGGGATGGCTGCGCCCGCCGTTCGCGTAGCGTCTCGTAGAGAAGGCATCGCAGTTCTTGGGTTAGTCCCTGGAGAAAGTTCCTCATCTTGTTATTCTAATCTTCTTAGAGGATATAACAGGTTGTGGATTTAGAATAGCTTGATCATCTTCCTAAAAGCTAATGCCTGATTTTAATCCATTGGTTTTTTTAACGGAAGTTCGCTTGAATCCCCTGAAGATTTCTATGGTAAGAAATATTAATTCCGCGCGATCGCGTCTCTCAACATTGGCTTAACTTTTCCCGGATGTCTGGCAATCCTCCCCAGGCGCGTAGGACTGGACTGGCAACTGCATTGCCTAACGACGGCGGCGTTGCCGCGTCTCCTGCTTTGCCCCACATATAGTTATGCTTTGTTAGTTGGGTCTGGCATAACTCTTATGCCCCGTCGTAGGCATCACTCCAAACTACTAGCGTGGTTATTGGGCATTCGGCATTCGGCATTCGGCATTCGGCATTCGGCATTCGGCGTGTAGCTACATGTCCGCCACCCCTGGCAAACATCTTTGCAAAATTTCACGTCCACAGACCCAATTTTGGGCTAATTTACCCCTGTGGACGTAAACCCTACATTTTGACCGAATCGCTTATACAGCGTGGCTTTCGGCTGCGTCCACAGACCACTGTTTTTATATAAAATAGACAGTCTGTGGACGCAAACGAATATAACCCGCTCCTTGGCTAAGCTAATGAGCATTTAAGTTGCATAACACCAAGGCTGAAGCCCTTACTACAAGCGAATCAGTCTCGAAAAATGAATGACGATTAGCTTAATACTCATAATTTGAGAAACTCTCGCCCACTGCTACCCCCGCCAGAATGCTCTAGAGCAATTTTTAGGCATTGTCATACATCCAATCAATTGAAGAACCAGAAGCAATATAAATTGTCGTAGTTATTGGCCCCGCAGTGAATTTCAGAGCTGTTGTAGATCCCCCAACTATCGTCAACTCCTCGTCGTCTGATAGTTCCTCAATTTCTGGAGCTTGCAAATTTTTAATTTCTATCGTTTTCATATCCATAAATCCTAATATCAGTTCAATAACACGCTAACAAGTGTAACTAGCAAAATCAACGGAAATAGTAAAACACTAAAACATCCTACCTTTCCCACCAAATCTACTTTATTACTTAGTTTGCTTTAGGACTTGGTATGGGTGTAGAAAAGTTGAATTTGTCGCAACCTTTACTTATCGGAACTTCGATTCTTTCGCTTTCTGTGGATGGTGCTAATGGTGTAGTAGGGGGGGAAATAATTCTGACTAATCAGGCATCAAATCGTTGTAGGCTGTGGATCACAGGTTTTACAGTCTGACGATGAAAATCAATCGGCACGGACGCGCTAAAGTTCTCACACAGTCTGAGATACAGCTAATTTTCAGTCATGGGTTAGAGCATGACCGCGATGGCTACGCCCACCGCAGGCATCGCACTTGCCCATGACCCACTACGCTGCTACAGATTCCTTGGCTAGTATCCGCTCAATCAACTGGCTCTTTCTCATGCTGCTATAGTTCTTCACCCCCAAAGAGCTAGCCATTCGCTTGAGTTCTCGGATTGTCAGCACATCAATTTGTCTAGGTGCGATCGCACCGAGCGAGAGTTTGGCGAGATGACTTTGGGCGTGGTCTGGGATCGTGATATGGCTGCAAACAGAAGTAGTAACATTAAGGCGTTTAAACTAGCCAAAAGTAAGGATTTTCTCTAATGTTTAAATTCACCAAGTACATATTTATTCTTTCACTAGTCGTAACACTAATCCTTTTCAAACAAAATGCAGCGTTAGCAGGAGGTGGTTTTACAGCGTCGTGTCTAAATATTACTGTTTCCCTGGTCATCGGCAATTTGCAAGGTGAAAGGCATGGTGGACTTATTTTGCAAGCTTACTGCTATAGCCGCACAGGACAACTGAAAATAAGTGCCATAGATTTAGGTAAGAGTATAGCAAACAACGATGGTGCTTTAGTATGGTATAACGGTGGTAATTTCGCATCATCTGTTACAAATTGTGCTGTGAATGTTTCAACTTTTACAATATTGTCTTGTGGGGCTGTAAGAAGAGATGGTTCTATTGTAATAGCCTCTATAAATTTGGATGAGGAAATAGCAAATTTGGATGGCAATTTAACAGCACTTGTCGGTTTCTAACAAACCTCATGACGCGCTATGGGGAACAACTTCACCATTAGACATCTCTTGTGCTGAACACTAAAATTCTGTACACTTTACAGCTTTAAGTAGCTCTAATGGCCAAACGAAAATACTGTCTTGGTTATTTTTTATTTCTTGTAATTCTAGTATCATTGCGTCTGGTAATAAGGGTGTAATTTTTTCCAGGGCAATTAAAGCAGGAGCGGCACTTAGCAAAACTTCAGTAATGAAATCAATAAAATCTGTCCTCTGTGAGATATTTTTAGTTCTGCCATCTAAGTAAAGAGGAATATAGTCAAGAGTAGTTTCAGAAAAACCGGACTGCAATGCCAAGTTAGAGAGTTTTACTCCCACGTTTGGATCTCCGTTTAATTGCTCTTGGTAGCGATTGAAGATTTCCCAGTAAGTTTGAAAAGCTAGACAAGTTGGATGGATATATAAACCTGTATTAAACGCTTCTGTGCAATAAAGATTAGTACCTGATTGCATTATCCGTTTTACCTCTTTGAGGAGGTAGATGGGATTCTTGATATGTTCTAGAACAAAGCAGATCAACGCACCATCGAAGGATTGATCTGGGAAAGGAAGTACTTCCCCATGAGTAATATGCAGTGATACCCGTCCGGCTTCAATATGGTACTTGAGAAATTCGCCAGCACGACTAATCTGCGCTTCGGAAATATCAACACCAGTAATTTTTAAATGCGGAAAATGATTTAATAAAATTTGTATTTGCGCTCCTACTCCACAACCTATTTCAATAATGTGATTACAATTAGAAAAATCAATCTTATTGTAGATGTAAGATTCTAAAAAAACGCTTTGTCGGAACAGGCGGTCTTGTTCCTTTCTAGTATATCCGTGAATATATTTGGTCATACATAACACGTTGAAAGTATTTTCATCTTAAGAAAAATGTTGGAAATGTCAATACTTTCGCCAAGCTTACTTCTTTAGGACGTATTGATAACCTGTCTACAGGTGTTGAACCCGCGTAAATTGGCAAAGGTATTGGAAAGTTAGATCAATTTATTCACCAGACTTGTGGCTGTAATTTGCTGTAGAGAATCAGGTGTCAAATCGTTATAGGCTGTGGATTACAGGGATCTACAGTCGAAAAATGAAAATACACCGGCACGGACGGGCTAAGATTCTAACGCAGTCAGAGATACAGCTAATTTTTAGTCATGGCTTGGACAACGATCGCGATGGCTACGCCCGCCGCAGGCATCGTATCTTGTTCGGTGTCTGCCTGTTTAGCGCTTGCCGAATTCGAGAATGTTGTAAGCTAATCGTCATTCATTTTTCCAGACTGATTCGCTTGTAGTAAGGGCTTCAGCCTTGGTGTTATGCAACTTAAATGCTCATTAGCTTACCCTGTTCACCCAAGATATCTACACGCCCAAGGGCATCGTAAGACCTCGGCTAAGGCGGCGAGTTTGGCGATGCTTTCACCTGTGGCTAGAAGTGGTGTAGAGCTAGAAACTAACCAAAAGCTTGAAATTGATGCTAATAGTCACCGTTAGGGTATTGGGAAGTGATTACGCCTTTTTTAATTAAGAATTAACCAAAATTTACCAAAAATATTTCTTGTTTATGTATATGTTTCTAAGTAGAGTTTCATAAAATATTTACTACTGTTTCTCATGAAAATTCGTAAAACTTTGCTTGGATTAACAATTGGTGTACTTTCCACAGTCAGCATTTTGGATATTTGGAACATTCAAAAAGTAAAGGCTGACTCTCTAACTGATACCAATTCTAAACTGACAGTTTGCAGCAATTTTGTCGCTGGTACATACCTCACGACAATTAAAGACAAAGCAGGAAAGTTTGCTTCACGCGCGTTGATCACTCTTACTGAAGAAGGCAACTTGATTAGTAGTGACTCAAACCAAGGTGGTGTTTCAGGTCAGTTTGATCCTTTTACCGCTTCTCAGGGTACTTGGGCGTGTAATGGAAAGAAGGCGATTACAGGTAGGGCACTCAACTTTAGTCTCTCAAACAAGGGTGGTAGCGGTATTGCAAGAAATGATTATAGAGCTACTTTTAATCCGATAACTCAAACAGTAGAAGGGACAATTGAGCTTCGTCTGTTTAATAATCTACAAGGGAATCCACTACAGGGTAATGGACAAAATGGAGGGTCATTCTTCTTTACAGGTCAGCTTGTCACCGCTAGATAGTTGCAGTTTATTAATCCAATAAGGATAAGGGCGGCGGCATTGTCGATGCTGTCGCCTGTTGGGTGAGATGTTGGGAAATATGCCAAATCTGACAAATCCTAAAAGTGTCACAAAATGACAAATCCGTTTTTTCACATTCAAACGGCTGAAAACGTTATCCTGTAAGCGCTCCCGCTTAGAAGCAACACAGGGAACTTAGCAGACAGTATCAATACAAATTGTTGCCCTACTAAAGTGGGTAAGGCTTAACTTGATGACAGGAATTTGTCTCAAGGCCATTTAATTTGTCACTGTACAACAGCAAAAAAGCTTGTAATGGGTAAACCACTTAAAGATAAAGTTGCCTTGGTGACTGTGGCAGTCTAAAGCACCCACCGATTAATTGAACCCAAGGCATAACTACAATTGATCCCTTATCGAGATCGGACACTTCCAACCAATTTACACCAACCGATTTACACTATGTCTGAACTTAATGCTAGTGCTTCTGGACAATTTACTCTCTTGGATCGTTCAGTGACGCGGCTGGGCTTTGGCTCCATGCAGCTTACGGGCAAAGGGGTGTGGGGTGAACCCAAAAACCGGGAGGAGGCACTACAAGTATTGAAACGCTTGCCCGATCTGGGAGTCAATTTCATCGACACTGCGGATAGCTATGGACCTAACGTCGCTGAGGAACTGATCGCCCAGGCACTATATCCCTATGACGGCATATTTATCGCCACCAAGGGTGGGCTGACCCGTACAGGTCCGAATGAGTGGCCGCCGGTAGGTCGTCCCGAATATCTACGCCAGTGTGTACTCATGAGCCTGCGCCGCCTGAAAGTGGAGCAGCTAGACCTATGGCAACTGCACCGCATCGATCCTAAGGTGCCTCAAGACGAGCAATTTGGTGTAATCGCCGATTTTCTCAAAGAGGGACTGATTGCGCGGGCTGGGCTGAGTCAAGTCTCAGTGGAGCAGATCGAGGCTGCACGGAAGGTATTCCCCGTGACCACGGTGCAGAACCGCTACAACCTCGTAGACCGGGCTGATGAGGCGGTACTTGACTACTGCACGCATGAGGGTATCGGCTTTATCCCCTGGTATCCGTTAGCCTCCGGCGACCTCGCCCAGTCAGGCGGACCGGTAGACATGATCGCCAAGGCACACAGCGCATCGCCGGGACAAGTGGCACTGGCTTGGGTACTGAAGCGAAGTCCTAATATGCTGCCGATTCCGGGAACAAGTCAAGTTGCTCACCTCGAAGAGAACATTGCTGCCGCGCAGCTTGATCTGTCAGACGACGAGTTTCAGCAACTTGATAAAGCCGCTGCATGAGCCAAGCGATCGCTACTTTATGTCTAATCTTTTACGCTGC
>NZ_JABXKJ010000085.1 GCF_017115085.1 Nostoc sp. NMS7 | reverse complement strand
GATTTTATGCTTACCGTTGGCTGCTCGATTGGTTTATTCAACTTAAAGGCTATTTCCCTACCCCTGAACAGCTATTCGGTCATTTGGCGCAAGTAAGTGTTGACCCCAGAGTAAACTATCAGCAAGTTACGGCTATTCAAGAAGCAACCAAACCTGAGAATTTAGGTATTCCAGAGGTAAGGTTTGCACAACTACCAACTCCTGTCCCACAAACAACCCAAACTTCAGCGCAACAGATTCACTCTAATGAAGCTTACCCTTTGTTAAATAGTGAATCGTTGGGAGCAGAAGCCTCTCATAGCTTAACTAATACCGATATCTCCAGCTACACCACTAAACCCCAAGTGCAGTATGACCTAATTGGGCATATTGCTAAGAAAGTGACAAATATGCTGTGGGTTGGTGTCCCTGGTTCTGGCAAAGGCATCACCATTAGCAATGCAATCGATGCTATCAAGCGACTACATCCTGCCATACACATCTTTTATATTGACCCCAAAGGTGACGAGAAAGAAACTGGTTATTTCAAAGGTCGTGTTGATACTTTTAAACGGGCTAAAATCCTAGAAATGTCCCCGGTCGAAGCCGTTAAATGGGTCAAAGAATGCTTTACCGAATTTCAAAATATCTCTGGCTCCAAACTGATTATTTTAGATGAAGGTACAGCTGTTTGTTCAAAATTTAAAAATACCAAAGGTGAAATTGGCTGGCTCAAAGACAAAATCATCTCTTACTGTTCTTGCGGCGATAGTTCCGGTTGGCATTTCTGGATTGTCGTGCAGAACCCTCACACTGATGACTTGGGCATTTCTGGCGGACTGCGATCGCAGTTAACCTCAGTGGCGTTGGTTCATCCTGATAACGTCCCAGCTTACAATGCCATGATTGCCACCCAACTAATTCCTAGCGATCGCAAGATTACCTCAACCCAAGTAATGGAGATTGCTGCACAATCACCAGTCGGTCGAGCAGTTTATTACGGCGGTATCAATGAATGGATACCAATGCCTCTGTTAAAGAATTTCTCTGGTTATGACCGGGATACCAAAAACTTTATTGACTCTGCACCAAATAATAAGCAAACCTCTCAAGCTGAAACTAATCCATCAAGCACATCAATAACCCAAGCTCAACAGATGTTGGCGCTTTTGGAGAAGACGAAAGCCAATTCAATTGATGAGTTTATCCAAACCGAGTTGAAATTAGACGGAGTTCCACCAGAGCTAATCCGTTTGGGAATCGAAAGATTACTCCAAAATTCTCCAATTAAATATAAGTTCAATGCTTGGAATAATGAAAACTGAGAATTTACATCAGGAGAAAAATATCCAACCGAGCGTTTCATGGGAAATTTTCAAGCCGTTTTGATAATAACCCATTTCGACTTTTTGATATTGTTTAGATATTTGTCAGCATAGCGGAAAGCTGCTGCCTTATCGTATTTTGCTATATTCAGTGCTTGTAACAATACTTGTAAAGGAATTGCCACCTGTGTGAGCTTTTCGGCTAATATTACTGACTCTTCTTCTGTTGCTGCTACTGTCGCTTCTAATGGTTCAAATTTTATTTGCTTATTTATACGGTTATCTAACATTGCAGTATCAGCCATAAATGCACCTTCAAAACTTGTATAATGCAGTTTTACTGAAAGGCAGCAGGAATGAATCCGTGTTTATGCGGGACTTATTAATCAGCTAACTTCATGAATCCGCACAATTGCCGTAGCGATCGCATTTTGATTAAACTCAAGTCGCAAGTGACTCTTTCGCTGTCGCAAGTAAGTTTATTAACGGGGATTTAGAAAGAGCCACAAAACTTGCGGCTTGATAGAAGCAGGGGACTTAAAACTACCGTTTGAAAGTTCTTCACTTGCGACTTACGACAAGATTGTGGAACACGTTCGATGGTTGCCAGATATTCTTGAGGTGATTGATTTGAGTGTGGAACAGCTTAATTGAGAATCTATATTACAAGCGGTAAGCTCCCGCCATACCGTCAAGCTTATCGCTTTTCTTTTAAGAAGGAAGACTACCTAACTGAATTTTGAATCCTGCCTCCTAAATCTAATAAAGATAAATCAATAAAAAATATCATGGATACACCTACAGATTTTTTATTTTTAAACGAAAGAATCTCCACAAATTTTAATCCATTTTACGAAGGCGAGTATTTGGTAATTCAGACTTATCCTCGTGAGATAGGTTTAAGAATTAGCAAACGTGACTTTGACTATCAATCAGCTAAGAATTATTGTGAATTAGAAAATATGGCTCATGATTATACATCTTTTGGAGTGAGAGTTTTTCATGAACAAAAGCTTTGGGATATAGATTTTTGTGGTCATCCCTCAAATATTTCTAAACAACAGGATTGGAAAATCTCTCCAGAATATTTATCGGCACATTCCGATAGTGAAACCAATGAAGAAATAATTGTATGCTCATGCAGCTATCCTCGTTTTGAGGAGTTTGCAAATGATTTTTGGAAACTTACCACCTGCCTTGTTGATGACAAAGGGCGAGATGTTGAATATTGCCCTAACTGTAATGCTAAGTTAATGCCAGAAGAGGATTGGGGTGAAGATTTTGATTTTTATGATGAAGAACCTAGACCAGTAGCTTGCATGGGTTGCGATAACTATCATGGTCAGAAGTATGGGGAAAACTTGTTAGTTTGTGGGATCTATCCTCATGGGTATCAGGGTGAAATCTGCCCCGATTTTCAGGATAAGGTGAAGGTTAAGGATTAGATTGAACAGGATTCATAAAATGTCTGATTTAATTCCAGTTCAATATAGCTTTGCTGCTTGGCAGTCAGATTAGGATAAAGTTTTTCTCAACAAGCAGGTTGGAAAACATTATCAAAGTTATTTGTCTAGCTAAAAGAAAAGCTACAAGGTGAACCCATGAGTTAAGATTACAGTAGTCATCTGCATAGAAGCAAAAACTGCTATGAGCGATAGAGAAACAGTCCTTGAACTTGTGAAGCGCTTGCCGCCAAATGTGTCTCTGCGTGAGATTGTTAAAGAAATTGAGTTTATCGCGGCTGTAAAAGAGGGTTTAGAAGAGATTGACCAAGGACTTGGAGTGTCAATTGAATCTGTTGAGCAGATGATTGAAGCATGGACTACCAAGTAGTTTTTTCTCCCAAAGCTGTGGGGGATTTGGAAGCAATTGTCAAGTATATTGCCTTAAGCAATGCTGAAGCTGCAAGGAAATTGGGTCAGCAACTCCTTGAAAAAAGTAGGGAGTTAAGTCAATTTCCATTGAAAGGTCAGAAAGTACCTGAGTTTGACGACCCTAATATTCGTCAGCTTATTCTTAAACCATATCGTGTTGTCTACAGGGTTGAAGAGGAGAAAAAGCGGGTCAGTATCGCTAGATTTTGGCATTCGGCACAAGAGAATCTTGAGCTTTAGAGACACGCAAGTTCCAGTTAAAATAAACTTTCAAATCCTGGATTAGATCCCCACTTCTCACCAAATTCAGCCCGCTAAAATATTAACTTTTAGCGTCCTTTAGGAAACTAAATACTGTTGAATTTCAGTTTTTTGACGACGTAGAACAGTGATTGCTTGCTGCTGAATTTGGCGAACTCGTTCTCTACTGACATTCAATTTTTCTCCAATTTGAGCTAAAGTTAGTTCTTGATCGTTCTCTAACCCAAAACGCAAAATTAATACTTCACGCTGCGTCGGTTTGAGTGATTCTAATAAACTATTAATATCTTGACGCAAAAGTTCTTTGGTGATATGTTCGTCTGGAGATATACCCTCATCTGCTAAAAGTTGACTAAGTTCTGTGTCTTGGTTATCTCCAATCTTTACATCTAGAGAAATTGGCTGCTTTGAACTGCTGAGAAAATCCCTAATCTGGCTTGGTTGTAAGTCTAAAGTTTCAGCAATTTCTACAACACTAGCTGGACGACCCAGTGTCTGAAATAATTCTCGCTGTACAATCTTTATTTTATTGAGTTGTTCGGTGATATGAATTGGCAAGCGTACAGTACGGGATTTCTCTGCAATTGCCCGTGTGATTGACTGCGTAATCCACCAATATACGTAGGTGGAAAGCTTATAGCCGCGATTGGGGTCAAATTTTTCTACACCCCTTTGTAAACCTATTGCCCCTTCTTGCAGCAAATCTAAGAATTCCAGATTGCGCTTAGTATATTTTTTGGCAATCGAAACCACCAGACGCAAGTTTGCTGTCACCATTTTTTGTTTGGCTCGTTGCCCAAGCTTTTGTATTTGAGCTATTTCCGGTTCACTTTTGTCAACATCAACAGCTAATTCGACCATTGTTGGCTCACGATCTAGTTGTTGGGTGAGTACATTTTTTCTTTGCTCAATTGCCATGATTTGCTGTACCTGCCTGCCATAAGCAATTTCTTGGTCTGCGGTTAGCATTGGGTAACGACCAATCTCTTGCAAATAGATACGAACCATGTCTGGACTCAGGCTGGACATACGACAAAACTTTTTTGATATTTAGACGAATCTAAAAGTAAAAATCAAATCGCTGAATTAATTTTCCTGATTTAACAGCTAAAAAATATTAACCTGAGATTGCAATAGTTGAATTCAATTTAGAACGCAATCATCCATAACGGTATTCAGTGAGCGCTTACTATAGCTCCATCCCAAAGTTCTACCTCTGAGTGGTCTTGTCATTAAACTTAAGTTGTTGAGAATTAATTAGTTGGCATTATTCAAGCTATTTTGAAAATTCCTGACTTAACTGGAAAAGTCAAGTAGGGTATGGGGGGTAAAAATCTTTCCCCTATACCCCATGCCCTGTTCGGTAAAAACTATTTAGCGACAGTAGTCGCGTTGAGTTCACCCCTTTTCCCTTTTCCCCTCTTTTTTGCACCTTGTGTCACATGAGATTCTTCTTCCTTACTGGAGTTGACCATTTGCATCAAGTGCTGATTTAGATAACTCTGCGCCGAAATGTACAAGCTTTCCCAAATCTCTTGATTGCGGCTGATTTTTGTTCCTACTGTATTCCCTGCTGTTTTCTCCGATACCAAGTATCTGCGGAAAGAGTTAGTCCAAAGCTGTTGGATAAAATCTTCAGCAAATTCCTCAAATGGCAGAATCCATTTATAGTCTTTGTCTAGGAATACGCGATAGGACGCAACTATCGGTAGTGCCAAGTCGGTTGGCGCACCAAACCCGAAAGAGTACTTACTGTCTGGCAACAACGTTGTTTTACGTATATCAATTGATGCTAGGTCGTTGACTCCCTTTCTTCTGGGGTTGCTGATATGTTCTTGGATTATTTCGTAGAATCTTTGCTCTATCCACAGAGCTTTGGGAAGTAGAGGCAAAAGTGCAGTTAATCTTTCCCTTTCCGTGTCTGTAATATTACTTGTAATATTCATATTTGCTGGGTGCTTGGCTCGTTTATTGCCGTCGGGATTGTATCTATTCCTGTCGAGGCAGTTGAGCAGCTTCAGCAAATGGGTAACATTGCACTGGGCGTTTCTGGGAGCGCCGCTTTGATTCTGGTAATAGGCAATGCGGAATTTCCTATCTTCTTTCTGTTCTAACTGGGCTAAGTACTGCTTGAGAAATTTGTAATCACCTCTGGCGTTGACTTTGGAGCGAGAATCTACTGGCGTTGTGGTATTTGAAGCAAGGGCAATATCCTTGGCTGATTCTTCAGTCAGTCCGATATGAATCGTAACTTTTACTCTGGCTTGGGTTAGGTCATATTTGTAGTTTTTCGCTTGCTCAAAGGCTAAAACTGTATGCCCTCCGTTGATTATGCCATCGCTACCCCCCTCGTTAGCTTCCAAAACTTCTAGTTCGAGTGAGGTTTTGCTGGGCTTAACAATATTAGCTGACAGGACGATTCCACTGTGACGGGAGAAGAATTTTACCGGTTCGGTGGTCAGGGAGTCGAAGATTTGTCTGTAGGTCGCGCTTTTGCGGTTGGGTTCCCGGATGTTGGGTTCTAGGGGGAGGTCGGTCGGGAAGCTGTCTACATGGGCGGTGGCGATGATGCAATTGGGGTTGGCTTGAATATAGTTATCTATCTTTACGTTCCAAGTCTTGGGCATAGTTTGTTTTTAGCCGAGCGTCAAATTTCATGTTAACCCTACTGTTGGGCTACAGATACCGGATTTCTCTGGAGGGACGAATAAAATATATATGAGATTGCCCAAGAAGAGTACATCAAATATACGCAAACCACGGTATTAGGGATAACATTGTATAGAAATTGAAAACTCTTTTTAAATGCATTACATGAAATGCCAATTGTTATTAAAAGCTTTATTTACACAGATGAAAGTAGGTCATTGGTGGATAAGTGCCTTCTTGTGGATGACTTTAGCTACCCCAAGTCGAGCATCTGTCATCCTGCGAATCGCAATTGAGAGAGGAGTTAATCAGGTAACAGTTGGCAGTTCTACAACTGCGTTGGTTAAAGATAGTACTGGTCATACTCTCGGACAATTACCAGCAATGAGTTCATTTTATGCCTCTTCAGTTCCAGGCGGTGTGGCTTTAGATAAATGGCAGTCTGGTTTATTTTGGATTGAGCCGACAGGTAAGGGATTCGTTTACATTGGCAAACACTGGTATCGAGGTAGAACTCTTATTGTGCCAACAGAGAAAGGACTAACCGCCGTTAACTGGGTTGATGACCAAGAGTATCTCTACAGTGTTGTTGGGGGCGAAATGGATACTGAGTGGCCTGCTGAAGCTTTGAAAGCACAAGCAGTTGCCGCCCGGACTTTTGCTTTCTATGAGCGAGAAAAACAGCGCAATAATCCTGTTTACGATTTAGGTGATAGTCCAGATCACTGGCAAAATTATAAAGGAGTAATCAATGAAACTCCTAGTACTTATGCCGCCGTCGATGCTACTGATAAACAGGTACTAACTTATAAAGACAGTATTATTCTCTCAGTTTTTCATGATTGTTCTGGAGGACATACTGAAAATGTTGAAGATGTTTGGGGAAGCCACGAGCCTTACCTGCGTGCTGTTGAAGATTACGATCAAAATGTTAGCGAGTGCAAATGGGAGAAAGTTTTCACCCAAAAAGAAATTAGCGCCAGGATTTCTGGTGTCGGCAACGTTTTAGATATGATTGCACAAACCTACTCACCTTTCGGTAGTGTTAAAGCCTTAAAAATCGTTGGTGATAAAGCAACCATTGTACTGCGTGGCGAAAAAGTACGTACAGCCCTCAAAATTAAAAGTACCCACTTTATCCTTACCAAAGCAGCAAATGGTAGTTTTGTACTTCTTGGACTTGGCTTTGGTCATGCTTTAGGTATGAGTCAATGGGGGGCATACAATTTAGCTAAAAGAGGAGTAAACTATCTGCAAATTTTAGGGCATTATTATCAGGGTGTAGCTTTAAGTACAATTAACCCTAAATAAAATGAAATTAATATTTCTGGGATAATTTTGGTTGAGCTAGATACTGATAAACTATCCGCGAAACTTGACGATCAATAATCATGTTACTAGCAGTATTATCACTGATCGTAATCATTTTGTTAACAGTTTCCATTACACTCAATTTGATTCCTGCTCGTTTATACTGTAAGTCACCGGCAGATAAAAATTTTAACTTCCGCCGATCAGCACGATGACTGATTATTTGACTATTTAAGGTATTTTTACGTGATCAATAATAAGCAGAGTCTTTGGACTCCAGGGAAATTAGTTGGGCTGCTTATCTTATGTGGTGGTTTTAGTCTGAGTTTAATCATCTTGAGCAAAATAAATCTTTTTCAGTTGGAATCAAAACAGACTCTAAATGTAAATAATGTAGCGGCAAAGGTCGAAACTCAACAGCGAGTTAAGGAATTCAAGACAGCGATGCTTAAAAGTTGGCAGGGGGAAGCACAAGTAAAGGGTTTTTCTGACGGGAGCATCCACTTTTGGAATATTTACCATTTATGGGAAAATGTAAAGGGAAATAACCCTGTGCGATCGCTGACAATGAAGCAAGAGAAACAAGAACGGATCAAAGCCTGCTTACAAGAATTGTCAACACTGCTGTATGAAGAAGCAGACAAAAGTAAGCTGACAGACCTTGAAGGCATAGAAAAAACAGTTCGCAGTCAAGTATTAGAACTAGTCAGCCCAGAAATAGCCCTTTTTTTATCGAACAAAAAACAGGAACAAAAGTAGGTAAAACTAGGAAAATAAAAAGCCTAGTAGGGGAATTGACTCTTAAAGCCAAACAGCTACAAAGACTGGGTTTGAAGGCAAGAAGTAGGTTAATCCATTACTTCAAAAGTGTTGTTTGAGGCTATCAGCAAATGAATCATATCAAAAAGCAGAAATTGAGATTGAGGCATTAACAGGAGTGAAAGTTGGTCACACGACGCAACAAAAACTAGTTCTCGAACAAGATTTTCAACTGCCCGTAGCATTACAAGCCGTGTCAGAAGTCAGTGTAGATGGAGGAAAAGTCCGGCTTAGAGGTAAACCGAAAGCAGGCTGTCACTGGCGAGACTATAAAACCGTTCGTCTACAAGGAATTTACTATGGTGCATTTTTTGATGACAACCAATCATTAGTTGATTATGTCAATAGTCAGCGTCTGGTTAACCCGTTAGCCTGCTTAGGAGATGGTCATGATGGTGTGTGGAATCTTGTCAGAGAGTTTGGAAAACCAGAGAATTTTGAGCGTTGGGAAATTTTAGATTGGTATCACCTCAAAGAAAATCTCTATAAAATTGGTGGTTCTTTAAAACGGCTTAAAGCTGCTGAAAATTTTTTGTGGCAAGGTCAAATAGATAATACTCAGGCTTTGTTTATTCATTGTCGAGGTAAACAGGTGAAAAATTTCATTACTTATCTCAACAAACATCGTTCTCGTATTGTCAATTACAGCTATTACCAAGCGGAACAACTTTGTTCTATTGGTTCTGGTGCAGTTGAATCTGCTATTAAACAGATTGGAGCTAGGATTAAAATTTCCGGCGCACAGTAGAATGTTGATAGTGTTAATCAAATCCTTTCTGTTCGTTGTGCTTATCTCAATGGTTTACTTGCTGTTTGAGTATTTCTGCCGAAAGTGGATGCTCCCGTTTGAAACACGAGTTACCGATGTTTGAGTATCGGAGAGAGATTTCATAGATGATTTTTGAGATATTTGTCGAAAATTTTCAGAGTTAGGAGGAGTTTTATTTGATAATTTATGTTGTAATTGAGCGATGTTACCCATCATGACTTTTTGCTGATGCTGTAATTTATCAATTTTAGAAAGGTAAAGACGTTGACAGGTGTTTTGAATCTTTACTTTCTTATCCAGTTTATTCAATTCATACTGGGCATCAGATAGTTGAGCTTGGAGGCAAGTATTTTCTTTAGTTAATACAGTTAATTGCTTCTGGTTATTAGCATCGATTTCGTGCTGTTTAACTATTATTTTTCGAGAGATAGCTGCCAATGCAGCTATTTCACCCAGTCCTCGTAGTAAAGGTTGTTTGCTAATAGTTCCAGTCAAGATACAGGTAATCGATGTAATCACTATGGTTGTCAACCCCTGAGTAAGTTTCATTTATACTACTCACTTCACTAATTTCGACTTGGATGTACTTAATTTAGTGAGTTAGTGGAAAATGAGATTTCCGCCTGTCTAAAGGAAAGTGCATATTCCACCTGGAGGTTTTAATTACAAACAAGAAAGCACAAACCCAAAATAAATGGTGAAATTGGATGATAAATCTTCATCGGGTGATGATTATTGCGGATGGCGATAACGTTTTTATGGCAGCACAAAATTTTAATCGCAAAATAAACTGGCAGAAAGTGCGGGATTATTTAGCCAATCCTAAAGAAGGAAGAGAGTTAATTGAAATGGTAATCTATCTCGGTCTACCTCCGGCAAGAGAAAGATTTGAAGAACAGCGAAAAAGCAAAGAGAAATTCGTCTACTGGGCAAGGAGTAATGGGTTTTTAGTTGTAACGAAAGAAGGTAAAGCTAAAGGAGATGATTACGAGAATAATGTTGATGTGGTAATGGCGATAGACGCAATTGAGTTAGCTTTAGAAATTAAACCAGATATTGTGGTTTTGGTGACAGGAGATTCTGATTTTGCTTATTTAGCAGAAAAACTGAGAAGAAGAGGAATACGGGTTGAAGTAGCTTCAGTGGAACAATCTTTAGGAAGTGAATTGAAAAATTCGGCTAATAGCATCGTGGATTTAGCTGAAGTATTTGATAATTTTGACCAACATGATATTAGCCAAAATTATCACCGGATTGGTAGTTCTAATGTCTTTGATTAATGAATGCACAATGCTGCAATAAACAAGAAATTCAAGGAGTTATTCATGGAGACAGTGAATGGCAAGTTAATTAATCAAAAACTAAAACTGTTTGAGGAATTTACACAAATAGCTGAAAAAATCAATCAACGTTGCGAGTCTTTAGAATCTCAAGTTAACACTATCACTAAACATGATTACATGGAAGATTTACAAAAAGTAAGTGATGAGGTTAGTAGTAGCAAGTCCTATCTCCAAAAGCTAGAACAGAAAATTGGCTTTTTAGAGGAAGAAGTGACATCGACCAAAGCTAAATATTCATTATTTATCAAGATTAGTAGTGTTATTGGTTTGGTAGCTTTGTGGTTAATATTTAGCGCAAATAATCAGCCGAAGCATGACAAAAAGCAGCCACGTAAACGAGCAGAAACTATGGAATTAATTCAACCAGAATATAGAAATTTGTTAAAAATTATACATCTGTCACATCTGAAAAAGGGCGCGTGATCCCAATGAGGTTCGGTTAAATTACCCTTTCCCCAAACCACAAGGAAAGTGAAAAATGCTTATCAGAACCAACTGTATTGTGCGTGATCCTACGGAATTTAATTTCTGTAGAAACAGAAGGTTATCGAACAGAATATATGCGTCAGTTGTCAGAATACAGTTAGGTATTCTGTACGAAACTTCGGTAGATAATGTTACCACTGGCATGAATAATTAGGACAAAGTGAGGAAATAAAATGAGAGCAATAGTTAACGGGAAACTGGTTGATTTACCACAAGGTGCAACTGTTGAAGAATTAAGAAAAAAATTACCGGAAATTGGTCAGGATGATGTGATGGAGGAAGGTTTTCGTGGTACTCGTCCTCTGAAAAATAACGAGGCACTTAAGGAAGGTTCAAAAGTTTGGACTGTACCGAAAATTATCAAAGGGGAATACAATTTTAGATTTTAGATTTGGGATTATCCAATTGTCTAATTTGGAATGTTCAAGGAGAATTATGTCAATTACAATTAGTCAAGAAAAATCAGGATTCCAACCCAGTTTGCGAATTCTCGAAGAACTCAGGTTGTTAGAAAAAGTCGCTAAAAATATAATTGTTGGTAGTAAGAAGGAGCTTTAAATTTCATTATTGGTCTCTTCTTTTTAGGTTGTATTAGTCTACCTAGTATTTACTGGGTAATCTCAACAATTTACAGATATTTTGCTGCTGTCCCTTCCTGTATTAACCAAAGAAAAATTCGAGTAATTAACCCACTTCTCTTATATGAAAATGGGCTGTATTCTGAAGATGAAAAAAGGTTATGCACGGCCGTTAAGGAATTATCTAAAGCAGAGGGCTTGCCCAGAACTCCTGTAGTAGGAATTGAATTGTCTGATGATAATCCTAATGCCTTTGCGGTGGGTGCAACACGTTCTTATGCTATGGTAGTTGTCACTACTGGTTTGATCAAGCAATTAAATGAAAGAGAAGTTGCTGCTGTGATGGCACATGAGCTAGGGCATATTGCTAACTTAGATACTATGGCAAAAACTTTACTTTCTGCTGCTTTGGATGGTGTGATGTTAATACTTTTTACCCCAATGCTGTTGATTGTGTGGCACTTCGGTAGATTTGTGGCTTTATTAATGCTGGCCGCAGGTTTGATATATGGTCTTTTCGGAAATTGGCAACACGCAACAGTTTTTTTGGTGGGTGTATTAGTTTGGATAATTTTAATGATGTTGCCGACAATTACAAAATCTCTTGTAACATTATTGACCTTCTGGCATAGTCGTTGGCGAGAATATCATGCTGATGCAGTTGCGGCGAGGTTAACTAGTGTTGATGATCTGGTATCTGCCCTAGCTATCCTTGACCGTTTACCTTTTCAGCCACCCAAACAAAATAGAGAACAAATGGCTACTTTATGGATTCGGGTTGCCATGAAAGAAGAAGTCGGAACTTTTCATTGGTTAAAACATACACATCCACCTATTCATAAAAGAATTGAAGCTTTGAGACGTGGACTTTATTTGAGATGACTGCTGGACACTTTCGGTATCTGATTTGGGAAAAGTCTTACACTTGATCATTTTGCACCAATAAAAATTGGTGCCATTTCTTGTATATGATATTTCTAGTGATATATTTCTCGGAGAAGATGAAGTTTATCGAGTCAGGCTGTTTTCCGACTGCCCGTACTCTAGAACTGCCGCAACCAGAGAAACTTGGGTTTAAGACCCTCACTGAACTATCTTTCAGTGGCTCTAAATCATCCTCTCTTTGAATCCGAAACTGAAAAGCTCCGCCAAAGTATTACGTTATCTAGGTTTGAGGATAATTAAAGAGGTTTTGTAACATGGCCATCGACACCAGTCCGAGAATCGCCCAAATCCCTATTCTTTCGTTGAGTGGTGTCGATTGCTTACTGGGTAAGGGTTTGAGGTATGTGTTTTCTTTGATTTTGCCTTTCATGTATACTGTTTTTCAGAGTGGTGTCGATTTGGCGGCCAAAACCCGATTGGGTTAAATCGGATTAGTTGGAAACGCTGTGTTGCACGCTATAGCGATCGCGGTGGCTCCAACCCTACCCAATACTTCTCGGTTTTTGCATTTTTAACTCGTAATCGGGTTTGGGGAAAAGGGTAAGGGTTAAAGGTTTTTTCTGGCTCTCGCAGACTTTGAATGATAAATTAATACTAAAAATAGGCTATAACTGTAGACCACTTGCCTCAAAACTTTATCTTTCATCAACACCGTACTCTTTCTCTATCAAACCCAACAACTTCTCTTCAACCACAGTCAAATACGGTCGCTTCAGTTCTCCCAAGTGCTTTAGCACAGCACTTGGGGCATCTTCTAAATTCTCGTTTTCCTGTAACCGACTGATGCGATCGCTGATTAACTGCATATGCTGACATTCCGACTCCAAGTAGTTCAGTGACTTCAAGTGGTCGATTCTCACGGTGTACTCCCCATCCCACATTGTGACTGTGCAACTGAATTCGCCCACATGGTTGATGATGCACCAATTCCCTCCTTTTCCTCTCAGTTCGGGATTGTCTTTAACAAGGATTTGGCAAACTTCTCCTAACTGGTAGGTATTGGGTACTTTGGTTCTCTCCATGATTCGCTGCACTACGTCTTTAACGATTCTAGCTGGTGGCACACCCCCTGCCTGCTCCACCGCCTGCCGCCATACTTCTTGCTGTTGCTGCGGTTCAAGCTTTGTCATGGGCCGAACTTGTCCTTCGCTAGTCGGCAGGATTTGTAATGGTTTGGTTCCCGTTTCATCCGCTTTCTCATTTTGGGAACAATTTGTTCCCATTTCATCCGCTTTCTCATTTTGGGAACAATTTGTTCCCATTATTATGTTGTCAACTACCTTTGAACCAGCTATTAAATAATTCACACGTCGGTGAGTATATCCAAACCGCGAACGGCAATATTCCTCGAAGGTTTTATGCGTCGAACAGTACAGTCTGCGATCGCGCAATTCTGCCAGTGCCTTCCCCGCCTCAAAGACTGCTCTTTCCACACGGCGCTCTAGATGCAGGCGATCGCGCTGTTCTTCCTCGGTCAACTCTGGAACTTCGACAGAGGTAACAGTTATGTCTGCTGAAACCGGATCTTCCTCGTTTGACATATTGATTAACGCCGTTTCCACTCTATGAAGCAAATCGACATTAAGTTGCAACTCAGTTGAGCTAATCTTGCTTAAGGGACTTCCAGAAAATAAACTATTCCATCAAAAAGAATGATAATCATTTTAAGGGGAATGAAGGGGCTACCGTCGGCAGCCCCTTCATTCCCCTTTCGTAGTAATTTGAATAATGATGCTTGTTTTTGAGTGTGGTAACAGATGGACATAGTATTAACTGATTCTCTCAAAAAGTTGTTGATTGAAACTGCATCTCAATTATTTGGTGCAGCAAAGCGCAAATTTATGGCACAGACAGTTCAGGGCTTAGGTTTAGGAGGGCAAAGGCTTGCACAATCAGAACTAGGATGGAATAGAGACACAATTCGGAAAGGGACAAGAGAATTAAAAAGCGGTATTACTTGTGTTGATAACATGAGTGGCAAAGGACGTTATAAAGCAGAAGAACACCTACCAAATCTTTTAGAAGATATAAAAAATTTAGTTGACTTTTATAGTCAAACAGATCCGAGTTTTAAAAGTCAAAGACTATATACTAGACTCAGTGCAGCCGAAGTCAGAAAGCAATTAATCGAAAAGTATGGTTACAGCGATGAAAAGTTACATACATCAGAAACAATTCGAGTCAAATTAAATAATTTAGGTTACAAGCTCAGAAGGGTAAAGAAAGTTCAACCTCAAAAAAAATTCCCCAAACTGATGCAATCTTTGAGCAATTAGACATTGTAAATAAAGATGCTTCGGAAGATAAGAGTGTTTTACGTCTAAGCATGGACGGAAAAGCCCGTGTTAAGATCGGCTCATTTGACCGAGGGGGTAAAAGCAGAGATGGAGCGAAGGCTGACGACCATGATTATAATCCGAAAACAACTGTAACTCCCTATGGTATATTTCTTCCAGAGCTTGATGAGCTATTTTTGTATTTTACAGAATCGAAAGTTACAAGCGATTTTATTGTTGATATTTTAGAGGATTTTTGGTTAGAACAAAAGCATCGTTGTTCTGATATTCAAACCCTACTTCTCAATCAAGATAATGGTCCGCAGAATAGTTCACGTCGTACCCAATTTATGAAACGTATAGTAGAGTTTGCCCACAAACATCAAGTAAACATACGTTTAGCTTACTACCCTCCATATCATAGTAAATATAATCCGATAGAAAGGACATGGGCAATACTAGAGAATCATTGGAATGGCAGCATTTTAGATGAAGTTGAGACGGCTTTAAAGTTTGCTATTACTATGAAATGGAAAGGTTCTCATCCAGTAGTTAAGCTAGTACATGAAACTTATGAGAATGGGGTAAAGCTTACAAAAAAAGCTATGGCTCAAATTGAAAAAAAGATTGAGAGGCTAACCGATTCCACTAATGAAGTTTTCCCAAATTTAGGTAATTGGTTTATTGATATTTGTTGTAGTAAAACAAAAGTTATTTGATTTTAATAACAGCATTTATTTAGCTACAAAACATACTAATTTTACACTGTTTAACTTCAAAGCAGACGACAAGTGTATAGATTCTTTATGCATAGATGAGGGGGAGAAAAGGGGTTGCCGAGGGCAACCCCTTTTCTCCCCCCTTAAAATGATTATCATTCTTGAGAAAACCTGTCTCTTGTTTTTCTTGGAATAATTTATTCTTTGGAAGTCCCTTACTCCTAAAGAAAATGCTTCAAAGTTTGACAGTTCACGCCATACTGGTTGGCAAGACAATCGGTGCTGCCAGATGTAAACCGTTTTGCCACGGATATATGGGGCAGTTTCGG
>NZ_JABXKJ010000103.1 GCF_017115085.1 Nostoc sp. NMS7 | reverse complement strand
TTCATTGGTTTGAGGAGATGATGTCATGTTGACTATTTTAGGCTTTTTAGAGTTAGTGTAATTAAATATGTAAAGTTTTGTATTAGGATTCAACATTTCTGTTCTATGCATATTCATTTGGGAGAGGTTTTTTCTATACATCTTCATACAGAATTAGTATAACTTAGTTAAAATACGTTTTAATTACAGTTTCTAATTGCGATAGAAAACTGCAATATAATTGCATAAATCTAGTAGTGAAAGTATTACTACGAGGAGCAAATAGAAATTGTTTGTAAAAGTAATGATCTTTTAAAAAAGGTTTAAATAGTGTGTGACTTGTATAATTTCTACTAAAACGTTCCAATGGTAGAGGTTATATTGCGATAAATTTGTAACTATTAAATGTGCAGTGAAAAACTCAAGCAGAGACATTCATTGGCTTAGAGATACTCCTCAGTAAACTTCATAGATATCAACAAGCGTAAAAATTATTTTTTGACAGATCCTATCCTGATTAGGCAAACAATTAATCAACATGAGTAATCTAATGACACAATCTCTCTGGCTTTTTGGTACTTCCCTTAACATCGTTGCCAACCACACCACTACAGGAGGTCAGTACGATCTGATCGAAGGCTACTTTCTTCCCGGCACACAAACACCCCCCATCTCCACACGCGCTATTGCAAACAACTCTACCTGCTCTTCCGATTAATGAATCGGTGTTCTAGGTAACATATATACCAACGACAAGTGGTTTTGGTTTTTAAAAGCCTCAAGAATGGGCTGGATCATAGAAGTTCTTGAAATTATATTGCATGAGCAAACTAACACATTAGGAGATGCTTAATGAAATCAGTAAAACTTCAAAAATCGATTTTTCAAATTACTTTTGTGTTGTCTAAAGTATTCTTATCAACAACACTGATAGCAGAATTGATTGGAGTTTCACTAACTAGTACAGCGATCGCAGTAACATTTCCAATACAAAAACCTCCGATTTTGGTTGCAACAGCGTATACCGATTTATCATTACCCACCTTGCATCCCGGGGATCGAGGTAAAAGCGTTAAAATATTGCAGAAAATTCTCTTAGATAATAGTTTTTTAGAAGCAGCAGCAGTCAGATTAGGAAATCCGCGTGGTGCAATTGTTGATGGAGTATTTGGTTCCATTACCGAATCTGCGGTAAGGGATTTACAAAAACGGTACAAAGTTCCAGTTACAGGACAAGTGAATCCTCGTACATGGGAAGTGTTGGATATACATGAAAATCCTTATCACTCACCGCTTCCCTGAAAATTATAACGGCTTTACCAAAAGTACCGAAGCAGATAGATTGGCTTTAGACTCTAACTCAAGTTGGAGACAACCTTCCACTGCGAGATGGACAGGTTCATCCATCACTCGATTGTCCAAAAATTTCAACTCAGAGTGGAATGGCACTAAGAAAAAATACAGTCCTTTCTCTGACTGGTTCCCAGCCTCTAAGCTGGGAACCCATTCTGGGAGGGCTGCCGCCTCCATTAGCTTGACAAGAGGCAGAAGCCCACTTGAAATACATTCTCAGCCTGGAGGCTGGGAACAAGACGACACAAGCCTTTGGGCTTTTCTTAGTGCCATTCGTATATAAGCCTTAGCGTTTTTTATTTCATCCTAATCGAAAAGCTGCCTAAATCACAGTCAGCTTTTTTATGAGGTTGGATTAGGTGCGTTCGCACTTATTCACTCATCAAAATTAATCGGCTTGCCATTGAAGTGACCGGAGATAATTTCCGGTCTAAGCGACCCAGGTAAACTAATTTTATGTGACTATCTGACACAAAAAGGGCGTTATTAATATAACTGGTAATTGTAAGCCTTGTAATAGGTGATTAAACCTCCTAATTACGAATTACAAGATTTAAAAACGCTCTAATTCTTCATATAGATTTAAGAATAATTAGTTAAGTCAAGCAGTTCCAAGATGAATACAAAATGATACATGATGACCGTTATACACTAGCCACTGGAAAAGAAGGCGCAAATCGATTGCAAATTCTTCACCAAATCCATAAGCCATATACAGAGTTTTTACTTGCGCGAGTTGGACTCTGCGAAGGAATGCATATAGCTGACATTGGTTGCGGTATTGGAAGTGTTTCCACTTGGTTAGGCGAACAAGTTGGA
Organism: Nostoc sp. NMS7; assembly: GCF_017115085.1. Classification (GTDB taxonomy): domain Bacteria; phylum Cyanobacteriota; class Cyanobacteriia; order Cyanobacteriales; family Nostocaceae; genus Nostoc. The sequence continues at coordinate 13,640 of NZ_JABXKJ010000103.1, read as the reverse complement.
TTCAACGGTTCAGTTATTGGTGTAGATGTGAGTACAGAGCAGGTAGAACAGGCACGAGGAAATGCAGACGCACTTGGCTTGAGCAATGTAAAATTTGTCTTGGGCAGCGCTTACAATACAGGATTACCTCATAACTCCTTTGACCTAGTTTACTGCCGCTTTTTGCTAATCCATCTGACTCGCCCTAAAGATGCACTGGAACAAATGCTAGCACTACTCAAGCCGAATGGATTGTTAGTGTGTGAGGAAGCCGACTTTAGCACTGCTTTTTGTCAACCTGCTAACTCTAGCTACGACCGTTGTTTTGAGCTTTTCCTTAGACTAGGTAACACTCGTAGCCAGCACTTTTGTATGGGAAGCCAGCTTTACCAAATATTTCAAAATGCTGGCTTGCTGACGCGAGAAATTTTTTTAGTGCAGCCTGTCGCAGTTCACAAAGAAACTAAGCGTTTAATAGATTTGTCACTCAAAGAGGCAGCTGATGCTTTTATTTCTTCTGGAATAACAACACCAGAAGAGATTAAGCAAACTATAGAGCAAATAAGAGAGTTGGCAGAGGACGAAACAACACTGTTTGGCATCCCTCGTGTGACACAAATCTGGGCACGAAAATAACTATATAGTTTCTTGAAGCTTTACAGAGTTATTGGATTGTGAAGAGAAAATCAATTTTCTAGTGAACAACTGAAAGCGGATGATAATTGATTAACCTTTTAAAGGGGAAAGATAACTGTAGTGACCTGCAATTATAAATCCCCCGACCTGCAATCATCGCTGTATTGAGCCAGGATTATTTGCAACTATAATTTCATTTGAGCCAGGATTAAATGCAACCAGCCTGCAATCATCCGTTTCGACCAGAATTAATTGCAAATAAGCTTAACACTTTACTAGGGTTGAGTTTTCTCTCCTTGACAAGGGTTTGTCAAAAAACTCATGTGAGAGTTTGATAAATTAACTTTGAATTCTTTACGAGTTTATTTACTGAAAAAACAACGGTAAAAGGAACTCTAAGCCTTACTAGTGACCCAGTTAAGAAAACGTTCGTTTTTTTTACTTTTATAGTTGCATTTAATCCTGGCTCAAACAGAGGAAAAGCAGGTTGGTTGCAAATAATCCTGGCTCAGTTGCATTTAATCCTGCCTGAAGCGCAATTATAGTTGCATTTAATCCTGGTTTGTAAATGTCTTGATTGCAGGTTTGAGCGATTAGTATTGCAGGTCGTTATACCTATCTACGTACGCTCTTACCTACTGAATAAAACCATGAAAAAAGAAGCCCAAATAAATGATTGCGATCGCATTATTTTTTCTTCTTTTTGTAAAGAAGAGAAACCTAGATTTATTATTGGCAATGGCGGGGCTGGAATCACTCGCTTTGTAGACTATATGGCTGAGTCTTTCTTGGCACAAACAAAGGCAGAATATTGTATTGCTTGGAAAAAATCAGATACAGAGGAGACACTACAAGGTTTAGCTAATGGTTCAATTGATGTCGGCTGGGCTTATGGAATCGAACGGGTATATAAAGAGTACAAAGAACGTAATTTTAGTTTTGCACCGGTCTATATTTTTCGCGATCATTTCACTCTCATAGGCTCTCTTACCAATCCAGCAGCTTTACCTATATCTGAAGAACTTACACCGCACTACTCTAATCATCAAGTACTAAAGCTTTTTAAAAAGATTGCTTCAGGTCAATCTGGTGTTTATTTTTTAACACGCAATGACAAATCTGCTACCAATTTTATAGAACGGAAAATATTTGAAAAAATTCTTGGTCGTTTACCTGAAGTTGGAACCGATTCGTGGTATCTTCCGCTTAAAAGCAAAGAACATTATCCTGATACTGCTCTCCAAGAAGCTAACGAGCGAGCTTACTATACTCTGACTGACCGTGGTATTTGGAACTGGGCAGATCCTGACAAACGTAAAAATCTTCGTGTCTTCTGTGAAGCTGGGGATATTAATCCTAATGATATTTTGCTCAATCCTTGCCTAGCAATGTTAAAGAACACTACTCCACCTATTGAAGCGATTCAGTTTGTAGAGTGGTTAGCTAATTCAGGTCAAGCATTTATTGAAGAATACAAATTACATAGAGTAAGGCTTTATAGCAAAGCTCCTATTGCAGTATTCAATCATTTTTGATAACCTAAAACCCCAATTTATTATAATAAATTGGGGTTTTATCAATTGTGGTAATTAATTACTTTAGCTTCAACTCTCAAGTGTTAATATGAATAATAGTTACCCTTTTAACTTGAACTGGTTCAACTATCATTGGCAATATATAAAATACTTCACCTCTAAATACATTGTCCGTATGAGCTAACACAGATACACTGCTTTTATGCAAGCTATCAATGCAGACTGGGTTTCTAAACTGAATTACTAGACCTAATTTAGTAAAGAAATTTCTTAAATCCTGAGATTTTAAATTAAATAATTGATCCTCTAGAATATTGCTAGAATTTTCCTCTTGTTGGGTTGAATCGGTACGTTGTTTTCCTCTGTCTTTGATAATTCCTTTTTCTTTAAATTGCTTTAACAAGATATCTAGTAATTTTTGTTCGGCACTTCCAGAAATTAAGCGGACTCTGAATTCGCAGAGTACACTAAAATCAAAGCCTGAGTCTGTCAAATAAGAGAGAAAGTGCATACTTCCAATCAATTCGACTGCGAACTGCATCTGCTGCTTGTCTGTCAGTCATGTCTTCGATATATTGCATGACGCAGACCAAAGCTAACCGCCAAGGACTAAAAGCGGGTTGCCCAAGTGTTGGAAACAGTGCTTCAAAATCTTGGTCGTTGTAGAGAGTACCGATTTCATCCCTCATGGTCATGTAGAGATTGCCTTTTGGGAAAGCGGCACGAGCCACACGCACTGTTTCTTCTGGGATGGGGTCTATGGCTTGCGGTTGAATCACTCAATTCCTCCTTCACCGCAGGTGATGGTAGATGCTTGTTGATTAACATCATCCCATTTTCCTCAACGTCTGTTCGCTTTAGCATTTGTAAGGTTTTCAAATGTGAAGAAATATTTCGCCAACAGCATCCGATGATACTCATACCCATAGTTGTTCAAAATACTACCGAGTATAGGTGCTTGGTTTGATTGAAAATGAAGGCTGGATGCTGGATCGTTGCGTTGTTTTGCAACTTGCGATCGCCCCGTGATCGATTACGATTATTTTTGCGAAATTGACAAGTATTTATTTTCAATAAAGCATGAGTTTAATTACTACTCCTAAAGGATGAAACTTGCAGCTATTTGTAATAATATCAATTCTCTGTGAAGCTGCACATTATTTTGACCCTTCCCAACCTCCCTGATACTTTGGTGAGGTTGGGAGGGGTTCTTTCTATGCATATTCATTTGGGAGAGGTTCTTTCTATACATCTTCATACAGAATTGGTATAACTTAGTTAAAAATACGTTTTAATTCCAGTTTCTTATTGCGATAGTAGACTGCAATATAATTGCATAAATCTAGTAGTGAAAGTATTACTACGAGGAGCAAAGAGAAATTATTTGTAAAAGCAATGATCTTTTAAAAAAGGTTTAAATAGTGTGTGAATTGTATAACTTCTATTAGAACCTTCAAATGGTAGAGGTTATATTGCGAGAAATTTGTAACTATTAAATGTGTAGTCAAAGAAACTTAAGCTGAGACGTTCATTAGGTTAGACATGCTCCTCAGTAAACTTCATAGATATAAACATTATTTTTTGACGGCTCCTGATTACGCAAACAATTAATTAAATGAGTAATTTAATGACACAATCTCTCTGGTTTTTTGGTTCTCGCCTCAGCATCATTATTGGAGATTAATTAAATATATGCAATCTTTCGAGGTCTATCGCCCTTTGGGTGCGGGAGAGCAAAACTTCTGGCTCCACGATCAAGCTCATTCCTTACATTTCGCTCTCACAGCCCAAATCAAAGGAAAATTCACAGTTACTCAACTTCAACAAGCATTAAACTTTGTACAGCAAAGGCATCCATTCCTCCGAGTTCGGATTGCTCTGGATGAAGCAAAGCACCCTTGGTTTGTCGAAGACCATGCTGATATTCCACTGCGGGTTGTGCAGAGGCTATCCGAACAACTATGGCAGCGAGAAGTTGAGCAAGAAATCGCAACGCCCTTTATTTGGTCGCAAGCTCCGTTAGTGCGGGTTGTCTTGGTTCACTCTAGCAATGGCGCAGAATTATCAGAATTGATTGTGATATGTCATCACTCGATCGCTGATGGTATTTCTGTAACTTACTTAATTCGGGATATTTTGCAGGCGATGCCTACAGCAACCCCTTCGGTGTACGCTACACCCACTACATTCGGACAGTCTTTATCTGTACCTCCGTCGCTAGAGGATTTGATTGTCGATCGAACTCCCGAAAAAGTTTCTTTGCTAAAGCCAATTCCTACATTCATCAGTGATTCTTTTGCAGTTGGGCAATATGCGAAGCAACCTAACCGTTCATTTGTCAGTTCTGGTTCACTTTCACCCGAAACAACGCACTTGCTCATAGCTCGTTGTCGGCAAGAACAAACGAGTGTTCATGCTGCGATTTGTGCCGCTTTTCTCTTAGCAGTCCGCCAGCAAAATCATTCAAAACAGACGCAGAACCTCAACTGTACGTCACCGATTAATCTCAGATCATACTTGACATCTGCAAACCAGGAAAATCTCAGTTTATATATTGGTGCTGAACGGACATCGCACCTCTTAAGCTTTGATGCCAATTTTTGGGAAGTCGCTCGTTCTGCTAAACAACAACTCAAGCAAAGTATGACATCTAACAAGCTGTTTGGGAAGATTTTTCAACTTCAACAATGGCTATCTACCTTCAAGAGTCCTGATGATGCTTTACAAGTATTTAAAGACCAATTGGACTATGATATAACCGTTAGCAATCTCATGCGCTTGACGATCGCGCAACAGTTTGGAGAGCTAAAACTTCAGGCTATCTATGGGCCTGTAGTGACGACAGGTGTCAAAAACGATCGCTTAGTTGGCGTAGCAACTTTGGGAGAACGGCTATTCTTCACGCTCGTGTGTTCAGAACGGGTGATGCTGCAATCCCAGACAAAAACACTCCACGAGGAAGCTATACATCTACTAAATGAAGCGATCGCATCCAACTGCGGGGAGCAAAGAGAAATTGTTTTTAAAAGCAATGATCTTTTAAAAAAGGTTTAAATAGTGTGTGAGTTGTATAACTTCTACTAAAACGTTCAAATGGTAGAGGTTATATTGCGAAAAATTTGTAACTATTAAATGTGCAGTGAAAAAACTCAAGCAGAGACATTCATTGGCTTAGAGATACTCCTCAGTAAACTTCATAGATATCAACAAGCGTAAAAATTATTTCTTAACGGCTCCTGATTAGGCAAACAATTAATCAACATGAGTAATCCGATGACACAATCTCTCTGGTTTTTTGGCTCTCGCCTCAGCATCATTGCAGATCACGCAACTACCGCAGGTCAGTACGATCTGATCGAAGGCTACTTCCTTCCTAGTACACAAATACCCCTCCATCGCCACACACGCTATTCTGAACAAATCTATGTACTGTCTGGGGAGTTTACGGTTTGGGCAGGTGAGAAGAAGGCTGTGTTGAGTGCTGGTGAAAGCTTCCTGATTCCTACTGCCACACCCCACACCGTCGCCGTGCTTAACGATCAGCCAGCTCGCGTGTTGGTCGTTGCTGCGCCAAGTGGCTTTGCTCGGTTGATCGCAGCAATTGGTACGCTGGATGAGAAAGAAACACCCGATATGGAGCTGTTTGAACGTATTTGCGTTGAGATCGGCGACGAAATTTTGGGTTCGCCTGGAACTTTACCCTCGGCATGATGCTAGGAGAACATAGCAATCGTCTTAGAACAATGAACAAAATCGGTGCAGAAGTCAGGCATAACACATAGTTTGAATGCTGGTAAATTTCATATCACTATTGGTAGGGCTGCAATTGAGAAACTTTTAGCAACAATATATATAAGTAAGGAGTTGATAGGTGAAGCCATCACCAACTATGCACGCGCTGATTATAGATGATTTTCAAACTGCAACATTTCGTACCGCCGAAATTCCCCGACCGGAACCGACTGCTAAACAGGTTTTGGTGCGAATCAAGGCAAGCGGTGTCAACCCCCTCGACAGCAAAATCCGCACAGGTAAAGCGCCTCATGCCAAACCTGTACTCCCTGCCGTGCTGGGAACCGATCTGGCTGGGGTCGTTGAAGCAGTTGGACAAAATGTCACCGCGTTTAAAGTCGGTGATGAGGTCTACGGACTGACGGGTGGAGTCGGTGGACTGCAAGGTTCACTCGCTGAATTTGCCGCAGTTGATCCCGATCTACTGGCAAAAAAACCAACCAACCTCAGTATGCGTGAAGCCGCAGCTTTACCCTTGGTGGTCTTGACTGCATGGGAAGGACTTGTCGATCGCGCTAATGTACGCGATGGTCAGAAAGTCCTCGTACTTGGCGGCTCTGGCGGTGTTGGTCATGTCGCTGTGCAGATTGCCAAAGCGCGTGGTGCCAAAGTGTTTGCCACTGCCTCGGCTGTTAAGCACGATATGCTGCAACAACTGGGTGCTGTGCCGATAGACTACCACAGTGTATCAATTGAGCAGATTGTACAAATGTATACAGACGGTCACGGATTTGATTTGGTCTACGATACCGTTGGTGGTTCCACTTTAGACGATGCATTTCAGGCAGTACGCACTTACGGACATGTCGTTAGTAGCTACGGCTGGGGTCAGCACTCCTTGATGCCACTCTCGCGGAAGGCTGCTACGTATTCAGGCATATTTGTGCTTCTGCCTCTACTGAATGGTGAAGGGCGTACTCATCATGGTGAGATTCTGCATCAGGCTACGCAGTTGGCGGATGCAGGTCAACTACGCCCAATTGTTGATCCTCGCCATTTTACGTTGGATACCGCACTGGATGCCCACAATGCCGTAGAGCAAGGCACATCGGTGGGCAAAATCGTAATCGACGTTGCAATATAGTTCAAGCTGGCTTGGAGAAGAACAAAGAAAAGCCCATTCAAACCTTGGTTATCAGGAAAGGCAGAGGGCAGGAGGCTCAGTTGGCAGAAGGGAATTCTGAATTCCAGCGCTGAAGCTACGACCGGAGGGAGTAAGGGTTTAAGACCCCCACCAAATTGAAAATTTGGTGGCTCTTGTTAAGGAGGGGTCTGAATCCCCAACTGATGTAAACCTTCTGCCCTCTGCCTTCTGCCTTCTGCCTTCTTGATTGAAGCTAATGGCAGGATAACGTTTCCCCAGATGACTACAGGTACTTATTTTTAGTCTGAACTTGAGACTAATTCAAAATTATCTGTTCCTGGCGGAATGCATTAACGGCTCCAAGGTGGACTGGGGATATTTCTGTCATTAGAACGCAGCATGAATGCGAAGAACCGAATTTTGGAACAGGAGAATCACGATTATGACAATGAATCAACGTTCTCAGGCAGAAGTGGTTGCACAAGTGACCGATCGCAATGCGAAGCTCGACATCGCTCGTCGTTTTCAAACAGCAATCGCTGCACGGGATTGGAGTGCAATGCGCGCCCTCCTGGCTGACGACGCACACTGGACACTGCCGGGCGACAACATGATCTCAGGCACTGCAAATGGAGCTGATGCCGTAGTTGATCGCGCCCGCAAAATTACGAGCTATGGGCTGAACTTCGAGCTACAGCACATTCTTGTCGGCCGAGACAACGTGGCTCTGTCTCTGCACAATACTGCCCGACAGGGCGATCGGGTACTTGATGAGTACTTGGCTACGGTCTGTCAGTTCAAGGATAACAGGATTGCCGCACTCGAAACCTTCCTCTCTGACATTGACGGCATGAATGCCTTCTTTATCTGAGTCAAAGGACTGAACCAATAGCAGTTCAGAATTTAAACACCCAAATATCTCAGGTGAGTCATGACCACATTTCACACAATCTCAATCGATGGTTTAGATATCTTCTACCGAGAAGCTGGTTCCCGCAGTAATCCAACGATTCTTCTGTTACACGGCTTTCCGACCTCATCTCACATGTTTCGCAATCTGATACCTGCGCTTGCCGATCGCTTCCATCTAGTTGCCCCCGATTATCCGAGCTACGGCAACAGTTCTATGCCAACTGTGGATGAGTTTGACTACACGTTTGATCGCTTGGCCCAAATCGTGGAGAAATTTATTACGGCGATCGATCTCAAGCAATATAGCCTCTACGTAATGGATTATGGCGCTCCCATTGGCTATCGAATTGCAGCTAAATATCCAGAGCGAGTGGAAGCGCTGATTGTCCAAAACGGGAATGCCTATGAGGAAGGTATACGCGGCGAATTTTGGAACCCAGCTAAAGCCTACTGGCAAGACCGTTCTCCTGAGAATGCTGACAAGCTCAGATCCTTTTTCACTTTGGAAACAACGAAGTGGCAATATACCAACGGCGTTCGCAATCTGGAAGCGATCAGCCCTGATACCTGGAATATGGATCAACCTCTCCTCGATCGTCCCGGCAACGATGAGATTCAGCTGGCGCTACTCTATAGCTATGGCACGAATCCACCATTATATCTGCAATGGCAGGAGTATTTTCGCAAATATCAGCCACCTACTCTGATTGTTTGGGGTAAGAATGATGACATCTTCCCAGCCGAAGGCGCTTATCCCTACAAGGACGATCTCAAAGACGTTGAGTTTCATTTACTCGATACCGGACATTTTGCCCTAGAAGAGGAAGGAGATGCGATCGCAGATCATATCCGTCGCTTTATGACAACTCATGTTGGACAATCACAGGACGGGAGCAACACGATTTTGTGAGGTGGCAAACGTGGGGGGCTTTTCGCATTGCTCCCCACAGGACACAGGACTCATCATCATGAAAAAACTAGACCAAAAAATTGATTTTACAACACTAAATGAAAACAATGAAAACACTACTGAAAAGATCCGCGTTACTCCTTGCTCTGCCAATCAGTGTCTTAGTTAATTTTTCCTTAAGAGCTTCTGCTGATTCAACTGCTGGCATCATCCTGAGTACTAAATGCCAAGGCGGTAACAACATCAATATTTGGCAGAATTATAATTCTGGTGAACTGCTCTATCGGGCGACCAATCCCAACGGTCATTTAAGTTTGGGCAAAGGAACTAAGCAAGCGACAGAAGGTGTTCAAGTGTATAAGTTTCGGAATAGAAACTATGAATATTGGGTGTGGGATGGCACGTTAGATAGCCCGCAGTCTGGAACTTTAGAGGTGTATAAAAACAATCGGATCTTGATGCGCCAAACTTGTAGGAAAAATTGAATCTTCAGTTCTCTCAATACTTCTCGGGTTTTGCACTTTTAACTCGGAATCGGGTTTAGGGAAAAGGTTACTGGGTTTGGGTTAAAGGGTTTTTCTTTTCCCTTTCCCATTCCTCTTTTCCCCTTAACCGAAAACTATTGTCAGTACTCTTTCTCATAGAGGTTTATTAAACATATTCGATCTCGACCAAACTATCAAAGACCGGCACTCAACCCGAAAATTCTTATCCAAACCCGTACCGCGAATTTTACTCGATGAAGCTCTTGCTCTAGCACAGCTCGCGCCGTCGAATTCCAATACCCAGCCGTGGCGGGTAGTATTTGCTGAAGGTACTCGACGCGATCAACTGAAAAAGGCTTTGCTAAAGCAAGCGCAGCATTTTGACGAGTCTCAGCTACCCAAAATCGCTCAACTGCCAGAGGCATTCCAGCATTACCGCCAGGAACTAGGTGAACAAGTCTATGGAGCAATGGGAATTGCTCGTGAGGATACAGCGAGTCGAGAACGAGCCGTTCTGCGTAATTACGAATTTTTTGATGCCCCAATGGTCGGTATCGTCTGTATGCACCGAGAACTAGGCGATGCAGATGCTTTAAGTGTAGGGATCTATTTACAAACGCTGATGCTGAGTCTGACTGCTCGTGGACTGGGCACTTGCGCTCAGGTTTCGCTAGCCGCTTATCCTGAAATCATTCGCAGCGAGTTAAATATCCCACCGGAATTATCGATCCTCTGCGGTATAGCCGTTGGCTATACCGATCCTGATTTTCCCCCTAATCACCTGCATATTAACCGCGATCCCGTTGAGAAAAATATCTCATTTCTCGACGATCTTGAGCTAGCACATAGAAGTGATTGGAATACTCTTGTTAGAGCATAATATTTGGGGAAAATCGCTAAAATTCACTCCCGGAGATGGTTTTAAGGATCTTTATTTAAGCCGGAAGCTTGGAAAGATGTTTATCAATTGTCTGCTATTTACAAGGAGAGCGAAATGTACGCTATTACTGGAATTACAGGTCAGGTCGGCGGTGCCGTCGCCCGCAAATTGTTGAGCGACAATCAGTCTGTCTGCGCTGTGATCCGTGATGCTAAGAAGGGAACTGCCTGGGTCGAGGAGGGTTGTGCAGTTGCCCTGGCGGACATGAACGATGCTGACGCGCTCACAACAGCTTTTAGAAAAGCTGAGGGTGTCTTCGTTGTGATTCCGCCAAACTTTGCGCCATCACCGGGCTTTCCCGAAACACGGGCAATTGTCGCTGCTCTGCGTACTGCAATCGCAGCAGTGCATCCGGGCAAAGTCGTCTGCCTGTCCACCATTGGCGCACAGGCAACCCAGTCGAACCTACTGACTCAACTTCAGATATTAGAGCAAGTATTGGGGGATCTGCCGATGCCGATCGCCTTTCTTCGTCCCGCCTGGTTTATGGAGAACGCAGCTTGGGACGTAGTACCCGCCAGAGAGAGTGGCATTATCCAAAGCTTCCTGCAACCGTTGGATAAACCTGTGCCGATGATTGCGACGGCGGATATCGGTCGTGTTGCCTCCGAGTTGCTGCAACAGACTTGGAGTGGATGTTATGACACCCTATTTCAGTGAATCATGTCTCAAAATACACCCAAGGAAATTAACAATGACTACGTTATCTGGAAAAGTCGCACTCGTTACAGGTGGAACATCAGGGATTGGTAAAGCAACCGCAATCGCTCTAGCTCAAGCTGGAGCAAAAGTAGTTGTTGCAGGTCGTCGGCAAGTTGAAGGTGAAGAAACAATTCGACAGATTCAAGCAATGGGTGGGGAAGGCTTTTCTGTGACGACAGATGTTTCTAAAGAAGCCGATGTGCAGATACTGATTGAGAAAATAATGACACACTATGGAAGACTCGACATTGCTTTCAATAATGCTGGAGTGGAACAAGATTCCACACCGTTAGCAGAGCAAACCGAAGCTACTTACGATCGCATCATGGATATCAATGTTAAAGGGGTATGGTTGTCTTTGAAACATGAGATTCCAGCCTTGTTGAAAAGTGGCGGTGGGGCGATCGTCAATACTAGTTCAGTTTTGGGTTTAGTCGGTGGTGCAATAGTGCCGATTTACACCGCTAGTAAACACGCTGTAGAAGGGCTAACAAAATCAGTGGCATTAGAATTTGTCAAGCAAGGAATTCGGGTGAATGCCGTCAGTCCGGGTCCAATTCAAACCGAAATGCTCGATCGCCTTTTCAAAGCAAATCCAAAAGCGACCGAGGATTTCATCAAAGGGCAGCCAATCGGTCGGATTGGTATGCCGTCAGAAGTGGTAAATGCTGTACTATGGCTCTGTTCAGACGCTTCTAGTTTTGTCACTGGACAATCGCTCACAGTTGATGGTGGATTTATCGTGCAATAACGAAAAACATTCCTCTGGCAGGTTAGGATCTTTTGCGGTTTCTGCATAGAACATTTTGCGCTGAGTTCTCAAAAGCGTGTCCACACCGCAGATTAGACCTCTAACACTGTTTCGGTTGGCAATTCGGAGTTTTATAAACAAATCAAGGAAACTACCAATGAAAACACGCAAACTCGGCAATCAAGGGCTTGTGGTTTCAGAACTAGGACTGGGCTGTATGGGAATGTCTGATTTCTATGGTGGACAGGACGATCGAGAAGCGATGTCTACGACAAGCCGCTTCGCGTCTACGCCACGATTCACCGGGCATTAGAACTCGGCATTACCTTATTGGATACTGCCGATTAGCTTATGGACCCTTTACCAATGAAGAGTTGGTAGGCAGAGCCATCAAAGACCGTCGCGATCAAGTCAGTAAACCACAAACTTTTAAAAGCCAACGAAAAAACAAGGGTTTCAGCCATCGTTAATCAGGAGTATTGACCATTGGTTTTAGAGGGATCTTAGAGCGATCGCTTGAAGATGACTAGGGTGATCGTCTGAAATGCTCAACAAAACGTTGTTTTGTGATATCTCTGACTTTGGCTGAAATGTTTGCTTGGTAAAGCTTCTAAAAAACTTTTTGGTTTACTGAAGTAGCGATCGCAACCAACTTTGGTATTGTGCGATCGCCAGAGGGTGGATGGAACGGTATTAACGGTAAGCCAGAGTATGTGCATCAAGCCTGTGATGCATCGCTGAAGCGGTTGGGTGTAGATGTGATTGACCTTTATTATCAGCACCGGATTGATCCGGAAGTCCCCATTGAAGACACGATTGGTGCAATGGCGGAACTGGTGCAGCAGGGAAAAGTGCGCTATCTAGGACTTTCAGAAGCCACTCCAGCCACGATTCGACGGGCTAATACTGTTCACTCCATTTCCGCCCTGCAAACAGAATATTCCCTCTGGAGCCGCGATCCCGAAGATGAGATTCTGCCCACAGTGCGGGAATTAGGTATTGGATTTGTGCCCTACAGTCCATTGGGTCGAGGCTTTTTGTCAGGACGATTCACCAGCCCAAATGATTTTTCAGAAGACGACTACCGCCGATCTTCCCCTCGCTTTCAGGGAGAGAATTTCTACAAAAATCTGCAATTAGTGTAGCAGGTAAAGGCGATTGCGGCTGAAAAAGGAGCAACGCCCAGTCAACTCGCCCTGGCATGGCTGTTAGCCCAAGGAGAAGATATCATTCCCATTCCGGGTACCAAGCAGCGCAAATATCTGGAGGAGAACGTTGCAGCAACAGAAGTTCAGATGACAACAGACGACCTGAACCGAATTGAAGTTGTTGCACCAAAAGGAGTGGCCGCAGGCGAGCGCTACCCCGCTGATATAAGGTCGCTGCAAGAGACATTAACGAACAGCAGACGATCTCAGCCAAATTGAAGCTGTGTACCAAGACAGCATCTTAAAGGAGATGTGCAATGAACCCTGAATACTACGACGACATTATTATCGGCAGTGGCAAAGCAGGTAAAACCCTAGCACCAGCGCTAGTCGCGGACGGACGTAAAACCGCTCTGGTGGAACGCAGCTTAACCATGATTGGTGGTGGGTGCATCAACATCGCCTGCATCCCTACCAAAACGATGGTTGCCAGCGCAGAGGTAGCCAATACTGTGCGACACAGCGCTGCTTACGGTGTTAAAGCCAATGCACCCATTGTTGATTTAGCAGCCGTAATTGGGCGCAAACGATCTGTCGTACACTCCATGCGTGAAATGAATTTGCACAATCTAGAAACTGCTCTGGGTCACGAACTGATCGTTGGAGTGGGACGGTTTGTGTCATCCAAAACGATTGAAGTGACAACGGCTCTTGACACCACTCGCTTACTCACCGCAGAACGGTTCTTTATCAATACAGGCACACG
>NZ_JABXKJ010000053.1 GCF_017115085.1 Nostoc sp. NMS7 | reverse complement strand
CAAATATACCCCATTTAGCACCTATATGCACCCTATATAGGGGTCAAAATCTCACAAAAGTCTTGAACTATTGTTGGGGTATATATAGCCCCTATATAGCCCCCATCAGGATTTTTTGAAATCTTTTTATCAATGCAGCAGAAATTAATTTAGATCATCGTTGACTCTTTGATTTATACTTTATTATCAATTTTTTGTTGAAAAGCAATTCAGTTTTGATCTTTAACTTCTTGCTGACTATGTAACGAGTGCGTTATTACTTGCTTACAGGTTCAGCTTTCTCAACTGAATCATCATTAATACCCAAAGTCAATTGCAAAGGAGTTTTTTGGGCGTAAGCTTTAACCACTTCCCGATAAACATCATAATTAGTAGGTAGCGTTTTCTGAGTATTACCCACTCCATAGGTCAGTTTGTACTTTACATCTTTGATCAATTCAGGTTTGCCTGCCTCTTCTTGAGGTCTTTTACGTTGTTCAACTTCATCAACACTTGGTCGCGGCGGGAAAGTAGGCCACCATAGCCCTTGTTCATCTGGGCCAAGAACTCCTCCTGGCGGTTTCAATCCATTCCGATTCACCACTGAAGTATTTGCAAAGGTTTCAATGCGTGGCTGTGGTTGACTAGTTAGGTTATTCGCATATTTAACTTGCCAGGTGTAACTGGTGAGCGCTGTAGCTTCATACTGTTCAGTTGTAGCGGTGCTACAACTATTAAGCGTGAGCGCCGTTAGTGCAGTCATTATTGAGGTTAAAAATCTCAGCTTTTGCATTATCAATCGTTAATATCTCTTACCAATCACTCTTGAAGAGGGAGTGTGCCATCATTGCTGCCAAGGTGAAGGTATCGCCGTGGTCGAAAGTACTTCCCTTGCTTGCAGTCTAATCGCTGTTTGCTCACAGTTAGGGCATTTTACTTTTGTGAAAATTACTGAAGGTCGTCCTTTGTACTCGCTGATTATCCCCTGCTGGCAGTGATAGCACTCGAATATCACACGTCCTATTTCCGAGTTGCAATCCAGGAATTGCATGTGCTGACAGGGTTCTGGCGGTAATTCTGGTTCTTCGAGACGGTCTTGAAAGGGTATATGAGGTTTGGTTGCTGGTGGTAAATCTATTTTTTTCTTGTTGCGCTTGCCAGTCACCTGCGGCTCAACTTTTGGTGGCTTCATGGGTTTTTCCTCGACAGGGGGATAATCAGGCTGTTACTGAGTTTGGAGTTATTCATCAACTAAAGTCAAATCAGATTTAAGAGATGAGGTAATGGGTTTGGGCTGTTGCTGTTTTGATGGTTTAGATGGACGTTGGGTTGATTTCAATTTAATTTTGTTTATTGCTCAATCCTTAAAAAATGTGTCGTATTTTAAAATACGACAGAAATAGGTGACAAATACAAATGCATGATATACATTTTTCAAAAGCTGAATGTCGAATTTCAAAATCCGACAAAAAAACTGATATGAAGCAGATAGTTCTCTCACTGATAGCTAACGCAGGCGGTGTAGGTAAAACTACACTCAGTGTACACCTTGCATACGAGATAGTTCGGCGTGGCTTTTCTGTAGCAATACTTGACTTAGATCCACAACGCTCTTTAGATGTGTTTTGTGGGGTACCACCTGCTGAAGTATCTAATACTCTAGTCAAAGCATTATCCAAAGATTTTAAGGGGGATTGGAAATTAATTTCGGTTTGGGAAGAATCAAAAATTCAAGTCTGCCAAGGACATCCATTAATGGCTGAAATGGCCAACGAATTAGTAATTAGGAAACGAGGAGAGTACACACTTAGCGATCGCTTAAAAAACTACCCATTACCTCATAACTTAGTAATCTTGGATTGTCCGGCCACATTGGGAATGCTGAATGTTAATGCTTTAGCCGCTTCAACTCACATATTAGTTCCAGTGCAATTAGAAATGAAAGCGATTTCTGGTTCAGCAGAATTGGTAGAATGGTGCATTTCAACCAGTGATGAGTTACAGTTATCACCTCGTCCACCAATTTTAGGGTTTGTGCCAAGTATGTATGATGATACCGTAGCGATGCACAGACAATATCTAGAGCAATTACCAGAAATCACTGAACATTTACAATTGAAACTTTACCCCAAAGTTCGTAGTTCCAATGAATTCAAAAATGCTAGCGCTCACGGGCTACCTTTACAAAAATACCGTCCCAAACATCCTGCTTGTAAAGATTTTAAGCAAATTACAGATGATTTAGTTGCTTTAATTAAGGAGAAAAAATAATCGTGGCTTTGCCTAAAATTGCTAGTAAATTTAGTAGTGCAGTTCAAAAAACTGAGCAAGAACAAAAAATTGCTGAACTTCAAATAGAAATAGAAAGACTCAGAACCGCACAATCTCCTGAATTAGAGAAAGAACTGCAAAAACTCCGAGAACAACTTCAAAATCAATCAGGAGAAGTACAAGTTGATTTAAATCTCATTGACCCGAATCCTAATCAGCCTCGGCAGACAATTACACCAGAATTAATACAAGCAAAAGCACGATTACTCAAAAAACACGGGCAGATTTCAGCAGTCATCTTAGTCAGACAGAGTAATGGTCGTTACATACTGTTAGATGGGCAGCTACGTACTGAAGGAGCTAAATTACTAGGCTGGTCAACTATTCGTGCAGTAATAGTGGCAATGCCTAATGACTTAGATCAATCTGCATTACTAACTTTTCTTGGCTTTGAAGACTTGAATCCTTTAGATAAAGCAGAGGCAGTATTTAAAGAAGTAATGAAGTCCGCTAATTTGTCAATGGATGAAGTTTCCACAATGTTGGGAACGGTAATTAAAAGAATAGAGAGAAATGGAAATAGTAAAGAGCTAGCAAAATTGATGGCTGTTAGCGTCGATGAACAGCAACAGGGCTTAGAACTATTGGAAATTACAGGTAAAGAGCAGAGTCTACTACTAGTGCTGCTAGAGTTAGGGTTAAATCCTAGTTCTGTGAAAGCTAATCTAATGCCGATGCTTTATCTGCCTCAAGATTTAAAACAGGTCATCAGGCAGCATGGACTCAAAGGCGCTCATGCTTTAGCATTGGCAACTCTATCTACCAAGGCATTAGACATCTCCGAAAATCAAGCAGTATCCGAACGGATTGCAGCAACAGATGAAGTCTTAAAGAAAAATCTGACAGTAACAGAAACTCGTGAACTGGTTAGAAAAATTAAGGTCAAGTATTTAAAGTCAAATGAACAAGAGTTAAAAGAGGTAAAAGTAATATTTCAAAAAGTTAATGGAATTTCTGGAGATTTGCTTAAAAAAGCTAGTAGTAAACAGCTTCATGAAATGCGCTCTCTTTTTCAGCAGAAATTACAAGAAATTGACAAAGTTATTGCTACAAGTAAATAAATTCAATATTCTTACTTTTACAAATTGTTTCATAGGAGTAAGTTAATCGGAGAAATTAGGGTGAGTTTTCGATGACACAAATACTGGGTGGTAGTTTAGTATTTATGTACTATACTTCACTGAATTCCAGTATTATATACAATGATGTGCTGTGCGGCATCTGATGATAAGCAATGTCCATTCCCCCTAATCTTTCCCCTCAACAAGTAAGCGCCTTTCCTCAACACGAAACAATCACTGGAGTCGTAGAACGTTTAACTTTTTACTCTGCTGAATCGGGTTACACAGTGGCAAGACTGACCCGCCCCCGTAGCACCGAACTCACAACAATTGTCGGCAGCTTTGCTAACATCCAGCCAGGGCAGACTTTACAACTAACTGGTTTCTGGCGTGACCATCCGCAGTTTGGGCCACAATTCCAAGTCATCAATTACCAAGAAACCAAACCAGCTACTCTCACTGGGATTGAGAAATACCTTGGTAGTGGGCTGATTAAAGGTGTTGGCCCAGTCACAGCAAGACGGATTGTTGCCCACTTCGGGCTAGAAACCCTGGACATCATCGAAAACCAAATTGACCGACTGATTGAAGTTCAGGGCATCGCTAAAAAGCGGATTACTTTAATCAAAAACGCTTGGTCAACTCAGAAAGCAATCAAAGAAGTGATGGTGTTTCTCCAGGGGCATGGCGTTTCTACCACTTATGCTGTAAAGATTTACAAGCAATATAAGGATGAAGCGATCGCTACTGTTACCAAGAACCCCTATCAGTTAGCAGCCGACATTTACGGGATTGGTTTTCTGACTGCTGACAAGATTGCGAGAAATATCGGAATTGCGCCTGACTCAGAATTTCGTTACCGTGCGGGGATTATCCATTGCCTAAGTGAAGCTGCCGAAGATGGTCACTGTTACCTGCCACAAAGCGAACTGATTGAGTCGGTAATCAAACTGCTGACTACCGAATCTCATCAGCCCACAGAAGAAGCGGTTGCGATCATTATTAAAGATATGGCTCTTGTAGACGACTTGATTAGAGAGCGGGATGAAGAAAAAAGGCTACTTTGCTATAAGCCGACTTACTTTCATACGGAACATAATTTAGCTCAATTGATACGCCAACGCTTGGAAAATCTTGTTGGCACTGACATTGAGCGTGTGCGTGATTGGATTGACCGCTTTACAGCCAGCCGGAAAATTCAGCTTTCAGAACAGCAACGCCAAGCTGTAGAAACAGCAGCCTACTCCAAAATCATGATCCTCACTGGTGGCCCTGGCGTTGGAAAGACCTTCACAACTCACACTATTGTCAGCCTGTGGAAAGCAATGGGTAAATCTATTGCGTTGGCTGCACCCACTGGACGGGCTGCTCAACGCTTAGGTGAAATGACTGGGCTGGAAGCTAAAACCATACATCGCTTGTTAGAATTTGACCCCCGCTCAAGGGGTTTCAAGCGCGATAGCGAAAATCCTTTGCCCCACACGGCAATTATCGCTGACGAAGCTTCGATGCTTGATTTGTTTCTGGCTTACTCCTTAATTAAAGCAGTACTAGCTGGCGCTTTACTGTTGTTGGTGGGTGACATTGACCAGTTACCATCTGTGGGCCCAGGTCAAATACTCGCTGACTTGATCAATTCTGGGCGAGTTCCCGTGGTGCGGTTGACCCAGGTATTTCGCCAAGCTCAACAGAGCGCAATCATCTCTGCTGCTCACCAAATTAATCGAGGAATTTATCCCACAATCGAGCCAATCTCCGACAATTCTGTGTCCGACTGTATTTGGCACGGCGGCGGACATCAGCCCGAGCATGGTGTACAGGCAATCTGCGAGTTGATTACCGATTTGATTCCACGCTTAGGTTTTAATTCTGCCACTGATGTCCAAGTGCTTTGCCCGATGACACGGGGAGTAATCGGGACTCGTAACCTGAACACAGTATTGCAACAGTTGATCAACCCACCCAGCCCCAGCAAGGTGGAGATTAACAGAGGTGGCAATTTATTTCGTGAGGGCGATCGCATCATCCAGCTAACCAACGACTACAACCGAGAAGTCTTCAACGGCGACTTAGGAATTATCCTCGTCATTGATACTGTCGAGCAGGAAGTTGCAGTGCAATATGGTGAGCGGACTGTCGTTTACGATTACGCTGACCTGAATGAAATTGCGCTAGCGTGGTGCGTGACTATTCATAAAAGTCAGGGTTCAGAATATCCGGTGGTGATTCTGCCAATCTATATGCAGCATTATATGATGTTGACTCGGAACCTGTTTTACACTGGGCTTACCCGTGCCAAGAAGTTAGCGATCGTTGTTGGCGCAAAAAAAGCGATATCTCTAGCCGTGCGCTCTACTGATGACCAACGGCGGTACACAAGGTTACAGCAACGGTTGCTTCAAACAGGGGTGCATTGGTGAGCTGTAATCTATTAGTGATGAATTTTGACTATTAAAAATAAAAAAGTTTATCGAATCATTTGATTTATACTTTTAAATCCCCCGGTAAAAAAAAGCCCAAAAGTTTGTATGTCCAGCCTCAGTTCAGATATGGTTCGCATCTATTTGCAGGAAATTGGTCAGTATCCTTTATTGAAGCCAGACGAAGAAATTGCTTATGCTAGGCAGGTACAACAGATGATTGCCATTGAGCAATCTAAAAATGAACTCACTCAACAGCTAAACCGGGAACCAACAATGACAGAATTAGCCAATGCTGTTGAAAAAACCGAAACACAAGTCCGAGCAGCACTACACCTTGGTCAAAAAGCTAAACAAAAAATGGTGACAGCTAACTTGCGACTCGTAGTATCTGTTGCCAAGAAATACCAGAACCGGAATTTGGAATTTTTAGATTTGATTCAGGAAGGAGCAATCGGTTTACAAAGGGGTATAGAAAAGTTTGATCCCAACCGGGGCTATAAGCTATCGACTTATGCTTATTGGTGGATTCGTCAAGAGATCACACGCGCCATAGCAGAACAATCCCGCACGATTCGATTACCTATTCATCTCACTGAAATACTTAATAAAATTAAGAAAGTACAGCGAGAAAGCTTTCAAAAACTCGGTCGTCATGCCACTGCTGAAGAAATAGCAAAATCATTAAACCTCAGCACAGATAAGTTTCGAGAATATCTTACCGCTTCTCGCACAGCCATCTCTTTAAATAAACAAGTCGGAGATGAGAAAGAGACAGAATTGGGCGAAATTTTAGCAGACGTTGGCGTTTCACCAGAAAAACTCCTTACCCAAGAACTTTTATCGCAAGATATCGCTAAATTCTTAGAACCATTGACACCTATACAGCGTCAAGTGTTGACTTTAAGCTTTGGGCTAGAGAATGATCAGCATTTCAATCTAGCTCAGATTGGCCAACAGCTAAACCTCAGTCGAGAGCGGATTCGTCAAATTCAGGTCAAAGCTATAAGTATTCTCCGCCATCATCAAAATGATATCCAAGAGTATTTATTTGATTAAGTAGAATTACTTTAGTTAGATGACGCACGGATCTTGCAGAACTAATATGAAAAACTATATTTTAGAAGTAAGACCACAATAAGTAATCAATGCCCAGCAAAACAATCGATGTCCCTTCGTACACCGTCAGAGCGCACAAGCGGGAAATTCACACTCGCGTTTTCAACTTCGTATGTAAGCAGTGTGAACAACCCACACAACGAGAAACCTTTGGAGTTCGACCTCTATATTGCGAGAAATGCCGCCCTCCCCAACCACCCAAAAAATCAGTAGTTCCTCTCAAGAAGAGAAAACCCAGAGCTATGACTTACAAGAGTGGTAAAGACATAGCCGGATGATTTGTTGTCTCATGGTTTTGAGTGAGCGCACGAAAGTGAGTGAAGTAGTGCGCTCATTGCCCTAACCAAACTCAAACTGGTAAAAAGTAACTCTAATGTTTAGGGTCATTCAGGAGGTGCAAACTGTGCAAATACCTCGGCCCCTGTCAGGTTTTTAGTTTCATTGGCAAAACAGTAATATTTGGGCTTTTCATCAATGAATACCTGATGATCGAAAACAAGACCTTCACAGTTCTCGAATAGTCCAACAGGCATGAAATACTGATTATTTTGTTTTAGTTTATAAAATAGATGGCTACCACACTGCTTACAGAATCCACGTTCTGCCCACTGTGACGATTGATAAAGCCCAATATTTTCTTCACCAGACAAGCTGACATCACTTTCACACTCAACTACTAACAAAGGCCCTCCGCCGCAATTGCGGCACATACTACAATGACACGCTGTCACATTTTCACTCATACTAGTTGTGGAAAGGCTTACGGCTCCACACAGGCAACTACAGGAGCAATGGTTACGTCAGACATATTATTTTCTCCGATTCCCGCAGGCGCTCCAATTGCTCACATTTTCCCCTATTTCATACTGGAAATGCCAAGAATATCAAGTAGTTCGCTTTCGTGACTTGGCTCTTTTTGCTCAACCAGTTCCGGGGTTACGCTCATTCCGTAAGTATTCTGTATGCGGAACTTTTCACACTCCAAAACCTCGTCCGGCTTCAGGTAATTTCATTCATGGATATTAAATTTAAGTGGGATACAGACCCAAGAGGAAATAAAGGCAGTTTAAGCGTAAGCTAAAAATAAAAGACTTGGGTGCTATGTCGATTCCAGAAATTTCTGAAGCAATAATACGTCATAACTCCAACGCTTCATCCTACAGTCGTGGTGAAGAATATTACCGTAGGGGCGCGATCGCTGAACTAAAAAAACGAGGTAATCTGATTCAGGCAGAGATAGAGGGTAGCGAAATTACACCATATCAAGTCAGTATTCGTTTTGATGCAGGTGGAATTACCTTAGCAAGTTGTACTTGTCCTTATGATTATGATGGTTGGTGCAAACATATTGTTGCCACCTTATTAAGCTGTTCGCGTCAATCAGAGATCATTGAAGAACGTCCAACACTAGAACAATTATTAAATCGCCTCGATCTTCTTCAAACTCAGCGATTATTACAAGAACTGGTGGAAAATAGACCAGAAATAATTGATGATATTGATGAGTTTGTCAGTTTGATAGACTTGCCAAAACCAAAAACAAAACAGCCTTCTACCCGCCAAAGCAAAATTGACACATCACCTTTCCGCTCTCATGTCTTGCGGATTTTGCGGGATGGATTGAAAGAATTAGAGTATGGTTTAGAAGAAGACCCATTTACAGATGATTTACTGGCTGTAATTGAGAAAGCGCGAGAGTTAGCAGAAAATGGAGATGGCAATAATGCGATCGCAATTCTTGAAACTATTACCGAAACTTATGCCCAAGAATGGGACGAGTTACTAGATTACGGTGGAGACAGTTATTCCATCGCAGAACCTCTTGATAGCGCGTGGACAGAAGCAATTTTGTGTGCAGAAATGTCTACAGGAGAAATAGTAGATTTGCAGTTGATGTTGGAATCATGGCAAGACGAAATCAGTGCAGACTTTAGTATGAGTTTAGAAGCATTGCGTCAAGGTTGGGATTATGAACCACTACAACAAATTATGCAAGGAGATGATACCGCAGAACTTTGGGAAAATGAACGACCAAGCTATGCTGATGATTTAGCATTGATTCGCTTGCAAATTCTTGAACGTCAAAATCGTTACACAGAGTATTTAAATCTAGCTTTAGCAGAAGAAATGACTCTACAATACCTGACGCAATTAGCAGCTTTGGGAAGAGTAGAAGAGGCCATGTCTGCGGCTAAAATCCTAATGGAAAAAGCAGAAGAGGGTTTTGCCCTGGCAAAAATATTGCGGGAAGATGGGTATTTGGTTGAAGCGTTAGAAATATGTCTTGCAGGTATAAATTTAACAGGTAACTGTTTGTATGAATTTGCTACTTGGACAAGTGATTTAGCCCAAGGGTTAGAAGATAATGCCACTGCCTTAACTGCCAGCATCATTGCTTTTAAAATCAGACCATCGTTTCGAGACTATGGTAAGATTCAAGACTATGCAGGAGAAACTTGGTTGACGCTCAAACAAGATTTACTGCAAACACTACGAGTTCAGCCAGATTTGGGAATACGAGAAGCTCAAGTCGATATTTTCCTCCATGAAGGATTAATTGATGATGCAATTAAAACAGTAGAAAGAGATACTTACTATGATTCCAAACTGGTTCATCGAGTTATGGATGCAGCAGTTTCCCATCGTCCAAATTGGGTAATTGATAACGCTCGCAGACGGGCAGAACCAATTATGGAACAAGGGAAAGCTGACCGTTATGACGCTGCGGTTAGTTGGCTCAAGAAAGTCAAGGCTGCTTATATTCAACTAGGACAAAAAGCTGAATGGTCTGTTTATCGCTCACAACTAGAAGCGGCTCATGGACGTAAACGTAAATTAATGGAATTATTCAAAGAACTGAATAAATAATATGATTAATTTGGATAATGATACCACAAAACTGCAAACAAAACTCGCCCATATATACTTCGAGTTACATCCTTCCTTACAAAAAATTATTCAGTTATTTTCGGTAATTTATGCACCGATAGACAAAAATTCATTCGGAAGTTGTATTAGCAAGACTGGCGCTTTAGATGAAAACAATAAACTTTGGGTTACTAAAACCCTTAGTTCCCAGATTGATAAATTGTTAAAAGCAGGTTTGTTAGTACAGTCAAGTAGATCGAGTCCTGAATGTCATCCGTTACTCACAGAAATTGCTACTCGCCATGCTGTACAAACCGGACAGTTTGAAATCCTCGTTACAGCAGTAGAGGAGAAGCTACCAATACGTACTCACTGGAACAGGGATTCTCGGATATTCTACAGTTTACGCCAGTGTATCAGAGAAATCCGCATTGGTATTTATCGTCAAGACCTTAGTTTTATTGTAAGGATTCAGGTCTAAAGGAGAGGAATTAAAGAAGGGGTCTGCACAGAAGAGTTAACCATCGCTTTGATAGCTTGGTCAAAAAACTCAATTACAGAGCGTCCTTGACGGCGACAAGTTTGTATAACAGTCAATAAATTAGCAGTATTTTGGAATCGCTTCATAGAACGAGAACCACCACTGACTTTTCGTTTTGTCACTGCTAAACGTAACGTTGGTTCTGCTAAATTATTATCAGGCGGGATGTCCGGGTGGTCTAAAAAATACCACCATTGATGAGCTTTATTACGTAAGGAGCGTAAAAGTTTACCAGCTTCTCCTCCAGCTTTATCAATCCATGAGTGAATGGAAGATTCAACTTTTAGTTTAAACTCGGATACCCAACTCCAGAACTCATCAATGTTTTTAGTTTGTTGGAAGAGAGCATAGTTTTTAAAACCTTCATCTATCAGGCTGACAAATGCTGACCCAATCTCTTTGTTATTCAAGCCAGGAATTAAGATGAGTTTGTATAGATTCAACCCACGTCTTAGGTGCAATACGCACCCTCAATCGATTAGAGACATTGGGGGAAGGGATGCGCGTTGCGCTCGATAGTTTAGCAGTTGCAGCACCTGACTGGTTAGCAACAAATATTCATCCTGATTGGTTTGACCGCTATGGTCGTCGTGTAGAAAATTATCGTTTACCAAAGCTTGACTCCGAGCGAGAAGCTCTAGGCAGCACAATTGGAGCAGACGGTTTGGCGCTGTTAGATGCAATCTATGACCCAACTACGCCACAGTGGTTAAGACAAATACCAGGAGTAGAAACCCTGCGTCAAATATGGGTACAGCAATTTTATGCCCCAGAGCCAGATGTCCGAGTAAAATGGCGTACTGTGAAAGATATGCCACCATCTACAATTGCGATTCATTCGCCCCATGATGTCGAAGCTCACCACAGTAGCAAACGCAGCATCGATTGGGTTGGTTATAAAGTACACATGACCGAGATTTGCGACGAAGATAGCCCCCGTTTCATCACCAACGTCCACACAACCCTATCCACCATTACCGACGAGCAAGCAGTGGAACCAATCCACTCAAGACTTGAAGAAAAAGATTTTCTACCAGATGAGCATCTAGTGGATGCTGGGTATCCCACTGCGGAAAATTTAGTAAATAGCAAGACTCAGTATAATATTGAAATTATTGGCCCGGTGCGGTCAGATCCCAGTTGGCAAACCAAGGCTCAACAAGGATTTGATAGCTCTAACTTTCAAATAGACTGGGATAACGAGAAAGTTACCTGTCCTCAAGGACACCAAAGTACTAAATGGTTACTAGGGCTAGATGTTAGTGGGAAACCTGTTATTCGTGTGAGGTTTAATGGCGTAACATGCAGAAATTGTCCGGTTCGTTCATCTTGCACTAAGTCAAAAACCGAACCACGGGAGTTGACTCTTCTTCCACAGGTGCAACATATAGCACTCCAAACTCGACGACAAACTCAACAAACACCTGAATGGAAAGCTACTTACAACCAACGCGCAGGCATTGAATCAACACATTCACAAGGTATACGGTGCTCGGCACTACGTCAATCTCGCTACATCGGTTTAAAGAAAACTCACTTGATGCAGGTTTTCATTGCTTGTGCGCTTAATTTAGTACGGTTGGATGCTTGGCTAAATGGCATACCTCTTGCCAAGACTCGTTCGTCTCGTTTTAAACAATTGCAACCCCAAGGTGCTTAAAGAATAAGTCAAAGCAACTATTATACCATGTAATACACGGTTGACAAGTGCTGAAAAGATTTTTAAAATTGCCGTGTATTACATAGTAGGCAGATCCTATGAAAAAGATGAAAAGGGATACTCAGGGGAAGTTTGCGATTAAAAGCTCGGACTACCGTGAGGTGCGTTCTTTACGACTAACAGATGATACCTGGAAGGCGTTAGGTATCGCCTCTGAATGCTTGGGATTAACCAGGGCTGACTATCTAGAGGAAATAGTTAGAAGTAACCTGAATCCATGTATTACACGGAAGAATTCAAATATTTCTACTTCTAATACACAGAATTTTTCTGAACCATTGCCGAATATTACACGGTACGATCTGGAAATTCCGAGGCTCCGAACCCAAGTACAGAATCTTCAAAAAGAAAATTTAGAGCTTAAGGAACGGTCAGCCATTAATTTTGTGCATGACGTTGTAGATTTTGAAGCAATACGCGATCGCATTTTATTTGAATTGAAGTTGGGACGGCAAGCTTCAGCTTACAAAGCCGCACAGAAAGCACTTAATCGATTTATTCAAGAAATAAAACTTCTGGTTGACAGTTTCTGATTGATGCCAAAACTGCTGCAAGAAGTCACTCACGATTTCTCCAAATTGATTAATTTTTATCGCTTTTCAATGTTAAGCAATATTTCGCCAACAGTGTCTTCCGTAACACTACCCCATGATAATCAATCAGCACAAACGCTCCAAAGTTCTAACGCAGTCAGATATACAGCTAATCTTCAGCCACGGTTTAAGGACTTCCAAGGAATAAAATCACCAAATACAATAACGATAATCATTCTGAGAAAGAGAATGATTATTGTTATTGTTTAAACCTCGCTTCTTAGTTTTTGTTGATTAATTTATTCTTTGGAAGTCCCTTAAGTTCATGACAAGCATTCAGGCTATACTGATTACACTAAATTTGTTACCTCGATTTGAACCAAGCCGCAAATCCTTCCCTTTCCTCTAAGGAGAAAAAATGTCGAACCACTTTACTGGACTCAATCTCGGTCCACCTCTGGGGGATCAAAGACTCGACCTCTGCGACCTTTACGCATTCCAGTCGCCCACGGACCCGTCGAGGACTGTGATCATCTTAAATGCAAATCCGACTGCCGACGCGCTCCATCCTGACGCCATTTACCGCCTCAACATTGATAATGACGGAGACTGCCTGACGGACATCGCGATCAGTTATGTGTTCTCGCCACCGCAAAACAGTATGCAGACCGTCAACGTCTTTGTGGCAAAAGGCCCGGAATCTCGCTCGGTCGAAGCTGTTGGGACGAAGATCATCGCCGATGCCGAGGTCTCCTTCGGCGCCCAACCCAACATCGTCAAGTCCGACGCCTACACGTTCTTTGCCGGTACTCGCAGCGACGCTTTCTTTTTCGACTTCGACGGAATCAAGAATTTGTTCGATACCTCGGGCGGCAGAAATTTCACCGCACCTCACCTGGGCGACAATTCTCCGTGGACCGGCGTGGATTCAAATACGGAAGCCAATGTGTTCTCGACAGTGATCGAGCTGCCGACAAGCGAGCTCGGCGCGAACCCGGAGATCCGGATCTGGGGGCGGTGTAGCGTGTGCAAGGACGGTAAACTGCTTCATGTCGATCGCGCTGGTCACCCGAGCGTCAGTAGCTTCTTCAATACCGACGACACCAAATTGGAATACAACGCCAGCGAGCCGGTCAACGATCGCCAGCGCTGGATGGATCAGTTTGTTCACTTGATGGGGCATACGGGCAATTACACCCGCGAAGAAGCAATCGCTGCGATCGACGCAGACCGCATTTTGCCCGACATGCTGTGCTTCAATCCTTCGAAGCCCGCTAAATATCCAAATGGCCGCGTTTTTACTGACGACGTCATCGAGCATCGCCTCGCCTTCCTCTCCAAGGGCGATATTCCCCCCACTGGCCTCAAGCCGCACACTGACATTCTCAAGGAGTTCCCGTATATTGGCACGCCGCATCAGAAGAAAAGCTAACGGCGCGCGCACCAAATGCAATATCTTGTAAGACGTAAAGGTAGCGTAACCTTTGGACCTTCTACCAAGCGCTACATCTAGGCGCTGGCAAGAAAATTCTGCAAGTGGCGAATGATGCTAAAATTCATGGGGCACGCCTGCTTGGCCTCATTCAGCTTCATCGCCAGGAATTGCGACCAGTCCAGGGAGGAAAAGGCGTCCTATTCGGTGATCAAGGCTGAGACGTAAAACACTCTTATCGTCTAAAGCCGATTGATTAACTATTGCTAGTTGCTCGAATATTGCATCAGTTTCTAGGATTTTTTTTGAGGAAGAACTTTTGCAGTTAATTCAATCGACACTTTTAGATATCCAAAAACTCCAACCAGACATCATTGAACTTACTACAAAAAGGGGATTCAAGGCTGCCGTCGGCAGCCTTGAATCCCCACACTCTACAATAATTATCATTCTTATACGCTGAGTATTTTATTTATTGGAAGTCCCTTAGACAATGACCGCGATGGCAATGAGAACACCGCAGGCAGGAGCAAACTGACTATTTGGCATTGAGCCAAGATTAACGTATTTAACAATTAATAATTATTCGCAATAACTTCTCAGTGGCACGACTATCAACGTCGGAATGGGGCTTGCAGCGCGGTAGACTGTCCATAAAAGGGGCGCGTACACCGGACACTACCAGCGAGAATAAATGAGGCCGTCACCCCCAACTCGTCTACCCAACAAGCATTTATAACTATCTCGTGATTTCAATGCAGTCGAACAGTAGAAGGAGCAAGCCGATGGCAGCTATCAACGATCTGAGTTCGCAGCAGTTCTACCACGGTACAAAGGCAGATATGAAGCTAGGAGACCTGATCGAGTCCTGCAATCCCCCGGATGTGGGTGAGCGGGATAGGATAGCAACCTATGTCTACCTAACCCCCAACCTGGATGCGGCTATCTGGGGGGCAGAGCTAGCTCTCGGCTCAGGTCACGGCAGAGTCTACATCGTAGAGCCGATCGGTCAGATTGAAAATGCCCCCGAACTCACGGAGCAGAAGTCTCCGAAGCATCTATCGATGTCATACCGCTCCCGCGAGCCGTTGCGGGTCACGGGAGCGGTCACGGAGTGGACTCTTTATCATGGCACACGGGCAGACCTGAAGCCAGGAGACCTAATCGAACCCGGTTATCACTCTAACTACGGTCAGCGGAAGAAGGCGACCTACGTTTATCTGGCTGCCACTTTGGATGCGGCAAGCTGGGGCGCTGAACTAGCTCTCGGCGAGGGACGCGGCAGAATCTACATCGTGGAACCGATCGGGCCGATCGAGGATGACCCCAATGTGACGGACAAGAAATTCCCAGGTAATCCAACGAAGTCATACCGCTCGCGGGAGCCTTTGCGGGTCATGGGCGAGGTCATGGATTGGCAGGGGCACTCTCTAGAAGCGATCAAGACCATGAAGGATAACCTTGAGCGACTGAAGCAACTTGGTGTTGAGGCGATCGAGGACTGAGTATTTTTACTTGGCTCTTTTCAGGGGATTTTGTATCCTCTCAAGGTATTTAGCATAGAAGGCAACCGCGATCGCTATTTTGGTGGTTCTAATGAGTTATTTGGAAGAGCAAGCGAGAAGACAGTAAGTGCGCGAAATTAGAACAAACACTAATTGCAATCTGAAGCTTGCCAAAGAATACGAAGTTTTGTGACTCGAATATTACCTATATCCGGTCGCATCAGCTCCAGAAGCTACTGCCCGAATTGCTAGGTGCATTCTGGTTTAATTGCTGATTTTAAAAGTCATTATCAGTAAAGGGAACTATGGATGGTAAAAACCTTTTCAGGGATGGGTAAAATTCTAACCTCGCGGTATAATCATCTGTTTGTGACACTTCTAGTTCAATTGTTTGCTGATTTTTTTCATCAAAAAGCAATTGGATTTGATAATCTGTCCAGAATTGGTCGCCTAGC
>NZ_JABXKJ010000254.1 GCF_017115085.1 Nostoc sp. NMS7 | reverse complement strand
ATTTCCATTTTTGGAAACAATGCCTATTTTACAGCTATTCTAGCCTTAACTGAACCGTATTGGTTTATAATCTTCAAACGAGGAGCGAATACTCAACTGTTCCTCCACTTTAAAAATACTGCGATCGCTAACAAGCCAAGAAGTGAGCCACCGATTAATGTCCAGGGTAAATCAGTCTGTGCTACGGACTTAATCTCATAGTGCTTTACTTCTTCATAGAAAAGAGTTTTACCAGTTTTACTTGCGTCAGACACAGCCCGATATTCATCAAAGGCGATCCACAAGGAAGCTGCTACACTCGTTGTCTGTGCAGCTGCAACAATGAATTCTCGGTCAATGTGAATTTGGTCATCATATCGAATCTTGGTGAGGGCATTAGCGAAAAATAAACCAAGTACAATACTGGATAAAGTACCAGTTGCCATTGCCCCAATTCCTAAATAAGTCATCAGGTTTACTCCACCACTGGCAGCAAACACCCCCAGAAAAGTAGCAAGTGATTTATTCAGTAATTGTTTATTGCTGAAAACTTCTCTAATTGATTCCTCCAACCGTTCACTGTCCTCATCTTCTGGAGTGCTAGAAGATTCTTCTTGTTCACCTGTGACATCACCCCACATAGTAGGAGAGGATTGGTTATTATTGGGTTGAAACCGCGATAATAAGGATTCGATTTCATTCATTGGGCATTACCTACTGCAAGGGAAATCACAAGGAAACAGGGGAGTAATATTTCCCCCATTTTTGACTAATTCAGACTAAATACCCATGAAGTTTTTGAACCAATTACCAGCTTTGGATAATCCACCACTGCGGCTATAATTTGGTTTTGGTATGCGGTCAGTTTTCGCTTCACTACCTCTCGACCACAATGCCGCAGTTACAGCATTTTCATAAGCTAAATCCGCCGCGTCTTGGGCATCTGGTAGCTTGTGGGATGCCTTCAACATATCCACCTCGTACTTTGCGATCGCCATTAAATCAGCAGTTGCTCCAGATATTTGAATTAAGGATGAGCGTTGAGCATGGCGAGTTGCTTCCGCAGTCGTGGCGTTTACCAATTCCGCGTTCATCTCTAGCATCTCGTTTTTTAATCGCTGTTCCCCAGTTTTTGCAGTATTAATTGCCTTAAGAGTTTGTCCCCCGTGCTTCTGGGTTAGTTGCACAAGTTCGGCGTAAGCTTGATTAATATCTCCTGTAGTTTCAAGGATTTTTCGATATGCTTCCAGCGCTTTTGGTAAGTTCGTTTTTGCAGTATCGGAGAGTCTCCCCAGGTCGGATATTTTAGTAATGGTAGTCTGATCACCAAGTAATGCTTTATGGAAATCATCAGCACTTACCCCAAACAATTTACCCATTGCGCCTAATGTTCCAGGCGCAGTTGCGGGGATATGATTTTTGAGTTTCGCAGATCCAAAATTACGTGCCATTTAATCTTCTGCCTCGCCATCAGCTAGCGGGTTTATTGTAGAAATAAAATGCACTGCCGCCGTACTTGAATTTGCTGCAAGCAATGCTGTTTCCCCATCGTTGTAGGGCGTAACCTTATTTATTCCTTCGTCAGCTTTGTCGGCTTCACAGAGATAATATTTGCTCATGGTGCTAGAATCCTTTATGTACTTTTCGTTTTGCGGCGAGAGATACATTTCAGAGTGGGCGATCGCAGTTGATTGGAACTCTTAAGCGATGCCTGCGGCGGGCGTAGCCATCGCTTCTCATCAGTTCTCGCAAAACTCAACAATCTCGATAATCTCAAGCTCTACTTGACTTTGGGTTAATTGTTTGTGTCTATGTTTGGAATCAGTGAAAATAAAAGTTTGATTATTCTCACGGCAGTAGCGGAGTTGTTCACCCCGAAAACAATAAAGCTGGTTACGCCGTAAAAGTGGAATTGAGAGCATTTTCTATTTCCTCAGAATGATTCTGGTAAAACTCAATATTTGCAATTGCTTGACCAACTTCGCTAAGACTCTGAATCGCATCACCCAGTCGTAAATCATTTGATGTAGTGAATCTTTCAGAGCATTCAATTTCTTGGTAAGCGGCGCAGGACTGCACGAACTTTAAAGTCTGCTTGCAACCGTCAAGGATAGTCATTATCTCGGTGGTCGTTAAGCTCGGTTGTGACTGCATTGTGCTGCTCATGATTTCTTTACTCTCCTTTGAGTTTTCATTGGTGGCATTGTTGGCTCTGGTTCATTGGCTGGCGCTTTCTGTTCACTGGGTTTCTGAATTACATAAGCGATTGCTCCTCCACCTCCAACAGTCGCCGCCAAGGTGAACATTATGTTTTTGCTGAAATACTGCGAACCGAAATAGCCAAGCATTAAAAATGTAGTGCTAGTGATAGAAAGTAGAATTGGTTTGTTGACTTTGATATTGAACTTCATGCTGCTCCTCTAAAACTGCTGGCCATTGCGCTAAGTCCTGCTTTATTCGGATGGGTAGATTGCACTTGCACTGTTTCTGCCTTGGGTGATGCTTGCACATTACGTTGTTGGAAAACTAACTTCTCTATGCAAGAACTAATTGCCTGTGTTGGTACGTCTTGAGGTAAATTAAATAATTCGCACAATTCCGAAACTGCCAAAAAGGATATAGTTACGCGCCGAGATTCGTAGTTCATTTATTTATGCTCCTTTTGAAATTTGAGTTAATAATTGCAATCCCAATGCGTTGATATATTGGGGATTCTTTAAGGTTGTAAAACCTAACGCAGCTAAGTTCTGATCCACAACTGGTAAAGAAACTCCCCCACCCCAGGCAACAAGGTATTTCGCTCTATCCAGGTAATTACCAGCAGTCACAAAGTTGGCGAATTTCTCAATCCTGCTACTCCACCATTCATCTAGACATTCGCTGTACTCTGCCTCAAAGTTCTTGCCAGTAGAAGCGTTGCCTCCATAGGTGAAAGTCCCATCTAAAATCCCTTGGTTTATTAAACTGGGTGAGTGTTTTATATCCCTGGACAATAAACTCACCTTGTCGCTTCGCTTATCCAGGGATTCTGCAATCATGGTGTGCAGTTCTCCGGCTCCACCTTCAATTAAATGGCGGTCAACTACTGCACCAGCCCCGTTAAATACGGTCGCCAACCACGTTGATGCGCCGAGATCCAATGCGATCGCTAATTCTGATGGATCAAGAATTAGGCTTCCTTCACCAAATAAGCAGTAGGCAATGGAACCAAACCCTTCTGGATAAACTTCTGGGACAACAATTTCAACTGTCTTGGTGACAATGGAACGAGTTACAGGGTGCAGATGTTCAAAGGTGTGAGTCCCTTCAACCCTACGTTTAATCTCACTTGCCCAGCGTTCTGGGTTGTGATTACTCAGGCTAATTGAAAGCTTGACCCCATTGGGAATGTTAAGAACTGCCAAATCCGCAAGGATGCTTTCTAATGCCAATTCTGCTTTTTTGGCTTTATCTTCGTGTAGCAGGATGTGGTCACTTTGAGCGATCGCTGCACTGCCCCAGAAGAATTGAACTTCTTTTAAGTCAAGCCGCGTTCCTTCTACATACCGCACCCATGTCCCATCTTTTGAGATGGGACATGGGTGCATGATGTTTCGGTTGCGAACAAGTGAGTATGCGGCTGGCATCATGATTGAAAAATCATCATAGACTGCCTTCCCATACCCCGCACCTGCGTCTTTACCTCCTGTGAGGTCAGTTAGCCCGGATTTGGCTAGCTCCTCAGCTTGAAGTAGCCAATTTTTGGGATTGGTGGTTGTGGAAGTCATTGTTAATAATTCTTTAGAACTTTTGATTTGTCTGGGCTGGACTTGGTTTTTAGGCAAATCAGCGTAAATCCAGATATCCATGCAGAGGTAGCCAAACCATCACTTCTTGGCTTGCGTTGCCTTTGGTGCGTGGCGTTTTTTGGCTATGGTGTTATGATAGCATTACTTCATGAACTCATGAAGTAATGAAGTAATGAATAACGAATTTTCTTGAGGTAATGTCAAAATGTTTTCAGAACAAATAGAAAACAGCAATGTGGTAACAAAACGAGACGATCCAAATTTCACTCAAGTTAGCGGGTATATACCAAAGGAGAAAGCTTTAAACTTTAAAATTGCTTGCACTGCCTTGCAAATAACCCAAAGCGATGCACTAGATGAAGCAATTAGCCTTTGGCTAGCAAATCATGAGCAACCTTCCTCAACACCCAAGGGCAAAAAAGGCAAGGGTACAGCATGACCGACTCTAGCCAACCAGACTTAAAGCACTCTAAAGCCACAAAGCCACAAATTGCTGCACCAAACATAGAAACGTCAATTATTGATGAACCAAGTAAACTCCTCTGGTTCGCCAACGTTGCCATTAGTCCGGGGTTGTTAGTGATAGCCAATGACCTAATGAATAATCCGCGTAGGGCTGGAGTAACAAGGCTTTCTGATGAACTTCAAATTATTATGAGCGATGGGTGCAGCATCCTCAACCCTGGACATACCCTGCAAGAAGCAACCACCTGGACGCGATCGCAATTCTGGGATGCTCAAGATTTGCATGACTTCCGACGCGAGGTTCGACAACAAGGGGAGACTGTTTTCGAGTACACCTGGCGCAGCTTCGAGCCAACCGACCCCACTAGAACTAATGACCTTGAATTTACAACTCGTTACAGATTATTTGACGGTGGTGATGGCGACTTTTACCAAATTTGCGAGAACTTAGGAATGAGAGTAATTCAGTAGATTAGTCTATTAACCTAGCAATTAAATCAACAGCTAAATTCAATAAGTGTCTACCAGTTATACGGATGATGGCAATGAAATCAATGGAATTAAGAATAAAACTGTATGCAGTATCGCCTAGTGTCCACATTGACAAATAGTGCCGATTTGACTAACTCAATATGGCGGTCTACCGCCATATACGCCCACAAATAAAGGACTTACAGTTGCAACCAAATTGCTATAGAAAAAGTAAATACACTCTCCTGTACTGCCTGTACGCTAGACACTTGGGGAGTAAATCGGCATACCAAAGGGACACACATTCCGTTCTCTCATTATTTTCTCCATAGGCAGACCATTTATGCCTCAGCTACTCACTGTAAAACTGCAACATATATAGGTTGGTAGCAATTATAAAGATATGTGTGCAAGTATTATTTTTCAATTTTCAGATGCAAAATCACCAAACTTAAAGTATTATCTAGTAGTAAGGCAAATCAAAATGTTACAAATAAAAACCAACCAAATTGAAATAGAAGAACCCCCTATTTCAATCAGGAGGAGGCGATTATACTGGGGACAATCGAAAACGCAACTTGCCACATTGATTACACCGTTCGCACATGACCTGCTTCGAGAGAAAGCATCACAATTCCATCTATCGAAAAGTGACTTACTCGAATACCTCTCACGCTGCCTGGACGACCCAGCAGTTGAGGCGGCAATTAAAAGACAGATAAAGGATTAACCGCCTTTGATCAAAAAAAACAGATAAAGGATGCTGACAAGCTAGGAGGTTTTAACGAAACGTACAAAGTTGTTGCCATACCAAAAAACCCATGAGTCGCAAGCTCACAGGTTTATGGCTCAAAACTTTCATTCTGAACAAAGATTGTTTTTCGACTCGTGAGCAGGTGCGGCAAACACCCGCTCACACTTTCCACCGAATTAGTTTCACCCCAGAGAAGAGCTACTTTCTACTTCGATTTCACCAATTGGGAAAGGAGAAAGCGTGTACTAGCCTCTTTTAGAGACTACTACTTGTTTTATGATATCGAATTTTTGGTAATTATTTGATGAATTCTGGATTACAAGCGAATAAATTCAAATAAATTCAAATAAATTCAGGAAAAATCGAAACTAAGCGTAAAGCTCATCGTAGATAAGTAAAGCTAGCTCTTTCTCCTCTGGGTGGCAGCATAAACCACTACTGAGAGAAAAGAAATGTCAGAAAATTTGATATTAATTCCGACTGCGCTAGAAAATGGTAAAGAAATTACCACACCGCGATCGCAGAAAAACGATCAAAGTAAAAGTCCATCCATTAATGACTACATAGTAATAGACTTTTTGGTGGGTGGCAATAATTATACTCACAATCCTTGTCTACGAGCGAATACAGCCAACAACAGTATCCATAATTCAGCGATGAATAGTGGAGGTGCGGCGTAATGATAGCACCACAAATTGGAACTGCGTTCGCGCCAGAATCCAGAACACCACCCAAGAGTTACTTCAAAATCTGCTACGACGCATTAGCAGTTTTCCTAAAAAGCTCAGACAAGGCCATGTTTGTGCAGCACCTGCACTTTTGGCATCAGAATGAATATTCCGGCTACCTGATGGAAGATGGCCGTAAATGGATCATGAACGGGTACAAGAAATGGGCTGAGAGCTTCCCTTGGTTAGCACTCAGAAAGGTTGGGAGCATAATTCGGTATCTAGAACAAATCGGCTGGGTCATCAGTAAACGGTTTTACGATCTGAAGCGAAACGTTGGCTTTGTAGATAATTGCCCAGATTTACTACAGGAAGATAATCAGCGAAAGTGGTACTGCTTGAATTACCAGAAAATCTATGAGGACACAGGCTTTGACCTACTTTTCGGTAAACAAAACAGTGAGCCAACCTCATATGCTAATCGCCAAAATAGTGAGCCAACCTCATATGCTAATCGCCAAAATCGCCGCAAACGCAGTCCCAGAGCCAATGTACAAAAACAGGACATTTCAATGTACCAAAATCAGACATTGCAATGTACCAAAACTGCACAATCATCTATATATAAAGAAGATCCAAATAACTCCCATAGAAGATTGGAAGGGAGTTTTGGAAAAAATGAAGATGGTGGCCAGCAAGAAGGAGGCCCAGAAAAATTTCAAGATGGTAGTCCTGGATCTGGCACTACGTTTCCAGATGAAACAGGGACTTTGCATCTAACGAACAAAACCACTCATGAAGGTAAACGTTCCGCCGCGCCGCGCAACAAAAATTCACAAAAAAATCCTGAGTGGGATTGGCTACCACATGGGCCGTGGCGTACTGAATCCGGCAAGCTAGATGATGCATTCTTGAACGCAGTTGCAGAGAGGTGGGTGAAAAAATACGGCGACACTTTAACTGACAAGCGCACGAATGCAATGAAGCACTTCTGCAAAGATCCAAGAAACCTCCCTATTGAATGGCAATGGTATCAAGATACCTTTGTTCATCAAGTAGCCAACGTCCAGGTACGTCTAAATGGCGGGATGGACACAGCAGCCGATGAACTAATGATTGTCAAAAATCAGAGGGCAGCGTTGCCCTTGCCAGAAGAGATACGGGTAACAGAAACTAAATCCCCTGAGCAGGTTATAGAAGAGGTTGCTCCCTATGCCTTGTCAGCAATTCAAGGCATTAAGAATGTGATCGCAGATGTGGTGAATGTTCCCCCCTTGAAGCCTGCTGCCAAAGAAAAAGAATCGCCACAACTGGAACCAGAGCGGGAAGTTGACTCTTATGCAGTAGCGAAAGAAACTGAAGAATCCCAGGCGCAATGGGTTAGTGGGGCAGATCATAAGCCAAAAGCCGCCGATGCCCTCTGCGAGGACTCGCAGAAGCTGAAAGTACAGGATGCTAACTTGAATACTGTTCGAGCCTCTGCTGCCCCCGATTTTCATAGAATGCAGCCAGAAGAACACGCTTCATTGCTTGAAAAGTTTATCAATCTTGGTGGAGAGGAGTTTTTGAAACTTTCCTCGTGGCACAAACATTGGATGCAATTCACCACCATGCCAATTGCTAAACAACTTATTCCAAGCTTGACACTCCAAATAATCAAACAAATTAAAGATGCATTGATATGTCAGAGAGTTTAGATTTTGCGGGTATTGATGGCAAGCTGCCTCCGCAAAATATTGAAGCCGAAGAAGCAATCTTGGGTGGCATCTTGCTAGACCCTGAAGCCATAGAAAGGGTTGTAGATACTTTAATTCCAGAGGCATTTTATGTTCAAGCCCACAGAGATATTTATGCCGCAGCGCTGCGGCTACACTCTGAACACAAGCCCACAGATTTGTTGACTGTCACAAGTTGCCTGACTGACCATGATTTATTAGAAAGAGTTGGTGGCAGAAAGAAGTTAGCAACCCTTGTTGACCGCACTGTATCGGCAGTCAACATTGATGGTTTGGCTGAAATGGTCGTGGAGAAATACCTCAGCAGAAAATTAATATCTACTGGTAATCAAATTGTCAAGTTAGGCTATGACCTATCACAACCTCTAGTGCAGCGTCTAGATGCAGCAGAGCAGAAAGTATTTTCTATTCGCCACCAAAGCCAACTCGATGATGGCGTCACCGTGCCAAACCGGGTAAATTGTACGCTAAGGCTGAAACTAAGATGGGGTAAGCCTTTTAAGAAGTGCTTTTTGGTGAAAGAACTATGGTTGTGCTGCTAGTTTTGATCAAGTTTGAACGAAAAATCGTCGTTTCAGGCACTTGAAATTTTCTTAGCGTACAAAAAACCTTTTTTGGCACGGTGATGCCTAGGATGTGCTGGATTTTAATATTGTTCTTGTCCGCAATCGCCCTCAAATCAACTCCTGTAGGTTGTCGGAATGTGAAGGTTGGGGGTCAGTCGCGCAGTCTTCAATTTTTTTCTTAGGCATAAAAAGGTTCGTCGATCCTATTCTTCATTTTAAGTGACACGAGATTAATTGCCAATAGCAATCAAGAAAAAGATTGCCATCTAGCCAATAGCCATTAGAAAAAAGATTGCTCCTTAATCGTTGCTTTTATTTTGTCCTATAATCTGCTACACAAGGCTTTCACTCATTAGTTACTACTATTAAATAATTCTAAAAAGTAGCTCCCGCCCTTGCCCCCGTTGAATAATTCCCTATCATTAATTGCATTTTGACCCCCAAAAGATAGAGCCTAAATGTTGTAATTCCTCCCGTGGTGGACAGCCAGGATGCAAGCGATCGCCCTTCGGGAAGTTGGGTTAAGCCCCTTAAAGAAAGTTTACAAATCGGTAGCTCCCACAGGATGCAAGCGATCGCCCTTCGGAGAAGTTGAGTTAAGTCCCTTAAAGAAAGTTTACAAATCGGTAGCTCCCACAGGATGCAAGCGATCGCCCTTCGGAGAAGTTGAGTTAAGTCCCTTAAAGAAAGTTTACAAATCGGTAGCTCCCACAGGATGCACGCGATCGCCCTTCGGAGAAGTTCAGTATAGGAGCATCCACCACGGTAAAATCTGTCACTTTGCAATTGAGACGCACCCATAACGCAGTCTTGATGAATGACCCCAAAGGTGAATGGCTGAAAATCCCTCGAAAACACTAAGGGATTTTAAAAAATTTTCAGCCATTTTGGGAGCGTAGCTACCTTATATATGTGCGCGAGAGTTGCCTTGTCCATGCTCAGTAGGCTTTCTAGGCTGCAATGTAGTTGTAGCCAAGGGGCAAGGTTAAGGCATGGGTCAGGCATTGCAGATGAGTTTCAGGTTCACCGTGATTATTCACCTTTAGATTCTCTTGCCGCGATCGCTTCATCAACCAACCTTGCAATCATTTGGGATAGGGGTCTGCCTTCGGATTCTGCAAAACTTTTAACCTTCTCGGCTACAGGTTTCTGCAAGACGATTGAAAATCTTAGTCCTCTATATTTTTTAGTTGCTGCCATCAATTTATATCACGGGGAA
Source organism: Nostoc sp. NMS7 (assembly GCF_017115085.1). Classification (GTDB taxonomy): domain Bacteria; phylum Cyanobacteriota; class Cyanobacteriia; order Cyanobacteriales; family Nostocaceae; genus Nostoc. The sequence continues at coordinate 6,613 of NZ_JABXKJ010000254.1, read as the reverse complement.
TCGCAGGGATTTCATCAGCATATTTTATCTTGTTGGAGAATTACCTTAGTTTTTCTGATGGGAATCCCTGGGATTCCCTGCTACTATAAAAATGCAACCCACAAGAATTGCACTCAAAAGATAGACTATGGACGATTTTCCTGTTCAAGATTTAGATAGTTTCACGTCTAAATCAAAGCTTGCTGTGAAAATAAAATGTTCACTTCGTAGCATACACAATTATCACGAGGTAGCTACCCTTTTTGTTGATGATTTCCTCCCTGATTATCCCACTCTACACGGCGAATTTTTGACTTCCCATCCCCTCACCATCTATCAATGTTGGGTCTTATTCCGTATCAATCAATTCTTAAAATTAATCCCCAAAGCAGAACTGTTAAAACACTCCCTAGAACACGACCCACGGGTGCAACATCAGTACTCTAAAGCCCAATTCAATATCAACTACCCAGAGATAAAAGAGGAGCCAAATAACAATGATCCTAAAGCAATTTGCAGAATCGCGTAGTCTCACACTAACCAAACTAAAGAAACTCTGTAATGAAGTACTGGGAGTAGTACCCGCGCTACTCACCAAGGAACAAATCAACAAATTGGACTTACACCTACTATCAGCCGCGAAGTCGCTACAACCAGCACAAGAAGAGAGCAAGATGCACACGATCGCACCTTCGGAAAGTGGCGAAATAGAACTAAGTGAGCCATCAGAGATTGACCAAAAAGTAATAGAAATTATTGGAGTTAAAGAATTAAAAAATAATTTATTACTCTACTTACAGCAAGCTAAGTCAAGGTTGAAGGCAGAAAAGTTTAAGGCTGAGTCATTGATTTTTCAGGCTGAACAAAGATTTTACTCAGACCTCGCCAATCATCAGAAGACAACACAAGATGATTCGTTACGACGGATGACATTAAATTCTAATATTTGGAACAGTGAGGGATTGAAACAGCTTGCACCTGGGGAAGATTCAGAAGAATTGAGTTTGCACAATGAGTTACTAGAGTTAATGGAATCATTCGGTATTTGATTATCAGTTCAAGGCTGTACGCGGGTTCAATTCCCGCTAAAATCCTGGGTCATTTTTGACCTATCACCCACAACACAGACACATATTCTATGGATATTAAAAAGCCTCAAGATTCACAGCAAGCAACTGCGACTAATACACGGAAGATTGAGAATAAATTCAAGGCTGGACAGATAAAACAGGCAAGCGCAGCCCAGATGATTCCACCTGCGATCACGTCGAAATTATCCCATCTATCAAAGGTTTACGGCTTGCCGATCGACTTGGGACAAGTGAGCCTAAAAGATGCGAATCCTGAGAACATTAAGATTATGAGAAAGATAGCTGATATGCTCTCCAGCAATTCCAAGTTGTTGCCTGAATTAATCAAATTGACCTCGCAACTTTTGAAGGCAGATATTAAGCTGGCTGAGTTCCATAAAAACTTGACAAAAGCTGCACTCCGACATCAAGAAAGGATTGATCAGGAAACAGCATAAATTTTTATAGCGATGGCTAGGGGAGGTGGGAAGGCTACTAAATTAGAGCATCGAACTAATGTGAGGAATTCTCTGATTGAGCAGCGTAGTCAAGCCTATGCTAACTACTATCAAGATTCGGTATTTGGTAATGAGAGCCAAATCATTGATGTGGAATTCCAATTGTTAGCTAGTAATCAGAAGATTCTCTCTGAATCCAAGCAAGCCAAGATGGAATTTGGCAACGAGAGAAAACAGAAACTAAAAGCTTTTGTAGACTCGGCTTTCACAAGCAATGACTAATAGTTATGCCTCAGAATAATAGCTGGGGCATAACCTAAACAACAATACTTTTTAGATTAGGATACGCCACCTGAAAAATTTTAATGAGCTTGCATTGTATGCTGGGGTGAGTTGTGCATTTGCATTCTTTGTGAGGCTTAATCCTGCCTTCTTTTACCCAGTTCTTTTACTCAGATTATCAATACTCTTGTACTGCTTTTATATCATTGCCCTAACAGAGAATGAGAAGAGTATTGCAGTAATTATTGGTGCTTCTATTTTTATCGGGTGGATCGGCGGTTACTGGGATTTATTCGAGATTTATATAAATTTTGATTTGCAAAATATTCTTACAAAGGCAATAACACTTATAGCTATCCCTCTTATTACAGCTTCCCTATATCTGAGTGTAAGAAATGGCAAAACTAAGTGAATCAAATGAATCAAAAATAGGATTTATTCTTCTAGGATGTGTGTCAATTGGTTCCTTGTTTGGGGCATTTGCAGGTAATTTAGAAAGCTTTGAGGTTTGGAACCAGAAAGAGCAAGGGCAGTTTGGACAGGAATATAATCAGATATTTATTCTTACCGAAAATGAACCAAAACTACCTTATGGAATTGATAAAAAGAAAGCTCAAAAGATTGCCGCTAACTATGATGATTTGAAGCTTCAAAAGTTTTTTCTATTAGGAGTAAGCATAGTTACTTCAAGCTTTGCATTATTAATTGGGGAATCCAAGCTACTTGATTTTGAGATTGAAACAGAGACTAAAAAGATAAATGCTAAGGCTGAGAAAGAATACAGAATTAGGCGGATTAACCAGAAGTGGGCAATGGCTAGCGAAGCCCAAAGACAATTATATTTAGCAGAACTTAGAGAATTAGTAGCCCTCTGTGAAGGCGACCAGACACAGAATGCAAGCGAAATAAACGAGACTGATAAATTTATCAATGCTAATTATTTATTAGCAGAGGGACATAACATTGATATGGTGGTGACACAGACTTGGGGATATAAAGTAGGGACACCAGAACACGAAGAAATGAAGGTTAAGTTTCTTGAGTGGAGCGAATCTTGAAGGTAGCTACGTTTGCATCTTTGGTAATTCATGATTAGGTGCGATCGCCCCTTAGACTACTACAAGCCAATGGCTACAGTCAAAAAATCAAAAAATATCGACACAAACACGGTAGTAATTTATTGCCGCGTGTCCACAGATCAACAGGAGAAATCAGGGCTTGGGATGGAAGCCCAATTAGATTTATGTAGGAAGGTAGCCCAACAATTAGAATTAGAAATTATCGGGGAATTCCAGGAGACAATTAGCGGGAAGGTAGACCCAAAGGAACGACCTATATTTTTGCAATGTCTGGCATTGGCTCAAGAGAATGGTAGCAAAATTATGGTGGCGAAACTTGATAGATTCTCTCGCGTAATGTATCACGTAGCTGGCTTTACTCAAAAATATGCTTGGGGAACCAATACGCCAGATTTGCTGATAGCTTCATCCCCAAAGATGACGCAACTAGAAATTTATATCTGGGCAATGATGGCAGAGGAGGAAAGGAGGCAAATAAGCGAAAGAACGAAGTCGGCACTATCGGTAAGGAAATCTCAGGGACATGAAAACGGAAAAGTAGCGCGAACAGTATCAATGAATAAGGCTAGAGCCAAAACTGAAGATGCAATGAGACTCGCTACACAACTACGGGGTGAGGGATTGGGCTATTTGAAAATAGCTGATAAATTGAATGAAGTAGGATTAACCACCTCCAAAGGTGGCGTGTGGTACGCTGCGGGGATTAGATCCAGATTGATAAGTATCGGCATCAATTAAAAGCAATTAACTACTATAAATATGCGGTCTAAGAAATGCGATCGCATTTCCTCTTGTTGGCAATTGGGAGGATGCGATCGCACTTAGGATTTTAGGGAGTGGCTAGGCTTCTAGACTGGCAAGGATGCCAAAATAGCCCCGTCAGGATGACCGGAATTGCCCTTGAAAATACTAAGGAGTATGAATCCATACCCTGTAAAATATGCTAGATAGAGGCGAATTTTTGAGTCTCATCGCTATTCGTGGTGTGCCATGTAGTTCCTTATCAAAAATACTTTACTAATTTTGTCCAGATATAGTTAACCTTTCATTTAGAGCCAATCTAAAACACATCACCTCAAAAGGTGATTCTGTTTCCCACACCATGCCATCTTCGGCATCTTCTGCAATATTTAATATGGGTTTGGGCAGCATTACTATATCTTGCCACTCATAGCCGTATACAGGCTCATCACCCCATTCATATTGAACCCTAAAGATATTTAGGTCACTGCCTTTCCCGTGACGCATTGCATCTACTTTGAATCGTTTATCGTCGTACTCAAAGATATTTGCTTTTGCTGTTGCAATAATTGAATTATTGACGACAATATCTTTTGGGAATCCTGCTTTCAATAAGTTCTGATTTCCCTCTTTTTCATCAAGAGGATCTTCGTAAGAACAGGCGTGAATAATAAAATGATTGGCATCTTCGTAATCTTCATTGCAGATTGTCACAGGAATTTTACCGCAAGCCACTAGGTATGCCTTGTCTTGAGTTAATGAAAAAGCGTAATTTATTCTTTTTACCATTTTGTTCCTTTTATTAAATTGATTAAAGGTGAGGAGATTTCCTCACCCCAAAGACTTCTAGTGTTCTATTTGATTCCACGCCAAGTCGAAGGCTTTTTGCTCAGATGCAGACGTAGCTCCCCAGATGGGACACTGTTTACCCTTAATAGGGATATTTTTGTCAAATTTAATCGGATTTTCAAAGAAGTAGCAATAGACAGCTTCGTTTTTCACACAGTCTACTAATTCAGCCGCACCGATGATACACCCTCTTTCGACATTGGAATTGATGTTGAATTCTTCAAAAGCTTCATCTGAATCTTTTGACAATCCCGCTTGAATCAAAGTCCAGCCCCGATGATTAGTGACCTTTCTTCTAAGTTCTACGTCATTCTTCCCTAATACTATTGAGTATGCAAAGGGGGCATGGGTTGTCATACACTTTAGCTCTTTCGGGGCAGGCTCATTTGTTGGTTGATATTTAGCCTCTGGGGGTAATCCTAATAATTCAAGGCTAGCTATCTGCTCATCAGTTAGTTCCATCCCCACTTTTCTTTCTTTGAAGCAATTGCCAGAATTAGCAATGATCTCCCAGGTTGCAGGATCTATTTTTGTTATTTTCTCATCAGGGATTATTATCTTTTTCGGGGTCTGTATCTCGTGCATTGTTTGGATACTAAGACCTGATGATAAAAAAGTTGCCCAGTATTGAATTAATTCGATATTCTCGGTCACTTGTTCCATTTTTTTTTTATTTTTTTAGATATGAAATTCAAAAAAACAAAAGCCTGTGCTTTTTATAGTACAGGCTTTTCTATTATACCACCATGATTTAGCTTTTAAAATACCACAAAAGTACTGTAATAGAAGGATTCTAGCTATTCTTACGTAGCCTTGTTCTCTTGAATAGAGGTATACTTTATATCTAATCTTAGTTCTCCATCTTCGGGGGTCACTGATATCTCTACAGACTCTAAAGGCGAATTGGCGATAACTTTGGAATACAGCCCGTGCTTAAACGAATTTCGTGATGATATTTTCTTGCCCAAAAGTGTTGTAGCACCTGTGCTATGAAGCCAAGGCTTATTTATCATAATTCGTTGCCTCGCTGCTTCTATCTTCGCAGGAGTCCACCCCTTTTCTTCTGGGGGCTTCTTAATAATTTCAACGGGCTTCTTAGCAGAGGCAAGTTTCTTTTTCTGCCGTGCTAATTCCCTTTTTTCTAATTTCTGTCGCTTGACTTCTGCGAGGTCGCAGAAGGTTCGGGGGCGGAATTCATTAATGCTTTGAATGTTGGTGTCTAACTTCAGCCCCCGAAGTTTTTCTACAGTTTCGGGGGTTAATTCTTTTCGTTTTCTGGGCATTGAGTTTAACTCTCGAAACGTGCCAAGATGTCCTCATTTGAGTAGCCACCCTTGACCATCTTTAATATTTGTTCGTGTGTTTTTGGTAGTGGTGGAGGGGGTAAAGTTTTAGTTTTATTCTCATGCGGTTGGTCAGGGTAAAGTTTACCCAATTCTGCAAGAGTTTCTTCAATGAACGCTTCGCCGTGTAACTCGAATTGCTGCTTTATCTTTTCGGGGGTCAGCGTTTCGTATTTGTTTTTTGGTGTGGCGATAGTTTCAGAAGTTTGGGGCGGAGCTACCTGTTGTATGGGTTGATTAAATTCCTTTTCTCTGTTTGACTTCATCCAGTCGGTAATTTCGTTTATTCGCTCAATTTGATCGGACATGGCACGGGCTTGCTGATAAAATTCTGAGGTGTTCATGGGGTTTTTCCTGGGGAGCTACCCTTTATAATTCCCTATTCTGGGAACGAACTGACTGGGAACAAACACGAGGTTCAATTCCCTCGAACGGGGGGTCACTGGGATACGGATTTTATATAAGCAAAAAAAAGGGTTGATGGGTGGGAAGTGCGATCGCGTTTTTTAGGCTCGAACAGCAATAAAAATGAGATTTGTGAGGTTCTGTGGAATAATTTTTACAATGTGAGGTAGTACCGAGTTGAAACAAACAACACTTGACGCATTGTTGCGAGTATACGTAAAGCTTGAAGAAACAGTAGAGGAATTGAATAATCTAGCAGATGATGCGGTTTTATCAGAAGATTATGAAGATGCTAGCTTGCTTCAATCGAGAGCGGATATATTATATGAACAGATGGAAAATGTATCCGCTGAATAAATAGGGGATAGGAAGAAAAATAAGAGGATACAAAGGGTCACACCGGATTG
>NZ_JABXKJ010000270.1 GCF_017115085.1 Nostoc sp. NMS7 | reverse complement strand
CAGACATCGCGCTTCCTTGCTTGGCAATGTTAAGAAATATTTCGCCAACAGCATCCGTTGCTACTCGCACGCCTACCATCAGTTGCTCATGTCTTATTTAATTAAAGATGCCCAATTTAAAGTGTCAGTGTTTCCCAATCTAAATCTGATGCTATTTGAGCAAGTTTATCTAAATCAGTCAGGTTATCTAAATAGGGCAAACAGCCTAAAACTGGTGTGTTAGTGAGTGATTGAATCAATTGCTGTGGTGTCCAGTCGGCTATTTCTGCATCCGTTCGGGGTTGTACGCAGTTCAAAACAATGCCTTTGAGATTGACGCGCGATTGTCTAGCTAATGCTACATTCGCCACTGCTTGAGCGATCGCACCTAATCTAACGGGTACTACCAATACCGTTGGTAAACGCCATTCTCCGGCTAAATCGGCTACAGTTAATTCCTCTGTGACTGGCGAACCTAACCCTCCCAAGGCTTCTACAAGCACAAAATCACGATGCGATCGCAATTTAGATAAAGCTTGCCAAACTACTGCTAAATCTACTCGGCGATTTTCCCGTGCTGCTGCTATCGGAGGGGCTAAAGGTGCTTGAAAGTATAAAGGTGTAATTTCTTCTGCGGTTTGTTCTAGTGTAAATAGCTTTTGATACCACTCACGATCGCCAATTCCCGATTGAATCGGTTTCATGATTCCCCAGCTACGCTGCGGGTAATATTTTTGCCAATAGGCTGCTAATGCTGTTGTTAAAACAGTTTTACCAGCTTCGGTATCAGTTCCAGTAATCAGTAGTGTGTTTAACATTAATTTCTTTGGCCAGAAAATGGTTGTGTTCCATCAACCGGCGGGAAAGTTGGCATTTCACCACTCGGAGGAATTGGGAAGGGTGTTTGTGTCGGAATTGGAATCGGTGTTTGTGTTGGAATTGCGATCGGTGTCTCTGTTGGAATTGCGATCGGTGTTTCTGTCGGAATAGCGATCGGTGTTTCTGTTGGAATTGCGAGCGGTGTTTCTATAGGTGTTGGTTTGACTGGTTTTTCTAATACAACATTGAGATTGTAATTGCTTTCGGCAACTCCTGAAACCAGTGTTAACTCAATAGTATATCTACCAGTAACCAGTAATGGGCTTTCATAAGATGTTACTTGCTGGGCATTAGGATTAATTGGTTGTTGATTGGGACTTAAGACTGTGAGCAAAACGCTGCTTCCTGGGTCAATAAACGCAGTTAACTTGTCACCTTCCTGACCAAAAAAAGTGTACCGGATTATTTGATTTGTTTTGATACTATCTTGAACCGTGGCTGTGTTATTAGATACTCCCAGATTGAGGCGCTTAGTAGATACAACAGGTTGGTCGTTAGTGGGTGTGGGTGTGGATGGGGATGTAGTACCACCAGAAATTACTGGTGAAGGGAAATTTTGTGGAAGCGTCTCAGTTGGTGGTGTTTTCGGCTGACTGCGGATGGAACTTACCAGCGCCCAAGAACCAAATCCCGCGATGATTACTACAGCGCTGCCAATTGCGGCGATTGCTAAGGGATTATCCAAGACTGAGCTAGTGGAACTTGGTGGAATCACAGGATCGGGTTGTTTCCTGGGCGAAGTTGCTGGTCGTACTAGCTGAGGACGGCGACCAACAGCCATTGTTTGCAAGTTTGATACATCGGGAGTAGAAACACTGGGTTGAGCCAGAGATTGCAGTGCTTGGGATACATTAGCAGCACTTTGGTAGCGATCGCTCGGTAGATGATTCAACATTCGATTCAAAACCAAGGCAAATCGCGGATTAACTTTTACCCATCGCTGCCAATTCCAAGTTAGTTGATTTTCATCAAATAGCTCCCTTGGTTCTTTACCAGTCAGCAAAACAATTGCTGTGACTGCTAAAGCATACAAATCACTACTAGGATAAGCCCCCCCTGTTTGCATTTGTTCACTAGGAGAGTAGCCTAATTTTCCCACAGTGATTTCTGGCATTGCACTCTCTGGCGATCGTAAACGTGTCGCTAATTCCTTAACCACCCCAAAATCAATTAACACAGGTTTAGCGTCACTATCTCGCAAAATAATATTTTCTGGCGAGATATCCCGGTGAATAATCCCTCGACTGTGAATATGCTCTAAAACAGGCAACAACAACTCTATCAGCTGCAAGACTTCAGCCTCTGTGAAAGTTTGACCCACAGCTTGACGTTCAGCCAGCAGAGTTCGGTACGTCTGACCTGCAACGTAGTCCTCCACCAAAAATAAACCTTGGCCTTGCTCAAATCTTTCCCGGAATTTAGGTACTTGTGGGTGTTCTATTTGATACAAAATTGCAGCTTCCCGGTGAAAAAGCTCTTGTGCCCTCTCCCAAGCCAAAGTCGACGTTGCTGTTGAAATCAATTCCTTAATCGCGCAAAGTTCGTTAAAGCGCCTCTGGTCTTCTGCCAGATAGGTTCTACCAAATCCTCCTTGTCCGAGAATTTGAATTATCCGGTAACGGTTTTGCAAGACAGTGCCAACTGTAATAGGTGGTTGCATGAGCGATTGATTGAGTGTAGTAGCGACTGAGGAGGAAGTCACCCACAAAGATTAAGTCCAAGAGGCGACGGACAGTTACCTGCGGCAATATTCTACTATACCCAACGGGTACATCCCCACCAGAGCAAGGTTGTTTGATACTGTATAACTTAAGAGTCCTGGAAGCATCTCAGTGAAAGCAAATATACCAGATGAGAAACGAGATTCTTGCTCCCTCTCCGAACCCACGGAGAGGGTTGGGGTGAGGTTTTACAAGGCTTTTTACACTCATTGAGATGCTCCCAGAGTTCCCAATCCTCAGTTCAATTTCTCTTCCTGGGAAAACGATAGATTTTGAAATATGCAAAACTAACTTCAGAATCCAGTTTATACAAATCACTCATCTGTTTTTCAATCAATTCTTTGGAAAATAGATAATCACGATTAACTACGAGTAAAACTGTATCCACATTATTTGTTAATTTTTGAATATCTCCTGCAAAATTTTCATTCTTAATCCGGTTTACTAACTGATCCCCTAACTTCCTTCCATCCAGACTTAGATTGTCACCGTAATATGTAAATAATCTGGGATTGCCATATAAAAATACAGATTTTGTAGAAGACGATCGATTTTTTATTATGTACTGGACAGCAGAGCGATAGTCATCTTTTTCATAGTTCTTATCGAAGTAGTAATTAGAAAGAGAATAAATATTCAGAACTATCAGAGAGATCACAGCAATTTTAGCTAACTGAGACACTCCATAACGCTTTGAACCATTACTAGGTCTTTGACTCAAAACTGATGGGATAAGCATGGCAAGTGGTAACCAAAGGTAATAAGAGTGACGTGGTACCCAATTAGTTTTAGCGACTATAGCTAAGAGCAGTCCCAGCAAAAATGCGATGACAAAAACAGAAGTAAAGAAGTAATCAGGATGTTGCCCTCTGCTCTTTTTTTTGTGTATCAATAAAACTCTTACTAAAGCCAAGAAAATTACAGTACCAACAATCAACAATAAAAGCATCTGAGGCCAGTAATTAAGCATAACCTGCACTTTATCATTACCGCGCAACTGCTCCATTGAAGGTCCATACGTTGTCCCCACTAAAAGTCCATCTAACACAAAAAGAATATTTTGGATTATCGGTAATCCCGAACGAGCAATTTTAATGGTTTCGGGATCAGTTGCTCCAGGTAAAGTCAGGTGATAAATAATTGACGGTAAAGATAAAAACACAGCAGGAAGCCACCATTGCAGCCATTGCTTGAAGTTTCTATAGATGGCAATATGAGATAGACATAGGGCTGTAGTCAAAAACCACATAGTAATGTTACTAAAAAGTCCTAAAGCAGTAAAAATACTAAACAGCCATATTGAAGTACTTTGATTATCTTTATTTTTAACTAATACCTTGCTAAAGAAATATAATTGAAGTGAGGCTATAAAGGTTGCGAAGGCATAAATTCTTGCTTCTTGGCTGTAAATAACACAGAAAGAACTGAATGTCATGATTAGCAGAGACCATAAGGCGTGCTTTTTGCCGTATATCCGCAAAGCAGTGAAGAATATAACGATAGTAGAACCAATTCCTAAAACAGCAGAGAGTGAGCGAAGGGCAAATTCACTTTCACCAAATACCTGACGCCACCAAAACAGAACTATAAAGTATAGTGGTTGAAATCTATCACTATTTCCGATGTGTCTAACTCTCGAAAGGCTTTCTTGAAATGTCGAGACATCAGAATTAGTTAAGCTCAAACCCTCATCATACCAAAGACTCTGGTTTGCCAACATAAAAAAGCGCAGAAAAGCGCCCAAAATTATCACTATGAAAATAGATAGATAATATCTCGACCATTTCTGATTTTGGATTCTAATCATAATTTTGTCTCCTCTTTAGTCTATGACTGATGCAACGATAAAGGGTTTTATGTCCGTCTCTGGCACTTTTGCTTACTCTTATTCAAATAATCAATGTTTACCTAAAGCAATTGCCCCAATACCGCTTAACATCAAACCCATTCCTAACCATTGGGAAAATAAGATTTTTTCTCGCAAAATTACAGCACCAGTGATCATTGTGACTATAATTGTTAAACCTATTATTACTGGATAGGCAACAGATAAATTCAATTTACCTAAAACTACTACATAAAAAACCGCACTCAGACCATAACTAATAATTCCTCCCAGTAAATAGATATTTAACGGGTTTTGTCCTGATCCTAGTTTCAAAAGATTTTGAGCGAGTGTATTTAACCCCACTGTAATTAAAATCAATAAACTAAAAACTATTGGGTTATTCATAGGGAAAATTTACTCACTTGACAAGGTAATATTTTTTGAGATTGATAAAAGAGCAATTTACAAGAAACTCTTATAATCAGCAGCACCATCAAAATTCCAAAGTTCTGCTCCAGATGGATAAGGTATTTGCACCCATCTGCCAGCAAGTTTTTCCCACCATCGGAGCGGGTGCGGAAGAGTGGCAACTTGGATGTAGGCACATCCACTAAATAATGCGCCGGCAAAATCAGTATGTAAACTATCACCAACGACAAGTATATGTTTGGCTGGTAAGTGCATATAAGCTATTGCCCGTCGAAATGCACGGGGAAAGGGTTTTTTCGCTGGACTGATCGCTGGAATATCAAGACGATGAGACCAATATTTAACGCGATAGCGACGTTTCCCATTTGAAAGGATAAAAAATTGCAATCCGGCTAACTTTGCTTGCATAATCCAATCTTCTGCATCAGGAGATAGGTACTGGTCATCTTCCGACACAATAGTGTTATCTAAATCTAAAATTATACCTTGAATCCTACAGGTTTTTAGCCAGTCAATTTCGATGCTTGCCAGTGTATAAGCTCGTCGTGGTAGTCTGTGGTGGTTCCTTTTAAAACCTAGTTGGTTCCACGAGGCAAAAATACTAAAGAGTTTTCTGAAAACAGATGTCGGATTTCTCATCGATAAATTCCGTCAAATTTTCTGCCGTCATAGCTTAAGGTACTAATATCACAATTTGAAAGTGTGGATACCAAAGACTCCAACGGATCACTGGCCGGCTGACTGTGGCTCCCATTGATTGCAAAACCTGAACAATATCCTTGCTTCGGCGTTGGTGAACCCATTCTCTGGCCAGCAACAAGTCATGAAGCTGATTCATAAAAGACCCAAGAATTTTAGATGCCTCAATGTCTTTAATAATCAGCCTTGCTCCCGAATCCATCTGTGCAATTGTTTTACGGAGAAAATCGTCCTGTAGTTTTGCCGGAATGTGGTGCAGAACATCAATCATGGTTACAGTGTCATATCCATGCAAATCTGGTGGTGTTTCTTCTGGAGGCAAATGCATAACCTGGAATTTGTCAGGTTTCATTCCAAAAGCCGCAGAAGCTTTCACAGCTTCTGGAGAAATATCATAACCATGAGCTACTTTTACTGAGCGCAACTTTAAAGCCAAATAAAGTAATGCTCCTGTCCCACAGCCAATATCATAAAGACGCGCACCTTCTGGAATCTTGGCAAGAACCATATCAAGAGGACAGAGAAATGGACGATAGCGCGTTTTTAGGGCAGAAAGCCCAGACATTTTTTGACAAGGTATTTTCATCTCCTTAGCAAGGGTAAAACTATCCATAGAAGTTGTTAGATAAAACAGCTATAAATTTCATTACACAGACTTAGTACTGGTGTCTTATTCTGGAAGCTTTATTTGATTAATCCTTGGCTTTTCAGCCAAAGAATCACAAAGCAGGTGAGAATCCAACCAATAACTGTGACTAGTATCGGCAAGTCTTTCAATAAAACTTCTTCCGGGCGCTCACTACGTCCACCTTGCTCTGGATGGTTGTCGCCGTAATTAGCAATGTCTTGGGGATCACTCAGCAGTTGATAGCGAAAAATGCCATACAATACGAAGGGCAAAGTCAGTAACATCCATGAGGTGTGCGCCCCATGTAGATAGGGACCAGCACTCCAAAGAGCATAAGTAACAACTGTGCAAGTGGTGACAACATTTTCCATGCGACCCAGCAGAGGCAAGGAATAGTATTTGAGGACAGAGCGAGGTTTGTTGCCTTTTATTTGTGCTAATCGCAGTTCTGCTTTGCGCTTTTCAATACCCAAAAATAGCGCTAGCATCGCAGTGCAAAGTAAAAACCAAGCTGATAAAACGATGCCGGTAGCAGCAGCACCGGCATAGGCTCGGAGAACAAATCCGGTAGCGATCGCCCCTATATCCAAAATCACCATCCGTTTTAGTCGCAGATTATAGGCGATCTGCAACACGGCGTATGCAGTTATGGCCGCACCCAACTGGGGCGATCGCAACCACCCAAAAATCAGCGCACTACCTAATAGCGCCAATGCCATCCCAATAGCAACACGGATGTTGACTAATCCGGCAGCAATTGGCCGCTTACACTTGACAGGGTGCTGACGGTCAGATTCAACATCTGCAATGTCATTAATTAAATAGAAGCTACTTGATGCACAACAAAATAATACCAATGCCAATAGGCTACCTAGCAGAGATTGCAGATTGATGCTAAATGCAAACAACGGTGCTGCAAACACCACCAGGTTTTTTGTCCATTGTCGCGGTCGCATTGCAGCTAAACAGTACGCCAACTTCTGGGAACTAGTTAAAGATTTTTCTATTACTGAAGTACGCCGAGAGTCCATAAGTATGCCTGTCGCCTCCCTGTGTCACGAGAATTAGATTGAACAAGTTTCCTGGGTTTTATTAAAATTTATCTTAGTAAAATTACTTACAACTTTTTACCTAGTTGATAGTACCTTTGTTGAGTAATGTTTTGATATATAAAAAATTATTTTCATAAAGTCTTTATGTAAACTTTATTAAATCTTTATCTAAAAACTTATACGTGAGTAAATTATGTCCAATTGTAGAGGATTATAGACATATCGTTTTTTGTCAATGCGTAAATATCTGAATAATAAACTACATATTTACTACTTAGATAGAAGTGTTATACTCTGATGAGAACAAAGTTGAATATCACTTAAGTTATAAATGAGGTAGTTAGCAGAAGCTATCTAGCACACCAATCTTTGAGAAATTGGGTTATTTACCTCAACTCAAAAAATTTTAACTATAGACCTAGTGGACGGTCTTGATGTCCGTTAAGCTATCAATAGTTTATAAACCTGAGAAAATTAGACACTTGGCGAATGATAATTTCATCGAAAAATGCTTTAATTTTGTATGAAAGCTTCAACAAAACTCACAGATGTTTTTTTAGGCAGTTTCTCAGTTAAATCTATTAAATCTTTAATGATAATATTGCTATGAATGCACATAGAGGATCTGCTGTGCTCAGTTCTGCAACTTTCAAAGTGCAACCATCTGCAACAGGACTGAACGAGAATCATCGCCTGCGGCTGTTTTCTGGCTCTGCCAATGTACAACTATCTCAAGAAGTCGCTCGTTATCTGGGTATGGACTTGGGGCCAATGATTCGCAAAAGATTTGCGGATGGAGAACTTTACGTTCAAATCCAAGAATCGATTCGGGGTTGTGATGTTTATTTAATCCAGCCATGTTGTCAACCCGTAAACGATCATTTGATGGAATTAATGATTATGGTTGACGCCTGTCGTCGAGCTTCGGCGCGACAGGTAACGGCAGTAATTCCCTACTATGGGTATGCCCGCGCCGATCGCAAAACGGCAGGACGAGAGTCAATAACTGCCAAGCTGGTTGCTAACTTGATCACCGAAGCAGGTGCCAACCGCGTTTTAGCAATGGATTTACACTCGGCTCAGATTCAGGGTTATTTCGATATCCCCTTTGATCATGTTTACGGTTCGCCAGTATTGCTGGATTATCTAGCAAGCAAACAACTGCCAGACCTTGTAGTTGTTTCTCCCGATGTTGGCGGTGTAGCACGAGCTCGGGCATTTGCGAAAAAACTGAATGATGCTCCACTGGCAATTATTGACAAACGTCGTCAGGCACATAATGTTGCCGAAGTGTTAAATATCATCGGCGATGTTAAAGGCAAAACGGCAGTGTTAGTGGATGACATGATCGACACTGGAGGCACGATCGCGGAAGGGGCGCGATTACTGCGTGAAGAAGGAGCGCGTCAGGTATACGCCTGTGCAACTCATGCGGTGTTCTCTCCACCAGCGATAGAAAGGTTATCCAGTGGCTTGTTTGAGGAAGTGATTGTCACAAATACGATTCCCATAGCAGAAAGCGATCGCTTTCCCCAACTAGTGGTGCTGTCAGTAGCTAATCTGTTAGGAGAAACTATTTGGCGGATTCATGAAGATACTTCAGTTAGTAGTATGTTCCGCTAGATTATCATTCGTGTTATAGGGATAAATTACCCACATTGACACCTTGATCGGGTACAGTGTGGGCTTTTAGTTATTTGACACTCCCTGCTCATTCATAGACGAATTAGAATACTTTGATTCAGTTTGGACAATTTGGGTCAAGAGGACAAAGGGATGGCTACAACTCCTAAAAAAGTGATTTCAGTTTTACCTTTGGAAAATGGCGATCGCTTATCTCGCTGCGAATTTGAGCGTCGCTATCAAGCAATGCCGCATTTAAGAAAAGCTGAACTGGTTGAAGGAGTTGTCTATATCATGGCATCGCCACTCCGAATTAAAAGTCATGGGGAACCACATGGAAACCTGATCGGGTGGTTGTGGAATAGGACTTACGCACTGTACAAATTCATCATGATGTGTATTAACGATCTTGAGGTTTAGGCTTTTATTAATTATCCTTTGATCGTAAATAAACCATATTGTAGGGGTTTAGCAATGCTCATACGTGTCAACTTAACGTAAAACTTATGTCCCACAAGGAACTGAAGTTCCTTGCTAATACCGAAAGTCATCTTTAGATGACTAAATAATCCTAAAAATCTTTAGTCTACTTTAGTAGACTTTAGCTATTAGCCTGGAACTAAAGTTCCAGGCGGGCATGGAAGCCAAGAGATAAGCAATTTTTCGCTTAAGTTGACACCTATGAGCAATGCTAAACCCCTACGAAAGATGTGGCTTTTCACGTTACACATATTTACTATTTATTGTCAATGCGTAAGTCCTAGATATATACCATTTTAGTTTTTTGATGATCAGCTGTTCCATAAAGGCGCTGAGAGTATCTGTTGAGCTTGGTTAATGCGTATAAATTAATGCTTTATAAAGTATTAAATACTGAATATTGATGTTTTGAGCATTATATTGATGAGTATTTTATAGAATTTAGAAGCTGTAACGATTGATTTTGTGTTATTTCAAGGTTTTCTCAACTTAAACAAACCATTTGACTGGACTTCCCACGACTGCGTGGCGCGGGTGCGAAAATTGTTGCGCCTCAAACGTGTGGGACACGCAGGAACTTTAGACCCAGCAGCTACTGGGGTGTTACCGATCGCACTTGGTAAAGCTACAAGATTATTACAATATCTGCCAGAAAACAAAGCTTACAAGGCTACGATTCGGCTGGGTGTGCGTACTACAACTGATGATTTAGAAGGCGAAATCATCACTTCTCAATCTTGTGCGGGATTGAATTTAGCAGAAGTGAAAACTGCACTGGCACAATTTGAAGGCAAGATTGAGCAAATACCACCAAGTTATAGTGCAATCCAAGTGGATGGTAAACGTCTCTACGACTTAGCACGCCAAGGGAAAACGGTAGAAGTTCCTGTGCGAACAGTAGAAGTTTTTCAGATAGATATTTTAGACTGGAGAGAAGGAGATTTTCCGGAATTGGATGTGGCGATCGCCTGTGGTTCTGGTACATATATTAGAGCGATCGCTCGTGACTTAGGCGCAATCTTAGAAACTGGTGGCACTCTTGCGGCTTTGAACCGCACCCAAAGTAGTGGTTTCGATTTAACAGATAGTCTCACTTTCACAGACTTAGAAACTCAACTCCAAGCTGAGACATTTCAACCTTTTCTACCTGATGCAGCCTTACAACATTTGTCATCTGTGACTTTACCAGCAACATCTGCTCAAAAATGGTGTCAAGGTCAGCGAATTTCTCTAACTTTCGATGTTTCTGAAATAGTGCGAGTTTACGATGAAGAGACTCGCTTTTTAGGTATTGGGCAATTACAAGACGAAGTGTTGATTCCCCAAATGGTTTATGAACCGATTTCTTGAAACTGTGGTAAATTGAAGGTTTTAATTTCTCTGCACCTAGCCGCTTTTCTACCAGACGCACTCGCGTTTGCGTCTACGTTATTCCGTAACTTGTGCGTAAGTCCTAGTAAATTTCCCCAGCTTACTTAGGGACTTCCAAGAAATAAATTACTACTACTTGTGGGGTGGGCGTCTCGCCCGCCCAGTAACCAAAGGCTCTCGTGTCGCCCACCCCACAATAAATAGTTGGATATTTTTATTTTTTTATTTGGAAGTCCTTTATCGCGCTAGCGCGATAAGCAAGCTTTGCTGGAGTAGCCGCGACTTTAGTCCTTGGACTCCCCTTTTTGCTTAAGCTTTTTTTAACCAGCTAAACATAGCGCGTAAATCTTTACCAACTTCCTCAATTTTGTGTTCAGCTTCCTTGCGACGCAACGCCGTAAATCCTGGTTTACCAGCTTGGTTTTCCAGAACAAATTCCCGTGCAAATTGCCCAGATTGAATTTCGCTGAGAATCTTCTGCATTTCAGCTTTGGTTTGTTCGGTAACAATCCGTGGTCCACGCGTATAATCGCCATATTCAGCAGTATTAGAAATGCTGTCGCGCATTTTGGCTAAACCACCTTCCACAACCAAGTCAACAATCAGCTTGACTTCATGCAGACATTCAAAATAAGCCAATTCGGGTTGATAACCAGCTTCTACCAAAGTTTCAAATCCGGCTTTGATTAAAGCACTCAAACCACCGCACAATACCGCCTGTTCACCAAATAAATCAGTTTCGGTTTCTTCGCGGAAAGTAGTTTCGAGAACACCAGCGCGAGTCCCACCGATACCTTTAGCATAAGCCATCGCGCGATCGCGTGCCTGACCACTGGCATCTTGATAAACTGCAAACAGCGCTGGTACGCCTTCCCCACTTTCATAAGTCCTGCGTACTAAATGCCCCGGACCTTTTGGTGCTACCATCACCACATCCACGTTATCCGGTGGTACAACTTGCCCAAAATGAATATTGAAACCGTGGGCAAAGGCTAACACATTCCCTTCTTCTAAATTGGGTTCAATCTCGTTTTTGTAAATCGTTTTTTGGACTTCATCAGGTAACAAAATCATGATGAAGTCGGCAGCATTGGCAGCATCTGCAACATTTTTCACAGTTAACCCAGCTGCTTCAGCTTTTGCGACTGATTTACTACCCGGATATAATCCCACAATCACATTCAAACCACTATCTTTTAAATTGAGAGCGTGGGCATGACCTTGGGAACCATAGCCGATAATAGCAATAGTTTTTCCAGCCAAAAGGTCTAAATTGGCATCTTCGTCATAATACATCCGGGCCATAGAAGCATCTCCTGTTAGCAAGCATCGTCATTAATTGGCAGACTTATGATTTTACCCCAAATTGAGTCACCACAGATGAACTCTCAGCCATTGAATTTACGCATTTTAACTCAGTGGATGGGGATGGGGGAGATGGGGGAGATGGGGGAGATGGGGGACTAATGACTAACCCTGTTACATAAATCGCAACAATACAGCCTTTAAGTTTTTCATCGGCAATACTTGGATTAACTTCATCCATCTGGGGGTAGATTATGTATACTTCGATGAAATTGCCGCGCACATCTGCTTTATTTGTGAGTGCGTTATTAGGAGGGGTGATTTTCACCAGTTGCGCTTCTTCTCATCAGTCAGCAAATCAGGCTATACCTCAAGTTGCAGCCGATGGCGCGGCAGATAAAGCAATGGCACCGGCTAGTGAAAGCAGTCTTTCCCAAAATACGCAAGCTGCACCAATAGCCCGTTCTCGTACCCAACTGATTAAAAAGGCAGCAATGTCTTTGACTGTCAACTCTGTAGATCAGACTATTGATGCAGTTTCGCAAATTATCAATAAACAGCAAGGGGATTTGATCGGGTTGCAAGAACAACAACCCAAAAACGACAGTCGGCGTTACACAGCAACAATCCAATTGCGGATACCAGAGAATCTGCTGGAACCTACCCTGGAACAAATAGCTAAATTAGGCACTGTCGAGACTCGTAATATCACTGCCGAAGATGTGGGCGATCGCCTAGTAGATTTCCAAGCTAGATTAACTAATTTGCAAAAAACTGAAGTCAATTTGCAAAAAATTATGGATCGGGCTGGTTCGATTAGAGATGTGCTTAGTGTTGCCCAAGAATTGAATAATGTCCGCCAAACAATAGAACAAATTAATGCCCAACTCAAAAGCCTACAAAATCAAGTTGCATATTCCACTATTACGCTGAACCTAGAAGCAGCAGTTTCTAGCACCAGTCCCCAACCTGCCTTTAGTTTGCAAGTTCAGGAAACTTGGAACAACTCTACCCACTCCTTGAGTGCATTTTCCGTTGGCTTACTCAAGCTGGGTATTTGGTTAATGGTTTACAGTCCCTATTTGTTAATTTTTGTTGCTTTTATCTATGGCTTTAACCGTTGGCGGCGAACTCATTCACCACGTTTGACACAAACACCACAATCAACTACTTCTGAGTGAACTTACACAAATTTTACATCTACCTTTGATAAATTTACATAAGCAAAGAGCGATTGAAATATTCCCAACTCTTATTGTCTGCGCCTCTATCTGGAAAAGTTCTGTTTATCCTGTAGTTCTGATTACTGTAATCATTCTTCAAATGTAAAAAGCAATACAAAATATATCATGACAATTTTGATACAAATTTGTTAAGAATAGTTACAATAGTCAGAATACAGGATAATATTTCTTATGGTAAATTCACTTGACAATAAGCCACCCCATCAAGTAGTAATTGTTGGCGGTGGTTTTGGTGGACTTTATGCGGCAAAAACACTCGCTAAAGCGGCAGTAAACATTACTCTGATTGATAAACGCAACTTTCATTTATTTCAACCCCTGTTATATCAAGTCGCTACAGGTGCGCTATCTCCTGCGGATATTTCTTCGCCGTTGCGTTCTGTACTCAGCAAGAGCAAGAATACAAAAGTGTTGCTGGGAGAGGTGAATAATATTGATCCAGAAGCGCAACAAGTGATTGTCGGCGACGAAGCAATAGCTTACGATACGTTAATTGTCGCCACAGGAGCCAAGCATTCCTACTTTGGCAAAGACAACTGGGAAGAATTCGCCCCAGGCTTGAAAACTGTAGAAGATGCCATAGAAATGCGTCGCCGGATTTTTACGGCCTTTGAAGCCGCAGAAAAAGAAATAGATCCAGAAAAACGCCGTGCTTGGTTAACTTTTGTAATTATCGGTGGTGGCCCAACAGGTGTAGAATTAGCAGGTGCGATCGCCGAATTAGCAAATCAAACTCTCAAAGAAGATTTCCGCAACATCGACACATCCCAAGCGAAGATTTTGCTATTAGAAGGTCTAGATCGGATTCTGCCACCCTTTGCACCAGAATTATCACAAGAAGCGGAAGCATCTTTAACGCGGTTGGGGGTGATTGTCCAGACAAAAACATTGGTAACAAATATTGAAAATGATCTTGTTACCCTCAAACAAGGCGATGAAGTTAAAGAAATTGCCTCAAAAACGGTATTATGGGCAGCAGGTGTGAAAGCTTCAGCAATGGGAAAAGTGCTAGCAGAACGCACAGGTGTTGAATGCGATCGCGCTGGACGGATTATCGTCGAATCTGACTTGAGTATTAAGGGACATCCGAATATTTTTGTAATTGGCGACTTAGCACATTTTTCTCATCAAAATGGGAAACCGCTAGCTGGTGTTGCACCTGTAGCGAAACAACAAGGAGAATATGTAGCAGAACTAGTCCAGCATCGGCTTGCAGGTAATAGTTTGCCACCCTTTTCTTATGTTGATAACGGTAGTTTAGCGATGATTGGGCATAATTCTGCTGTGGTAGATTTGGGTTTTATCAAGCTGAAAGGTTTCTTTGCATGGCTGTTTTGGCTGTTGATTCACATCTACTTCTTAATTGAATTTGACAATAAATTAGTAGTGATGATTAAGTGGGCATGGAACTATTTCACCCGTAATCGCGGAGCCAGATTGATTACAGGACAAGAATCCTTACCCACTCAGGAATTGGCGATCGCAACAGTTATTACACATCAAGAGATAGTAAACAGCCGATAAATATCTAATTGGGCATTGGGCATGGGGCATGGGGCACTTGTACTGAGCGTTCGCGAACAGCGTCTCGTAGAGAAGCCGTTGGCGCAGCCTCTCGTAGAGAAGTATTGGGCATTGGTTATTCTCCTTGTCCCCCTTGTCTCCCCCATCTCCCCCACCCCCATTCGGCTACGCTCACGGCAAGCCCACTCCCCATCTCCCCGCCCTCATAAATTAGCAGTAAGCTGTTTGAGGGCGTTTTTTATAATCTACAGATGGCAACTATTAACGACAACTACCTGAAACTGAAAGCAGGCTACCTGTTTCCAGAAATTGCTCGGCGGGTGAATGCCTTTGCAGAAGCGAACAGTAATGCTAAAATTATCCGGTTGGGCATTGGTGATGTTACTGAACCTCTGCCGGAGGCTTGCCGCACAGCGATGATTAAAGCTGTGGAAGAAATGGGCGATCGCAATACCTTCAAAGGCTACGGGCCAGAGCAAGGCTACGCTTGGTTACGAGAAAAAATTGCTACTCAAGATTTCCAAGCACGGGGAGCTGATATAGATGCCTCAGAAATCTTTATCTCCGACGGTTCCAAGTGCGACACAGGCAACATTTTGGAAATCTTTGGTCATGACAACATCATTGCGGTTACTGACCCCGTTTATCCCGTGTATGTGGACACTAACGTTATGGTGGGAAATACGGGGAATGCCAACGATAAAGGCGAATTTGAGGGTTTAGTTTATCTACCAATTACGGCTGATAACAACTTCACCGCCGAAATTCCCTCAAAGAAAGTCGATTTAATTTATCTCTGCTTTCCCAATAACCCCACTGGCGCAACTGCAACCAAGGAATATCTCAAAGCATGGGTGGAGTATGCCAAAGCTAATAACTCGATTATTTTCTTTGATGCAGCCTACGAAGCTTACATTACCGATCCGTCGATTCCCCACTCAATTTATGAAATTGAAGGTGCAAGGGAAGTTGCGATCGAGTTTCGTTCCTTCTCCAAGAATGCAGGTTTTACCGGAACCCGTTGCGCGTTAACCGTGGTACCGAAGACACTCACAGCAAAAGCCGCCGATGGTTCCGATGTGGAACTGTGGAAACTGTGGAATCGTCGCCAGTCTACCAAATTCAATGGCGTTTCTTACATCGTCCAACGGGGAGCCGAAGCGGTTTACTCTGAAGAAGGACAGACACAAGTCAAAGGATTGGTGAGTTTCTATCTAGAAAACGCCAAAATTATCCGCGAGAAACTCACAGCCGCCGGATTATCAGTTTATGGTGGCGTGAATGCACCTTATGTCTGGGTGAAAACACCTAATAGTTTATCCAGTTGGGAATTCTTTGATAAGTTGCTGCAAACTGTCAACGTTGTGGGGACACCTGGTTCTGGCTTTGGATCTGCAGGTGAAGGTTACTTCCGTATTTCGGCGTTTAATAGTCGGGAGAATGTGGAAGAGGCAATGAAGCGGATTACCGAGAAGTTTAAGGTGTAAGGCGATCGCTTTTAGCCGCTTTTGTTAAACTCAATCTATTAATCTAAAGGTTACGGTGGGCTGTATTATCCACCGCAACCTGATAAATAATTATTGAGATTCAGCTTACTTATATTTTGGTTATGACTGCTGCTATCCCCGTTTTCAAACCTGTTAGCCAAATGCAGTTAGCACCTGGGAGCAGAGTGACCTTTTATTTGTATTTGCAACGATTACACTTAAAATATTCAACACTGAATTGTATTTTGCTATACTTCAATCTGTGTAAATAATAAGGAAATTATGGACAGGATCACAAATGGCTTTTTAAAGGCTTTTAGACAAGAACAATCTCTTCGTGAAGACTTAGCACAATTTGAGGTTTTTGAGCATTTTGTTAATTATTGTATAGTATCTAAAGAATATAATGATACTTTTTCACTTGAAGACATCCATGTTGGGGGTGGTACTGATAAAGCCTTAGATGGTATTGCAATTCTTGTTAATGGTAGTTTGATTACCTCGAAAGAAGAGCTTGAAGATTTACAGAAAAGAAATAAATATTTAGATGTTGAATTTATTTTAGTTCAATCCAAAACCAGTAGCACTTTTGACGCTGGTGATATTGCTAAATTCTTATTAGGCTGTCAAGACTTTTTTAGTGAAAATCCAGAATTACCTGAAAATGATAAGGTACGAGATAAATCCGAAATAATAGGACTGATATATAACCAAAGTAATCTTTTTAAAAATAGGAACCCCATATGTAAATTGTACTATGTTACAACTGGTAAATGGTTTGATGATCAACATCTTAAGGGAACAATTGAGACTTTAAAGAAAAATATTGAAAATATGCAAATTTTTGAGAACGTTTCTTTTTATCCTATTGATGCTGACAGTCTTCAGAATTTATATCGGTTAGCAAACAATAAAATATCAAGACAAATTAAGTTTGAAAAGCGTACTGCACTGCCTGAGATAGAAGATGTAGTGGATATACCGTCTCAAATGAGATGTTTTGCATCTATGTTTCTTGAACAAGCTCATAATGCAGGTAGATATCATGCAAATTTGCAAGATGAAACTAAACAGAATATATTTTTATCCGCTCATCATCCAATAGGGTATTACGTCAGCGCATATGCAAAATTTCGTTTAGATGCACTCTTTAGAAAGAAACACATAGACGGAAAATATAGTCCATTTAAGTACCATATGCTTAATATTCTTAGAATACAGGTATCAGGCAAGGATATGCCTGCCATAACATCGAATAAGTTCATTAAGTATTGCGAAACAATGGAAATAACTTTGTCGGAAGACAATAAATGTAAAGACGCTTTCTTGAATACTACTGTAATCATTGATAGTCAGGTAAATGGAAATTATGATCGTGCAGTTGCAAAAACTGTAACTCTTTCAAGAAGCATAAAGAACTTTTTGTTTGAAATTAAGTGAGAATTGATAGTTTATATATATCCCGATTAAAGGTGCAATTTTCCGGTTGAGACGAAGTGCGATCGCCTTCATGCTGTCCTTCTCAACTTAGCATTTTGGGTAAGTTTGATAGAATGACTTTTTAGCTCTGAATACATAGCAAATAACTCACTAAAAGCCTCTTCCCCATTAATATCTCCACTGCTAACAAATCGTTCTACCTCAACCGAACCATTCTCAAAAAATTCCACTTCCCATCGTTCCCCAGATACCGCCACATTCACCATAATAGTTTCATCCCGATGATGGGCTAAGGTGTAACTAATTCTCTCTTGTTCCAATTCATTTAGAAAGGTAACTAGTTTGCCAAATCCATGATTATTCATTTTTCAAAATATCCATTAACTGCATCAAAAAATTATTCCTTAGAATTACTTCTTTCTTCTTCGCCATCATCAGGTAAATCAATTTTTGGCTCAACTTTTTTTCGTCCATAATTAGCCAAAGTCACCCCTTCTTCTAAATATACAGCAGAGTATTTACTCAACCCGATACGCTGTGAAGTGTAAATTCCCGAATGACCCGAAAATAAATAGCTCACTACACAACCAATAGTAATAAATACCCCTGATTCCACACCAAATAGTTCAATTCCCATTAAGGTTGATGCCAATGGTGTATTTGCTGCACCCGCAAACACACCTACAAATCCCATTCCTGCTAATAGTGGTGCGGGTAATGCCAAAAGCAAGGACAAAGCATTACCTAAAGTAGCACCAATAAAAAACAAAGGGGTTACTTCTCCTCCTTTAAAACCTGCTCCTAAAGTTATAGCCGTCATACCTAATTTTGCTGCAAAATCCCAAGGAGGTAGCTGAGTGTGGAAAGAATCAACGATAGTAGGAATACCAAGCCCAATGTACTTAGTTGTGCCACTCAAACCAACAATTGCTGCTATAATCGCACCGCCTATTAAAGGACGCATTGGAGGATAAGATATCTTTGCTTTAAAGAAATGACTGATTTTGTGAGTTACTTGAGCAAAAAATCTTGCGACTATTCCAAAGATTGCACCTGCAATAATGGCAGAAATTAGCCCCCAAATTGTCAGCGTCGGTATGGACGGCGCGTGTCGGTATGCGGTATGATGCAAACCCAATAGTAAGGTGACTTGATTTCCAACGATCGCAGCAATTAAAGAGGGAAAAAGGGCATCATAATTAATTTTACCAATCGCTAAAACTTCTAGACCAAATACCGTTCCAGCTAAGGGAGTACCGAAAACTGAAGCGAATCCCCCACTGATACCTGCCGTTAACAAAATCCGCCGATTAGCTCCTTGAAAATGTAATATTTTAGTTAACTGGTCTGCCAAAGAAGCTCCCATTTGTAATGCTGTACCTTCACGACCGGCTGAACCACCAAATAAATGTGTGATGTCTGTTCCTATTAGAACAAGAGGAGCCATACGGAAGGGAATAATCTTTTTGGGGTTATGAATTTCTTCAAGTAAAAGGTTATTTCCCGCTTCTACAGTCCGACCGAATGTATGATAAATCCAACCACTCAAGAAGCCACCAAGCGGTAGCAAGACGATGATCCACCGATGCGATTCTCGCCAATCAGTTGCCCATTCCAATGATGCTAAAAGAGCCGCAGAAGCCGTTCCAGCAAAAATACCAACCACAATGGAAATAGGCAACCACTTAATCAGGTGGGGTAAGGCAATAAATGGTTCAAATTGACGAAAGTGTTTCATCCCATGACTCCTGGAGGTGCAATTTGTAGAGTTACACTTTCTACAGGGGAGTCAGGTAATGCATTTAGCCAAGCCCTACTCTCCCGCAGTCAGTGAGGAAAGTAGGAGCCATCAGCCTTCCAGTTATTAATTTAACCTGCACTGGAAAGGCGGTTTTGGCGAGCTCCATCGCCATTGATTTGACTTTAAATTAAGCATACCATTTTTGCTTTTGGTCGAATTTAATATTTGTTTTTTAAAGATTGGGCGTACTCTAACTATAGCAATCGGTAGCTGTGCTTTATCTCCCCTCTTCGTGAGTTAAGAGAGGGGTTGCGGGTCAGGTCGCTATAAAGAATTTATTCCTATAGATAGATGCGTTTTTAGTATCTATAAAGCTTAATTTGATTACCAATAGATAAGTATTAAAAACAACTAACTTAGTGTTTATAAAAGTTAAGTGGGAAAACCGTACTTATCTAATAGGTTTTCTGTACCATATATCTAAATTTAGCTGGATACAATCAAACTGTAGCTGAAGTAATGCTGTTTTCTCAAAAATTTACACAGCATTAGCAGGAGAGCAAGAGTATGACAAATCAATTGAAAACAGCTGCTTTGCTAGCGGCGCTAAGTGGTCTTTTAATCGCAATTAGTTACTGGGTAATTGGCGGTTCTAGTGGGTTGATTATCGGAATTGGGTTGGCAGCAGCAACAAACCTATTTTCGTGGTATCAATCAGATAAGATTGCGCTGGCAGTATACCGCGCCCAGCCTGTGAGTGAAAGGGAAGCACCGGGACTTTATCGGATGGTGCAGAGATTGAGCGATCGCGCTAACATTCCCATGCCCAAAGTTTACATTGTTCCAAGCCTTGGTGCTAACGCCTTTGCGACAGGGCGCGATCCTGAACACGCTGCTGTAGCTGTCACTGAAGGGATTTTGAATATATTACCAGAGGACGAACTGGAAGGCGTTATCGCCCACGAACTCACTCACATTATTAATCGTGATACCCTCACACAAGCCGTTGCTGCTACTGTTGCAGGTGCGATCTCATTCTTAGCGCAAATGGTGAGTTACAGCCTATGGTTTGGCGGTGGTTCACGAGATGACAATAGAGGTGCAAATCCTTTGGGAGTTTTGTTAACAGTAATGCTTGCGCCGGTGGCTGCGACGATTATTCAGCTAGCAATTTCGCGCACACGAGAATTCTCGGCTGATGCAGGTTCTGCGAGATTAACTGGTAATCCCCG
Source organism: Nostoc sp. NMS7 (assembly GCF_017115085.1). GTDB lineage: Bacteria > Cyanobacteriota > Cyanobacteriia > Cyanobacteriales > Nostocaceae > Nostoc. Next base: position 92,499 of record NZ_JABXKJ010000270.1, on the reverse strand, counting down.
CGCCTTAGCTAGGGCGCTACAACGGTTAGAAGCCTCAGCAAAGCAGATGCCTTTAAATGCCAATCCAGCATTTGAGCCGTTATTAATTATCAATTCCATCTCTGGACAGTTTCTCGGTAACTTGTTCTCCAGTCACCCTGCTACAGAAGTGCGAGTTGCAGCATTACTGAAATTAGAGCAACAACTACCAACAAAAGCTTATTAATTTGTCATTTGTCATTAGTCATTTCTCCTTTGTGAAATTAACAATGACTAATGATTATTAGTATAGGGTGCAGTTTTTATGTGAGAGTAAGCTTTGTAATTAAGGATGTTTTAACTATGACTGCTAACCAGATTGAATCCTTTAAACCCACAGTAATTGAATCTAACAAATCAATACTAATTGTCGGAATTAGTTCTCAAACTGACGAATTAGTAGAAATCGAATTGGCTGGCGAAAGTGATGAAGTGAAGCGCGAAACCAAAGCGCTGATTGAGGCGCTAAAAAGACGCGCTGAAGCTGAGTCAGCAGGTACTCTCACCCGTGCAACATATTTGAAAGCTGTGCGTCAAGCACGGGAATTAATTGAAGAAAGGAAAGTGAAGGAACGCGATCGCTTAGAAGACTCTTGGGTAGTAATTCAGGACGAAGCTGAGAGAAACTGGCACTTAATGATGAAAGATGTCGTAGACTTCAGTTTTCGCCTGCAAAAGGCGGCGATCGCTGCTTGGGAAACCTTCAATAACCCTTACTCTCAAAATTAAACAGGGTACGTATGTTTTGTCAATCCCATTTGAGATGCGCTTACCCTGATTCCTCTACGCGAATATTCCTCACCAGTCAAAGCCCTACGCGCAAAAACTAATTCCCATCCTTCATCACCTAATTTACTTATACCTGTATCAAAGGTGATATCTTCAAAGCTTTCAATTCGATATTCATACTGCAAATTTTTAGGTTGTCTTTCCCACCAAAAGATTTGCCTGCACTGCCTCCTGCCGTTTTTTAATGCCGTCGAACTCACGTTCGGTTAGGTGCAAGATATGAGGTGGGTTGTCTTAGCGTTAGTTTTTGCTTGATTGTTACTAAAACGTCATAAACTGAAATTAGCTTTCAACTTAAACTAAAGCATCAAAGTCATGTGTAAAAAACCATTTTTGGATTTATTTACTCTAACCAAAACAATTGGCTTGCTAGCTTTGTTTGCATCTCCTTTATTGGTTTCCACTCCCGTGCTAGCACCAGTTGAAGCTGCTATTAGCCCACGTTGTTCAGGGCCTAAAAGTGTAGCCGTGGGTATCACTTACCGTACATGTATTGAAGCTAATACGAAGACTGTTCATGCTTGGAGTTATATGTATACGACCAAATGTGCTGGGACGTGTGCTTATCCTGGTGACTGGACGCTTCGTCAATCACTTTATGTGAACAATGCCCCTACACAAGTAATAGAGAAGCGTTTTAGCCCTAGCGGTCAGATGTATCGCGTTGACGTTGAGTGGCCCACCTCTGCCGTAAAGCGAAAATGGGAAGCAGTTGGTTAAGCTAAAACACATCTAATTTGCATATTAAATTTTATCAAATTCTTGTGGGGTGGGCATCTTGCCCACCTTGATCATGCAACTTCAATGCCGATTAGCTTATATCCTTAGCGGTGGCAAAATTACAGATTCAGTGAGCGCGCCTGTTATCTATGTACCGTAACTCAATGTTGGTAGGTAGGTGACACTTTTGGTAAACCTAAAAGCTGCAACAGTGGCAATTTGCTGTTTCAGCCTAGCAATAGAGAACAAGTTTACTACAGCAGTTTTCATTTATTTGAACCATATCTGTCGTAAGGGCACAGCATTACTCATTGGTGTCAACTTAAGAAAAAATCTGCTTTGAGAAGGCGTTTTGCCCTCATCCCCTAACCCCGAATCCCAAGTTGAGAAAAGGCGAACTAGAGAATTTGCTCCCCTCTCCCAAAATTGGGAGAGGGGCTGTTCTTGTGAGGGTGAATTTTTCATTAGCCCAACAGATTGTCTAGAGCGTGTTTTCAAACTCGTTGTATCCTAAAAAAATAGCGGATCGCTGTATTGTCATACGCAAGTTTTTAGTTGCTAGTGAGACGCTGATATACTTCTGAAACTAGCCAATCTGACACCATTTTCTGAAAATCACGGTCATTCCATTTCGGGGCGCAGAACGATAGTTTTACAGGCAAACTGGGAGTTTTAGAAAGTATGATTATTCTTCAGGAAAGCAGGAGAGCGATCGCTAAAACACATTGCACAGGCAGAATCACTGTGTCAATAGTCGTCGGATAAGAGGGCAAGAGAGAGGGTCAATACCTTGCTATGCCAATGCATCGGCTTGCTATGCCAATGCGTCGGCTTGCTATGCCAATGCATCGCCTTGCTATGCCAATGCATCGCCTTGTTATGCCAATGCATTGCCTTGTTATGCCAATGCATCGCCTTGTTATGCCAATGCATCGCCTTGCTATGCCAATGCATCGGCTTGCATTAAAAACGCTACGCTTTTATGCAACTTTGGCGTACAGCGATCGCTACTTGAAAGCAGGGGCTTGCGCTCTTTCATTTTCGGTGACAGATAAGATAAAGAAGTAACATAGCTCCTCACACAAGTAGCAATGACTTCAACCCTGCGGAAATTTCCTCGTCTTAACACCCCAACCCTGCATCAGTTGCCCAATGGTTTAACAATCATCGCGGAACAGATGCCAGTTGAAGCTGTAAACCTCAACGTATGGATAAAAGTTGGTTCAGCCGTAGAATCTGATGCCATTAACGGCATGGCTCACTTTTTAGAGCACATGATTTTTAAGGGAACAGAACGACTGGCTAGCGGCGAATTTGAACGTCGAATTGAAGAACGGGGTGCTGTTACCAATGCCGCTACTAGCCAAGACTATACACATTACTATATAACCACTGCGCCCAAAGATTTTGGCGAGCTTGCTCCACTACAAATAGATGTAGTATCTAATGCTAGTATTCCTGATGATGCTTTTGAACGTGAACGACTAGTAGTTTTAGAAGAAATTAGGCGTTCAGAGGATAATCCCCAGCGCCGGACATTTAGACGCGCGATGGAGACAGCCTTTGATGAGTTACCTTATCGCCGTGCAGTATTGGGCCCAGAATCGGTGATTGCCGAACTTAAACCCCAGCAGATGCGGGATTTTCACGCTAATTGGTATCAACCCCAGTCAATTACTGCTGTAGCTGTGGGCAATTTGCCCGTGGAAGAATTAATTGCAACCGTTGCTGAAGCATTTACAAAAGCTAATAAAGCTCAGGACTCTCCAGTACAGACGCAATTAATCACGTCTCTGCCTACTGAATCACCATTTACAGAAATTGTCCGTCGAGAATTTAGAGATGAAAGTCTCCAGCAAGCAAGGCTAGTGATGGTTTGGCGAGTTCCAGGAATGACGCAGTTAGATCGCACCTATGGACTGGATGTTTTAGCAGGAATTTTGGGACACGGGCGGACATCAAGACTGGTGAGGGATTTACGAGAAGAACGGGGATTGGTTTCTTCAATTTCTGTGAGCAATATGAGCAATCAGCTGCAAGGGACATTTTATATTTCAGCTAAATGTGCAGTGGAAAATTTAGCAGAAGTAGAGGATGCGATCGCACAACACATTCGCCAAGTCCAAACCGAGTTGGTAACAGAATCAGAAATTGCCCGTGTGGGGCGGCGAGTAGCGAACAGATTTATTTTTGGTAATGAAACACCAAGCGATCGCGCTAATTTGTATGGTTATTATCAGTCTTTAGTGGGAGATTTGGAACCCGCCTTTAACTACCCAGCGATCATTCACAGCCAAGATGCAACTGACTTGATGCAAGCTGCTAAAGAGTATCTTTCCCCGAATGCTTATGGTGTAGTTGTCGTCAAACCGTAAATTAAAAATGGGGAATGGGCACTTGTACTGAGCGTTGCCGAAGTATTGGGCATTGATTATTCTCCTTGTCGTCCTCATCTCTCTCATCTCCTACTCTCCAATTATTTAATCATGTGGACTCAAATCGATGCTCAAATTAGCCAGGTGACTGGTGAAAAATTCCAGAGTCAGCAACAACGATCGGTTGGTGGCGGATGTATCAACCAAGGTTATGCTGTTTCCAATGCTGAGATAACCTACTTTGTCAAGATTAACCAAGCATCCCAAGTTGCGATGTTTGAGGCTGAGGCATTGGGTTTAAAGGAAATGCTAGCAACAGCTAGTATTCGCCTCCCAAAACCTATTTGTTGGGGTGTAGCTGAGAATTCTAGCTACATCGTGCTGGAATGGTTAGAACTTGGTAGCGGTAACAGTAATTCGTGGGAAGAGATGGGGCGCAAATTGGCAGCAATGCATAAAGCTAGCAATAGCGAAGGTTTTGGTTGGAAAATTAACAATACCATTGGTTCAACGCCCCAAATCAATACTTGGACAGCAGACTGGGTAAAATTTTATATTAAACATCGCCTGGGTTATCAATTTCAGTTAGCAAGGCGACGGGGAGGAAATTTTCCCCAGCAAGAAAAATTACTCGCAGCTATCCCGGAACTATTGGCGCATCAGGTGCAACCTTCCTTAGTACATGGCGATTTATGGGGTGGAAATGCTGGGTGTACTGCGTCAGGAGAACCCGTGATTTTTGATCCAGCAACTTATTTTGGCGATCGCGAAGTTGATATTGCCATGACAGAATTGTTTGGTGGATTCCCCGCAGCGTTTTACAAAGGTTATAACGAAGCCTTTCCCTTAGATGCAGGCTATGAGCAGAGAAAAACGCTCTATAACCTATATCACATTTTGAATCACTTCAATTTATTTGGCGGTGGCTATGCTTCCCAAGCAAACCGAATGATTGGCCAGATTCTACACTAAGTACAGCATTTCATTAATTCCTAGCGAATTCTCCGCGTACCTCTGCGCTTCCCTCTGCGTCCCTCTGCGTTTAAACTTAAACCCTCAATTCGCCACAAATTGATTCACCATCACCGCCAATGCCAGCACACCCAAAATCGTCATTAACCCCGCAGGCATAAACTTACGTGTTTTAGCCAGTCGAAATGCAAATACTACTACTAAAACACTAGTAACTAACACTGCTAAAATGGAACCCCAGGTTTGCCCTTGGAGTTGAACATAAGCCGCAACTATTAGTAATAAACCGCTAATGCTACCACTTAAGAGTGAAACCTTACTTCTAGCCTGAATGTAGCCAATAATGCCACCAACAATCGCTAATATGCCATAGGCAAAAGCAGCAATTATACTTAAATTCATTGTTAAAACCTATGTAGACTTTGACTTTACTGCCAGGGTCAGCAGACAATTTACCATAGCTATTTAGCTATACCACACAGTTAATTCATGGATAATCAAGCGATGCCAATGCCAAGTACTTCCTCATATACAAAGATTCACTATCTCCAGCGCCAAGCAGCCTCACTTTTACTGTACCAATCTGTTCTGCAATCCGAAGTGGGGATAGCATTTATAGAACTGTTGCAAGCTATACGTTACACTGATGCCGATGCACGGGGTTGTCTCCAAGCCTACGGCAATTACTTCCACGCTTTGGCTGCTAGAAATCAAAACTGGGAAGACTATTTAATTAGTCAGATTCTCTTTTCTGAGAATCCCTTTACAAGGCTAGCCCAACAGCGAGAATTTGTAGATTTGCCCTCGGCTTTAGTAGCAGGAGTTCAGCATGATTTACAAGTATTGCAAAGTCTCTATGAATGTAGCAGCGCTTGTTTGAGTGAGTGGATACAAGGCGTAGCTGATATGCCGATTTCACCAGTAGTGTGGTATAAAGAGCAAGAATTCGTAGGAGTAGAGACATTCGCTACATATCTCCAAGAATTAGACAATTGGGGTGATGCTGTAGAAAAGTTAGCAACTTATTATCGGCAATGTGGCTCTGGTTTATTTGCAGAATATCGCGCTTTACGCTGGCAAGCTGGACAGTTTATCGGTATTCGGTATTCTGACCCGATTAAGCTGAGTGCGCTTGTAGGTTACGAGTCTCAAAGAGATGCTTTGCTAAAAAATACAGAGTTTTTATTATCAGGAGAGATGGCACTCCATGTATTACTTTACGGTAGTCGCGGTTCTGGCAAATCTTCTTTAGTGAAATCTTTGTTGAATGAATATAGCAATGCCTCCGGCAAGGGCAAAGCCCAACGCAGTCTCCGCTTATTGGAAGTGGCAAAATCTGATTTAAAAGACTTACCAGAAATTGTGGAACATTTACGGGGTGTGTCACAAAAATTTATCATCTTTGTCGATGACCTTTCCTTTGAAGAAGATGATGATGCCTTTAAAGCCCTTAAGGTAGTTTTAGAAGGTAATTTAACCGCGCGGCCTCAAAACGTAGTTGTGTATGCTACTTCTAATCGCCGTCACCTAATTCGGGAGTTTTTTGTGGATAGACCTACGCCCAAGGATAACGAGGAAATTCATGCCTGGGATACGATGCAGGAGAAGCTTTCGTTTAGCGATCGCTTTGGTTTAACCTTGACCTTTGAACCAGCCGATCAGAAAACTTACTTGAAAATTATACAACATCTAGCCACACAAGCTGAAATTAATATTACCCAAGAAGATTTGGAATATCAAGCATTACAGTGGGCAACTCGCCATAATGGTCGTTCTGGACGTACAGCACGGCAGTTTATTGATTTCTTAAAAGCAGATTTAACACTTTCTCATGCCAAGAAAAACACATCCAACACCGAGCATTAAGAATTTTCCTATGTCTATTTTAATTACGAACTACGATGAGAGCTACTTATTCTGATAATTTAACTACGCTAAAAACCAGCAATATGCAATCAGTAATGATCAGCAATAGATTAATCTTAGGCATAGTTGCCTTTAGTGTGAGTTTTGGACTTAGCCTTGTCCCAAGCTGGGATTTTAAGAAAGCCTTTCTCACAGGTATAATTACGGCTGTTACTATCTATGCAGTAGCATTATTCGTAGATAAGCGACGCAGAAATTATGAAATGTTTGTTTTAGGTTCTCTCCGCAAGCGGATTAAAGATATGGAGGGATTGAAGGCTCGTGTTGTCAGAGAAATCAATCAAATCGAAGAACATCATAATTTATTATATGCTGAGTCACAACAACTGCAAAATCAAGTAACAGAAAGCCGTAATCAAAGGGATATTTTACATCGAGAATTAAGAACATTTGCCGGACAAAAAAAGCAGTTAGAAACCGAAATCAGCAGCCGACAAAATGAAATTAATAACTTGCAGAAAAATCAAGCAGAATTGAGCAATGCTTTTTCTGTCCTCACAGCCGAGAAACGCCGTCTAGAGTCGAATTGTAATGTATCTCGCAGTGAAATCACCCTGTTGCAAAGTCAAATTTCCGAACTCCAACAAGAGAAACAAGAAGTTGAAAGCAATTTAACTCTTTTAGGCAGACTCAAACCCCAATTAGAAGAAAAACTATACGAACTGCGAATTGCAATTCAAGAGCTAGAAATTGAGACCAACCAAAAAAATCAATTGCTTGTAGCGACAAAAACTGAAAGAGAAAATATCCAAGCCATCCTGAATTCTTCACAAACGCAACTAGTAGAACAAAAAGCTGAATTACAGCAGTTGCAAGGGCAAGTTTCATTATTGCAAGAAGAACGAGACTCATTGCAAAATCAAGTATGGGAATTACTCCAACAAATAGAAACATTAAATCTGAAACCTTTGTCTGAGAACTTAAAAGAAGATGATATTGAATTGTTTGCTTTTTCGGAAATAATTGCATCTTCAGCAATCATCGATACTTCGGAGGTTGATACATCAGAGAATATACCCGAAGAATGGACTAAATTTCTAGAAAATCTCCCAGTATATGAGCTACAAGTATTAAAAGCTATAGTCGAACAAGATAATCCCAAGGCTGCTATTAAAAAAATTGCTGAAGCAAATATCACTATGCCGAATCTATTAATCGATTCTATAAATGAACGGGCAAGTGATACTATTGGTGAATTAATAATTAATTCAGATTCCGAAAGTCTAGAAGTTTATCAGGAGCATATAACGCATGTCAAAAAAATAATTGCAATCTATGAAGACCTCATGGCTAGACATACTTCCTCAAATTAAATTATTATTGCTGTCGTCAGATTAGTAGTAAGGTGAATATAGGATTAGTATTTGATTTTTGAAATGTACGTAGTGGACTGTCTAGACTAAAATAGTGCATTAGACGTAGGTTGGGTGGAGCGGAGCGCAACCCAACTGATTATCAGGATGTTGGGTTACGCAAAGCCTCCACCCAACCTACAATTTTTTTGCAACTGCGTGCTTCTGCGTTTAAAATAAAGTCAAATGTAATTCATGGCAAAGCTGAAAATCTCAAAAAAAATCTCCACTGCTTTAATCAATTCCCTTGGTGCGGGGGTAGTACCAAGAGTAGGAGTTGAATATATAGCAGTAGGTCGAGAAAAAGAACTAAAAAGCCTATTACAAAATCTCGATGATATTGCAGAAGGTGTATCAGCATTTCGCTTTATAATTGGTAATTACGGTTCCGGGAAAAGTTTTTTACTACAATTAATTCGCAACCGCGCTATGGAACAAGGTTTTGTAGTAGCTGATGCTGATTTCTCCCCGGAACGCCGATTAGCTGGAAGCAACAATGAAGGTGTAGCCACCTATCGAGAATTAATGAGCCACCTAGCTACAAAAACTCGTCCTGATGGTGGTGCTTTAGTCTCTATTTTAGAAGGATGGATTAATAAAATTCAACAAGAAGTGGTTAAAGAAACTGGAATGCGTCCGAATGAGGATGGTTTTGATGACCAAGTTGAATCGAAAATTAGAGAAGTAGTTCAATATATTGAAGACTTAGTTCACGGTTTTGATTTTGGGAGCGTGATTATCGCTTATTGGCGTGGCTACCGATTGGATGATGATAATTTAAAAAGTGCGGCAATGCGCTGGTTGCGTGGAGAATTTACTACTAAAGTTGAGGCGAAAGCAGCTTTAGGAGTGCGCGTCATTATTGATGATGATAGTTGGTATGACTATATCAAACTGTTTGCTAAATTTGTCGCTGACATTGGCTATAAAGGACTGTTAATTTTAGTTGATGAAGCCGTACATTTATATCAAATATCTACTACAGTTACGCGGGAAAAGAATTATAATCGACTTCTGGCAATGTTTAACGACACCATGCAGTGCAAAGCAGAACATCTTGGCATTGTCGTTGGTGGAACAACTAAGTTTTTAGAAGACCCTAAACGGGGACTTTTTGCAGACCAAGCTTGGCAAAGACGCACAAAAGAAAGCCGTTTTGTTGCACAATCTAGCGTTCAGGAGTATTTGGGGCCAGTAATTCGATTGAACCCGTTGAGTGAAGCAGAAATCTTGACGCTTTTGCAACGTTTAGCTGAGATTCATGCACTCAATTTTGGATATGAACAGACTTTGACAAATCGTGAGTTGAAGGAGTTTGTCCAAGAAATTATTAATCGCTTGGGTGCAGAAGCATTACTTACACCAGGGGAAATTGTGCGAGATTTTATGAGTGTGCTGAATATTCTTCACCAAAATTCAGGAATTGCGTTTGCTGAATTAATTCATGGCTCTAAATTTAAACCTACTGCTATGGGTAAGGATGCAGAAATTGATGAGGATGGCGCAGCGGAATTTAGTTTGTAGTTTCCTCTCTAGTAAAATGTATCTAATTAATTAATAATTCTGGTGCTACCAATCCTTTTTGGATAGCTAAAACTGCGGCTTGGGTGCGATCGCGTACTTCTAGTTTCTGTAAAATAGCATGAACATGAACCCGCACTGTACCAGGGGCAATGTAGAGAATCTCAGCAATTTCCTGATTGCTTTTGCCAGTTGCTACCAGTGCCAAAATTTCTTGCTCCCGCTTCGTTAAGGGATTTTCTAAGGATTCCTCAGTTTTTGCAGGTAGCAACACAGTAGGATTGCCCTCAAAAGCGGCTCTAATTTCTGTTGTTGCCGTTTGATCCCACCAAGAAGCGCCTGCTGCAACCGATCGCACTGCTAATATTAAAGACTCAGATGGAATACCTTTGAGACAGTAACCTTGCGCCCCGACAGCAATTAACCGTGAAATCAAGGGTTTTTCAGAACGAGACGTTAAAACCAGAATTGGTAAAGTTGGGTGCTTCTGCTTGATTTGGCGACAAGCCTCAATCCCGCCAATCCCCGGTAAACCTATATCTAGCAAGACCAAATCCAGGGGATAGCGATTTGCTAACTCTACAGCTTGTTCCCCATCTTCTGCCTCTGCGACAATCTCCAAACTAGTTTCTTGTTGCAACCGCATCCGCAGACCAAGCCGAAATAATTCATCATCTTCAACCAGCAAGATTTTTGTCATTTGTCATTGGTCATTGGTCATTGGTCATTTGTCATTGGTCATTGGTCATTTGTCATTGGTCATAGGGTATTCTCCTTATCTACTTTATCCCCCTTATCTCCCTCATCTCCCTTGTCTCCCTTGTCCCCCTCATCTCCCTTGTCCCCCTCATCCCCCTCATCTCCCTCATCCCCCTCATCTCCCTTGTCTCCCTCATCTCCCTTGTCTCCCTCATCCCCCTCATCCCCTCTCAACTTCCCGGCGGTGGACAAACAGGGAGTCTGAAACCAAACAGTGCGCCCCGTGGTGAGCGATTCTCTGCCCAAATTGTACCCCCATGAGCAACAATAATTTGCCTAGTCAAATAAAGCCCCAGTCCAGATCCTGAGACGTGGCGATCGCTATGTCCTTGATAAAACCTTTCAAATAAGTGGGGTAACTCTTCTTCGGTAATGCCGGAACCAGTATCGAGTATTTTTACTACTTGATCGCTAGAATAACCTTCAAGTACTACTTCCACTTTACCGCCACGAGGGGTATGATTAATGCCATTACTCAAAAGATTGGTGAACACTCGCCCAAGTTGCAAAGAATCGCCATTTACCCAGAGAAAGCTGCGAAAATCTGATTCGCCATAGTGTAGAGAAATATAAACCTGACGTGTTCTCGCTAGTTCCGCCAGGGTAGCGATGATCTCCTCCGCCACTGTCACCAAATTAACGGGTGATATCTCTAGTTTCAGCCCTTCGGCATCATTGCGGTATACATCTAAAAGAGTTTGGACTAATTGTAGTGTACTGCGATGACTACGAGCCATTGTTTGGAGAACTTTTGCCTGCATTGGCGTGATTTCACCAAATTGCTCATTTTGAAAATATTTCAGCGTTTCAATTGCTCCTAATAGGGGTGTTTTCAAATCATGCGTTAGGGTAGAAACAAAATCTTCACGCATGATAGCTAGTTGTTCTTGGGAGCGTAATTGTGCTTGCGTATAAGCGATCGCTTCTTCATTGCGGTGGTTGCGATCGCTTAACCAACCCGTTACCACCAATGCCAACACTGCAATCAACCTATTTGCCAACGTTGGGGGATGAATCATTTCTCCTCCGGGAACAAACAAATTCAATAATGTTAATCCTGCAGCTGCAAGAGTGACTCCTAATACTGCTCCCCGATTCAATCGATAATCAGCTAACAAAATCGTCCCTGTGTACAGGTAGCCAAATACGTACTCAGGTGGTGTCAAATATTCCAAGCTGATTACGATAGCAAAGGCGATCGCTATTAGCCCGTATGTCTCTCCACGCTCAGTTATAGCTTCTTTCATAGTCACTAATCGACTTAACATCGTCATTTATGATTTACTAAAAAATCGTGATCATCCAATCTGTATAACTATTTAATTCAGCAATTATGGTTTATCTCCAATCTATATCTGCAAATGCCAACTTGATAATTAATCCTAAAATTAAGTAGCAAACTTGGAAAATGTATTGTATAAACAAATAATCCTAACTAGTTGAGATAGATGAATTAAGAGTAAAAATTAAATATTCTTAACAAAAACTTTAGCAAGTATCTGGAAAATAGTCAGAACTGAAAATAGTAAATCCCTCGAAATCAAATACCCCAACAGTTAATCTGTTATTTATAAGAATTGGCTTGCTAGCACTTAGCGACTTCCAAATAAAAAAATATCCAAAAATTTCTTGTGGTGCGGGCATCTTGCCCGCTAATCACCAAGGACGGGCAAGATGCCCATCCCACAAGATAGAATAATTTATTTTTTGGAGTTCACTTAACTTAAATTTAATTGAGCGCAAAATCTATGGAACAAGGTTTTTTGCAAATTGGCTTAACGCTGTGTATTGTCATAGCAATCACTCCGCTATTCGGAAGATACATAGCGCGTGTCTTCTTGGGAGAAAGGACACTGCTTGATTTTTTAATGAACCCCATAGAGCGAAGTATGTTCATACTAGCGGGTGTTCGGAGAAAGGATGAGATGACGGGTTGGCAATATATCCGGGCTGTAATATGTAGCAACTTCCTTATGGGTATTTCAGTGTATTTGCTGATATATTTTCAGAGACTCTTACCGTGGAATCCTAACGGCTTCGGTGCTCCCACCTGGGATGTATTATTGCACACAACCATTTCCTTTGTGACGAATACCGATCAGCAACACTATGCTGGTGAGACAACCTTAAGTTATTTTAGCCAGGTAGCGGCTCTAGGCTTTTTGATGTTCACCTCCGCAGCCACGGGGTTATCTGTGGGAATTGCCTTTATTCGCGGGTTGACGGGTAGAGGATTAGGAAACTTTTACGTCGATCTCGTCCGTGGAATTACGCGAATATTGCTGCCGATTTCGATTATTGGTGCGATCGCCTTACTTGTAGCAGGTGTACCACAAACATTAGCTGGGACTCTGGATTTAAAAACCTTGGATGGCGGCACACAATATCTTGCCAGAGGGCCAGTGGCATCCTTTGAAATGATTAAACTTTTAGGCGACAACGGCGGAGGCTTTTTTGGCGTAAACTCAGCTCATCCCTTTGAAAATCCCAATGGCGCTTCTAACTTAATAGAAATGATCGCTATGATTTCTATACCAGCAGCCTTGATTTACACTTACGGTATATTTGCTAATAATATCAAACAAGCTTGGCTACTTTTTTGGATGGTGTTTGTAATTTTTGTAGTTCTAGTGGGAGTAACAGCCGTGGGAGAACTGCAAGGTAATTCCCTGGTTAATAACGCTTTGGGATTAGAACAGCCTAATTTAGAGGGTAAAGAAGTTCGATTTGGCTGGGGACAAACGGCATTTTGGGCAGTGATGACTACTGCTACTATGTCTGGTGCTGTGAATGGAATGCACGATTCTTTGATGCCGCAAGGAATATTTTCGACTCTCTTCAACTTGTTTATCCGGGTTATCTGGGGTGGTCAGGGAACTGGGACAGCTTACTTATTTATTTACTTAATTCTCACAGTATTCCTAACTGGACTAATGGCAGGACGCACCCCAGAATTTTTAGGACGCAAAATTGAAAAGCGGGAAATCGTCCTCATCGGCGTGGTGCTGTTGATTCACCCAATTCTAGTTTTAATTCCCAGTGCGATCGCCTTAGCTTATCCCATCTCCCTATCTGGAATTAGCAACGCTGGCTATCACGGTGTTTCACAAGTAGTTTATGAATACGCCTCAGCAGCAGCAAATAATGGCTCCGGCTTAGAGGGGTTGAGGGATAACACCCTGTGGTGGAACTTAAGTACTTTAGTTAGCTTAATAGGAGGACGCTACATTCCGATGATTGCCATCTTGTTGTTAGCTGACGGTATGTCTAGCAAACAACAAGTACAAGAAACCCGTGGTACCCTCAGAACTGATTCTCTGATATTTACTAGTATCACGGCTGGAGTCACACTGGTTTTAGGAGTGTTGACTTTCTTTCCCGTTCTGGCTTTAGGCCCCATAGCGGAGGGTTTGAAACTAGCATCTGGTGGTTAGAAAATTTATGAGTTATGAGCGATGCCCTGAGCAGTTCGGCAAGTGTTACCCTGAGCTTGTCGAAGGGCTCACTGTAACACCTGCCGTACCACTTCGTGGAAGCAAGCTACGCGCAGCGCGATGCCCTGAGCTTGCCGAAGGGTCTCGTAGAGAAGGGTTATGAGTTTGGAATTAAGAGAATACCAAAAAATAAATAAATTATCCGGTTTCGTAGTTTCGTAGGGTATGTTAGCGATCGCGTAACGCACCATCCGATGAAGGTGAGTTAGTAATGCACCCTACAGGTTGGATCTATTTTTTATTGTAAGTTCCTAATAACTCCTAACTCCTAACCCCTGTACAGACGCGATTAATCGCGTCTCTCCTAACCCCTGTACAGACGCGATTAATCGCGTCTCTCCTAACTCCTGTACAGACGCGATTAATCGCGTCTCTCCTAACTCCTATACAGACGCGATTAATCGCGTCTCTCCTAACCCCTGTACAGACGCGATTAATCGCGTCTCTCCTAACTCCTACCTCCTAACTTTATTTATAAATCAAGTGGCAACTAAGTTCAAAGCTAGACGCCCAAATTATCGTCCTGGCGATCGCCGCCAAGCACGTAAAAAGGCTAGGGCAAGTAATAAGTGGCTGTACTTCAGGGCAATTAGAAATGCTTTTGTCAAGCTAAACCCTAAGTATGCAATTAAAAATCCAGTGATGTTTGTGGTTTGGGTGGCGACAATCATCACCCTATTGCTAACAATTGATCCCGATCTATTTGGCCCAGCCCTGCAAAAGAACCCGCAAGTTTTCAACGGCTTGTTGTCCGGGATTTTATTCTTTACAGTTTGGTTTGCCAATTTTGCTGAAGCATTGGCACAAGGACGGGGCAAAGCCCAAGCCCATGCCTTGCGTTCAACTGTGGCAGAGGCGATCGCTAAAAAACTTGCTTCCGACGGCACAATTAGCGAAGTTTCCTCCACCAGCCTCAAACAAGGCGATACCATCTACGTCGTTGCTGGCGATATGATCCCCGCCGACGGCGAAGTAATCATGGGTGTCGCCTCCGTGGATGAAGCGGCAATTACTGGGGAATCCGCACCAGTATTAAAAGAATCAGGCTCCGACGTTGCCAGTTCCGTCACTGGGGGGACGCGGATTATTTCAGATGAACTAATTATCTACATCACCTCTGACCCAGGCAAAGGTTTCATTGACCGGATGATTGCCTCCTTAGAAGGGGCAGAACGCACCAAAACACCTAATGAAATTGCCTTAACAGTATTGCTGGCAGTTCTCAGCTTAATGTTTTTGTTTGTGGTGGTAAGTATACCCGCACTTGCTTACTATGTCAACAGTCCAGTCAGCATCCCAATTTTGATTGCCCTGTTAGTGGCGTTAATTCCGACGACCATTGGCGGCTTACTAAGTACCATCGGCATTGCTGGTATGGATCGAGTTGCCCAATTTAACGTCATTGCCACCTCAGGACAAGCAGTCGAAGCCTGTGGTGATATCAACACTTTAATTCTCGACAAGACAGGTACAATTACCCTCGGCAACCGCCAAGCGGAAGAGTTTATTCCCATTAACGGTTATTCAATCTCGGAAATTGCTAATGTTGCGTGGGCGGCTAGTCTCTTTGACAATACACCAGAAGGTAAATCCATTGTCCGACTGGCAGAAAATTTAGTAGCACGGTTTGATTTTGACTCCACTCAGGCAGAAGCAGTTGATTTTTCCGCCAAAACACGCATGAGTGGCACAAACTTAGCTGGTGGACATGAGGCCAGGAAGGGGGCAGTAGGAGCCATTAAAGGATTTGTCCGTTCCCGCAACGGACGCGATACCCCAGAATTGGATGCTGCCTACGAACAAGTTTCTCGTCTAGGAGGTACACCCCTAGCAATCAGCCTAGATAACGAAATCTATGGGATTGTTTATCTTAAAGATATTGTGAAACCTGGTATCCGCGATCGCTTTCTTGCACTGCGACGGATGGGAGTGCGTACCATCATGCTAACTGGAGACAACCGAATTACAACTTCTGTCATTGCCAAAGAAGTTGGGGTGGATGACTTCATTGCCGAAGCCACACCGGAAGACAAAATCAGTGTCATTAAAAATGAACAAGCAACAGGTAAACTGGTAGCCATGACCGGAGATGGGACTAACGATGCTCCAGCATTAGCTCAAGCTAACGTCGGCGTCGCTATGAATACAGGGACGCAAGCTGCAAAAGAAGCCGCCAACATGGTCGATTTGGACTCCGATCCCACAAAGCTGCTTGAGATCATTACCATCGGCAAACAATTATTGATTACTCGCGGCGCATTGACGACATTTTCGCTCGCTAATGATATTGCTAAATACTTTGCAATTATCCCAGTGATATTTGTCGCTGCTAACCTGCAAAGCCTGAATATGATGAATTTGACTAGCCCTAAGTCTGCTGTCTTATCAGCGCTGATTTATGATGCTTTGATTATTCCAGCTTTGATTCCCTTGGCATTGAAAGGTGTGCGGTTTAGACCCCTGACAGCTAATCAGCTAGTCCAACGCAATCTCTTAATTTATGGTTTAGGTGGGGTGATTGCGCCGTTTATCGCCATTAAGTTGCTCGATATACTAATTACAGTTGTGGGCTTGGCTTAAGTTAAAAATAAAATATTAGCAGCAATTGGAAAATTTTTATGGCTATTATTCGAGAAACCATCAGAGCAATTTTCATAACTCTGATGCTTTGGTTGTTGACTGCAATCATCTATCCTCTGATAATCCTTGTAGTGGGTCAAGTTTTTTTGCCCTATCAAGCCAACGGCAGCATCATGCTGAATCTAAATAATCAACCAATTGGTTCGGCTTTAATTGGTCAGGTGTTCACATCTGAGCGATATTTCCATCCTCGTCCCAGTACTGTTAGATATAGCCAAGGCAAAAAAGCCAAGCCAACTGGCATATCTGGAGCCAGCAATCTCGCTGCTAGCAATCCAGAGCTACTAAAGCGGATTTTAGAACAGGCAAATCAATTACGAGACGAAAATCTTAACCCGCTCGCTGATATAATTTATACTTCTGGCTCCGGTTTAGACCCGCATATTTCCTTGAAAGCAGCACGGCAGCAATTGACGCGGGTTGCTGGTGCGCGGCGAATAAAAGACAATGAGATCCTACCTTTAATTAACAAGTATACTGATGAAAGATTTTTAGGGATTTTTGGGGAGCCGGGAGTCAATGTTCTCCGATTGAATTATGCTCTTGACTTGCAAGATATTAATCGTCAGCAAAATTAAGAAATCGGAAGTGGGGAGTGGGGAATAAATAGTTAATGAAGTCGGAAGTCGGAAGTCGGAAGTCGGAAGTACAGTTTTGTAACTTGTGTTGAGCGAAGTCGAAACACGGGAATTTAGACCCCGCCACAAAACTTAAAACCGTGCTAGAAGGACGGGGTTATAAAAATTTCTTTTCCCTACTCCCCATTCCCTATTTTCAAGGTAGGTCTAATGTCAGATAATACTAATACTGGTTCGGCTGGCACTCCTTTAAATTCTGCAAGTTACTCGCTTTATCCGCCACGACGACGGGGCAAGCATAAAATCTTTATTGGCATGGCTCCTGGAGTAGGCAAAACTTACCGGATGCTGGAAGAGGGACATGCACTCAAACATGAAGGAATTCATGTCGTCGTTGGGCTTTTGGAAACCCACGGACGCAAGGACACAGCTGAGAAGGCAAAGGGACTGGAGATTTTACCCCGCAAGCAATATCTTCAAGATAGGTTGATGCTAACGGATATGGATACAGATGCTATTTTAAAGCGATCGCCCCAATTAGTCTTAATCGATGAACTTGCCCATACTAATGTCCCTGGTTCACCACACGAAAAACGCTATGAAGATGTAGAAGTAGTTTTGGCAGCAGGTATTGATGTCTACTCCACAATGAATGTGCAACATTTGGAAAGTCTCAATGACCTAGTAGCCCGAATTACAGGTGTAGTAGTTCGTGAGCGAGTTCCTGACAGGATTCTGGATGATGCAGATGAAATAGTATTAGTAGATGTCACACCGGAAACGCTACAAGAACGGTTATTAGAAGGGAAGATTTATGCACCCGACAAAATCCAACAATCCCTGGATAATTTTTTCCACCGCCGTAACCTGATTGCTTTGCGGGAGTTGGCTTTGCGCGAAGTAGCAGACAACGTGGAAGAAGATGCGATCGCCACTATCCGTAACAGCCAATCCTGTAATATTCACGAGCGGGTTTTGGTATGTATATCCACTTATCCCAACTCAGTGCAGCTGTTACGTCGGGGTGCGAGGTTGGCTAATTATATGAGCGCCCCACTTTATTGCTTGTTCGTTGCCAATCCAGAACGCTTCCTCAGCAAAGGGGAAAGCCTACATATTGACACTTGTGAGAAACTTTGTAAAGAATTTGAAGGTACTTTTCTTCATGTTACCAACAGTAACGTCGCCAATGCGATCGCTGAAGTCGCCGAAAAATATCGGATCACCCAAATTGTAATTGGTGAAAGTCAGCGATCGCGCTGGCAAATGCTCCTCAAAGGATCTTTGACGCAAAAATTAGTCCGCTTGCTCAAAAATATCGATTTGCACATCATTTCCAGCGAAAAAATGGTTTCACCTAAAGAGGGGATCAAATTTCTCCAAAAACGTCACAAGTAAAGCTCCCATGCAGACCGTAGGGGATATGATGCTTGAGATGTAGCCGCGCCATCACTCCTTTAGAGAAATCACTAGCATCCAAAATTACCAAATCTGAGCGGTGATGAGCAGCATCATAAACCAAAGCTAATACCCAACCATCATGTTCCTTTTCGGAACCTGGACGCGGCACAAAAATCGGCTCACCCACAAAACCACGGGGTGCAGCACTCCAAAGTTGTCTTTCACCAGACTTTAAATCAATTTTTAACAATGCTTGTAAGGGAGCATTACCAGTTTCTGCATGAGCCGCAGCTATATATAGATATCGATAAGGGTGTCCCACATTCGCCGGATGTATGCTGGGAAATTCACAACAACGGCCATCAATCAATTCCCGCCGTACTGTCCCATCCTTTAGATTCAAATAAAATCGCCAGAGTTGCCCAGGTGAGAGCGCCTCAAAATCAACTTGTCGAAAATCGCTTTTAGGTTCGATTTTTGATAAATCTTGGTAGCAAATGGAGTCAACCAAAACTTCCTCTCCTACCTCAAAAGCATTGACATGATGGAAGACGAAACCCGACTGAGTTTCCAGAATTTTTATCTTTTCTTGCCCTTCTTTGGGGAAGCGGGGAATAATTAAAATTTGAGTTGGCTGATTTGGCTGAAATTTGATACATTCTCCCGCCGCACGTATTCCCAAGGCGAAAGGTATAGGATTAAAGGTGACAGGATTTTGAAAGAAGATACAGTAATTGCGAGTAATGACAAAATCGTGGATGAAAGAGAAACCTGGAACCTTATAAGCGTGCTGTCTGACAATTTCACCTGCTGGGTTTAGCTCAAAAATAGTAATTCTGGTAGATAATCCCGGCTTAATCGAGAAATTTACTAGGCAAGGTGCGCCGCCATCTTGATCACAATTCTTTTCCAAGCGGGGATGTGCAGCGAAAGCTTCACCTGCTGACAAAGCACCATTAAAATATTCATTACCCAAGGTTTCAAGAGTATAGGGATCGAGGCGATATGCTTCAGATCCTTCCCACAGTGCTAGCAGTTTACCACCCCAATAGATAACATTTGTATTGGCGATATTTTTGAGTCTGAAGTCAAAGATATTAGCTAGCCAACCGCCGGGTTTTTGAGTCCCAAAAGTACCGCGATAGAGAATTTTCCCCGCCTTTTGCTCTGCCAAATAGCCAGTTGTGCGGACAAAGCGGTTGCGAAAATGAGCGCGGCCGTTAGTAAAGGTAATTTTGCTAATTATCCCATCCCCATCAAATGGGTGATGAAGAAGTTGCCCATTCACATCCAACAAACCGGGGCCATTTCTAAACAGCGTACCTTGTAATTCTCTGGGAATTTCTCCTTCTATATCATCAATCCAATAATCAAACTCTTGCGTCAGAGATTGATATCCTCCTTGCCAGTCTCCACGAGTATAGGATTTTTCTGTAACTGGGCTTTCTTGACTTTTAAAACTCTGCATGTACTTTGTTTTTTACTGTTACTTTGCATTACTTTGCACGAAAATATCTAGCCGCTAGAAAAAAATTTCTTTACGACTTTGCTAGCGTCTCCTTTCCCTTGGCAGAAGACCGCACTTGCTCAATTTTGCGTAATATTTATTAGACTATTCAACGATTTTTGACTCTGATTCTCTCAGTACCAATTCAGACATCAAATCAGGCAAAAACGGTTGTTCTCCATCTTTGGGTGTCTCAGTTTGCTCCTCAGCAGCAGGTAGCCACTTGATGAATGGTAGGGGTAACAGCGTACTGAGGTTAGTAATTACCACCAATAGCCAAAGTGACTCAAAGTTCGTTGCAGTGATCCCCAGCCAATAGGTGATTAATGCCCCCAATGCATGGGAAACCGTTGCTGCTGAATTAAACACCGACATTAACAAAGCAAATAATGTCGCTTCCACACCAGAGGGACAAAGCCTTGCTGCTAACACCATCACTTGCATAAAGGCAATTTTGCCCATTACAGAGAGAATAAGACTATCACCCAAACTAAACCAGTGGTCATCTATATTTAATAGCCTGTTTGTGTGAGTCACTAACAACAGCATCGTCATCCCCAAAATTGAGGAAAGGACAGTACTCCAAGCAAAAATCACGCGAAAAGGGATGCTTTTGAGGTAACGTTGAAAAATCCAAACACCTGCTAAAGAAGCGAAACTTGTTACCAAATGCACCCGCCCCAAAAATTCTGGTTGAAAGTGTAGTTCGTTGGTAGAGAAGTAGAAAAAGGCTGAGTCTGCATTTGGCGTAGCTTGCCAGATGAAAATAAATGCCGTTGGTAGCCAAATTGATTTTTGGGTAATCGCTTGGCGTAGCTGCCCCAGTTGATGTTTGATTGGTAAAGAGTTAGTGTGATTACTATCTTGAGCATCTTTGCTAACGGGCGACTCAGCAATTAACCAAGCTACCCCTGAAACGATCAAAGGGAATAAGGCGGTAATCCCAAAGACAGTACGGGTAGTAAAGTATTGCAGCAGCAGACCGCTAAAGTATGCTGTTATTAAACCTCCGATCGCAGCAGCACCCCAGCACAGAGATTGTAGTGAACCTGCTTTCGCTTGTGATTCGCCTCTAGCTCGTTCCACAACCAGCGAGTCAACTATAACATCACTCATGGCGACAGAGAGAGAACTAAGGGCGATCGCTAACGTCGCTGCCCAGTTGGTATGAACTATTGTCGCCAGACTTACCCAAGAAACAGATCCCAGTATCCCGGATAAAATCAAGTAAGGACGCCGACGATAGCCAAATATCGGCAAGCCATCAGAGATAAAACCAAACACCGGCTTGATCATCCAAGGTAGAAAGACAATTCCCAATAGCGCCGACACTTGAACTGGACTCAGTAGCAGTTCATCTTTGAGGAAAAAGCTAACAGCTAGACGCGATAACCCTAAAATTCCTTGGACAAAGTAAACCGTGAGAATTGCAATTAACTCTGCATTAGGTTCATTACCCAAGAAGATTTTTTGTGTTAACGAGTCTTTGACCTTGGACAAGCCAGATGATTGAACCACCATTTGATAAATATTTTTTAAATTTTATTTACTTTTCTATCATATCGATTCTTCAGATGTGGGTTTTCTGTAAGCTGTTTCCTTTTAAGTAAGTGGGTGTGAATAATTAAAGGTTAGTAGTCAGGGCTTTATCCCGGAAAATAGCGCTGAAGCCCTGACTACGAGCCAATTTAATTAATTTTATATTGCGTAACATAGTTTGATTTATTCTTGCCCACTTACTTATTTCTTCTTTGAGAATTTTTTAAGAGTTTCTTAACTACTTTTCTTTCTTCCAGCAAGACTGCCTTAGACGCATTCCTACTCTGAAAGCTTGCCATGCTTTGCGTGTAGGAGAAGGGTGATCATAAGGATTAGGGCGAACCTACCGTCAGTAAGCTCGCCCTAAGTTGTATTTAATGTTGAATTGTCGTCGAAAGTTTTAAAATCCCGTCTACGGCACACTACGCGAACGTGAAGCCTGGGGTTAGAGTGTAGAGAAAATCAGAAGAATCTTACCAAATCATTGATAAAACCTAACATTATAACCTTTCAGGCACAGTTTGTCAACACCAAGTCAGGAAGGTGACTTCCTGGCTTAGGCATCCACTTATGACAATTGCAAAACTGGCTTTTTGTTAACTCGACGAGTCATAACTGAACTAGCACCCACAAAACCAATCACAAGAACTCCTAATAGAGAAGAAGACTCAGGAACTGCTTTGGTAACTACATTACCGGTGATACTCTTGTAGCTAGTGGCAACTGTGTGATTATCTGATTCAAAACCAGTTCCGCCAATATTGCTGAATTGAACCTGATCAAAAGTTCCGGCAACATCATAGAAGTTGATGAACGCATAGGGTTCTCCAGTATTTTGATTTGTCGAATTAGGATTACCGTAATAGCTGGCTTTATTTGCTAGCTTTCCGATATAACTAACCACATCGGCAGTAGTTATAGTTTGTACAACCTTATTTTGTGAAAGAAATGTCAGTACGTTATTAGCGTCTCCTGCAGACCACCAAAGTCCAAAGTAACTTTGTGCGGTTGCCAAATTTAGGGTGGAAACCGTTTGACCAGATATGTTGGCGTTTACATCAAAATATTTGCCTGTTCCACCAGCACCACCATATTGGTCTGCATTCTGGATCAGAGTAGTCTTATAGCTACCAACATTTGTCGTTCCATCATTCGATTGAAAACCTGCTGTACTGTAACCTGTTGTTTGTGCATCAAAAGTTTGTACATGAGCATTCACAAGATTTGATGATTGTGCATTTTGTACGCCTGCGTTTTCGATTGATACCGTAAAAGACGTAGCCATTACAGGACGGGTAAAAGTAGCCAAGGACAAAACGACACCAGAAGCGATCGCGGACTTAATTAAAAGACTTTTCATTTGGCAATTCTTCTCGGATTTAAAATTTTTCTCGTTCAACACTCATTGTCCGAGGTGCTGCGAGATTTCAACATCAGAATAATTACTACTTTTGCGATTTGACTCCGCGCAGAGAAAAATGTAATTTATTGAATTTCATTTAGAGGAAAATTACTGATATTATGTTCTCTAATGTCAATCGCTTTATATAGAAAGCGCAAAGTTATCAGTGCTAAATTGTAAACAAACTTTTTTTTATAAAAGGTGCATAAATGCATCCGACTGAAACAGCTGCTGTCTTTACTCGCGTTATCGGTTTAATTAGTGGCACATCCGTAGATGGCATAGACGCCGCCTTGGTAGAGATTTCCGGTACAGAATTGGATTTGAAAGTTGAGTTGCTAGCTGGGGTAACATATCCCTATCCAGCCGAACTCAGAGAAAGAATATTGGCAGTTGGTGCAGGCGTTGCGATCTCAATGGCAGAATTGGCAGAAATAGATGATGCGATCGCCATTGTGTTTGCCCAAGCCGCCCAAAATATTCAAATTGCTCATCAGCCAGCCACTCTCATTGGCTCCCACGGTCAGACGGTTTATCATCGACCACCTGCGGATAGGGGAATGGGGAAGAAAACCACTCCCCACTCCCCACTAGGTTATAGTCTGCAACTAGGGCGCGGTGCATTAATTGCCCATCTTACGGGTATTGCAACTGTGAGCAACTTCCGCGTTGCTGATATCGCTATTGGTGGTCATGGTGCGCCTCTCGTGCCGAGAGTAGATGCCTATTTACTCAGTCATCCCCAGGAGGGGCGTTGTATTCAAAACATTGGTGGTATTGGTAATGTTGCTTATATTCCGCCTCGGCATGGCGACTGGCTTGCAAAAATTCGCGCTTGGGATACTGGCCCAGGAAATAGTCTATTGGATCTAGCGGTGGAGCATTTAAGCGCTGGTGCTAAAACTTACGATGAAGATGGCAATTGGGCAGCGAGTGGTACTCCTTGCCATCCCTTGGTAGAACAATGGCTTAACCAAGACTACTTTCAT
Source organism: Nostoc sp. NMS7 (assembly GCF_017115085.1). Lineage (GTDB taxonomy): Bacteria > Cyanobacteriota > Cyanobacteriia > Cyanobacteriales > Nostocaceae > Nostoc. Next base: position 68,517 of record NZ_JABXKJ010000270.1, on the reverse strand, counting down.
CTACCGCCGCCCAAATCCACTGGTCGAGAGTTATTTGGTGTGACTTATATGCATCAGTGTTTAAAAGATGCCCAAGCATACCAACTTAATCCTGCCGACGTATTGGCAACTCTCACCGAACTTACAGCTGCTTCAATTGTTCATAGTTACCGCACTTTTTTGCCGTCAATGCCCCAACGACTATTATTATGTGGCGGTGGTAGTCGCAATCTCTATTTGAAACAAAGATTACAGTTGTTGTTGACATCAATACCAGTCTGGACTACAGATGAAGTCGGCTTGAGCGCAGATTTTAAAGAAGCGATCGCCTTCGCGGTTTTAGCCTACTGGCGGAATTTGGGTATTCCTGGCAACCTACCTACTGCGACTGGGGCACCTCAAGAAGTGCTTTTAGGAGAAATTTACCAAGGTCAGTATTGAGTAGTGAGTCCTGAGTAATGAGTCCTGAAACAGGAAAAACAAATAAGATCAAAAAATTTCTTCAACGCGATCGCGGTTCATTCTTCACTTCATTACTCAGTACTGCTATAACTGTAGTCTTGGCGGCACTCTGATCAAGGCAGGGAATATAAAAGGTGGCTCATACTTTTTTATTGGAACCAGGACGCTGGGCAATACAAGGAAATTGGCTGGAACGTAATGGGATGCCAATCACCGTCAAGGGTATGACCTTAATAGCTTGGAATCGAGATAACTGGTTCACTATGGCCACAAAACTAATATTTCCTGGTAGCGATCGCTCGGAAATCTCTTTGCAATACAAGGGGCGGTTGCATGATGGAGAACGTCAGTATACTTTTTTACTCCAACATAATCTTTTGGGGCAGGTTGAAGGCGAAGGCTGGATTGGTCTAGATACTATTGTGCAGCATTACCAGGTACTAGGCGATCGTCAGCGTCGTAGTGGGTTTGAAACCCTACACCGAATTTCGCAAGATACATACTACCTCAGTAGTGGTGTCTTGGCTGGTCATTTTTTAACTAACACAATGGAAGCTAGCCTTGAGCGGCAATCAAGCTAAGGGCAGGAAATAGCTAGTACATCACGCCAAACATAAAGCAACCATTTAAAATCGATCAAAAGCAAATTGTATAAGCTTTTAGAGATTGAGCAAGGCAATTATACTATCAGAATAGGGCTAAAGCCGCTCACTACAAACCTGGAATAATTCACATCTATCTGCTGTATATTAAAAAAGGAATTTTCTTTCTTATTATTCGCAATTTTAGCATTTTTATCTAACCGTGTAGTCAGGAGTTTAGTTTTGTGAATCCTAAAGTCTCAGTCATTATCCCTGCTTATAATACTGAAGCTTATATTGCTAAAGCAATAGAGTCAGCCTTAGAGCAAACGCTTACTGATATTGAAGTTATCATAGTCGATGATGGTTCAAGTGATAAAACTGTAGAAGTCGCTAAAAGTTTTACTGACGAACGTCTCAAAGTCATAGTTAATCAACAAAACCTTGGCGTTTCTGCTGCGCGTAATCGTGCCCTCAAAGCAGCCCAAGGAGAATGGATTGCTGTTCTTGATTCAGATGACTGGTATGCTCCTGAAAGATTAGAAAAGCTTGTATTACTGGCAGAGCAAAAAAATGCAGATATGATTGCTGACGATCTTCATTTAATTAGAGATGGTGCAAAATCTCCTTGGAGTACATTGATTCAAGAAAGTGGAGAACATATAGAGAAAATTCTCCAAATTGATATCGTTTATTTTGTGAGAACTGATGTCTATAGGCAACGGGGATTGCATCTTGGTTTAAGCAAGCCTATATTCAAACGAGAATTTTTGCTTAAACATGGCATTGAGTACGATGAAGAAATCAGGATGGGTCAAGATTTTTGGATTGATATGAAATGCTTAATCAAAGGATCTCGCTTTTTTATTGAACCAAAACCCTATTATTTCTACCGTTCACGCCCTGGTTCTCTTGTACATCAAAGCCAATTAGCACGTCTAAATCAATACTGCAAAGCTACTAATTATTTCATGCAACAAGAGGCTGTGAAAACAAATCCCGATTTAATCCGCGCTCTATATTATAATCTTAAAGTCTCGAAGAAAAACCTAGCTTACCTTCAAGTTGTAGAACCGATAAAACAAGGAAAATGGTTAACAGCATTGACAGAAATAAGGAAAAATCCCGGCTTTTTTTATGATTTTACTTCTCGATTTAAAAATGTTGTTGAGCGGCGAATTCAATACTATGTGATTGGTAATAAATCAAGTTTTGATATGTATCCTAACCTACATAAAAAACGAAAAACTCCAAATTAGTAACATCACAGTTATATCAAAAATTAATCCATCTTTAGATAGTTAGAATGAGGCTGAAAGTAAAAAACCTGCTTAAGCAATAATTATGGCAATATCAATTTATAACTGCTGAAAATCTTTTTGTATAAGATTAATTATACAGTTGCGATCGTAATGTTTTATAGCAGCAGCACGAGCTTGATTTCCTAGCTGTTCGCAAAGAAAATCATTTTTAAATAATTCTAAGCAAGCTTGGGCAAAATCTTCAGGCTGATCTCGAAGCATATATTCTTTGCCGTCGATAATTTCTAGTCCTTCTGCTCCAACACTAGTGGAAACAATTGCTTTTCCATAGGCGGCTGCTTCAATTATTTTAAGTCGAGTCCCACCTCCAGATAAGATGGGGCAACAAACCACGCGAGTTTGGTCATAAAGAGCATTTATATCTGGGACAAAGCCTGTAAATTCAACTCCAGGAATATTATCACTATAAGTACGAATATTCTCTGGACTCTTGCCAGCAATAATTAAACGTGCTTCTGGCTGCTGCTGATAAATCAGCGGCCAAATATTCTCTATTAAGAAATTAGCACCAATAACATTATTAGGCGATTGGTCATAATTTCCTAAATACAGCAAATTTGAATTGCTAGGAAGCGAACTTTTTTCCGTTGGGATAGTCACAGCGTTTGGTACTGTTTGAACCTGAGAACCATTAAACTTTTCTGAAATATATTTACGGTCGATCTCAGAACAAACAAATGTTAAGTCTGAAATTCCAACAGCACGAGAAAGTAGTAATTGTTTGTGAAGAGTCTGAAAAAAGAAAAGAGGAGCTGATTTAATATGTTCCCAGAAATTACCTAAGTAACGTAGCTTATATTTCCATATCCTTTTGTAATAATCAGTGTGGGAAACATCATCAATATCAAAAAAAATAGCGGGAAAGTTATATTTAGTACCTAACGCTGGGACAATTGACAGTAACCTACTAAAGAATATTATGTCAGGTTCTATTATTTCCAGCTTCTCTTTTAAAAATCTACTTTCTAACGAATTCCTGCTAGAAAACAATCTTTGTTGATCGTAAGAATTCAAAATTAAATCTATTAATTTCCCTACTAAATTACCTCTCACTACATAAGGACAAAGAGATAAACTAACCTTTTTATTTAATTTACTGCTTAGATTTGTTTCTATTTGAGCAGTTTTTTCTAAGGTAAAATTTCCTTCTCCCTCACTAAGATAGTAAAGGATGTGGATCTCCGCAATATCCTTGAGTGCATCGATAAATAATTCTAAGCGTTTAAACCATCCATGCTTATCAGTTTTATTGTCAGTTGGGAAGTGACACGTAACAATTAAAGCTTTCATATATGCGTGTAACAATCAATAGCTTTTGTGCAAGGAATATTTTTCTCTATAAATAATAAGCGTCTAAGTCTATACTTTAAAGTAAAATATGCATTTTACTACTCTAGGTAATTGATTAAATATCCTGATGTAAAAGACTATTTATTGCTTGGAATCTAAAAAATTTTTGATGATGTAGACTTTTATTTTTAGTTAAAAAACAATGTTTTGACTAAAAATAAAAGTTTATTTTGTTTGTTTTCAGCTAAGTAAATATAGCAAAAATAGCAGAAACTTTGAATTTCTACATAAAACTTTACATTCAGAGGAGATTCCAAGAAAGTAGAGAAAACTAACAGCTGATGGTCTCTAATGCCGTTGCAGCGTAAGCTCATCTAATTTAAGTAGACCTAAAAGTTCTGCGATCGCTCTGGAATAATGACTTACTGAATCTTGTTTTGAACTAAAAAACTGTATTTTTGAATACAATTTTTTATTGATATTTTTTTGGATTGTATTATAAGTAAAAATAATGTTACATTAGAACGAAATATGCAATGCCAACACTCGCCTCAAAATATACTCAATAATCTTAAAGATTCATCTAAAGTTAAAGATGAATAATTTGAATTTTTAGGAGTATTTAGTTTAGCTGTAACTGCAACTAACGCGGTTTTCACTGATGGTAAAATCTTCGATTAAGTAGTTAATTGTTTAATAGAAAATATTCCGATCAAAAATTTGATATGCAAAACTCTGTACTCACGACCAAGTTATAAGAACTTGGTCGTGAGTATGGTACTCCCTAATTAAGGTTTTTGCTAGATATTAGAGTTATTTATTTAGTCAAAATTGGGCAAACTAAAATTAGATCACAATTAAAGTGCAAAATGGTAAAAAGCGTCATGATAAATATACTCTTTCTGCTTGTTTGATTTAGGATGTTGCACCAGTTGTAATAACCATCTCGGCTCCAAACTGGCAGATCGTGGTTTAAATCCTCTTTTAGAGGACTGAAAAATCTAGTACAGCACCGCCGAAACAGAGCAACGATTGGAAATCACACAAAAGCTTATCCTATAAGCTCTTTCCCCTCCGATTTCTGTCTGGCGGTACGAGTCTAGAAAGTCATTTATAGGCGCAATAATTCAGATATCAGTTTGAATGCACTTTTACTCCCAAACACTTACAATCTGCTTTTAGATTTAAATTCTCTATGTCAGACCCCAACATTGGTCGCTTACTCAGCAAACGCTACCAACTCCAGGAGTTAATCGGTACTGGAGCAATGGGTCAGGTTTATCGTGCTAAAGATACTTTGTTGGGAGGTGTACCCGTTGCCGTTAAGTTTCTTGCCCTGTCAATCCAAAATGAAAAGCTGCGATTGCAAGACCGCTTTGAGCGAGAAGCAAAAACCTGTGCTTTACTAGGGCAAAAAAGCATCCACATTGTCCGAGTTATGGACTATGGCGTAGATGACAATAATACGCCGTTCTACGTGATGGAATATTTACAAGGACAAAGCCTGAACAATATTATTCGCAAGCAACGACTGCCTTTACCAAGATTCCTGAGCATGGCGCGTCAACTTAGCCTGGGGTTACAGTGCGCTCATGATGGTATCCCAGTTGATGGTACAATTTGCCCAATTATCCATCGTGATGTCAAGCCAAGCAATATACTGGTGATTCAAGATCACAGTTTCGGAGAATTGGTCAAGGTTCTAGATTTTGGTATTGCTAAGTTATTACACTCAGATGGCGACCAGACAAAATTTTATTTGGGGACATTGGCTTATTCTTCTCCCGAACAGATGGAGGGTAAAGAATTAGACAACCGTTCTGATATTTATAGTTTGGGCGTGATGATGTTTGAGATGCTCACAGGCAAAATGCCACTAATGGCATCAACTCACTCTTTTGGAGCGTGGTATAAAATACATCATTATCAAAAACCACGTTCTTTTGCTGAGATTGCGCCGGGATTAGAACTACCAAAAGAAATCGAAAATTTGGTTATGAGTTGTCTAGCTAAAATACCACGCGATCGCCCCCAAAATATCGCTGAAATCCTCAGAGTTTTAGCATCTCTAGAAAAGCCTGAGCATACACCCATGCTTAAGCAAGACAGCCATGCCCTAGTTCCTGCTATTACAGTTAGCCCTAAGCTTATTGAACAAAAGACAAAAGCCGATTTGCACGCATCCGGGTCAAACGATGAAATAGCTAGGGCTATTTCATGGCCTGAAAATAAACCAATTGCCGATATTGTGTTTCCCCAGCCCATTCATACCAATGGGGAGGTTTTACCGGCTCTGTGGGTGATGCTACCGCAAGAGGAAATTCAAAAGCGCTTACTCTGTACCCGCTATAACCAATTTCTTTTCATTTCTATTCCTCATCCCATGCTGCTATGGATTACTGTGATCTACAACCGCAAACATGGCGCTAAATGGTTACCTTATTACCTTGATCTCAAAACCAGTCTTGGTCAACAAATTGTCCGGTTACTACAGCATACAGGTTATTACCGCCTGTTGTTCTTTGGACGAGAAGCACCAAATCACTGTACCCATATCTTATTTTCCAGCATCGCTTCTGCCCAGCGCCAACGACTACAAGAGTGGGTCGCAATCAGCAATACATTGATGTCCTCTGGCGACCCGCAATTTAGTAAAAGGTTACTCAAAAGCGAGTACGAAAAGATTAAGCCTCAAATTCTGGCAAAACTGGAAGGTATTGATACAGATTCTCCACACGATCTTTGCAGCTAGGCATAATTTCCTAATGTTACATATTTGAGATGGAAGATTGATGTGGCAACTCCAAGTATGTAAACTTTTATAAACAAAATATATATAAATATGTAAGTTCCGGTTATATGTATAAAGAGCGAAATAACTAGCTGCCAAAGCAGTGCTATCTAAATTCTCTCTGGCTATTCCTGTGTACATATTCTAGATGAGTATAAATTTACGCAGGTGTGATTCTCAGACTAGACGAAACAAAAAGAAGTTTGGCTAAAGCAAACAATAAATTTAGCCGATAAATCTAAACTTGGGTCTAGACTCCAGCAAATATGCCGTAGGCAATGTTTACTTAATTCTTAGTTAATTTCGGTAATTGAAATTTTGCGCGGCTTTTGTGGAATTATTTATCGAAGTTGACGCCCCGACAGCCCCAGCTCTTTTCCTCTTTGGAACCAAGCAAGAGAAGGAGGTCGTCCACTGCGACATCAGAACGACTCTATGCCATAGTGGAACCTGAATCTAAGCCCCACTGGTGCTTAAGAAGCTCTTGATAAGTTGCCTCGCGTACTACCATTTGCTCATAAAGCTTCACCAAAAAGTCTTTAGCTTGATCGTGGCTCATATTTTGCACCTGAGTAGAAAACGAGCAGATACTGAATTGCTGCTCCAAGGACAGTTTCATTGGTTGGTTCATAACTTAACTCCGAAAAAACAACGTGTAAAGGTGATATCGCTCACAGAAGTCCAAATGGGATAAGAGTTGGACTTGTAACTGTCCAACATTTGTTCCTCCGTATTAAGAAAGATAACAATTGTTTGACAGGTTTGCCCACATCCGAAATGCGGAATTTTTCTGATCTGATATTTTGCACCTAATCCTACTGATATACCACCCAAGTCAGGCAACCATATTCCGGAAAATAGGCTCTATTTGGACTCAGATAGGTATAACTACCTCTTTGACTCCTTGCTGCTTTGCACAACTCTTCTTTGAGGAGAAGAGCAGATGCTATCCTTAACCCTGGATAGTTTTTCTTAAACAGAAAAGCTAATATGCTGTCTCCCCCAATCTTGAGGAAACTTGGCAGGGTTGGAATTTTAAGCAGGTTGGGGAATTAATGGTAATAAGCGTGAATTATAGCCGCTTTACCTTATTACGTGCAAGAAGTCAATTTACCAATTTATGCAAATTTAGCCTCATTAGGTCACTTTGCATGCTAAAAGTATTTGTATCAAATTGTAAAAAGGAAAAATGCTCACGCTGAACAAATTGCTGAGTATATTTACCGGATTAGTCATTTGTCCTTGGACAATAAGCAATGGAAAATGACAAATACTTCTCTACGAGAGGCTGCGCCAACGGCTTCTCTACCAGACGCTGTTCGCGTTCGCTCAGTACAAGTGACAAATGACTAATAACTAATGACTATTTTCTTCGAGTGAGACGATGACAACTGTGATGTTATCGTGCCCTCCATGCTCTTTGGCAGCCTCAACTAGAGAAATGGCGGCTTTATCAACCCAAGGGATGTCTTGGAGGCAGCTAGCAATCTTCTGTTCCACAAGTTCTTCTGTAAGACCATCACTACATAAGAGCAAGCGATCGCCAACTTTTACATCCAGTGGTTGCAGATCAATCTGATGCAAGTCTTCACGCCCCAAACAGCGAGATAATACATGACGAAAAGGATGTAACCGGGCTTCATCTAAGGTGATGTCACCGATTTTGATTGCCCGTGCTACCCAAGTGTGGTCTTCCGTTACCTGTTCTAATTGCGACTCTCGAAAGCGATAGAGGCGCGAATCGCCAACATGACCGCACCAGGGCGACTCTGGGGAGCGAAAAATTACCGCTACAACCGTTGTACCCATGTCGGCGCGTTCGGGATGATTTTGCTGATCGTGCAAAATTGCTTGGTTGGCACCCCACAAAGCTTGCTCTAACAATTCTTGGGAAGACTTAGAAGATTGCCAATTTGCCACTAAATACGCCTGAATTTCCTTAGTGGCAATCCGACTTGCCTCCTCACCTCCCGCATGACCACCCATGCCATCGGCCACAACGAAAAATCGCCCATCTGGGTCAATATAGTAAGCATCCTGATTATTAGAACGAATAAGTCCCGGATCACTAAAACCCGTGAAATTAAGTTTCATAAATTTTTTTTGCAACTAACAATTAATACATACGATCGTAACGGTCGAGGCGGAAAAGTAGTCGGATTAGGATCACTGAAAGCCCTGCTGCAATTAAACCAGGGACTAGTGCCCACCATGCATGATTGCTAACCACTAAGATCGTAGCTGAAAGTGTGAAACCACTGATTAACAGAGCATAACTTATTGAAAGTTGAATACTGCTCTGCCGCCGCAACAGCCGTTCAGTTTCTATAGAACGAACGCGGAGGCGGATATCTCCTCGCTCAAGCTTTTCTAGCGTATCCTCTAATCTACGTGGTAGACCAAAGGCAGTACTACTTACTTGAGCTGCTTGACGACTTAATTCGTTAATAAAGCTATTCCCCTCAGAACCATTCATATCGGTCATAAGCTGCATTGCATATGGTTTGGCAACTTCCATAAAGTTAAATTCTGGATCTAAACCTTTGCCTACCCCTTCGAGAGTAGAAAAGGCTCGCATCACAAAAGTAAAAGTTGCTGGAAATCTAAATGGCTGATTATAAGCTATTTCGTAAAGATCGTCACTGATTGCGGCGACGGATTGATTTTCAAAGGGCTTATCCATGAAATGATCCAGCATATACTGGACGGAACGCCGCACTGGTCCCATGTCATCCGTTGGGGCGATCGCACCTAAATCGATCAGAGACTGAATAACGCGATCGCCATCTTTTTGGGCAATCCCAAACAGGGTTTGCATTAATCCTTCGCGGACATTGGCTTTAATCCGTCCCATCATGCCAAAATCGTAGAATATTAAAGCCCCACTTGCACTAACGGCAATATTGCCTGGGTGGGGATCGGCGTGGAAAAAGCCACTATTAAGTAACTGTATCAAGTAGGCTTGAGCGCCTTGACGAGCGATCGCCTTTCGATCCAAACCTGCTGCTTCTAAAGCTTCGTATTGGCTAATTTTAATTCCAGGGAGATATTCCAAAGTCAGTACTCTGGACGTGGCGTAACGCCAATATATTCTGGGAACATTTACCCAATCGTAGCCGCGAAAGTTGCGGCGAAAAGTATCGGCGTTACGACCTTCGTTAAGATAATCAATTTCTTCCCAAAGAATGCGACAACACTCTTCGTAAATACCTAACCAATCTCGCCCTTTTCCCCATTTGGGATGGTTTTGAAAGTAGCGGGTAATTCCCTTGAGAATTTGTAAATCTATTTCAAATAACTTCTTTAGTCCAGGACGTTGCACCTTGATCACAACTGATTCCCCACTATGCAGTACAGCTTTGTGTACTTGCCCTAAGCTAGCAGCAGCTAAGGGAATAGGTTCAAAATTATGGAATAGTTCAGGAATTTTCTTGCCTAGTTCTTTCTCAATGGTCGCTTCTACTTGCTCATAGCTAAATGCCGGTACTTTGTCTTGTAATTTGGCTAGTTCTTCTACATATTCACCAGGGAATATATCAGCACGGGTAGAAAACAATTGCCCGACTTTGATGAAGGTTGGACCTAAATCCAGCAGGGTATTACGAATCCAGACAGCTTGACTTTTGCGTCTTGCGGCTTGCTTTACTTCTGTTACTCCACCCGCGTAACTCCAAGATTTGTTGTATAGCCAAAGCTTGAACATTAAGGTCAAGACAAAAGACCAAATGTCCACAAAACGCCGTCTGCTAGAGTAGTTTTCCCGATTCCAACGGTATGCTTTCTCTGAATAACCTTGTTCCATATGCTTTGTGTACCGTTGGTTTGCGATCGAATCACCTGGAAGAAAAGACACTCTGATTCCCAAACTGTTTTTTCTTAAGTATCATTTGTCATTTGCGTATATTTTTTTTACTAATGACTAATGACCAATGACTAATGACAAAATTTATGCAGAAGTTCGGCGATAATGTTGCAATTCTGTTCGCAACAGGGCAATTTCTGCTCGCAATTCATCAATATCTGCTTGCAAGTCACCTGAATCAGAACTGGCTTGCCTACTACCTGTGGTAGATTGACCAGCATTAGCTGCTTCTGCTGCCCGATTTGCCCGCTCCAGGACTTCTTCTGTAAACTGGCGCAACTGCTCTCTAGCTTCGGCATCAAATTTGCCCAGATCACTCAAAGCATCGGTCAAGGCGACCTCTAAACGCTCATTAACTACTTCAGCTACCGCTCTGCCTACGAAAAAGGCTTGCACAAGGGGGTTACTCATAAATTTTTGTTACGTTGCACCGCAAGAGAATTATAGCTTGCCTGTATGCTTTACGGCTTCTGCTGAAGAGTTAGAAATTTGGGGTTGGCGATCGCTTTTTCTATTTCTCCATCTCTATTTTTCCTCACAAACAGTTAAATAACTATTGTTAAAAATATATTGATTAATTGATGTGTCTCTGATAGCTTAAGTGTATTTGCGTATTACAAAAACAAGGCCGAACGACTGGAAGTCGCGGCTACACAAACCAAGTCCGCCTGCGCGGACTAAATATTCTAGCTTGGGTCGGTAGGCTTTGTACCCTCCGGGAAGGAAGCTACGGCTAGCCGCGATTTTAATCGTCTGCTGCAAGATGTGAACATACCATATTTGTTGCCCTTGAACTATGAGCTATCGAGATTTCAGCGAATACGGCTATCAAGTTTTACGAGAATTGGGACGTAATCGGGAAGGAGGAAGGATTACTTGGCTAGCAGCAAAAGTTGATACAGGGGAACAGATGGTAATAAATTGGTTATTACATCTATTTTTGGGTGTTGTCTGTTGTCTCACTTATGCCGGGGTCTTGGATGGGTTATTCCGCACTAAAGCGAGGAGACTCTGTGGCTGTAGCTGTGAGTGCGGCTGTGGGTACGGCTGTGGGTTTGGCTTTAATGCTGTATCTGTCTATGGGTGTGGTTACGGCTGTGGATGCGGCTGTGGGTACGGCTGTGGGTTTAGCTGTGTTTATGGCTGTGTTTATGGCTGTGGATTGGGTTATAAATTTGGCTGAAGACTCATTTACAACTGTACTAATACTACTAACATTAGGATTTGGAGCTAGCGTAGGAACTGGGATAATAGCAAGCTTTCTCAATCCATTTATTTTGTTAGCACTAACCGGAACCAGTTTACCTGCATTTTCCATGGGAAGAACAGAGGCTTAATCCCCCACCAGTGTCAGAAAAACTGCGCCAACTCCGAATTGAAAGACAAGCTAAACAGCAAGCATGACGCTGAAATATCTGATTGATGAAAATGTCAATCCTATCTATCCAAATCAAATTAGGCTAAGAAAAAATAGAATAAAATAGCCCTACAATTTAGACTATTGCGATCGCATATAATGTCATAGGCGATCGCCTGTCTTTACAAAGCGTTAATTATAGTGCGATTTCTATTTTAAAAATAATGTTAAGATTTAATTCTCCTCAGTCAGATAGTTGCTCAACACTCCCCAAATACATGTGCGATCGCTTCACTAATTCATTTAAGATAGTGTTGTGCTAAAAACTCCTCAGCCTCAAATCTATCTTTAATTACTCCATTTAAGGTAGCAGCAAGTAGATCATCTAAGATTTGCCGATACTGCGGCCCTGGTTTGTAACCAAGTTTCTTTAAATCATTGCCATTCAATAGTGGCTGCACATTCGCCCAAACAGTCAAATATTCCCAAATCTGATGTCTAATCTCTCGCGGACTTTGCACTGCGATTAAAATTAGTATTGATAAATCGCACTGTCGCAACAACTGCACTACTTGACTGGGGCGTTGCAAAGTGGGTAATAATGTCATCACCTCAGTTTGCACTTGAGCTAAGTTCTTCAGCCTAGCAATGCTATCCTCTGGTAATTGCAGATTTTTTGCTACTTTCGGCCGATATTCTGGTGCTAGGTGGGCGATTAACGTTTCTAAGCGCATTTCCCAATGGATAAGGGTTGGTTGCGGGTCAAATCGCCGCAAACAGCGTTCTAGCAAACGTAATTGTCGTATGACTTCCATATCTAGCTTCAGGCTAGGATGGATACATTGCAACGCCCCTAAATTATCGAGTAACTGCAAAGCCGATTTCCAGTAGCGGGCTTCTAGGATGTGCTTTAATTCTGTTTTCAGTCGAGTTTGCAAGGCTGGAGTTCTGCTATTCTCTTGAGCAGTGCGATCGTAAACGCCACTGTTGATGGCATAGCGGATAAACTCTTCAGTTTGCGGTTCAATCTGAAATCCGAAGCGCACAGCAAAGCGCACACCACGATAAATCCGGGTGGGGTCTTCGATAAAGCTATTGGCGTGTAAAACCCGAATTTGTTTAGCTTGTAAATCGATTAAGCCCCCAAAGAAGTCAAGTAGGGGTGCAGCAGCCTGCGCCCCTACACCAGCACGGGGAGTAGTCAGGCGCAAGGCGAGGGCGTTGATGGTAAAATCTCGGCGATACAAATCTTGGCGAATGGAACTCGCCTCAACTTCTGGATTTGCGGCTGGATAAGGATAGAATTCTGTTCTAGCGGTGGCAATATCTACCCATAGAGAATCTAATTCCGGGTCTTTGTGCCACAACAAAGCGGCAGTTTGAAAAGCCCCGTGAATTTCTAAGCGAGCCGCAGGGTAAAGTTGTTGTAGTGCCTTTGCTAATTCCACACCAGCACCGACATCTGCTGATTTGTGAAAACCATCAACCACAAGGTCAATATCTTTAATCATCAAAGTGCCCGATGCTTGGGCTAATAGCAAATCGCGCACTGCACCCCCCACTAGATAAAGATGCCAACCCCTTTTTTCTGCCTCTTGCGATGCTGTCGTAAGTAGTTGCCACAATCGAGGAGCAAGTTTATTCTGCAATTCAGGGAGATTAAGATTACTTTCCCCCCTTCTTCCCGTCTTTGTCTGTTCCTCTCTTCCCCTCTCCTCTTCTCTTTCCTGATGTAATTCTCTCAATACATCAGTACGAGTGACAATACCAACTAACTGCTCATTCTCCAGTACTGGTAAGCGTCCGATATCATAAGTCACCATCACCGACTCAATTTCTGGCAGTGTTGTATCTGGCATAATTGTTTTCAGATTTCTTGTCATGTAACCCTTAACTGGCGCATGACTAAATCCGTGGTGCAAGGCGATATCAATATCCCGTCGCGAAATAATACCTACCAGTTGCTTTTGAGCATCAACTACAGATAAACCAGAGTGTCCATAGCGTAATAAAATGCGCTGGGCTTCGGCAATTGTGGTTTCAGGCAGAATAGTGCGGACAGGAGAAGACATCAAATCCCTAGCAGTGGGGGGATGGGGAATTTGTGCTTTTACTCCGTCCAGGAGTTGTTTTAATATTGCCTGCGAATCTACTTTACGTAAGTTCAATGATGCGGCTTGGGAATGACCACCGCCGCCCAAGAGTTGGAATAATAGGTTGAGATTTGTTTTGGGAATTTGCGATCGCCCAATTACTGTTAAGCGTGAATCACTTTCACCCAAAGGATACTCATTCGCTAATAGTATGGCATCAATCTCGGTTAATTCCACGAGTTCCGAAGCTAGACTCGATAACCCCGGCACAAAACTATCTGTTTTCAGAGTTACCCAAGCAACCGTATATCCATGTAGATAGAGATATTCTAAATTTTCCAGCGCTTCAGTTAATAGCTGCTGCAATTGTAAAGACAAGCCAGGGTCACGGTAGGTAGAAATTACTGATAAACTGGCACCTTGTTGCATCAACCAAGCCAAAGCTAAAGCATCCCGTGGTGTAGACTGGTCAAAGGTCAAAGAGCCAGTGTCAACGTGGATACCTAAAGCCATCACAGTTGCTTCGGCAGGAGTCAGGGAAATTTGCTGTTGTTGCAATTGCTCAACAATTAAAGTTGTAGTCGCTCCCACTGAGGAAATATGCGATCGCGTGGCGGGAATATCTGATTCTTGTCCTAAGTGATGGTCATAAACTATAATCTCTTTTAAATCGGGCAAATCTAACCACTCGGCAGCTTTACCCAAGCGATCGCGCTGTTGCGTATCCACCACAGTCAGAGAACGAATTTTTTCTGGATTCACCGAACGGCGTTCAATCAACGGATATTCATCCCGATGCAATGCCAAAAAATCCCGTACAGCAGGGTGAGAACCGCCAGTCAGCACAATCTTACTTCCCGGTAGTAGGCGTGTTAGCCCTACTGCTGCTCCTAGTGCGTCAAAATCTGCTGTTGTGTGGCAAAGAATTAAATCCATAGTCATTAGTCATTGGTCATTAGTACTTAGACAAAGGACTCAAATGTAGTAATTTCTGGTAATTTAAAAACAAGAAAAAAGTGTCAGTGTCGATCTTTAGCTAAAATGGGTGCAGAGATTTTTAGAAGCGGTACTAAAAGGAAGAAAAAATCAAACTGTCGGCTGTAGGGCATCACGGGGACATAAAACCAGAGCTTCTGGAAGTCTCCTATGCAATAGCAAGAGTCAAGCTCGTTGCCTACACTGTACAGCTTACTGTTAGTGTAGGATATATCACTGTTTAGCTGTATTGGGAGAAGCAAAAATGACTATAATATTCCAATTTGCCTTGATAGGTCTAGTCCTATTGTCTTTTGTCCTGGTTGTTGGGGTTCCCGTTGCTTACGCGACTCCCCAAAATTGGGTTGAATCTAAAAAACTACTCTGGGTTGGTTCCGGCGTCTGGATTGGTTTGGTATTTTTAGTTGGTTTCTTAAACTTTTTTGTCGTGTAGGCGACGGCTTCGCTCTGGCGCAGCCACATAATATAAGAACTAGAGGAGCAGAAAAGCCAAAGTCAAAGACCAAAGGAAAAAAGGAGAAATTTTTTCGGATTTCCTTTTTTCTGACAGTGCTTTCCTGCTCCTCTACATTTAAAGAAGAAATGTATATTGGCCAGAAGTATAGTTCATTAAGAGGCAATCATGGCAGTTTTCGAGGGAACTTTTACCCAAACGGAGCCTTTGCGGTTTGCAGTGGTGATTGGTCGATTCAATGACCTTGTTACCGGAAAGCTGCTAGAGGGATGTCAAGATTGCTTGAAACGCCACGGTGTAGACCCTAACCCCCACGGTAATCAGGTGGACTATGTTTGGGTTCCGGGAAGTTTTGAGGTACCTCTAGTAGCTCGTCAACTAGCTCTTTCCCATCGTTATGATGCGGTAATTTGTCTAGGTGCAGTCATTCGAGGGCAAACACCCCATTTTGATTACGTATCTTCAGAAGTTTCTAAAGGCATTGCCGCCGCTAGCTTTCAAACTGGGGTGCCAGTAATTTTTGGCATTTTGACAGTAGATACTATGCAGCAAGCCTTAGAACGGGCAGGCATCAAAGGTAATCATGGCTGGGATTATGCTATGAATGCCCTAGAAATGGCCAGCCTCATGCGGCAACTGCGTTCTAATCTGGCAGAACCATATTCTGGTAATAGCCACTCTTTGCCGGCCTCTTTTCAAAGTGCCAGCCTCGGCAATTTAACTGCGGAGTCAGAAGAACTAGGCTAGTACCGCAAGGCGGAATTCAAAATGACGCTCTTTACGAGACCCTTATCTACAAGAGGCTGCGCGTAGCTTGTTTCTTTGCAGGAATACGCGGACTCGCTAACAAAATTCAAACAGGTATACAGCGTAAGCGTTTTATGGTTACTGAGCTTGCGGTTGGCGTAGCTTCTCCAAGAGTTGTATTGATTTGGAATAGGTGGTTTATTTCCGCCGTGCTGTATTTACATAGGACTTACACAAAACTAGACGCACTCTGGGGCAATTCATCAATTGCCCCTAAGAAGAAAATCATTCTTTTCGGCTATTGTTTGCGTAAGTCCTGTTACATAGTGCGTCATTTGTCATTTGTCCTTTCTTATTCACTAATGACCAAATTAATGGGTTGACAATTAGAGATAAATCTGGGATATTGATATTCAGATGATAAATGCGGGCATGGCTCAGTGGTAGAGCGTCACCTTGCCAAGGTGAATGTCGCGCGTTCGAATCGCGTTGCCCGCTTCCAACTAAAACCTCTTAGAGTTAAAAATTCTAAGAGGTTTAGTATTTTTAAGGTGCATTTAAGTTTTTCGTCGATTTGCGCTACCCTCCTGTGAACCACTCCCAATGTGGACAGTTTAAACAAAAAAA
This sequence comes from Nostoc sp. NMS7, assembly GCF_017115085.1. Classification (GTDB taxonomy): domain Bacteria; phylum Cyanobacteriota; class Cyanobacteriia; order Cyanobacteriales; family Nostocaceae; genus Nostoc. Next base: position 51,956 of record NZ_JABXKJ010000270.1, on the reverse strand, counting down.
TCATCTACTGTCTAAATTTGAATATTGTGGATTCAAATCACGTTACCTACTTGCTAAGAAATATAAAACCCAGCTCTAGACTAGTCTAGATATCCATTAGTTTGACTACAATCTTTATAGGTGTAATCAATTCGTTTTATGTAAGTGTATGTATTACACTAGACTAAAGGTGGCTAGTTAAATAGTAGTATTGTCAGGTGCAAAGCGTCTTTTAGCAGTGAAGCTCCACAATCTATTTGGGAAAAGAGCAACACACACGCTCTAGATGTTTTGAGAATTCCCGCTCTCGCAACGCTTGTTAACTACAAGGAATACAGATTGGAAATAATCCCGATCTAACCTTGATAAGTGGATAGTAATATATAGTGAGCGAAAGTAAAATCTAGGGTTTGCTTGTATCTGTTGTTTATAAGCGTAGCCTTCCCAAAGGATTTGTTTTAGGAGTGCTTATCGCCACGTAGGCTTAGAATTTTAACAGGTATATCAGTACAATGAATGCCCAAAAACGCAACCACATTACCTTTGAAGCGACAGATGGAGAGAAGGAAATTTTTAAACAAGATTGCCAGCTACAGGGAAAAACTACAAACAGATATCCCCATGTGGATACGGCAATTACAACACTCAAAGATGATTCTATCTATGGTTTGCAATCATGGCGATGTTTGCCTAGCCTGGCTATTGATATAAATAGAGAAGCCTTCAAGGCATTTACCAAAGGATTATATTCTCGCAGTTCATGTAAAACACGCTCAAGTTATTAGAACGCTTGTGCAATCTCAAAAACCCGAAAAAATCGACTTCAATGCTGAATACCCCTGTCCCTGTCGTCGCCGGGGTCAGTTAATTCCGATTACGCTGACAGATGCATTTGGTTGCGATCGCTGTCAGCAAATCTTTGTCGTAGAAGATAATGGTCATGTCCTAGAACAGCTTTCTACCACCTATCCCTACAAGCGGGCTTGGCGTTGGATGGGAAATAGTTGGCATGTTGTCCATCCCCGCTTGGGAGAAAGCTATCTACCTATAGCGCTGGGGATTATTTTCGTGCTAGTGATTATATGGCTACCATTAGCACTGCGATTAGCAAATGGTTCCAGCATTATTGCTTGGGCAATGGTGGCGGTGCTGTTGGCTATCTTACCAGCACTAATGGTCTGGCTTACCTACAGACGTTAACTCAATGACTGTTGAAGTTTTGGATGATTACCCCGAACCGATTACTAGCGCCCAACGAGCCTATCAAGCTTCCCGAAAGTTGGGGATCACAAAGGGAGCAGACCGGAGTCGTGCAGTATTGGCGATGGCACAAGCCCTTGAGCGCTCATTTGACGACATTCTAGAAGCCAATACCTTGGATTTAGAAGCCAGTCGGGAAATGGCAGTGCCAGAGTTGATATTAGACTGGCTGAAGCTGACTCCCAAAAGGCTAGAGATGACAGTAGACATTTTACAACGGTTGGGGGAATTATCAGATCCGCTGCGGCGCGTCAGAACTGCTGATTATCAACTGGCAGATTCCCAGAGTTACACCCAGTTAATGCCCTTGGGAGTGATTGGATTTATTTATGAAGCGTTTCCCGATTTAGGGGCGATCGCAGCGGGTTTTTGTATCAAAACTGGCAATTGTCTAATTCTCAAAGGCAGTACTGAAGCTAGCCATTCTAACGCGGCGATCGCTGAAGTACTGCAAAATGCGATCGCAGAAGTTGGACTACCTCCGGGCTGTCTAGAACTGATCACAGCCGAACATGGTGCTTCAATTCGGGATTTAGTCACCCAAGACCAGTACGTGAATTTAGTGATTCCCTACGGACGTTCTAGCTTAGTGCAGCAGGTAGTACGACAGTCAACTTGCCCAGTTTTAAAGTCGGCGATGGGTAACTGTTATCTCTACTGGTCGCCCAATAGCAGCTTGGAAATGGTGCGCTTGATGATTCTTGATAGCCATCAGAGCGAACCAGACCAAGTTAATGGCATTGAAAAGGTACTGATTCATCGCCAAGCCTTGCCATCATCTTTAGCCGTTCTGTGGAATAGCTTGATGGAAAAAGGCTTTGAAATTAAAGGGGATGCAGAACTGGTAAAAGCCTTTCCGCAGTTGCAGCTAGTGAAAGAAGGCGAATGGGGAAACGCTTATTTAACTAGGACAGTAGCTTTTAAACTAGTGGATAGCTTAGAGACTGCGATCGCCTGGATTAATGAATACAGCAGTGGTCATGCCGACTCTATCGTGACTGAATCTTACCAGGAAAGTCGGCAGTTTGCCTTGGGAGTTAACAGTGCCTCTACCTACATCAACACTTCCCCGCGTTTTTCCCGCAATCCTTCGCGGGGAGATTCAGTGTTTCTCGGCATGTCTAACCAAAAAGGTCATCGCCGGGGATTTATCAGCCTGGAAACTTTGACCACCGTTAAGCACATTGTTCAGGGAAATGGCAGGTTTTAAATAATGGTTAAAACAAAAGTAGAGCCAATAGCCAACATTGATTTAACAACCTCCAGCTCAATCCCTAAAGGCTTTAAACAAGTAATTTGATTCATCACTTCGAGCATACTATATTCTTTAATATCAAACCCTTGTTCATAAGCGAACTGTTTCACATGGTCGATGTTTTCAAAGTGATAATTATTAATAGCTCGACCTGAGACATTACTTGCAGTTTGATTGAGTCTTTGCAACCCAGGACTAATTTGCCGTAGTTGATTCAAGCCATCAAAAGTGGTTAGGTCAGGTGTAATCCATGCACCGCTGTAAACTCGCAGTATCTCACGAACATTAGCAAACACCTTTTGCTTTTCTGCTAAGGTTAGGTATGTTAACAATCCTTCGCATAAAACAACTACAGGTTGGTTTTGATGTAAATAATTTACGTTCAAAGGAAACTGACTAGGTTGGTTAGTAGCATCAATTGCTTCAAAATACAAATTCTGCTGTTCTCCAATCAATCGTTTTACTACTTGCTGCTTCTGACTAATCATTGCAGGTAAATCACTTTCAACAAAAGTGATATTTTTATTTTGAGACATTGCCATACCACGAGGTAATAATCCAGATGCTAACTCGATAATTTGGGTAGTCTCAAATTGCAAGTGTTGAGATATTACTTGATTAACAGCTTTGTAACGGGCCTCAACAAGAACAGACACTTCCGCAGGCTGAGTTAATTTTTTTTGTTGTAGTTGTTCTATGAAGCTTTCGGCATTAACTAATTGAGCTAATTCCTTGCCATAAGGTATATCAGTAAACTGCCTAGTATAAGCTACCATCAAAGCTGTTGGACTAATTGCATCAAAAGAGCTTGCTTGTGATTGAACCATTTGCTACCTCACATATAGTTTTTTATCTGACCTAATATTTGTGTATCTAATATATAATACGTCAAAACTATTGACTTAGCGTATTTGCCAAGCACAGTTCTTAGGGGGGAAAGGGATATTGACACTCTCAGGGCTAAAACCCGCACCGTTTCATAACCGATGCCACTACTCGAACCTGTAACAATTGCTACTCTTCCTTTTGGACTCAGAATATTTTCCGCATTCCATTTTTCATTTTATTTACTCCTGCTTAATTAATCGAATCTTCGTTTAACTAACTCTCAAAAAAATTAATTAACAAAAGTAAACATAGATTAAAAATGATAACTAACATCATAATTTATTAAGTTCTTCACGCTAAATTGAGAGTATGCTTAATAAGTGAAATCTAGTTGATAATTTAAGTAACTAAGTGCAAATAAACTTAAATATTTGTTTAGTTTTTTATACTTTACCATTCGTTTGAGTGTTAAATACTAAAAAACAAAGTTTATTTGTGCCAACTACTAACTACGTTGTCGAGCAAGGCAGTAAACTTAACAAAAATTACGTAAGATGATCAGAAGAATTTTGCTGGCTGTATCGGGATTGGGACACGCAGAAGAAATGCTCAAAACCCTAAAAGAAATCCCTTCAATTCAATCTGCAAAAGTTACAATTTTGCATGTTGTTTCTGCACAAAATGCTGCTGCTAACATGACAGCTAAATGGGAAAATGGTGGTAAAATTCTGGCGAATGCCATTCAAACTTTGAACTTAGATCCTAGCCAGGTTTCTTCAATTTTGCGTGAAGGCGACCCCAAAGATGTGGTTTGCCAAGTAGCTGATGAAATCGACGCTGACTTGATTATTATGGGTTCACGCGGGCTGAAGCGGTTGCAATCGATTTTATCGAACTCAGTTAGTCAGTATGTTTTCCAACTATCTTCTCGCCCCATGTTGCTGGTAAAAGATGACATTTATGTGAAAAAAATTACGCGCATTATGGTGGCAATAGATAACTCAGATTCAGCAAAAAATTGCTTGAAATTGGCTCTATTCTTGTTGCGAGATATTCAGGGCGGCCAGTTAATTTTGGCAAATATTAATACAGATTTAGGCGGTAAAAAATCGGAAATAACCGAGGTTAACTCAGACAAAAATCCAGTTTTGGCAGCCGCAGTTGCAGAAGCGCAAAAACAGGGCATTCAATCTCGTTCTTATATCAGCAGTGGCAAACCCGGTGAAGAAATTTGTCGGTTGGCAGAACAGTTGAATATAGACTTATTATTGCTCGGTTCTCCAGATCGTCGTCCATCCATCGCTAAGAGTTTTGTTGATATAGATAGACTCATCGGTTCTTCCTTATCTGACTATGTTCGAGTCAATGCGACTTGTCCGGTATTGTTGGCGCGGACAATCGCTTAAAGTCAAAATAGAGTTAGCAGTTAAAAAATAAAAACCCCTACACTAATAGTGCAGGGGTTATTTATTTTATACAGGAACTCTTAACTATCTTTTCCACCTTCGCGGCTAGCAGTTTGGATGTACAGAATTAGTAAAAACACGGCGGGAACCAGTACGAACAAAATGCTCGCTATGAACCCCAGGTCATTAACTTGCATGGCAAGAAAACCTCTCTTAAATTTCCAGTCAACAACATTAGGATAGCATCATCAATGACAGAATTATAGTTTCTAATTATATAGACAAATATCTATTTAATTAGTTTGTAAGTTTTTACCCTTACTGGGGAAACTACAATCCCCTTTATCCCATCAACCAAAGCATTAGGGATTGCTTTTATTCTTTCTTGCCTTTTATTCTCTGATTGATTATCTCGATCTGATGTGATTTACTTTTTAGTTCCTATAGATTCGGATTGTTTACCGACTTCGCACCCCAAAAGGATTCTCACCCAACATTCAGATGTCTTCGACTCTTGAGAATATAGTTTTATTTTATAGATAATTTACCATGAATGGCAAAGTCTGTCTATAAAATCAGAGAAGTTTACCAATACCAATTCAAAATTTTCGCGTAGCGTCTCGTAGAGAGGAAACTCAATTTTGGTAAGTATTTTGACTACTGACTGGATAGAAGTGGAAGCAATGGCAGATTTGAGAATTTAAGGCTTGGTGACTACAGTTACAGAGCCATTCACTAAAGTTTGACAGGCAAGGCGGTAATTTTCCGGCTTTTTCTTGAATTTCCGGTTTTCTACGTCTGTGCGAGGGGAAAGATTTTCTAGTCCTTCGACTATCTCGACAACGCAAGTGCCACACTGACCATTACCACCGCAATTCGTCATCTTGCCAATTAATGTATATATATCAATGTTATTTTGCATCGCTTGGAGCCGGAGATTTGCACCATCCGCCGCCACTACTTCTTTATTTTCTTTAACGAATTTGATATTACCCATAACTGTTTCCTCCTTGACTCTAAGCTTGGCTTTCAAGGCTTCATATTGACATAGCTTGATTCATATCTTATTTATTATCTTAATTCATTACAAAATATTAATAAATATTAATTTTATCAAATATGGTGTCACAAAAAAATAAGACAGGTAAACTACCTGTCCTATAAATTCAAAAATGATTAACTTACCTAAATCCCACGGCTGCTTGCCAAACGAAAGCAAGCAACAAGAAGAATACAGGGATGACTGGGAGAACGTCTACCAAAGGATCGAAGATTTGGTAAGCTTCAGGCAGTTTTGCTAATAAAAGTGCTGCTTCCATGTTTGTTTAAATCCACCTATCCAACACAGCTTTCATAATTGAGATATATTTTAACATGGTTTGGGTCTTAGTCATTGGTCAACAGTCATTTGTAATTTCCCCCTCATCTGGTGCTGATTCAGATGAGTTAAGCCAGTGACCAAATTCTGTGACAAACCGATCGCTCAATATTGCTTCTCGAATCTTTTGTGTAAAGCGAATTAGTTCGGTAATGTTGTGAATGCTCAACAAGGTATAAGCTAAAATTTCCTGCGATCGCACTAAATGAGATACATAAGCACGGCTAAAATTTTGACAAGTGTAGCAGGAACAAGTTTCATCCAAGGGCGCAAAATCTTCACGAAACTTAGCATTTTTTAAATTCCAGCGTCCGCCCTGGACTATTGCCGTCCCATGTCTGGCCCAGCGTGTGGGAATTACGCAATCAAATAAATCTACCCCAGATGCGATCGCGATCGCCATTTCCCGATAAGTACCCACACCCATCAAGTAACGCGGCTTTTCCGGTGGTAAAAGCGGTGCTGTCACTTTTACAATTTCAGCCATCATTTCCGGCGGTTCTCCCACACTCACGCCACCAATGGCATAACCGGGCAAATCCAACTTAGCCAAAGCTTGGGCTGCACGGCAACGCAAATCCAAATACACGCCCCCCTGCACAATCCCAAACAAAGCCTGCTCACTGCGTTGATGAGCCGTTATGCAGCGTTCTAACCAGCGATAAGTGCGCTCAGTTGCCGTTTCTACCTCTTGGCGAGTCGCTGGATAGGGCGGACACTCATCAAATGCCATGATTACATCTGCCCCTAAAGTATTTTGAATCTGAATGGATAGCTCAGGTGTTAAGTTAATAATTTGTCCATCATGGGGCGAGCGAAAAGTTACGCCTTCTTCAGTAATTTTCCGCATCTCACTTAAGCTGAACACCTGAAACCCACCCGAATCCGTGAGCATCGGCCCGTTCCAACCCATAAATTTGTGCAACCCACCACCCCCAGCCACGATCGCTTCTCCTGGTTGTAGGTGAAGATGATAAGTATTGGCTAAGATCATTTGCGCCCCAGTATCTCGTAGCTGGGCTGGGGTAATAGTTTTGACATTTGCCAGCGTTCCCACTGGCATAAATCTGGGGGTTTCTACAACACCATGAGGAGTAAAAAACACTCCGGCTCTAGCTTTTGTCTGACTACAGCAAGCAAGACATTCAAAGGAAAAATTCGCACTCATGCCATTTGGGATTTTAGACTTGTCGTGAGCCTCAGCCGAACGATTTTAGATTTTGGATTGTGAGACGCTAATCGGTAAAGAGTTTCAGAAATCCATAACTAGCAGCCATAAAACCAAATGGTATTAGGGCAAAATTAAGATTATTTGGCTAAATTATGGACAAACATAAAAACTGGTAATTGAGGTTTAATGAACACTTAAGCACTCACGACTAACTTAGTTACCAACTTTACGAGTATATACTGGAATAATTGTTATTTAGAAAGAATCAGAACAGTCATCGTCAATTTCTGCATCCCACCTAGCTGAGAGTACTTGCTCCATCATCGCTTCTATGGCGCTGACATTGAAGTTTCGCTCTCGTCGCTCTTGTAAAGGGGTTGAGCGGGGAATCAACCGCAGACAAACCCCATCCTGCATCAAATCAAAATAGGTTTCTTGTTGCGACGACTGTTTTAATTCCAAGTAATCAAAACTACAAACATTCAAATATAGCGCATGGTTAGCCACTAAAGTAGACCTTTGCGGATTAGCAAAAACTTCCATCACATCCCCTTCACCCTCGCTCAGTACCTTATCTTCTTGGGTGTAGATGTAGTGGACTCGACCTAAATCTGTCAGCAATCGCCGGATGTCGAGCTTATTTACAATGATGCCCGTGTTAATAATGCACGGGGCTGGTATCCTGATGTCGGGTAGATGGTGACTCATAGGAAAATAGCGATTGAGCTAAGGAGAGTGACAACATAGCTAAACTGTCATAATTGAATAGCTTGCTTACTCCCACATTTAAAAAAATATCAATTTTGTGGGGCAATCGTCTAATTAATTTGGAGTAAGTTTTTAATTAACAAATACAAAACTCAAATTTTGATCGCTGATGGAATTGTAATTTCCTAAATCACATTCTTTTGTATAAAAAATAACTAAGCTGTATTTAGTTACCACTTAGATCAGGATAACAAAATTTTCAGTGAGAATTTCTAATATGAAGTAAATCTTATCTAAAGCTTTAAAGTCCGCTTATGTCGCTTGTACCGAAATTAAACTATTATCCAGCAATTAACCAAATATTAATGTAATTCAGATGACGAAACAGCAACAGTGGTGGAAAAAGCTGCTGTTAAAGTTGGCAGCTAGTATTATATTTTACACTACTATTCCAATGCCGTATTTGAACGGATTGGACTTTCGGGGAGTGGCGCGTCTTGCTTCGCTTGTAGGGTTGATAATTGGGGGAATTTTAGGATTACTAGATACCGGGATGGGTTACATTGGTATGGCAGTGTTAACTCGTAGTGCTTTGGTAGTAAGTGTTTGGATTGCCATAACTGGAGGACTACACTTAGATGGGGCAATGGATACTGCCGATGGTTTGGCAGTGGGCGACCCAGATCGGCGACTGGAGGTGATGGCAGATAGTGCTACAGGTGCATTTGGGGCAATGACAGCGATCGCCTTGGTGACACTGAAAATAACAGCTTTGACAGATATGCCAGAAAACCGTTGGTTATTGCTGATGGCTGCTTGTGGCTGGGGACGCTGGGGACAACAGCTAGCGATCGCACGATATCCTTATCTGAAACCAACTGGTAAAGGTGCATTTCACAAACAAGCGATTCGTTCTTACAAAGATTTGTTACCGGGATTATTTTTGTTGTTTGGTTTGAGTGGTTTACTTTGGCTGATAGATAAACAGCAGTTATTTCTCGCACTGACAATGATAGTCGCTGGAAGTGCGATCGCCACTTTAACTGGTGTATGGTTCAACCACAAATTAGGCGGACACACTGGAGATACCTACGGCGCAGTCGTTGAGTGGACTGAAGCCTTATTTCTCTGCCTGCTAACCGTTTTTTAAGATGTGGGGATGAGGGGGATAAGGGGGATGAGGAAAATAATCCATGCCCAATGCCCCATGCCCCATGCCCCATGCTCATTTCATTTAATCGGTTGCAACTTTGTCACCTTGAGTTTAAAAGCCCCAACCCCAGTTTCCCCAAAAGACCGGACACGAATAACATAATTCCCTGTCTCGACGATGCGAGTAAATAGTAGGGAATTACTAGTACCATCAGGGCCATCATCATTTTCTGCCAAAGTCGAACCATCAGGTGCCAGCAGTATGATCATGGTGTCAAAGTTTTCTGATGACAGGTCAACTGCTAAATTATCGCCCTTCTCTAACTTCACTGTGTAATCACGGGCAAACCCACCTTGACCTGTAGGAATGTCTTTGTCTGAGAGGCTATCAGTAATTTCACTACTGCTAGATAAAGGGATTGGACTATACAACTTATTTTGAGCAAAAGCTGCGCTTGTACTTATGCCTATTGCCAGCAATGTGGCAGGAATGATAATCAGTTGTTTTAAACCTGCCTCAAAAACTTTATTCATACATTTCAAGCAATTTTTCCCCAAAAATAGAGTAATTCGGTCAATTTATATGATTCTCTGCCAAAGCTTGCCCATTAATTCTTGATTTATCCGTCTTTAACCGTAGTGGCTACTGCTACTAATCCTAAAACTGCAATTCCATGCTGACGAAGTGTTTGCACAGCAGACCTGGCAGTAGCACCAGTAGTATAAATGTCGTCAACTAACAGCACTGGGACATTTGGAGGACGATCGCGAAATTCTTGCCCAACAGCAAAAGCTTTATCCAAGTTTTTTTCTCGTTTAGATACCGACAAACCAAACTGCGCTTCAGTTTCTCGCACTCTTGCTAAACCGTTTAGTTTCAATTTTAATCCAGTTATTTCGCAGAAGCTTTGTGCTATCAGTGCGGCTTGATTGTATTTACGTTGCTTTTGTTTGCTAGGGTGAAGTGGGATGGGAACTACCACAGCCCGGCTATCTCGCCTCGGTGAATTTAACAACCATGCTTCTCCTAACCATTGACCTAAAGGACGAGCTATTTGGGGTTGATTTTCGTATTTCATCGCCGCGATCGCCCGTTTCACCGGGCCAATATACTCCCCCCAGCCAAACACTGGTATTGGCTCTTGCCATAGAGAAATCGGGTCTTTCCGTTGACATTTTTGCAGTTGTCTGGTGCAGTTCTGACAGAATTCTTGGGAAGTTGCGCGTTGACATAGGGGGCAATGGGATTGGAGAAAAAGATTGAGTAAGCCTGTGAGATTTTTAATCCAAGTGTGCATTTTAGGAGTTAGGAGTTAGAAGTTAGCAGCAGAGACGCGATTAATCGCGTCTGTACAGGAGTTAGGAGTTCAAACTTCATAACTCTTGTGCAGTGACTTAACATACACGCGGTCGCACCTTGGCGTTTCTACTTTTGTTGCTGGAGTGTAGCCGTTGCTTTCATATAGCTTGACTGCTTCCACCAAAACGCTGGCGGTTTCAATCCAAATTTGCCCAAAACCACGCGCTGCGATCGCTACTTCTAGCTGTTGTAACAAATATTTCCCCAGTCCCAAACCCCTAATGCTGGGCAAAAGATACATTTTGCGGATTTCTACAGCTTTTTCGCCACGCTGTATAGGATAGTATGCTCCAGTACCTACTAACTGGCTTTGGTGTTCAATTACCCAAAACTCTCCCCCAGTGGCTAAATAATATTCCTCTACTTGCAACACATCTCGGTCAGCGCCCTTTGGTTCCCAACCTAGACCGTATTCTGATAATACATAACTGATGACTTCGGCGGCTCTAGTGCGATCGCTTTCCACCCAATCACGAATTATAAAATCTTGATAATAGTTTTTCATCACCATTTGCTGGTCAAGTTTACACAGAAAATTTTTCCGCATCTATATCTATATTCCAATTTACCCAGCAAATAGCTTTTCTGGCAGAGTCGATTTCAGGCGGTACTCTCAAGGCGTGAATTCTGCCAGTACTGAAAAAAGTCATCTTTAACTGATAATTCCGAGATTGTTGTAGATTTCGATGAGATTGCCATCAGGATCGCGAAAATGAGCTGTGCGGATTCCCCAGGCTGGGCGATCTTGTGGTTGAGTCACAACGATCGCATTGTGATCTTTTAGTTGCTCATAGACCTCATCCACGTTATCGACTGCGAAAATCAAGACAATTTTATCTCGATTGGCAACGTATGAAGGCTGTTCGATTCTTGGGACTACTTCAGCCATTAATTCCTTTTTGAACAAACCCAGCTTGAGATATCCGGTATTAAACTCAGCATATCCGCTATCTTCATCGCCCCAATCGACATCAAATTTCAGCAAATCCCGGTAGAACAGAAAAGAATCTTTGTAGTTGGAGACAAGTAGTCTCAGGTGTGTTAACTGAAGCTTCATATCTGTTGGGTTAGTCTACTAACTGTGAATTCTAGGTTCTGGGTGCAAAGTCGCCAGCAACTCACTTTCGACAATTGCTAATTGATCAAGCTGTTGCATGACAATTTCTTTGTCGAAGTAAGTAGCAGCTAAAACCCAATATATACCGTAGTGACGCGCTTCGGATGCCATTAACTCACAGGACTTACGCAAACAATAGCCGAAACCGTGATTTTCTTTTTAGGGGCGATACCCTGCGGTCAGCCTTCGTCTACATGAATTGTCCCAGAGCGCGTGTCATTTTGCGTAAGTCCTAACTCACAATAAAATTTTGCTAACTCTGCCTCTGGGCAGTGAGCAGCTAATAGTCCCAGGCGTTCATGAGAGCGAGCTTCAATTAAACCAGTGACTAGTAAGGAATCCAGAAATTGTTCAGGTTCTTTGGGGCGTACTTGAGTTTTTAAACCCCTGCCATAGGGAGGCTGTGGGATTTGGAAACAGGAAAGGCAATCTCTACTTTTACTGGTGACAGTCCTATAAATTGTTGTGCTATTTCCCCAGATGGATTCATGATTATAGCAGGAGACACATCAGGGCGTGTTCATTTCCTGCGGTTGGAAGGAGAAGATATAGAGTGAGCAAATCTTATTTTATTTATCTTGATGTTTGTTGTTTAAATCGCCCTTTTGATGATTGGAGTTATGATAGAAATCGTTTAGAAGGTGAAGCAGTTCTTAAAATTTTAAAGCAGGTTAAATCAGGAAAATATAAATTAGTCAGTAGCGAAGCTATTGAAGCAGAGTTAAGAAAAATGACTAATCTTGATAAATTCAAAGAAATTAGAGAACTATTAAAGTTAGTTAATTCTCAAATAATTTTAAATGAACAAATAGATAAACGTTCCCAAGAATTAGAGAAGTTAGGGTTTAGTCTTTATGATTCTTTTCATGTCGCTTGTGCTGAATCTGCTAAAATAGATATATTATTAACAACTGATGATAGATTACTCAAAAAAGCAATTAAATATAGTAATATATTACAAGTTAAATTAGAAAACCCTGTTACTTGGTTAATGAATACTTTTCTATTAAATGGAGATGATGAAAATGACACTCATTGAATTACGCACAAAAGGTTATCAAGCCTTAGTTAAAGAGTTGGGACAACTTGACACAATTCGCTTTTTACAAGAAATGGGTTGGGGTTCTGGTAATTATACAAAAGAACGCCAAGAGTCTCTAAAAAATGTAAGAAGAGCAGAATTTTGGCAAGATATTGAAGAAATTAGAAAAGAAACAATCGGCTAAATAATAAATACATTTCTATTAAATGTTAAAGATGATTCTAGTGCGATCGCTAGTTAATCCTGGTGCCGCCGTGACTCCATATCTTGAGTAGAAATCATACTATTGACTCTCTCTACATCTGCCATCATCAAAACTGCTCCCTGCATTTCAATCCCAAGCAGAGGAGTAATTGCCAGATAACATTTTATTTGTCTACCCCGACGATTGGTAGCATTGAGGATCATTTCTTGAAAAAGCTTTTTCCCCGATAGGGATTCGCGGATGGGCGATCGCAACTGCTCGACGGGTAGCCCAATGTCTAGGCTGAAGATAGACTGTCCTAGAACTTCATCAGTTCGTAAGCCCCATAAATCTTCTACCATGTAATTCCAAATTAAAATCTTAAAGCTGCTGTCAATTACCACTATTCCAGTTTGGAGACTTCTGAGAATAGAGATCAGGAAAATGTTAGTGCGATTAAGTTCTGTGGTGCGATCGCTCAGTTCGTAATTAATTGTTTGTAATTCTTCATTAGTAGATTGTAACTCTTCATTCATCGTCTCCAATTCTTCATTAGTAGATTGTAGTTCTTCATTGGTGGTTTCTAATTCTTCATTAGTAGATTGTAGTTCTTCGTTGGTGGTTTCTAATTCTTCATTAGTAGATTGTAGTTCTTCGTTGGTAGTTTCTAATTCCTGTTGGGAGCGTTGCAGCGCCTCTTGGAGTTTAATGTAACGGGTGACATCACCAAAGGCGATGCTGACACCTAAGAAACTGGTGTCTGTTTCTTGCAAAGGCGTAATTTGCACATCCAGATATTGGGTTTCTGTGTTTGACAAATGGCGCTCTACATTTGTCAGAGTGATCGGGCGGCGTTCAGTATAAGCCTGTTCAATTAGCGATCGCAACTCAACTGGTCGATAGGAAAGTTCTAAATCCTGGAAGGGACGGGCTAAATCTTTGGTGGAAAGGGCGAACAAACTCCGCGCTTGCTCGTTCATCATGATCAGAGTGCCATTGATATCAATGACTAATTGGGCGATTGGTGCTGTGTCAAAACCCATATCTCGCAGCCGGAGGTGTCGAGACAAACGGCTGCTAGATTCTTCATCTACTGAATTTGCCATAATTAAGAGGCGATCGCGGATATTCACCGACGATATCTTAGTAAATATCCGGTTTTTTAAATCCAGTGGCGTAAACAAATTAGAATGCATCAGTAGCATCTCTGCTTTCCCCAAAAACAGATAGCCATTATCATTTAATCCAAAATGAAACCGGGCTAAAATTCGCCCTTGAGTCTCAGAATTAAAATACATTAATGTATTGCGGTTAACCAGCAAATCTAAGCGCGAAATCGGCGCATCCTGAAGCAGATCGTGGCGACCAAAAATTACTGAGCGGCGCAAGTCTGGGCGGAAGACATAGCACTTGCCGGCAACCTCAAAGTATTTCTGCCGCAGTTCATCTGGCACTGTCTGGATATCTTTTGCTGAATACACAGCAAGACGTGCCTGGTTGAGAGCATCTTCATCTACATCTGTGGCGTAGATTTTAACTCGTTGGCGAAATTCGTCTGCTCCCAACATTTCAGCCATCAACATTGCCAGGGTATAAGCTTCTTCCCCAGAAGCACAGCCAGCGCTCCAGATGCGGATTTGGTCAGAAGTTTTTTTATTCCTAATCAGATTAGGCAGTATTTGCTCTGCTATGTATTCCCAAGCTGATGAATCTCGAAAAAAAGCGGTAACGTTAATTAGGATAGTGTTGAAAAGATAATTGAATTCTTCTGGATGAACTTCTAAAAAATCTAAATATTCTTCAAACTTCTCTATGTTAAATGACTGCATCCGCTTCTGTACCCGACGCATCAAAGTCGAGCGCTTATAGCCTGTAAAATCAAATCCCCGGTTTTGTCTGAGATAAATCAGGAGATTTTCAAATTCGGGATTTATTTCTGCGGAAGTCATACCAATTTTGGATTTTAGATTTGCGATTTTAGATTAAAAGTCTTTTTATTCAGTCGTCTTTAGACGACTTTAGCTATTAGCCTTAGAATTCATTCTGAGGCAGTTGTTAGGACTGGTATAGGAATCATATTTGATTTCTGAAAAAATCTCGGTAGTCTTGTAGTAGACCCTCTTGGCTAGAATGTTGCAAAAAAATTGTCGGTTGGGGAGCCACTGCGTTGCGCGGGTTAAGAGCGTTGTAGCAAGTGGCGTTGGAGGCTTTGCCAAAGCCAACATCCTGATAATCAGTTGGGTTGCGCTCCGTTCCACCCAACCTACGTCTAATGCACTATTTTAGCCTAGAGGGTCTACTACGTGCATTTCAAAAATCAAATACTAGTCCTATATAATATCTCAATTATATTTCAACATTCTCCCATGACCAAAGTCATCAGGGCGCTGGAGATTTGATCAAGGGGAAGAATAAAATCTATGTTGCCAGTTTGAATTGCGGCGGAGGGCATCCCGGAAAATTCGGCGGTTTCTACATCTTGGACAATGATAGTACCGCCCATTTTTTTAATTGCTTCTACTCCCATCGCGCCGTCGCTACCCGTTCCAGTTAGCACAATAGCGATCGCTCTGTCTTTGTAAGTGGCTGCAACTGATTCAAATAACAGGTCTGCCGCAGGACGTAAAAAATGTACTAATTCTGACTGTGATAAGGAAAGTGTGCCGTCACTGTTAACTAACAGATGATGATTAGGTGGAGCAATGTAAGCCTTTCCTGGGGTAAGGCAATCTCCTTCTTCTGCCTGTTTCACACTAATATCCGTGCGCCGACTGAGAATTTCTGCCATGAACGAGCGGTGTTGGGGACCGAGGTGTTGGACAATGGCGATCGCGGCTGTAAATTCTTTGGGTAGAGTCGATAGCACCTTAATTAAAGCAGTTAGACCGCCTGCTGAGGCTGCGATCGCCACAATATCAAAGGCAGCATTAGTAAAGTGAGGTAGATGATTGTTGCCATCTTCTGCCATCTGAATCATGATTTTGCAGCTATAACTATCTAGGTAACTTCTTTAGTTACAAACAGCAATTAATAAAGTTACAATTTTTTATCGTTGTTTAAATTAATTATACAGGATATTGTAATTCAGGATTTTTTGCCTTAACTATCAAATTTATGTCTTAATCTTCCTCCTCTAGAATGCGTTTCGCCTGTAAAAGTTGTTGCCTATGTTCCTCACTAACTGTCGGGTATTGCAGATTTAGTTCTTGTAATTTTGTGCAGATAATATTCGCCACTGCCAGACGTGTAAACCATTTGCGATCGGCAGGAATAATATACCACGGTGCCCATTTAGTACTAGTATAGTTAAAAACTTCTTCATAAGCATTCATATAATCATCCCAAAAAGCTCGTTCTCGAACATCGCTATCTGAAAACTTCCAATTTTTTTCAGGATATTCAATCCGTTCTAAAAAGCGTTTTTTCTGCTCTGATTTCGAGACATTTAGAAAAAACTTCAGGATGATTACACCATTGTTTACCAAATGCTTTTCAAAATTATTGATTTCTTCAAAGCGCTGTTTCCATATCTTCTTTCCTTCAGGTAAGTGGGGAAGTTCTTGTTTATTAAGCATTTCTGGATGGACACGAACCACAAGCACTTCTTCATAATATGAACGGTTGAATATCCCAATTCGACCTCTTTCTGGCAAAGCCTTCGTTGTTCGCCACAGGTAGTCATGGTCTAATTCTTCTGCACTGGGACTTTTAAAACTAAACACCTGAAATCCTTGCGGGTTCACACCAGAGGTCACATGTTTAATTGTGCTATCTTTGCCAGCAGCATCCATTGCCTGAAAAATAATCAGTAAGGCATAAGTATTTTGAGCATAAAGAATATTTTGGTAATTTGCTATTCGTTCAATATCTGCCTGTAATTTGCTTGCAGCATCAGTTTTTTGATGAAAATCGGTCTTATAGGCTGGGTCATAGTTTTTTTTCAGAGAAATCTTTGAACCTGGTGTAACAATGAAAGCATCGTGATTCATGTATAAAATTTCCTAACGGCTGTTTATACCCAAGCACATTTTAAAGTGCTAATTTCTAAAAGTTATGATTTATTAATTAAAGAATTTTAACTCATCTTACGGCTACGAGAACGTACCAATGACTAAATCGGCTAGGGTATTATGAACTATCAATTACTCGTCCATCTCTTTTAATGTCGCTAATGCCGATGGGGATAAACGACTTAGATAGCGGAATATCCAGTATTTAAAGATAGTGTTTAAAATCACCGGAAATGTCGCAATAAAGAAAAAGATTGCATTTCTAGTGGCTGGCAGACCTAAATGTTCTGCAAACCCCTCAAGAATGACCTCCCACCCATCTGGTGAGTGAAATCCGACAAATATATCTGTAAACAGAATAATTAAAAAAGCTTTTGCACTATCACTTAGACCATAGACAATGGTATCCATAAAAGACTTGAGAATCACAATTTCTCTTTTGTTCAGAGCGATGATTATACCAAAAGAAAATAGTGAGATTAAATCTGCAAAAACATTGCTAAGAGCGCTATTACTCTTAATGTGAGATCCCTCAGCTATTTCCATTGCTTTGTCTTTAATCTTTTCTTTGATTACCTCTGAATCAAGTGGAGGTGCTTGCTTGAGTAAATATTCAAATCTCAATCCTTGCTCAAAATTATGTAATTCCAGGAGAGCTTCTTTTTCCAGATCAGAATTGATGAAAATTTGAATTTGATTATCTCCTCTAATCCTTTCTAGTATGGGAATTACTAAAAAATATTTAGATAAGTTCTGAGCTAAAAGGGGTACAATAATTAGAGTTATGAGAAATCTCAGAGCAATTTTTGTCCGATTTCGAGAATTTCGGTAATTTCTGATAAATTCTTCTTCTGTCTGCGGGGCAAAATCTGCTTTAATTCTATTAACTGTTTGGCCTATAGACCTCGGAACGGCTCCAGTTGTTTGAGATGGAGATGTTGATTCAATATCATTAATATTAGCTAAGTCTGGCTGTTTATTGATTTTGATTCGGTTAATTTGTCTGGCTTGAGAAGTTGATACTAATTCGCTAGGAGCAATTAGTTTATCTTTGATAGCGTACTTCTCGACAACTTCATCAATAATCTTCAGCTTTTCTAATAAAACAGAATTAGATATATTGACAATTCCCCGACTAAGCCGGAATTCTGCAAGTCTGAGCTTGATAATAGTTAAGTTTTTATCAAGGTATACTTGCCAGTAAGACATCACGGTTTCAGTATATTTTACTGATTCTGAAGATATTTTTTTGTTATCAAAATGTTCTCTCTCAATATTTTTAATTCTTTGAGCTGCTTGTTGAGCTTCTAAGAGTGCCCTTTCTGGTGTATCTAAAAACCAATTGTTAAGCGATCGCAAATATTCTTTGATATTTCGGCGAACTAAATTTGCTGTTTTGGCGAATGAATCTCTCATACATATATGACTCTTTATATAATGTGTATTATAATTATAAAAACCGGAAAAAAGTCGTGTATCCGATTTTTGTCACAGAAAATTAACTATGAGAAATTACTTGTTTTCACTACTATGTAGATGATGTGTAAATAATGTAACACGCTTCAAAATTACACTTTACAGCTTGATATAGGAGGCTTTATGACACCTCACCCTGTTAAGATTTTTTAGCCTTATTTAGAAAAATTGTCAAGGAAGTAAAATAGATATATCTTGACTTAGTTTCAGTAAGCTTCTCTAACAAGTAGAACTTAAGGATTTTTGATGGCAAATATAGCGCTTCTCGTCCGTTGTGAGGTACAAGAACCCCACCGCCAACCCCCTCCCCGCTCTTCGAGAGGGGACTATGATGTACCTTGTTATAAAAATCGCCAGATATCATCTGAATCCTATATCGGCACAAATAACAGTTGGTAACAACAGCAAGCAAAAAATCGCAACCCAGAATTTATTGGCAATATGAAACTCAGTCTGTGCATGATTGTGAAAAACGAAGCAGCAACACTACCCAAATGCCTGAACAGTGTCAGAAAAGTAGTGGATGAAATGGTAGTCTTGGATACAGGCTCAATCGATCGCACTCCCAATATTGCCCAACAACTCGGTGCAAAAGTCCATCATTTTAAATGGTGTAATGACTTCAGTGCTGCCCGCAATGCCGCTCTAAAATATGTCACTGGTGATTGGATTTTGGTATTAGATGCTGATGAAACTCTGACATCAGCAATTGTATCGCAGTTGCGAGAGGCGATCGCTAGAGATGAATACCTGCTGATCAACCTCGTTCGCCAGGAAGTTGGTGCAGAACAATCTCCTTATTCTCTGGTTTCCAGGCTGTTCCGTAATCATCCAGATATTCATTTTGACCGTCCTTACCATGCCTTGGTAGATGATAGTGTGTCAGCAATTTTAACCAAAGAACCCCATTGGCAAGTAGGTTATTTACCAGGGGTAGCACTTTTACACACAGGATATCAAAAAAGTGCGATCGCTCAAAATAACAAATATGCTAAAGCAGCTACGGCGATGTCAGGGTTTCTCGCCACTCATCCTGATGATCCCTATGTTTGCAGTAAATTAGGGGCATTGTATGTGGAAACTGGTAAAATTTCCCAAGGTATGGAGTTGCTGAGACGAGGAATCACTGCGGCTGAAGAAAACTACGATATTTTATATGAACTCCACTATCATTTAGGCATTGCCTACAGTCGATTGCAAAAATCCCCACAGGCTATTTCGCACTATCAAGCTGCGATCAAATTGCCAATTTACCCGATGCTCAAATTAGGAGCATACAACAACTTGGGTAACTTACTCAAAGCAGCAGGAGATTTCAACGGTGCAAAAACTGCTTACGCCACAACTTTGAAAATTGACCCGACTTTTGTTGTTGGACATTATAATTTAGCGATGATATTTAAAGCTTTGGGTTTATTTACAGACGCGATCGCATATTATCAAAATGCAATCAGCTTAAATCCCAACTATGCCGAAGCCTATCAAAATTTAGGGGTAGTGTTGCTGAAAGTTGGCAATCATCAAGATAGTTTAACAGCTTTTAGAAAAGCGATCGCCCTTCATGAAAGCTATAATCCCGAAGAGGCCAAAAGACTACGCCAGGGGTTGCGGGAGATGCAGTTGATGTAGAAGTATGTGAACTACAAGATGGTTTAACCGCAATTGACTACATAATATTTAATGGATCTACATCAATTGTCAAACTAACAGATGGCGGACAAAGCGATCGCACTTCTTCCCAATCTGGCAATTTTGGCAATGCATCCGGGGCAAATTTAATCAATATCTGCCAGCGATAACGATTAGCTACTCGTAAAATACTCGCTGGTGCTGGGCCTAATATCTCAAATTCTTCTTCTGTACTCAAGGCTGTAGCAATAATTTGCGCCGTATTCTGCACTTGAATCGCGTCGAGACTACTTAAACGCAATAAAATTAAGCGTCCATAAGGAGGATAATTGAGTGCTTGGCGTTGTTCTAACTCAGCTTCAGAGAAAGACAGATAATCGTGCGATCGCACTGCTGCAATTACCTGATGCTCTGTAGTATAAGTCTGCACAATTACTCTACCCGGATCGTCGCCTCTCCCAGCACGTCCAGCTACTTGAGTCAAGGTTTGAAATGCCCGTTCACTGGCGCGATAGTCTGATAAATTTAGCAATCCATCGGCAGCAACGACACCCACAAGTGTTACCTGTGGTAAATCTAAACCTTTGGTAAGCATTTGCGTTCCGACTAATAAATCTGCTTCGCCGTTGGCAAATTGGGTGAGTAGAGTCCGGTGTGAACCTTTGTTGCGGGTGGTATCGCTATCAAAACGAATCAAGCGCAAATTTGGGAACTGTCGCGCTAGTTCCTGCGTGACTCGTTGAGTGCCGCTACCGAAAAATTTTAGGTAAGGGGAACTACAATCAGGGCAGAATTTGGGATGCGATCGCGCATAGTTACAATAATGACAACGCAATAATTCCGGTGCTTTTTCTTCAGTGTGGTGATAGGCTAACGACACATCACAGTGGGGACATTCCAACACATATCCACAACTGCGGCAAGATACAAAAGTACTGTGTCCCCGACGATGAATAAATAAAATTCCCTGTTGTTTTCTCTCTTGCAACTCTTGCAAAGCTGCTTGCAGCGATCTACTAAATATAGAGCGATTTCCCTGCTGCAACTCTTGCCGCATATCGACTATTTCCACCGGTGGTAAAGGGCGGGAATTGATCCGTTCCGGTAAACTTAAGTAATAACTCCTGCCTGCCGAGTTAAAATTTATTTCCTGTCCCCCCTCTCTGCTTGCGGAGAGGGGGCTAGGGGGTGAGGTTCTGACGCTTATCCAACTCTCCAAGGAAGGCGTAGCGGAACCCAACACCAAGGGACAATTTTCTAATTCTGCTCGCCATTGGGCAACGCTGCGGGCGTGATAGGTGGGAATGGGGGAGTCTTGTTTAAAGCTGCTGTCGTGTTCTTCATCTAAAATGATTAAACTCAATTTAGGTAAAGGAGCGAAAACGGCGCTGCGGGTACCAATGACAACTTGGGGTTCTCCGATGAGCATTTGCCGCCAAGTGTCGTAACGTTCACCATCGGAGAGGGCGCTGTGATAGACGCTGACTTTATTCCCAAACCGGGCGCGAAAACGATCAGTTAGCTGGGGTGTGAGTCCAATTTCTGGAACTAAGACAAGGGCGGATTTGCCTTGATTCAGGAGAGGTGCGATCGCTTGCAAATATACTTCGGTTTTTCCCGAACCTGTGACTCCATGCAACAAAACTTCAGCAAATCCATCTAGTGCCTGGATTGTTTCTAGGGCGCTAGCTTGGGCAGCAGTTAAGGATTTAGCATCATCACCGACTAATTGTGGACCCTGTTCTGTTCGCAATACTTCCCGTTCTTCGATGACAATGTAACCCTTTTGTGCCAACGTCTTCAGGATAGAGGAACTAGCATTGCAAATTACCAGTAATTCATTTTGCCACAATTCACCACCCCGCCGTCGTAGTACTTCCAAAATTTCTCGTTGGCGAGTAGTTAACTCGTCATCGATTGTAGCTATCAGCGTGACTGCTTTTTGCAGTTTTGGTCGAGTTAGCCGTGGTGGTTCTAAATAGCTTTCTACTAAACCAAATCGCAACAACTCCCGAATTCCCCGATAAGCAAATTTGACTTTTTGTTGGAGGTAGGCGAAACTGTAGTTTCCCGCCGGCTGCCCTTGTAAAAGTTCCCAAATTTGCCGCGCAGTTGGAGTCAGAAAAGCTGAAGGATTGCCAGATGTAAGTAAATAATTACTTTCGTCTTCTGCTGTGCCTCTAATGATGCGGATACGACGCTGCGATCGCCCCAGCAACCCTGGTGGTAAAGCAACCCGGATCACTTGAATCAAGGGCGTATAGTAATATGCAGCGACTCGATTGAGTAATTCCCAATAAGCACTTGGGAAAAATCCAACGCTGACTATATCTTCTACTTCCCGGATTTTTTCTGGTGGTAAATCGATATTTGGTTGTGACAGTAACCGAATAGCGATCGCTCCCAATTGTTGTGCCCCAAATGGCACGCTCAAAATATCCCCTGGTTTGATTTCTAACTGGGCTGGCAATCGATAAGTAAATAGTCCTGTACTTCCTGGACAGTCTACCAGTACTTCAACCCACCTATTAAGAGTTGCACCCGACTGGTACGATTCACTAGGCTCGGCTACCACTAAAGGAGAGAAATTTACTTGATTAATATACATAATTGCTGACTTTATAGTTTAACACTTTACTCACATAGCTGGTCAAAATTAACCTAGCCAATTAAACTCTAACTTTTTCTTTTCTTAGACTTAAATGGTATTTCTCAATACTGTTATCCTTCATAATACTTGATAAGTTTCCTCTTATGTAATCTACTAGACAATCTCGCCTCTTCTATACGTGCAATAAATATTTGATGCCCATTATACAAATAAAAGTATGTCCGATCTTGCTGCAACAGTTGCTCTAACTACTAAATAGGGAGTAGTCTTTTTCCGCCTATCGATAGATATTCAACCCTTTCTGTATATGAGATTATTTTATACAAATAAGATCATCCCCAAATTAAGCTGGCGTTGTTGTAATTTGTATCATCTAGGTAACTTTTAATCGCCAATGCATAACCCCAGCAGCAGATTTTCGATTTATCCAGTGATTTTCAACCCCTAAACATTAAAATTATTTAGAAAAATATATGAAAGTTTAAGAAATTGGGATGATTAGCTGAGATTTTTATATTTGTTAAGGTTGAGAAAGTTTGAGGAGGATTTGACATATTTGATAATTCCGAAAAAAATGAAGAATATATATGTTGTCAGTCTGAGAAGAAAGTTTTCTTGGGTGTCAAGGCGAGTTTAGTTATAGGTTGTATCTAACCGTAACCTATAGTTGGTAGGTAGATACGGATTTTTATTTCTGAAGATAAATTAGCAGAAGCTTGAATTTCGCTATATAAACGGGTGCATTCGTCCCTTAGGGAAAACTACCAAGCCTCAAACGAGTAGCTGTAAGTAAATTAGGTACCAAACAAAACAACAATCCCTAAAGGAAACTATGAATATTGTTGAATTGGGAAAAATGGAAATACTGGAGAACACTGCTGATAGCGAAGAACCATCACTCGAAAGTTTAGATGCTGTAGCAGATCAAGAATCTCCAATTGTAGTAGAAAATCCCGAATCAGACGAACGGGATGGGGATGACATGGCGGCGGCTCGTCCTTCGGGATACAATAAAACCGAACATGATGATGCTGTAGGCGCGTTTTTTAAGGAAATGGCGCGTTATCCGCTTCTAAAACCTGATGAAGAAGTAGAGTTAGCGCGGCGAGTCAGGTTTTTAGAAGAAGTTAGGGAATTACAAGCTGCTTTACAATTAAAACTGGGACAAGAACCTAGCAAGCTAGAAGTAGCTTCCGAGCTAGAAATGACCGAAAAGCAATTAGAAAGTCGCTTGTATCAAGGTAGAGTAGCGAAACGCAAAATGATTCGCTCGAACCTCAGATTGGTAGTTTCTATTGCCAAGCGATATCTAAATCGGGGAGTGCCTTTTCTGGATTTAATTCAGGAAGGAGCAATGGGTTTAAATCGCGCTACAGAAAAGTTCGATCCCGATAAAGGATATAAGTTTTCTACTTACGCCTATTGGTGGATTAGACAAGCGATTACCAGGGCTATAGCTAATGATGCGCGAACAATTCGGCTACCTATTCATATTGTTGAAAAGCTTAACAAGCTGAAAAAAGCCCAACGCGAACTCAAACAAAAACTCTGTCGTAATCCCACCGAAGGGGAAATGGCAGAAGCTTTGGAAATTAGTGTGCAACAATTACGCCAGCTACAACAACTACGGCGTCAAGCACTTTCTCTCAACCACCGCGTTGGTAAAGAAGAAGACACGGAATTGATGGACTTGCTAGAAGATGAAGATAACCTGTCTCCAGAAGCAAAAATGAATGAAAACATGATGCGTCAGGAGATTTGGGAAGTCTTAGGTGACGTATTAACTCCACGAGAGAAAGATGTGATTTCTCTGCGTTATGGTTTGACAACCAGCGAACCCTGTACTTTAGAAGAAGTTGGCAATATGTTCAATCTTTCTCGTGAGCGAGTGCGACAAATTCAAAGCAAAGCCATGCGTAAATTGCGGCGTCCCCACATAGCCAAACGTTTAAAAGGTTGGTTGATTTAATTACATTGATCAACGTAGAATGATCTAATTAGCTTCACTAACGAATATCGATCAAATAAAGTGCAAAACTTGAAATTTCGTAGGGCAGCCAGTGCCTTGCGGAGGTTCCCGACGCTCAATGAGTCGCTATCCGTTGTAGCAAATTGTATCTGTATATTTCTTGAGCTTCAGCTACTGCAAGTTGCAAAAACCGGGCGTTTTGTACCTTTTTTCGGCTTTTTTTTAGTCATTACTCAAAAAAATTGCCCAGTTGCCTATAGACTATGGACTATCAACTATGGACTATAGATTAATGACTTCGCGTAGCAATTTGATTGTGCGTTTTGCTGAACCAGCCGATTATAGCGTACTGTTTAAATTAATTCAGGGACTTGCAGAGTATGAAAAATTATCACACGCGATTACTGGCAATCCTCTGGCACTCAAGGAACATTTATTTGGTTCACGGAGGTATGTAGAGGCAATTTTAGCAGAATCTGCGGGTCAAGCTGTTGGTTTTGCCCTATTTTTTCATAATTATTCAACATTTCTGACGAAGCCAGGAATTTATCTGGAAGATTTATTTGTTTTACCAGAATATCGTCGGCTCGGTATTGGTAAGGCTCTCCTTACTAAAGTAGCCCAAATAGCGATAGAACGTGATTGTGGGCGGTTAGAGTGGAGTGTGTTGGATTGGAACGAATCAGCCCAAGCATTCTACCGTAGTATGGGAGCATCTATATTAGATGATTGGCGAATTTGTCGTGTTACAGAAGATACGCTTATTCAGTTAGGGGCTGTCAACTAAATAACAAAGGATGAAATGTAAAAGATCAAACAGCATAATTTTCATCTTTTATATTTCATTGTTCAAATAAATTTGCATTGTGATCATCGACGTAGATGCTTTCGCAATGCGTCTGGTAGAGAAGCAGCTTGTCGCCAAACATCGCTCTGTACTAACAACCCTAAATTTATAGCTATTTTCACGTAAATAAACCATGCTGTGCCCCGACAACAAATGTGCTTCAAATAAATTAAAACTCCTATAAAAACCCGAAGATTCAAAATCCCGAAACTTTAATAAACTGAAGTTTGACAGTTTGTCATTTGACTAAGGCAACGTCTCAACTGACAATTATGGAGGATATTGCACCGAATAAGCCGTTATTGCAGAGGGAACACGAAATGAAAAAAATTATTACAGTGATGCTGTTAGGCATAGCAATCTTCACCTTTGTCTTCAGTAGTCCAGCATTGGCAGCAGATGCTGTTAGTGGAGCTAAAGTATTTAGTGCCAATTGTGCCTCTTGTCACGCCGGAGGGAAGAATCTGGTTCAAGCTAACAAAAACCTGAAGAAAGATGCTTTGGAAAAGTATGGTTTGTACTCAGCAGAGGCGATTATTGCCCAAGTTACAAAAGGTAAAAATGCCATGCCCGCCTTCGGCAAACGCTTGAAACCTAACCAAATTGAAGATGTAGCGGCTTATGTGCTTTCACAAGCAGATAAGGACTGGAAGTAGACTAAAATCTAACTTCAAAAATTAACAATTTGCGGGGCTTTTTGTCCCGCTAATTTTCGGGTTGCCGAAATTGTCAAATAGGATGTTTATGACTAGTTTCTGGCGATTATTTCTCAGTGTAATTATTGCTTTATCTTTCATTTGTTTGACTCCATCCGCACATTCATCACCGATTTTAATTACGCAAATTACAGCTGGTGATTTATTGGAATTGGGTGTAGATAAGATGCGGGGTGGTAATTACCAGCAAGCAATAGAAAATTTCAACCAGGCGATTGAACTTAAGAAAGATTTTGCTGTAGCTTATAGCGATCGCGCTCTTGCTGATCTCCAATTAGAAGATTACCATCAAGCGATGTCTGACGACAAGCCGCTTCGCGTCTACGCAGATTGTACTCAAGCAATAAATTTTGCACCTGATAATTTTGAGGCTTATCTGAACCGGGGAGTCGCACTCTACAGACAAGGGGATATCCAACTGCCATTGTTGATCATAATCGAGCGTAGGCGTAGCCCGTCGTAGACATCGCACTTAAACCCGATGATTTTTGAGCTTACTACAACCGAGGGCTAGCCCATGCTGGGGATGGGAAAGACTTTGAGGCAATTGTTGACTTTAATTTAGCTCTAACTCAAATCCCCCAAATAAGCAGCTTACTGCTTGCAGATATCTACAATGACCGAGGTTTGGCGCATTTTGTCTTGCAAGATACCCAAGCAGCTATGCTTGACTTTAATCTCGCAATTCGTCTCAATGCTAACGATAATAGAGCGTACTTTAACCGGGGTTGTGTTTGTGGACAAAATGGAGATGACTTTGGTGCAGTGCGTGATTTTTCCCAAGTCATCAGACTTAACCCCAGTAATGCCCAGGCTTATGTTAATTGGGGAGTAGCTCGTTATCGCTATGGTATCTTAGTTGATAGCTAATAGCTTTCCACATTGCCCAGCTTCTATCTCAGATTACTGTGTATAAATATGCTAGAAACTAAATCAAGTCCTCATACATATACAGACAGATCAACCAAAGCTGATACCTTAACTGGCTCTGTTGTCTCATTTTCTGCTCCGCAAGAAATCTATGATGTTGTAGTGGTTGGCGCTGGGCCTATTGGGTTAGCAACTGCTATCGGCTTACGTAAACGTGGTATTGAAAATGTGCTTGTCATCGATCAAACTCGCGCCTTTCGTGAAGTTGGCCAGGGGTTGGATCTTCTCCCAAATGGATTAAAGGCTCTCAAATATTTAGATCCTAACGCCTACGAAGAAGTCAAAAAAACTGGACTTGGTTTATTGAATCCCCAGCAGTCTAATGACCAGAAAACTGTCGAACCTACTCAAAAGCAACAACCTTCAAAGACTTCACCCCAATGGACTTACAAAAATTTGCAGGGACAGATAATTCGGTCAATCTCGCTTAGTTTTGATGACTGGTTTAAAGATTATGGCGAGGGTCGAGTGTCAATTTCTTGGTACAATTTGCAGACAACCCTCAGACAGCTACTTCCCGAAGACCAAGTTAAAGCTAATCACCGTTGTATTAATATTGTCAATGAGCCGGAAAACGATTCTGTGCGCATAGATTGCTTATCTGACACTGAAGCCAACCCCTATGCTTATTGGACAGATGCGCAGAAACAGAATGATACACAGCCCCAGAAATCGGATGCTGCCCCCCAAGAATTAGCAACAAAATCGATTCGAGCTAAACTAATTGTTGCAGCAGACGGGATTAATTCTACAGTTCGTAGACTGCTTTACACAGATAGTCAATACCATGATTTTGCTCGACCTGAATACTCCGGGTTTGCAGCTATATTTTGTAGAGAAATAGGCGACATAACAACTGAACTGTGGACGAAATTAGAAGAATATTTCTTTCAAGACTCACCAATTGTAACAATCACTAATGATGAAATATCTGGAAATTCTGTTTGTATAAATAACATCAGGATGATTTTATTTCGCAGATCAATTGGTGAACTAAGGTACGTGATACATCTTGCTTTACCTTTGGACTTGTTGCAAGAAAAGTCTGAAAACTCTTTAATTGACTTAGCTATCCAGGAGTTGGAGAAGGCAGGCTTTCCTGATGCACTTAAGCAATTAGTACGTATATCTCCTCCTGCGAAGATGCAGCAACGCCCATACTATATTCACCGCGCTACTATTTCAGATTCTGTACAAGTTCCTAGCACAATTGACGCCAATACAGAAGCTGATGCTGTCAAAATTCCACCAGCCTGGAGTTTAGGGCGAATCGTATTAGTTGGCGATGCCGCACATGGAATGCCTCCCTTCATGGCTCAAGGAGCTAATCAAGGATTTGAAGATGCACTCTTGATTGCAACACTAATCGCTAAAATTGCCGAGGAGAATAACTGGGATAATACGCAAGCTATAGCCACAGCTTTCGAGAAATATGAGTGTCTTCGTCGCCCATTGATGGCATACGTCCAAGAGGCAACATTAAAATCTTCACCCTACTCGTCAGACAAAGAGTGGCAAGAATATGGAGAACAGGTGTATTGTCCCAATTTCGATCAATTAATTGAGCAGAAGAGACGCGATTAATCGTGTCTGTTTGGAGAGACGCGATTAATCGCGTCTGTACAGGAGTTTGGAGTTGTGTATTTGGAAAATAGTAATTTACCGCCTGTGAAAAATTTTGATTACAATGCAGATGTCCACTAGGCGGCGTGCTGTCTATCCACATAAATCCAGAAGATACTCAATGAGTAATCAATTAAAAGACTACAATCCTAGCGGCGTAGGTGAAGTAAATGGCAACCTCTTAGGTTTGCCTGGCGATTACGAGTCTGCAAAGTTGGTTGTCTTTGGTGTGCCGTGGGAAGTTACTGTTTCCTATGGTGCAGGCACTGCTAATGCCCCACAGCGAATTCTCGATGCTTCGACTCAACTAGATTTGTTCGATTTTGATAATCCTGATGGTTGGAAGCAGGGAATTTTTATGGTGGAAATTCCCCAGGATATTGTAGAGAAGAATACATACTATCGCGTCTTAGCAGCAAAAATTATTGAGCGATTAGCCCAAGGTAAACAACTCTCAGATACACCAGATTTAACACCTGTGCTGACAGAAATTAATCAGGCTGGTGAACAGGTGAATAAATGGCTATTTGAAAATTGTCAACAAGCAATTAATCATGGTAAGCGAGTTGCAGTCATTGGTGGAGATCATAGTTCGCCTTTAGGTTATTTCCAAGCATTAGCGGCTAACTACCAAAACTATGGCATTTTGCACATTGATGCCCACGCAGATTTACGCGATGCCTATGAGGGATTTGAGTTTTCCCATGCGTCTATTATGTTTAATGCGATGAAAATACCGCAAATTTCTAAGTTAGTGCAAGTGGGTTTGCGTGATATTAGTCATGATGAAGTGGAAATGATTGACCAATCTAGCGATCGCATTATTCCTTATTATGACCCAGCGATTAAACAAAAGCTTTACTCTGGAACAACTTGGATTGATTTGTGCCGAGAAATTATCAGTCATTTACCTGAGTATGTTTACATTAGCTTTGATGCAGATGGTCTAGATCCAAAACTCTGTCCGAGTACAGGTACTCCTGTTCCCGGTGGGTTGGAATTAGAGCAAACTTTTTGTCTGTTCCGAGAATTGGTGAATAGTGGGAAAAAAATTATTGGCTTTGATATCTGCGAAGTCGGTGATGGGGAGTGGGATGGTAATGTTGGAGCGCGGGTAGTTTACAAGCTGGCAAACTTGATGGATTTATCTCAGCAGAAAACATAAACGATAAAATTTTGGCAGTAAGACTAATTCGTAATTGGAACACGAGTTGTCGAGTGAAAAGAGCGTTGGCGCAGCCCGCCGCAGGCATCGCTCGACCTCTGGACTCGGAGGTTGCATCTTTGAACATGAGTTGTCGAGTGAAAAGAGCGATCGCTCGACCTCTGGACTCGGAGGTTGCATCTTTGAACATGAGTTGTCAAGCTAAAAGAGCGATCGCTCAACCTCTGAACTCGGAAGTTGCACCTTTGAACATGAGTTGTCAAGCTAAAAGAGCGATCGCTCGACCTCTGAACTCGGAAGTTGCACCTTTGATCCTCGAAGTTGCACCTTTAACCCTCGGACTTGCAGCTTTGACCCTAATCATTTGAGTTTTGAACTTGAAGCTTGCACCTCATAACACAAATTGTCGAGTAAAAAGGGCGATCGCTCCACCTATCAACCTCAGCAATAGTCTAGTTTTACTCATCTAGACGGACTGCGATCGCATTAATCAAGTCCTCAAAGTCTGATTCGCTGTGAATATCAGAAGTCAACGTGTTCATATCTGTTAGCAGGTTGGTGAGTTCGGCGATCATTTTGCGAATCTCGGTGTACTGGTCAATTTTTTCACGAAATCCCTGTAAATTAGCTGCGGAAACCCCTTTCATCTCTTCGTCTAAATCTTTAATTTCTTCTTCCCAATGCTTAATATATTTAAGTCTTGCAACAGGCTTATAAATTTGGGCATCCGGTAACACAATCGGGAAAATACGATCATAAAATTCCCCGTTTTTAGCAATTTGCACTAGCTCAAACATACAATTCTCAGACTTTAAATACTTGTCACTAATAACCGCGATCGCACATTTACCGCGTCCAATCCGTTCCATGAAGGGTTTAATTAGTCCTTTGTAGCCCAAATCGCGTTTGTCCCGAATGATTGTGATCCCTTTAGCCTGCAAAGTCTGATCTAGTTGGTTGACAAATTGCTCACTTTCTCTACCCCAAGCATAGGAGATGAAGATTTCCTTCTCGAACTTCATTACAGATTGACTATTGATTTTGCTATCTCGTAACCGATGCGTCAATGATTCATCTCGCTTTTGCTCCAGTTCGCTTTGCAACTGTGCAACTTGGGGGTTGATTTCCCCATCTTCTCTAGCGGGTTGGAACATGACATCATCAATTAACCTGCGGATATCTACCATTTCATAGCTGTTCTCGCACTCAATCTTGTAGCGGCTAGCATCCAAGCGTTTTTTGAGTGAGTCCAGAGAATAGGAATGAGGTGTCGGCAGGTTTTTGCAAGTCTCACAGTTACACGGAACTAGGGTTTGATATTCCAAACGTTCGTAAGAGTTGTGGATTTTTTCCAGTTCATGGGTGACAACAGCCATCAATTCTTTTTTGCGCTTTCCGGTCACACGGATTTTAATTTCCCGTTGATTGTAGTTTTCAATGACTTCTGCACGAGTTTGGTCTTTGTTGAGAACAACACCTGTTTTCCAAACGAGTTTTTGCTGTTCAATCCAAGGGTGCGTCTCGACAATAAAGCGGGTGAGGATACCTTTGGGCATAAAGTCATAGGTGTAGCGCAGGATGAGATTATTGCGATCGCCCCAGGTATAATCAGCTTTTTCAATAGAGAGCAATTGAGGCGCAATATAAGTAGCAGGACGACCGGGAATTTCGTAGCAAAGCTTGAACTGCATCATTAATTGCAGTAGTTCATCTCGCATATCTGCATATTCGCCGCTTTTCCAAATATCTTTGAGGGCGTCTTTGGTAAAACAACCCAACTTTTTCTTAACATTGTCATTGTCCAAAACTTTGTAGACGGCAGTAGTTCCCCATTCGGGTTTGAGGATGACGTAGTGTTTCAGTGTAGAATCGTCTTGAAAATGCAGGCAAACGCCGAGGTCATGAAGATAGTTGCTCAAGCGCTGCATATCTTTACGGTCTGTTAATTTATTACCTCGGCAAATGGTAGAGTATTCTTCAAAGCTAATGTAATTTCGAGAATCGTTCTCTAATGCGGCTCTGACTCTTATCCAGAGTTTTGGTAAAGGTGTACCAACGTGGTCAAGTCTGCTGATGTATAGCTGAATCGCGTCTTTAATCTCTGTTAAACCGCGATTAGTATCTAAATTGGTTGCCAGTGTTTCCTTCAGGTTGCTAAATTCTCCTCGTAACTGGCGCTCATTAACTGGGCAATCACGGTCTTGTTTTTCGTTTTTGATGATGATAACTGGACTTTTGTCACTCAAGAGTTCGACAACCTTCAGCCACCAGTAAAAATCGGTGTTTTCTTTGCGAGTGTCGGCAACTAAAGCATAGAGCGATCGCTTGCTGAGGAAAAACTGATGGGTTTGGTGGTAGATTTCCTGACCGCCAAAATCCCAGATGTTGACGCGAAAATCTTTGCCATTTGGCTGTGTAAAGTGCCACTGGATCACTTCAATGCCTTGGGTTGATTTCTCTTCTGGCTGGAGTTTGTAGGTTTCATCTGCAATTTTCTTGGCTAAAGAGGTTTTACCGGCCCCTCCTTCGCCAATAATTAAGAATTTTGCTTCGTAGAAGGGTTCTGTTTCGGCTGGGTCTTGCACCCGAAAATAGAAATCGAGAATTTCATTCACATCACCCGGATCTTCATATAACTTCTTCGACCCCAAAATCTCAGGTGGAATAGGGACTGGATTTCTACAAATATCCAGCTTTTTCAGCTTTGATAGTTGCCTGATTTCTCTTGGCAGACTGCTCAGTTGATTACTGCGGAGAGCGAGGGATTGCAGGTTGGTGAGTTGGACAATTTCCGGTGGCAGACTGCTCAGTTGATTACTGCGGAGAGCAAGGGATTGCAGGTTGGTGAGTTGGCCAATTTCCGGTGGCAGACTGCTCAGTTGATTGTCGCTGAGGTCGAGGGATTGCAGGTTGGTGAGTTGGACAATTTCCGGTGGCAGACTGCTCAGTCGATTAATGCTGAGATCGAGGGATTGCAGGTTGGTGAGTTGGACAATTTCCGGTGGCAGACTGCTCAGTTGATTACTGAAGAGGTAGAGGGTTCGCAGGTTGGTGAGTTGGACAATTTCCGGTGGCAGACTGCTCAGTCGATTAATGCTGAGGTTGAGGGATTGTAGGTTGGTGAGTTGGACAATTTCCGGTGGCAGACTGCTCAGTTGATTGTCGGTGAGGTAGAGGGATTGCAGGTTGGTGAGTTGGACAATTTCCGGTGGCAGACTGCTCAGTCGATTAATGCTGAGGTCGAGGGATTGCAGGTTGGTGAGTTGGACAATTTCCCGTGGCAGCGTTGTTAAACCTTCCCCAGAAAGGTCTAATTCTGTCACCTTGTCTCTGGCAGCTTGTTCAATAATTTGCAGCAGTTCTTCGTTAGTCATTTCGGGTTTTATAGAGGCGATGCCTGACGAGGAGTTGCTGCTTGGACGCGCAGCAGAGAAATTGAGCTAATAATAATTTAGCCTGGATTGCAATTGAGGCAATGTGCGATCAAAGCTGCTACGTGTCTACTCGTGATCTCAAGTCTTGTGATTACCCACATTTTTGTAATAGTCAGAATGTCGCGCTGACAGGCAATCCCGCCCAGAACTGAAGTTCGGGGCTAATAGCTCAAGTCCACTCAAGTGGACTGAAATTTTCACTTTCACAGAGTTATAACTATCTACATCGCTTAAAATCTGATATTTAGTCCTCTTGAGAGGACTTTAGCTATTAGCCTGGGAATTTATTCCAAGGCGGGATGACAACGAAGCGCAAAATTTAGAAAAATGTTGGTAATGACAACCCGTTGCGCGTCTACGCTCGACCCCAAAGCTTTACCATTGAGGTTCTGAACTCGGAAGTTGCACTTTTTAACACCAATTGTCGAGTAAAAAGGGCGTAGGTGTAGCCCGTCGGAGCGATCGCTTGACTTCAAAGCCTCACCATTCCCCATCTCAACTCAGAAGTTGCACCTTTTAACACCAATTGTTGAGTAAAAAGGGCGTAGGTGTAGCTCGTCGGAGCGATCGCTCCACTTAAAACCCTCACGATTCCCCTTCTGAACTCAGAAGTGGCTAATATGATTCCGGGCAATTAAGCATAATACCCGGAACCCGACCCCGCAAAAGCCGCGCCTTAGCTCCCCTCCCCGCCGGCGGGGAGGGGTTGGGGGTGGGGTTCTTTTATTATATTCTCGCACTCCCTCCTCAAAGCGGGTTTTGAGAAGGTACACCTGTAGCACGGGGAAAATTAGCTGGTGTGTTTGCTACCTTACGCACATAAAGGCAATGACGGATGCTATCACTTATAGGTGTGGTAAATTTTTCAATTAATTCAATCACACCACCTAGCTGGTTAACAGTATTTTGCAAAACTGTGGTTTCTTCCTCTGTCCAATTCCCACGATAAATTATCGCTAAACCACTTCGTTTGAGTAATGGTAAGGCATATTCTGCACAAACAGAAGCTGTCCCAACAGCGCGGATCAAGGCAATATCATAAGCTTGTCGGTGCTGGGGTTGCTGACCGATTTCTTCAGCCCTACCAACAAGAGTTTTGGCATTAGTCAGGGCAAGTTCAGTTAATATATTGTCGATAAAAGTAATTTTTTTCCGGGTTGAATCCATCAGAGTAATTTTGCAATTAGGTGCAATAATTGTCACTGGAACACCCGGAAAACCTGCACCCGTGCCAATATCAATCACAGATGCAGCTTCTTGAAAAGACGGGATAAATTCCCCCTGTGGCGCAATTCCTCGCAGAGAATCCCAGAGATGTTTTTCCCAAAACTCGTGGGAGTCAGTGATCCGAGTTAAATTTAGTTGGCGATTACCTTCTAGGATTAACTCATAAAGTCTCTGGAATTGCGCTTGCTGTTGGGCTGTTGGTTCCCAATTGAGAGTTTGCTGCCAAATTTCTGCCATCTCAGGCAATAAGTTAGTCATTAGTCATTGGGCACTTGTACTGAGCGAAGTCGAAGTATTGGGCATTGGGCATTGGGCATTAGTTATTTTCTCCTTGTCCCCCTTGTCTCCCTCATCTCCCCCACTCCCCACTCCCCACTCCCTTTTTCATACAGCTGGTAGAGGTTCTTTAACTTTGGCCTCTAGTGTCCTTGGATCTACTGATTCTAGTTCACCGTGGTTGAGTGTCCAGCAACGGTCTGCGATCGCTAGCAGATCCCCAGCATCGTGTGTCACTATCAACAGTGTCCAATGTTGTTTCAGTTTCGCTAATAAATTTACCAGTTGCCGACGCATTGACCAATCTAACCCAGCTGTGGGTTCATCCAATAACAGTAAATTTGGCTGGCGAATCAATTGCACTGCCAAAGCTAAACGTCGTTGCTGACCACCACTCAAAGCATGGGGAGCAGCCGAAAGCGATAAATGCTCTAATCCCACCTCAGTTAGTGCCTGTGTGACTCGTTCTGACCCTAACTCAGGATGTCCTAAACGCAATTCTTCTAAAATCGAACCACCGCAAAAGTGTCGCTCTGGAAACTGAAATACTAACCCAGCCAATTGTTGTAGCTGTTCGGCTATAAGTTCTTGTTCCCGCCAGAAGAGTCCGCCACTAGTGGGTTCGGCTAGTCCTGACAAAATTTCTAATAAGGTACTTTTACCAGAACCACTCGGGCCAATAATCAGACCTAGCTGCTGCGGTGCTAATTCCATGTTGAGCGATTTGAGAATCGCTGTCGGGCAAGCTGTAGGATGATAAATTAGATTTCGGAGATAGAGCATTTGTTAAGATTACCAAAAAGTCAGCAAATTAGTGATTAGCTACACTGAGAGCATCTAGAAAATTCTGGAAAATTTTCTCGCGCATTATCTGGATTAACACTTTAATTTAGCAGCAAGAATCATCCAGTTTTTCTCCATTGTGGCATTTTCACCCTTAAACATTCTCTATAACAAGCCTGGGAACATGGAAAAATTACCAAAGTCAACCTTTATATAAGAAAATTTTCCTGGAAGCAGAGGCAAGTTAACACTTCGACTCCTTTCGACTGCGCTCAAGGCAAGTCGCTCAGTGTAAAAATTAAGCGTTTTTTGGATTCTAAGTAACACATACGACTATTTCAACCGCAATTATTCTGAGGGTTAAAATGACTAAAAAATTATCTTCGGCTCGATTAGTAGTGTCAGCTAGACTGACTACCCTTGCTCAGACTGCTTTTGCCACTGCGTTCGCACTTAATTTGTGTGTAAATCCCTCCCTGGCTGGCGATCCGTTTCGCAATCGTGAACCTCATCAAATTGGCGACCAAACAGAAGCAGCTTTTAAAGCGATTTTCCAACAGGGCAACTATCCAGCCGCAGAGCGTTATCTGGATCAAGCACTATCCAAAGAGCCAAATGAACCTCTAGCTTATGCTATCAAGGCATCTTTAGCATACGGAAATAAGGATTGGGCTAAACTGGACACCTACAGCCAAAAAACTCTAGAAACCGGACAAAAATTGATTTCTACCGATCCATTGCGTGGTAATTTATACACTGCTGTTGGTCATTTTTTAGAGGGTGCAGTAGTTATCAGCCGTGAGGGTACAGTCAAGGGTGTGCCGCAAGTCTTTAGTCAGTTGCGGCAAGTTTATGAATATTTAGACAAAGCCGAAGCAGTTTCCGCCAACGATCCAGAACTAAATTTAATCAAAGGTTATATGGATTTATTGTTGGCGGTTAATTTGCCTTTTGCTAGCCCAGATCAGGCAATTGGACGGTTAGAACAAAATGCGGCTCCTCGGTATTTAGTAGATCGGGGTATTGCTCTTGCTTACCGAGATTTAAAACGGTATTCACAGGCACTAGAGTATGTCAACCGGGCGATCAAAAGCACATCCGATAATCCAGAAATTTATTATCTCAAAGCCCAGATCCTGAAAGAATTGGGGCAAAAACAAAAAAGCCAGCAGATGTTCCAAGAAGCGATCGCTAATTTTGACAAAGCATTGACTAAAAAATCCCAACTCCCAGGCGATTTAGTCAAACAAATTGAGCATGAACGCAGCACTGCTGTTAGCCTGAACAATCCTAGATAATTGGGCATAGGGCAGGCGGTAAATAATAACTCCTAACTCCTAATTCCTAACTCCCCACTCCCCACTTCCTACTCCCCATTTTGATATGCTTATTTTCAGAACAGTAATTGAGATATTAGACCAAAATGGAGATTCAGTTCCGCGAAATTAATCCTTTTGATATGTGGATTTGGCTAAAATTCAGCACAAATCCTTCGGCGCGTGAAAAGCAGTTTGTAGAAGAAGTTTTCAATTCCTGGTTTTATCTGGGTAAATTGGGTGCATTTAATGCTGAGAATCTTCAGGTGCAGGATACTGGACTCGATATCAGCTACATGAATTATGATGCACAAGGGTATGACAAAAGCCTGTTAGCACTGATGCACAACATCGGTGAGTTTGAATATGAGGGTCAGTGGGGGCGTTGTTGGTTTGACTTAGGAACCAGTGATGCGATCGCTCTGGATATTTTAATCAACGCCCTCACCCAGCTAAGTGAGGAATATGTCACCATTGAAGAGTTATATATGGGTGGCGAAAATTCCGATTGGCCTGTCGAGAATAGCGAAAGTCGTCCTCAGTCTATTTACGATAATTAGTTACAACAATGAATAAAGCAG
Source organism: Nostoc sp. NMS7 (assembly GCF_017115085.1). Classification (GTDB taxonomy): domain Bacteria; phylum Cyanobacteriota; class Cyanobacteriia; order Cyanobacteriales; family Nostocaceae; genus Nostoc. The sequence continues at coordinate 14,523 of NZ_JABXKJ010000270.1, read as the reverse complement.
GCGAAATTCGGGTAATAGTCTTGGGGCTAATTCGGCATGGCGGACGCATATTTCTTTCTGAAGGCTACGATCCCGTAAAGCAAGAAAGATTTTATCGGGCTTTGGGGGGTGGTGTTGAATTTGGCGAAACCAGCCGCGTCGCCTTACAACGGGAGTTTCAAGAGGAAATTCAGGCAGACTTAATGAATATTCGCTATTTGGGTTGTATAGAGAACCTGTTTACATTTAATGGTAGGCAAGGTCATGAAATTATTCAGCTTTATCAATGTGACTTTGCTGATTCCAAATTTTATCAACTGGAAAGTTTAGTTTTTTCAGAATCACCAAATCATAAACATAGAGCCTTATGGATAGATATTTCTCGCTTGAAATCTGGGGAATTCCGATTAGTACCTGAAGTATTTTTTGATTATTTATAAATCATCTGGAAAAAGACATCGCTCCAATCAACTTCAATCTACGTTGATACTGCTTTAGATTTCGCCACCGTTCCCGCACGATAAGCACTCATCTTTTAATCAAAATCGGGAATGCGATCGCACTGTGTAGCTACAACCGAGAGAGCAACTTGTTATACGTGACTTTACAAGGCATCTGGATCTAACTATTGGGTTTTTCCTGCACGGTATTCAGCCATTGCCTCAGTTGCCAGGAAAGCGAGTACGTCACGGGAACGGGCGAAAGCTTCATCCCAACGGCGTTCATCTTCTAGTTCTTCCAAAATCATCCCCGCGATGCCTGTAGCGGGCTACGCCTACGCATCTTGTTCATTAGCAGGCAAGTTTTTTAGTTTAGCGATCGCTTGTTCAAGTAGCTCTGTCATAGCTGTGAATCGTTAGGAAACTCATACTATAAATTATCTCTGCTTACACTCTGTTGGGGTTGTTAGGTTGCGATCGCTTAGGGTAAGAGCAAAGCGCGATCGCTCTCGATAGCAGAAGCTCATAAACAGTCAAATGGACGAGCCAGGATGCTGGTAGTAGCCGCCAACATTTCTAATGCAAAGCGTTTCCTTGAGTGGCTTAAAAACATGAATGTTATGGCTGCTATCGCTACGAGTTATGATACCAAAGAAGCAAAGAAAGCAATTGAACGTTTCAAAACTCACGGTAAAAATTCTGTAGATATTTTAGTAACAGTGGCAATGGCATACGAGGGTTTAGATATACCTGCTGTAACCCATATTGCTTGTTTGACCCATATTAGAAGTACTCCTTGGATTGAGCAAATGGTAACGCGGGCTGCGCGTGTTGATCGTGGTTCAGGCGCTCTAATTTATGAACACCAACTGGGATACATTTACGCTCCAGATGATCAATTGTTTCAAGATTGTATTGCTAGCATTCAAGTGGAACAAGAACCTTTTTTAAGGGAACAACAAGAAAAGCTCAGGAATCAATCAGGTAACTCTGGTAATGAACAAGCAGTGTCAAACATCTACGAACTTGGCTCAAGGGCATAGAGGAACACGCTGGATATCGTCAGTTGATAGATGAAAACGGTCAACCATTCCCTTCTTATGCTGCATTCTGCAATGCTAAACTACTCGAAGACAATCCTAGCTTAAAACCCTACCTTGAAGAAGCACTTCGCAAAGCCTATCTTAAAGGTGTCGAATTAGCTGTTGGAGAAACAGATTTGCCCAAGCGGACTTTTCCGGTAGAGTGTCCTTACAGTTAATTTTACCAACTAGACTCAAAAGGCTGGGTCTGGAATTCCCGCCTGCTCAAAAACTTTGCGGCAGTCTGCCACTCTTTCAAAATACAAGCGATCGCTATAAATAATACTTACATAATTGCGATCGCACTCCTAGAAACCAGCGAATTGTTTGATCGAAGATAGTGTGGGCAAGTTGGGAAAGTTTTTATAAAGAGCCATTACCTATTTTGCTCAGATCAAATGATTAAATTTAGGACTTACGCACTTCATAAATTGGCTATTATGTGCGTAATGATTGGTAGACAACACAAGTCCGTTGGTTCAGAAGACGAGCCTCTTGGTTCAGAAGACGAGCCTCTTGGTTCAGAAGACGAGCCTCTTGGTTCAGAACACAAGTCTGTAGCGCTCGCCTAACTTCAGATGAATATAGCGATCGCCTATAGATAATACTCACATAATTGCGATCGCACCAACCGAAATCTTAGACCCCGGTTGTGCAAACACCTTTGTCGTCTTAATTGATCACCTCGATTTGAGACAGTTCTACAATAAAAGCAAAGATGTTGAGGTTGAACTAACCTAATGGGTGTACCTGAAACAAATCCAAAGATATCAATCCCTTCACCAAGCCTCTACGAAACTGATTTTTACGCTTGTACACAGGAACTAGCCCGCCGCATCTTGTTCATTGGCAGGCAAATTTTTTAGTTTGGCGCTTATTTTTTGCGCCAATGTCTTTCAACATGGGTTCCATCCTTACGACGATAACCTTGAACATAGACTTTTCCACTTGAGTTACTTGATGAATTACTGCCCCAGAAGTTAGTCGTAGTCCGTTGCTGGTTAGATGTACTGTTATCCCGATAATTATTAGTAGTTCGGTCTTGATTTACTTGTTTGGGTTTTTCCTCTTGCTGCGTAAGCGATGTATTAAGTAATTCAATCACTGCACCAAGTTGATTTACTTGTTTGAGTTTTTTCTCTTGCTGCCGCTGTTCTTGTCTTAGTTTCTCTGCCTGTAGTTGCTGCTCTGTGTTGAGACGTTCTTCTTTCTGTTTCTCTAATCTCAAACGTTGCTCTCGCAAGCGAAGTCTCTCTTTTGCACGTTGTTCTTTCTTGCGCTCTTCTTCTTGGCGTTTCCAGTCTCTCAATAATCGCTCCCAATCCTCCAAACCTAACTGAGGATTCTTGACTGGAGGCTGAGATGTTTCCCAACAAAAGCTATAAACCTCAGTTTCAAAGTTAGCACCAACGGAACTAAACATAGACTCGTTTAGCTTTTCACTATTTCCTTGAACTTGTTGAAGAATAAAATTTGGCAAAGATGAAACAAGCTCAGGTTCAGGCTGCTTTTTCCCAAAAAGTCCTTTAAAAAAACCGATTTTTGAAGGTTTAGGAATTGCGGTTTCGAGAACCCAAAGTTTGACTGTCTTATCCCAGCTACTACTTACAAGTACCTGATTATTAAAACAAAAAGCGACTGAGCTAACTCCTGCTGAGTGAGCACAGAAAGAGGAATCTAGAGTACCTGTCGTCAGATTCCAAATCTTGACGTAGCCGTCATCACCACCGCTTACGAGAAACTCACCATTAGAACTGAAACCTAGACTACGCACACTACTTGAATGCCCCTGAATAGTGCATTTAGATAATCCAGTTTGCATATCCCACAGAATGATGTCCCCATTATCATCACTGCTTGCAAGAATTTTTCCATCAGGGCTAAATACAACTACACGTACATCTTTTGAATGGGTTGAAAATGAGAAAATCTCATCGTGTATGTTGGTTCTCCAAATCTTAACTTTCTGATCGCAACCACCACTCGCAATCAATGAACCATCAGGACTCACAGAAACAGACTGCACGTAATTTGAATGTCCTCGAAGGGTTTGAATCTCCTTCCTTTCTTTCAAACTAAAAATTTTAACTGTATAGTCATCACTTCCACTTACAACAAAATCATAAATTGGAACCACAGCAACTGCCGTCACTGGTTGAGAATGAGTATTAAAAGTTAATAATTCCTGAGATGTTCTTAAATCCCAAACTCTAATGGTGGCATCATCGCCACCGCTAATCAAACCATTTCCTTTGCGAGTAAAGGTAATGGAGCGAACAGATTTTGTATGTTCAAACGGATAGGTCAAAAGTTGACCATTATTTAGATCCCATAATCTAATTGTATTGTCATCGCTGCCACAAGCAATAATTTGGCGGCTTGGATTTATGGATAGGGAGCGCACACCACCGAACCAACTAGAGTCACCATTGAATGTATGAGCTGGATACCATGATTGATTCATAAGCTCCTCCAAGCTTTCTGCGGTTTAGACAATTGAGTTCTTTGATCAGTATTCCCAAGATTCTCAAGCTATCTAACGTAGGTAAAATAAAATTTTGATCCAAATCGGGTATCTAATCTGCGGAAATAACGGTGTAGCTGCGATCACCTAACGTGGAAAAAAAGCGCTCATTGAATATCAATCGAAACGTCAGTATCTAGCAAATACATCTACTTTACCTATTCTCGCTCACGAGTTTGGGACTCATGGCGTAACTTGCGAGAGTATGCTTGACTATTTGTAATATCAGGTCGTGAGTTGATCACACCTTCGCTCTGCCAATAAGCAACCAGTTCGGCTCCTGTCTTGGGAGGATTTGCTAAAACCTGCCTCACAGAAAGAATCCGAAGAATGTATTCAGAAAGAGGCAGATTTAGCCGAGAAGCTTCAGTAAAAAGCTCATTTTCTAGCTCTGGCGGCAAATCAAGATTAATACTCACTCTGGTTATCCTGTGTAGGTTTGGTTCTAAATTGATAGAAACTTGAGGAAAAAGAGTAGGGAAATAAAACTACATTAACTCATTACAATTCCTACTTCCCGCTGATTTCGACTAACGCTTCACCTGTCCGCAAAAGCTCTAATGCTTCTAGCAAAGTAGCACTCAAAATTTCTTGCAACCGAGTATTGGATGTATTCCCGCACGTCAACCAGATAATTTGTGGTGGTGATCCAAGACGATCAACCAAGTCAACAAAGTCACTATCCTTGGTTAGAAAGATAACTCCTCTAGCTTTGGCTACTTCAAAAATCTCAAGGTCATCAGCATCCCTCAGCCCAACATCGCGTAAAGATAATGCTGTTATCCCAAAAGTGCTAGTAATCCAAGTTGCAATCATAGGTGACAAATGGGCGTCTACTCAGATGGTCATGCTACTAACACTGGATGATTAAGCTTACGCGAGGCGTATAGAAGTGCTGCTTTAAGATCATCGGCCTCAAGATCGGGCATTTCTTCCAAGATTTGTTCAGCACTAAGTCCAGATGCAAACAAGTCCAGTACATCTGACACCCGAATTCTCATGCCCCGAATGCATGGGCGACCGCCACATTGTTTGGGATTAACTGTAATTCTTCTAAGTAAGTCTGACATAGGTTTTCACTTGATGACTAATCTTTTTCTACTGATCAAACAACAGCCGCCTCTGGAATCGCACCCTGCATTCTCCCGAAAGCATCAATCAAACTCTGCAATTGTTGATCCGCCTTAAAAACTCCTAACCCGCGCACCGTCACTTTACCTGGAGAATAGACAAAGCGCGTCTTCAGATTTTCCGGTAAATTCGCCGCCAACAAATTCCAAGCTGGTTCCTCCATCGGTGTTTCTAAAACGACGTGCTGCTTTTGTTCTGGTTTAATCCGACTAAATCCGATTTTTTTCGCTAGCTGCTTGAGTTCCATGACTCGCAAAAGTTGATTTGCAGGCACTGGTAAACTACCATAGCGATCGCTCCACTCGGCTGCAATCTGCTTTAATTCTGATTTAGATTTAGCTGTGGCCACCGCCCGATAAGCACTCATCTTTTGATCTAAATCGGTAATATAATCTGCTGGGATAAATGCCGTCAGGTTGAGGTCAATCTGGGTATCCTCCACTTGCGGAATTTCTTGTCCTCGGATTTCCCGAATTGCTTCTTCTAGCATTTCCATATATAAATCAAAACCGATGGCATCCATTTGACCGGATTGTTCTGCACCTAGCAAGTTACCCACACCTCTGATTTCCATATCGCGCATCGCTAGCTGATACCCAGAACCTAGCTGAGTAAATTCCTGAATCGCTCGTAAACGTTGCCGTGCCGCATCAGATAATGCCCGTTGCTTCGGATAAAATAACCAAGCATGAGCTTGGATACCTGCACGTCCCACACGACCGCGTAATTGATATAGCTGTGCCAATCCAAAGCGATGAGCATCTTCAATCAAAATGGTGTTGACTCGCGGAATATCTAAACCAGATTCAATAATTGTCGTACAAACGAGGATGTCTGCGTCGCCATTACTGAAGGTGAGCATAGTTGATTCTAACTCGCTTTCATCCATTTGACCGTGAGCGATCGCAAACCTCGCTCCCGGAATCACTTCTCGTAAATTCGCTGTTGTCTCTTCAATTCCGTCCACCCGTGGAACTACATAAAACACCTGTCCGCCTCTGTCTAATTCTTGACGAATTGCAGTGCGGATACTTTCGGAATTAATCGGTGAAAGATGGGTTTTAATTGGGCGTCTGGTTGGGGGTGGCGTGGTAATCAAACTCATTTCTCGAATTCCCGACAAGGACATATACAAAGTCCGGGGAATGGGAGTGGCGGAGAGGGTAAGCACATCTACCTGAGTTTTCAGGCTTTTAATTTTCTCTTTTTGGTTTACCCCAAATCGTTGTTCTTCATCCACCACCAACAGTCCTAAATCCCGGAATGTTACGCCTTTACCTAAAAGTTGATGTGTACCAATCACTACATCTAATTCACCCGTTGCCAATCGCTTTTGAATATCGCGGCGTTCTTCAGCCGAACGAAAACGGTTGAGTAAACCGACATTTAGCGGGTAAGGAGCAAAACGTTCTTTGAGTGTATGGTAATGCTGCTGTGTTAAAATAGTCGTCGGCGCAAGGAGTGCCACTTGTTTACCGGCGGTGACTGCTTTGAAAATAGCACGAATCGCCACTTCCGTTTTTCCGAAACCGACATCGCCACAAACTAAGCGATCCATTGGGCGATCGCTTTCCATGTCTCGTTTCACATCTTGGACAGCTTTGAGTTGATCCGTTGTGGGTTGGTAGGGGAAAGAATCTTCCAATTCTTCCTGCCAAGGCATATCATTTGGAAAGCTAAAACCTTGTTGTTGCGATCGCGCTGCATACAGTTTCAACAAGTCCACCGCCAATTTTTTGATTGCTTTGCGGACTTTATTCTTGGTATTTTCCCAAGCTTTACCGGTCATTCTGTTAAGTTCCGGTGCTTTATCACCTGCGGCGCGAAACCGCGATAAAGCCCCGACTTGATCGGCTGCAACTCTGAGTAACCCGTCAGCATACTGCACCGCTAAATAATCACGGGTTTCGTGATTAATCGTCAAACTTTCCAGCTTGACAAATTTGCCAACACCATGATTTCTGTGAACTACATAATCGCCTGGACGCAGTTTATTGGGGTCAACTTGTTTAGAAGTAGCTTTGTGACGCTTGCGGATATAGCCGGGAGTCGCCAAGGAATGCTGCCCAAAAAATTCCCGATCTGTAACGATTACCAAACGGTAGGTAGGCAGGATAAAACCTTCTAGTTCCGCAAGACCCGAATATTTTAGAGCTATGGGAGTATGGTTGATTTGCAGCTTATCGATCGCTTGGTAGTCGCGGGGATTCGGGATAAACTGAGCCGGACAATCATGTTCTTGCAAAAGCGAGACGGAACGCGAAGGTTGAGCAGAAAGCAGCCAGATCGAGAAATTGCGATCGCGTTGTTGGCGGATAGTCTCAGCTAGTTTAGCAAACTGGTGTGGCATGACTGGAACAGGTCGGCTGGCCAGATTGATCCCAGCATTTTCCTCTGACAGTTCTGATAAGTATAATGTTTTAAATTTGGCAACGTCAGCCAGACACTCATCAAAAGACCGGTGAATCTTCGGCAATGTTAAGGGATTAGATTCTTCCCCATGCCCAATGCCCCATTGTTCTTCGGCATTTTCTACCCAGCGATCGCTATGAGCATGACACTGTTCTGGCTCGTCAATAGCAATTAGGGTGTTTTCTGCTAAGTAGTTTAGCAGAGATGCTGGTTGCTCGAACGCTAACCCCAAAAAGCGACGACTACCCTCCAAGAGTGATGAGTTCTGAGTTTTGAGTTCTAAGTCAGAATTTAACTCATAACCCTTCTCTACGAGACCCTTCTCTACGAGACGCTGCGCGTAGCCTGCTTCCACGAAGTGGTACGGCAAGCTCAGGGCATCGCTCCTAACTCCTAACTCAGAACTATTCTTCAGTGCCGCCATCACTACGGGAGCAAAGCTAGTGGGGGTAAGAACTAACTGGTTAACTTTGTCGAGGGCGGAACGTTGGGTTGCGGGATCAAATTCCCGCATTTGCTCGATTTCATCGCCAAACCATTCCAACCGGACTGGGAACTCAGATGAAACCGGGAACACATCAACAATATCGCCCCGCCGGCTCCACTGTCCTTCTGTTTCCACCAAAGGTACCCGTTCGTACCCCAAAATAGTTATTTTCTCACTGAAGGCATTCAAGTCTAATTCCATGCCCCGCTTCAGGGTAAGACAGAATTGCCCAAAAGCTGCTGGTGGAGGCAAATGGGGTTGCAGCGCCCCTTGAGTAGCCACAATTGCCATCGTGGATAATTGAGAATTGGGATTTCGGATCTGGTTTTCTTCCCCATGCCCCATGCCCCATTCCCCATGCCCCATGCTCAAATCCGCCAATACCTGCATTTGCCCCCAACTCATCTCAGTTTCCGGGTCAAAAGGTTCGTAGGGAGAAGCCTCGGATGTGGGGTAAAAATGTACTGTTTGCCATCCCATTGCCTCCAGTTGTGCGTAAACGCGTCCAGCTTCCTCCAGAGTGGCGCAAACCACGAACAAATCCTTGCCCATAGCCTGCGCTAATGCCGAAGCCACCAGAGCCTTGGGCAGCCGGGGAATGCCATTTAACCGCAATTCTTGTTGTCGGTTTAGCTTAGAAATAAATTCAGTGGTTAGCGGCGATCGCCCTAAGGCACGCACAATAGAAGAAAATGACATAAGTACTACTAGGGATGGGAGCTTTGTAGGTGAGGAAATCTAGGGGCAGTTTATGTCAACCATTTTAAAAGTGTTAACAGCTTTCTTGCTCCTTTGGTTAAAGAATAATGCACAGCAATTAATAAACTTAAGAACTATAACTATTACTTTGTGTACACTTAAAGCATTTATCGAAACACCTTTAATACTAGATACTAGGAATTGAGCTACGTTCGCTCTGATAAGCCGCAATTTTAAACATGTCCTCCATCACTTTTGAAATTTTAATCATTTTGGTGCTAATTATTGCCAATGGTGTATTTTCTATGTCTGAGATGGCGATCGTCTCAGCACGGAAAGTTAGGCTACAGCAGCTTGCCAATCAAGGAGATGCCAAGGCAAAGGTAGCATTGAAACTAGCTGAGTCTCCAAATCATTTTCTGTCAACCGTTCAAGTGGGTATTTCGCTGATCGGTATCCTGACTGGTGCTTTTGGAGGAGCAACAATTGCCAACCGACTGGCAATCGATGTAAAACGTGTCCCCTTGTTAGCACCTTATAGTGAACCGCTATCTTTCGGAATAGTGGTTTTGCTGATTACCTATTTTTCACTGATAGTTGGCGAATTGGTACCGAAGCGTCTGGCATTAAACAACCCAGAAAAGATTGCATCAATTGTAGCTATTCCAATGCAAGCTTTGGCGGCGATCGCTTCTCCAGTAGTCTTTCTCTTAAGCGCTTCTACAGATTTGATTCTGCGATTACTAGGAATTACAGCTTCTACCGAGCCGCAAGTCACTGAAGAAGAAATTAAAATCTTAATTGAGCAAGGCACTGAGGCGGGAACCTTTGAGGAAGCCGAACAGGATATGGTAGAGCGAGTCTTTCGTTTGGGCGATCGCCCTGTCAGCTACTTAATGACACCCCGCCCGGATATTGTCTGGCTAGACTTAGACGACTCTGCCGAAGAAAATCGCCAAAAAATGGTTGATAGTGCCTATTCTCGGTACCCAATTTGTCAGGGAGGACTTGACAATGTGCTGGGTGTTATCCCTGTCACCGACTTATTAGCTAGGAGTTTCCGAGGAGAACCGCTAGACTTGACGATCGGATTGCGACAGCCCGTATTTGTGCCAGAAAGCACCCGTGGCTTAAAAGTTTTGGAATTGTTCAAGCAAACCATCACTCACATGGCGCTAGTAGTCGATGAATACGGCGTGATTCAAGGATTAGTCACTCTCAACGACATCATGAGCGAAATCGTGGGTGACGTTCCTTCCACAGATGGGCAAGATCAACCACAAGCTGTGCAACGCGAAGATGGTTCCTGGCTTTTGGATGGGATGTTGCCTGTAGAGGAGTTTTTGGAACTTTTCGGTATGGAAGAGTGGCAACCCGATGAACGCGGTAGTTATCAAACTTTAGGCGGTTTTGTGATCACCAATTTAGGACGTATTCCCGCCGCAGCAGATTATTTTGAATGGCAAAGTATGCGAATTGAGGTTATGGATATGGATGGTAATCGCGTTGATAAAGTGCTAGTCATACCCAAGGCAAGTAAATCAGCAGATACGAAAAAATCTGACTAGTATTGGGAATGGGGCATTGGGCATTGGTAATTGATAATTATTGTTAATATTTTCCATGAACTTTGCCCAATGTTAGATGGTGTGCTAGCTTAAACCCGTAATCTACCCTACCAGCTTGTCGGTTGCGCATCTTATCTTGTCCGCCCTAATCAAGACCAAACAATTGAATTATGGATGACTATCTTAAAGAAAAAATAAAGGAAAATATTAAGATTTCAATTAGAAAATTTTTTAAGAATAAAGCAGTCAAAAATTACCAAATATTAGATGAAATTTTTCCTAAGGAAAGACGAATACGTTCTCTAATAGGTGGATTAGAAACAAGTCTAGGAACAACTTTTTGGGAACCTATAGCTAAAATATTAGCTCAGAGCAATGGATTTCAAATCATCACAAAGCAGATATTAATTCCAACTGAGTTTCCTGAAGCTTTACAGAATGAATTGGATAAATTGGTTAAGGAACGTGAAAATAAGCCTAAAAACACGAAAATTTCAACGAAAGAATGTATAGAGAGGCTGACAAACGCTGCCGCAAAAATCAGTCCCCAAGACATTGCCGCCTACACCTATAAATCTCCTCCATCCGGAACTGGAGTTGATATTCATTTATCTAAAGATGGAATTGAATATCTTTTTGATATAAAAACTGCACAGTCAAATCTAGGCGATTTTCAATCTAGATTTAACAAACAAATGCTACAGTGGTACGCCTATAGACTTGCTAAAGATACAAATGCTAAGTTACAAGCTCGTATTGTTATTCCTTTTAATCCTTTTAAAAAATCTTGGTATGAACACCAAAAAAGTAAATTATCTAGCTGCCCTCTAGATATTGCCCAAGATATATGGGTTGAAAATGAATTTTGGGATTTTTGTTCTGGAACTGAAAATACATTTGAGCAATTAAAAGCACTTTTTGTTGAGTTAGGACAAGAAAACTTTGCTGCCGAATTTAGTGATATTTTTTACCAAAATTAGTTTAAATATCAAGAATACTTATCAATTCTTTAGCTACATACTCAACAACAGGTACAGGAACAGCATTCCCAAACTGTTTTCTGGCAATATCATCTTTTTCGTGATATTCAAAATTTCTAGGAAAACCTTGTAATTTACAAGCGTGTTTTGCCAGAATTGGTATAAATCTTTTCTGTTTATAAATTTTTTCTAAGAAAATATTTTTATATTTCTGTGGATCGCTAGCATGAATTGATACTGTAGCTATATAGTCTTTAGCACCAGTAGCAGTTAAAGTTGGCACAATATCAGCAGTAGGTAAAATAATTCTATAAATATCATTAATACCTGTCATATTCTTAGAATTAACAAATTCATACTTATGATCAGCAGTTAATCGGAATATTCCTTTTTCGACTAATTCATTTAATTCATTTATCTCTAGATCAGATATTATCTGTTTAAAATTATCAAAAGATAAGGGATTACCATCTTTATCTCCATATTTTTTACTTCTTCTATTTTTTAGAAGACTTAAGCAGATCATTTTTTCTCTATCACTGGTTTCTATAATATCCCAAGAATGAATTGTTGTGTGTCCATTTCTTAAATCAGAAAAAATGAAGAAATCATTTAATTCATCATCTTTTTGAAATCGAGTTCTTGATGGTGGAATCATACCTTTAAATAAGGTATGTCGATCTAGCTTGACTTTTTCAATAAGTTTTGCAGATTTAATATCATCTAATATATCGAAAACTTTTGGATGAATGTTCAAAGGAATAGGAAATTTATACTCTTGGCATTTTTCTAGATCATTTCTAATTCCAACAATAAAAACTCTCTCTCTATTTTGAGGTAAACCAAAATCATAAGCATTGAGGACTTTCCATTTAACACAATATCCTATGCTTTCCAATTCATGTACAATCAGTTCCAAGTTATCTATATTTTTCGGGCTTGCCAATCCACTGACATTTTCAAATATAAAGCCTTTAGGTTTATTTTTATTGACTAGTCTAATTACATCAAACCATAACTTTCCTCTTGGATCTTCAAATCCCTTTAAACGACCTGCGACTGACCAAGGTTGACACGGAACACCACCAACTACTATATCAACATGATTAGGAAGTTCACTAATTTTTGTTATATCTCCTAATTCAATTTCATCTTTGTTTAAGTAGCTGATAAAATTTTGTTGATAAACTTTTATAGCTTGTTTGTCTATTTCAGAATAGCCTAAGCATTGACCACCTAGTTTTTGTAAAGCAATTCTAAATCCACCAATACCAGCAAATAGATCGATGAAAGCGAATTTATTTTGATAAGTTACTAACTGTAGAGGTAATTCTATTTGTTTTGAATGTTGCGAAAATAGAGATTTCATTTTTGTTAGCCAACTTGATTAACTAACTATTGATATGTAGTCACTTAGTATATCATCAAATATACTAAGTTTCTAATCCTCAACTCTGAGACAATCGCTTCACTTCTGCACCCGCCAACATCTGATGGGCTTGTTCCAGAAGTTGGGGGATTTTATCAGCGTAGGGATTGCCGGCGAGACATTGCCGCAAGTTTAATTCATTTAACCGATCAGCTTTGTTACCGGGGAACCAGTGGTCAGCATTACCAAGCAGGTTGTAGCGCATTTTGCCATAGTCTACCAGATCGTAGGCGATCGCTAGATTCCGCAGCCACAAAATCACCCGAATATTTACCTCACCAGGGGTTTGGTCAAAGGTTGGTAGATTTGTCTGCCAAGATTTTACCCAATCTTCTCCCAAAGTAGCGATCGCTTCTGATTCCAACCTTGCTAAAATTGGTGGCAAAATTGACGATGCCTGATCTACTAATTCTAAAGTCTTCAAATGTTCATCAAAATCTTCTGGTTTTGCTGCTCCCAAACTCAGGGTATGCACCTCTTGATGACTCAAACAAAACAAATCATTAAACACCATTGGACTCAAAGGAGCGCAAAGATTTACTAATTTTTGTGGAGGTTCATACAATAAACCCCCTTTATTAGATGGGCTAATGATAAACACCCCCATATCGTGGCGTTTAGCTGCTTCAATTGCCGCCCAATTCCATTGATTAATGTAGTACCAGTGCAGGTTCACGTAATCAAATTGATTGGTATTAATTGTCTGCACAATCATATCTGTTGAGCCGTGTGTAGAAAAGCCAATAAATCTAACTTTTCCCTCAGCTTGCAACTGCTGGGCTACTTCCAAACAGCCCCCAGGACGGATACTGTAATCTAATGACTCATCATGATTGATACCGTGCAACCCTAAAAGATCAACATAATCTAGTTGGAGATTTTTCAATGATTGTTCAAATTTTTCCCGGAATTCTTTCGCATCTGCCTCTGGGTTTATTTTGGTCTGAACAATCAACTTTTCGCGGGCAAACTTGGGCAATATTCTCCCTAATTGCATTTCGGAAGTGCCATAACCACGAGCAGTTTCAATATGATTAATTCCAACCTCAACAGCCCTTCTAATAGTGGCTTCCAGATTCGCCTGGTTATCAGCAGGAATTTCATGATTGGGAACATCCTGCCATTTGAACTGATATCTCATGCCACCACAGGAAAATACTGGCATCTGTAATTCTGTGCGTCCAAATCGTCTATATAGCATCAGTGGATTGGGGATTACTTACCAATTTAAAATCTAAAAACGACAGTTATTCGAGCTTTCTAGTACCACATTAATTACCTCTGTTCAATCTGTAACACTAGCAAGATTCATCGCATTATTAAATCGGTCAGGTCTTTTGATTATTCAACTATCAGATGATCTAGATCATAGCCCCTCCTCGCTAGCGGGGAGGGGTTGGGGGTGGGGTTCTTGTACCTGACTCAAGAGAGAATCGCTACATCAGTATTCCTGTTCCACAGAGTAATTATCTCATCCTAGTTACCACAAGCAAGCATTTTTCCCTTATTCTCCCAATTGGTTTTTAGATAGGACTTACGCAAAATGACACGCTGTAAGGGCAATTCATGTGGCTTTAGCTGACCGCAGGCTATTGCCCCTAAGAAGAAAATCACGGTTTCGGCTATTGATTTGCGTAAGTCCTGTTAGGCTAAAAAATGGCAAAACTACCCAGTAGTGCTGAGTTGATAAGCTTCGGCTGACGCTCGTACCGTTAATTTTTTGGAGACTGCGCCTGCGTTAAGCAATTTCTCAATGTTTCGGCTAACACCTGTACGTTGGGTTCCTTAAGTA
>NZ_JABXKJ010000178.1 GCF_017115085.1 Nostoc sp. NMS7 | reverse complement strand
ATCATCACTATCAAATAGATATACTTTAATCTTCCGCCCAAAATTTAACATATTTTAGGCTGTTTTTATCGGATTTCTCTTAACATTCAACACTTTTGGAATGACAATAATATCCCAAATTATTATCTTTACGGAACAGTCCTCACTCGTTATGGTTTAGCCTCCTTAAATCATGACATTAGACGAGGAAATAAGACTACTCTGCAAAAAGGCTATTGGAATGGTAAAATTCATTCTTTTGTAGGTTCAAGTGCAATTCGTTGGGCGTTACGTTTTTATCTTCAAAAGCAAGGTTATTTAGTTAATCGAGTTTGGGATGAAAACGAAAATATTAATCGGTTAACAAGTGAAGATTTCGATCCAGCACAATTTTATGATGATGATATTTTTGGGTTTGCTTTATTAGAGTCTGCTGAAACAGAGGAGGAGACTTCAACAACAAAGAGAAAAAAGAAACAAACAAAAGTCAGTACTCCTAATCAGCGAATGGGTGCTTTAGGGATGAATATGGCTGTTTCGCTAACGCCTTATGATGGTGCAGTCAAGTTAGGGGCAAAAAGTGGCAGAGAAAAGGATAGCACATCGCTTCATTTTACAGAATATCATGCAACTCGATATCAATATTATTTTGGAATTAATGCCACTCATCTTAAAAATTCTTCGCGGATTTTACCTCTGATAGATGGGATTATGAATCTGCCCAAGGTAGGAGGGAGTAGTAATATTTTTAATTATCCTTTCTGTCCAGATAGTTTTGTATTTCAATGGACAAATCATTTTGCTTCCTATATTTCCTATTGCTTTGAATATTGCGATCCTAAGAGTAAGGAAGTAAAACTTACAAAAGAGTTTATAGATGAAGTGGAATGCGGACAGATTGACCCTAGTAAATTGTGGATTGGGGGAACAATTGTTAAGGAGTTACAGCAATTAGATAATTTTGATAATTCCCCTTTGAAGAAGGCGCATATTTATCGTAATCGAAATGAACTGATTGCAGCTTTGAAAACAGTCATTAAAAGAGATTTGGGCTTAGAAGAATCAAAATGATTGCACCATTAATTCTCTATTTGGATGTTCCATTTACGAATTTTCGGGAGTCCCATGCAAGGGAAATGGGAAAAACCTATCCTGTCCCTCCTCCAGCGACAGTGTATGGAATGTTGTTGTCTTTGGTAGGGGAAACGAATGTCTATCGCCACTGTGGGGTAGAATTGGCAATCGCAATGTTATCTAGCCCCAAAAAATCACAAATTTTGCGTCAAATGAGACGGTTTAAGAATGCTGATTTTAGCCATCCAGAGAATCTTATTCCCTGTTATCAAGAAATTTTGTCTAATCTAAAGTGCTTGATTTGGGTTCGTTCTGACGAGGAAAAGATACAACCAAGTTTAAGGGAGAGGATACAGTTAGCGTTTGACCATCCTGAGCTAGTAAGACGGTTTGGTTGTTTATTTTTGGGAGAAAGTGACCAGTTGATTAAAACGATCAAACTTGTCTCGGAAGATTATCTAGAGGGAGTGAGACAGTGGGCGATTAAGGATAATCGAGGCAGGTTAACTTTACCCTATTGGGTTGACCATGTGGGGTCAAGAAATACCCGATTTTTGAGGTATCGGATTGAGGAAATGCCAAGCTCACCACCTCCTGATTTGGCGTGGACGATGATTCAATCTCCAATTTGACAAGTATCTCTTATGGGAAAGGGAGTTTAGGATCAAAGAATGGCGGGAAGGTTTACACAGTAAGGGATATGGTAATTGAGACAAGAAAAAAGGTGCTTGCCATTTTTGGCAAAGCTTATCGGCACTGGGTTTGAGGGGCTGAAAGTAAGGGAAACTTTGGTAAGTTGTATGCTTTTGGTTTCTCGATCTGGAAAGTACTTGTAAGATTGTAAATGAACCTTCTTCAGTTAAGGGTTTTCACCTTTGCTGTGATTCGTGGCTTTATGCCGTTAGGCGTTGCTCAACCCAGGCTCTTTCGTAGCAAGTAGTTGGGGATGGTAGGTGATTCGTGGCTTTATGCCGTTAGGCGTTGCTCAAGATAATCCCAGTCTGATTGAATTAGGGTTCTTTCGTGATTCGTGGCTTTATGCCGTTAGGCGTTGCTCAAGTAAATTAGCCCTTGGTCATAAAGACGGATGAAAGGTGATTCGTGGCTTTATGCCGTTAGGCGTTGCTCAAATATCGAGGTCAAATTACTGACTGCGATCGCAGTCAGTAATTCGTAGCTTGATAAGGTTGGGTTATTCCTTCAGCAACTTCCGCTAACCTTTAATGGTACGGTTAAAGATGCAGAACCGGGGCGTACTGTAACTCTTACTACAGGAACGAAAATTAACTTTGGTAAAGCAGAAAGTGAAATTCGACAATGAGCATAGAAGAGTTAGAGTCAGCTTGATTACCAAATATCAAAAATGCGATCGCATAGCATAAATTTTTGCTGTAGTAGAACTTTTCAACTTAATCTTGAACTTATTTAAGTATCTCAAACCTTTATGAGAAAAGGGTTACAAAATTGTTCAGCCGTTTTATTCGATGTTTTTGCTGCCAAGCAAGTCTACTACAGAGAGTACGCTTAAATTGTTCAACCGAATTATTCCTCTACATAAGAAAGAGACGTGATTCAGTTCACGTCTCCAAGTGATGGGATAAATGCTTTGTGTGTTATGTTGCGTCGGCTACCAGTAAACCATTAACAGCGATGATGATTATTTGTGCTGCTAAAGGACTATCACAACATGGCCTATCATCCCTATTACAGGCTTGTGCTACCCATTTCCCCTGTAGATTTTGGTAGAAAGTGCCAAGTAGTTGAGAACCATTCCAGACTCGATACAGTTCACCCAAGTCATCTGCTACGGAGTCAATTTCAATTTCTGGTGCTACTGGGTCGGACAGGTGGTCAATATATTCCTCAAACTCTGATTCAGCCAAGGCTGAGTTACTAAAGTCATCTTGTACAATCATCATGAGTGACCTCATTAACGGGGTTGAACAAAAGGCGATCGCAATCTTTGGACGGAGGGCGATCGCCTTTTTGAGTACATCAATCTATTAGTAACTTTAGTATCTAAAACCAACGAGTGTGTTTAAAACTTTAATTTGTCACTTCGACTGTGCTTAAAAAATTGCTTACTGATATTTTTAATGCTGTACAAATAGCCTCTAATACTTTCAGAGAGACGCTTTCAGACTCACCATACTCTAGTTTCTTTAAATTTTGATGCGAACACTCACCGCCTCTGGCAGCAATTTCATCAGCCAGCTTCTGACGTGATTTTTTTCCACGCAGTCGCTTTAAAACTGTTCCTCTATCTTTATTCCAGGCTACTGATACAACGTCCTCAATGTAAATATAAATTCTGGTTTCTTTTTCACCTTTGTTGGACATATAATAGCTACAGCAGTAAACAAAATATAAATTTCTGAGCTACTACAGTTTACAAACTATAACGATTTAGAGTGAAAGTGAGTCTCCTTGAGAAAAACTGACGCTCAAGTAGCAAAAGTCATTTAGTATTTCATTTTTATCAACAGAAGTCCAAACTTGCGGATTTTGCGTTGCTGTGGATAAAAATGCGATCGCAAAGTTGAGATTCTGATTCCTGGTAAGCCATTAGTATCTTTAGCGGCGTTTTGTCGCGCGGGTCAATGGCTATAAACTTGCCATGCTCATCTAGCACAATATAATTGATGGCGCGATCGCATATCAGATCGAAATAGCTATAGCCGCTATAGCCATCCTCATCTTTGCCAGCCTTGCCGCTAGTGGCATACAAGGATTTTTTCAGAGCATTAATAATTTGATTCTGCTTGAGGCTTTCTTTTAGCTGCTCAATTTCCTGTTGCAATGTGGTCTAGGACTTACGCACTGTACAAACGAATCATCTTGTGTGTTAATCTTACGTTGCTTAGATACCACTTCTTGGCGGTGCTAGCGATCGCCCAGTACGAGAGATAAATGACGAACGGACAAAACGGACAAAAGAAGAAATTAGAAACTCAGCTTTGGAATATTGCCGATTCGCTACGGGGCAAGATGAACGCTGATGAGTTTCGGAATTATTGCTTAGGGTTTATTTTCTACAAGTACCTATCCGAGCGTCAGCATCTTTACGCCAATGAGATTTTGGCTGAGGATAGGATTGATTTTCTAGAGCTTGATGAGTCGTCGGAAGAGGGGCAGGAATATTTAGAGGCAATTAAAGAGGAATCTATTGCCGAGTTGGGTTATTTTTTGAAGCCATCTGAGTTGTTTAGTTCTCTGGCTAAACGGGCATTAGGCAATCAGGCGGATAAGGATGAGATTAGTGATGAGGAGTTAGAAAAGAGTTCAATTTTTATTTTGGGGGATTTGACGGATGTTTTAAACAACATTGAACGCTCCACTATGGGCAAAGAAAGTGAGGAAGATTTTGATCATTTGTTTGAGGATCTGGATCTGAATTCGACAAAGTTGGGGCGGACTCCGAAGGCGAAAAATGCTTTAATTGCGAAGATTTTAGTGCATCTGGATAAGATTGATTTTCGGTTGGGAGACACCGAGAGCGATGTTCTGGGGGATGCCTATGAGTATTTAATTGGGCAGTTTGCCAGTGGTGCGGGGAAAAAGGCAGGGGAGTTTTACACGCCGCAGCAGGTTTCTAAGGTATTGGCGAAGATTGTGACGACGGGGAAAGAGCGGCTGAAGTCGGTTTATGACCCAACTTGTGGTTCGGGTTCGTTGTTGTTACGGGTGGCGCGTGAGGTGGAATCGGTCGGGGATTTTTACGGACAAGAAATGAACCGCACGACTTATAACTTGGCGCGGATGAACATGATTTTGCATGGCGTGCATTATCGGAATTTTGATCTGAGGCAAGAGGATACGCTGGAGCATCCCCAGCATGAGGGTATGCGGTTTGAGGCGGTGGTGGCAAATCCGCCGTTTTCGGCGCAGTGGAGTGCCAATAAGCTGTTTGAGTCGGACGATCGCTTTAGTTAGTCAGTATGGGAAGTTAGCCCCGTCTTCTAAGGCTGATTTTGCCTTTGTGCAGCACATGCTCCATCACCTGGATGAGAACGGCATTATGGCGGTGGTGTTGCCCCACGGGGTTTTGTTTCGCGGGGGGGCAGAGGGGCATATTCGCCAGTATCTAATCAAGGAGCGGAATTGGTTGGATGCGGTGATTGGGTTGCCTGCGAATATTTTTTATGGTACGAGTATCCCGACTTGCATTCTGGTGTTGAAAAAGTGCCGGGAATCTCCTGAAGATGTTTTGTTTATTGATGCCAGTGCCTATTTTGAGAAAGCGAAGAATCAGAATTATTTGCGGGATGAGGATGTTGAAAAAATTATTTCCACTTATCGCCAAAGGATAGAGGAGGAGAAGTATAGCGATCGCGCACCGTTAGCGGAGATTGCCGAGAATAATTTTAATTTAAATATTCCGCGTTATGTGGATACGTTTGAGGAGGAGGAGGAGATTGATCTGGCGGCTGTAGCGGCAAAGTTGAGGCAGTGCGATCAAGATATGGCGGGGATTGATCAGACGATTAAGGCTTTTTGTGATGAGTTGGGGATTGATGCGCCGCTATGAGTAAGAAGGCAAATAAAAATGCTCCTGAGCTTAGATTTCCTGAATTTAAAGATAACTGGTTGAAGAAAAGTCTGGGTGAAGTATGTAATAGAATTCAAGATGGCAATTATGGGGAAAGCTATCCAAAAAGTGACGAATTTATTAAAGATGGGATTCCTTTCTTAACCTCAAAAGTAATTGGTAAGAACGGAGAAATCATAAAGTCAAAAATTGATTATATAAGTCCGCAAAAGCATACCCAACTAAGTAAAGCACACCTAAGTATTGATGATGTTTTATTCACAAATCGTGGTGCAAATGTTGGTGTAATTGGATTTGTTGACAGAAGTATTTCTAATGGAAACATTGGTCCACAACTTACTTTATTGAGATCGAATAAAAATATTATTCTCCCAATATTTCTAAGGTACTACATGAATACCTACGCTTTCCAGAAACAAGTTCATTCACAAGATAGTGGTAGTGCAATGAACTTTTTTGGAATTGGTGCCACTGAAAAGTTCATAATCTATATATCTACTATTGCCGAACAGGAAAAAGTTGCGAGTTTTCTGAGGGCTGTCGATCGCCGTCTAGCCCAACTCCGCCGCAAGCAGGAACTCTTGCAGACCTACAAACGCGGCGTAATGCAGAAAATCTTTTCTCAAGAGATTCGGTTTAAGGGTGCGATCGCTTTTCCCTTCCCTGCTTGGGAAAGGAAAATCTTTGGAGATATGGCTACTAAAATTAGTTCCAAATATGATCCAACCAACAGCGACACTAATTATCCTTGCATAGAGCTTGAAAGTATTGAGCCAAATACAGGAAAATTAATCAAAATATTTAACTCTGAAGAACAACAAAGTATCAAAAGCAAATTCAGATCAGAGGATGTTTTATTTGGTAAGCTTAGACCTTATCTAAGAAAATTTGCTTTTAGTGATTTTGAAGGTGTTTGCTCTACAGAAATTTGGGTATTGCGAGGAAAACTTATATCAAGCAAATACTTGTATTACCTAGTTCAATCACATAAATTTTATAAAATATCTAATGTTAGTTTTGGCTCTAAAATGCCTAGGTCTGATTGGGATTTTGTTTCCAATTTTTTATTTGAATTTCCTTGTAAAAAAGAACAAGAAAAAATAGCTAACTTTCTAACCGCAATCGATCGCAAAATCGAAACCCTCTCCCGCAAAATCGAGCAAACCGAACAATTCAAAAAAGGCTTACTACAAAAAATGTTTGTGTAAAATAAGGTAATACCATCAATTTCGCTACACAGGAGCTAACTCCATCATGATAGTAGCCAAAGACAAACCCACAAACTTCACCCCAGAAGAATACTTTGCTTGGGAAGAACAGCAACTAGAAAAACACGAACTGATCGACGGTCAAGTTTACGCTATGACTGGCGGTAGCGTTAATCATAGCCGTATTGCAATTCGATTTACGACTATGTTTGATACCCATTTAGACGCTAGTAGTTGCATAACAGGTAACTCAGACCTGAGAGTTAATATTGTAGGAACCAATAACTATACCCATCCAGATGTCAGCGTCACCTGCGACGATCGCGATAAAACCACAACCCAATATATTACCTACCCCTGCTTAATCGTTGAAGTTCTCTCCACCAGCACCGAAGCCTACGACAGAGGCGGCAAATTCCGAATGTACCGTCAAAACCAAGCCTTAATCGATTACCTACTAGTCAGTTCCACCAGCATCGAAATCGACCTATATCACAAAAACGACGCAGGCGACTGGTTGATTATCAACTATAAAGCAGGCGACACAATCGAACTCAAAAGCATTAACCTTAATTTCCCCATTGAACAAGTCTATCGCGGTTTAACCCTTGAACCAGGGAATGGGGAATAGAATCAAAGCATTACCTACTACCCATTACCTAACGCCCAATATGCTAACCCTCGAAACCGTAATCCAAAAAATCCAACAACTCCCCCCCGAACAACAAAAAAAAGTGATCGAATTTGTAGAATTCCTAGAATTTCAAGCCGATCGCCAACAACAAGATAAACAACCCGAAACACCTCCCCAACAGGATCAAGACTTTTTCGCCCTAGCCGGAATTTGGGAAGGGAAAAACATTACCCTAGACACCATCCGCAAAGACGCATGGGGTGAAGAGAATCAATGATTTTGTGTGATACCAATATCCTCATTGAATTCTATAAAAATAATACCCCCATCATTCAATAATTACGTCAAATTGGCATTCATCAATTAGCCATTAGCGTAATCACTAGAGCCGAACTGTACTATGGCGCAATTAATAAAAACGAACTTAATCGTATTCAGCAACACCTAGACCTACTCCAAAATATCCCTATCGATCAGCCCATTTCAGAGAAATTTATTCAACTCATGGCGCAATATTCCCTAAGCCATAAACTCACAATTCCCGATGCCCTGATTGCTGCCACTGCCCTAACCCATAACATTAGCCTCTATACCTTAAACCTTAAAGATTTTCGCTTCATCCAAGGCTTAAATATTTATAATCCCACCCTTTCCCCATGACCCAAACCGAAGCCGAACTTGAACAAAACCTGATTGAACGTCTAACAGGATTAGGCTACGAACCCGTCACCCTTCGCAATGCCGAAGATTTCAAAGCCAACCTAAAAGCTCAACTGGAAAAACATAATAAAGCCCAACTAGAAAAGCATAATAAAACCCAGTTTAGCGACGGGGAATTTAAGCAAATCCTCAACTACCTCGACAAAGGCAATGTCTTTGACCGCGCCGACCGCCTGCGGGACGAAATGGAATTCAAATGCGACGACGATACCACCTTTTACATTAATTTGCTCAACACCGAACACTGGTGTCAAAACCAATACCAAGTTACGAACCAGATCACTCAGCAAGGCAATTACAAAAATCGCTACGACGTAACCCTGCTGATTAACGGCTTGCCCCTCGTCCAAATTGAACTGAAACGCCGAGGGCTGGAACTTAAAGAAGCCTTCAACCAAATCAACCGCTACCAACGCCATTCCTACGGCGCATACAATGGACTATTCCAATACGTCCAAATTTTCGTCATCTCCAACGGTGTCAATACCCGCTACTACGCCAACAACCGAAAACAAGAATATGAACAAACCTTCTACTGGGCAGACCAAGATAATAACCTGATTACCCAACTGGAAGACTTCGCCGACAGCTTTCTGGAGAAATGCCACGTCTCCAAAATGATCTGTAAATACATCGTCCAGCACGAATCCGACAAAGTGCTGATGGTGCTGCGCCCCTATCAATATTACGCCGTAGAAGCCATCATTGAGCGAGTCAAGGATACCGATAAAAACGGCTATATCTGGCACACCACTGGATCAGGCAAAACCCTCACCAGCTTCAAAGCTGCCCAAATTCTCACCCAATTACCCAAAGTGCAGAAAGTGCTGTTTGTCGTCGATCGCGCTGACCTTGACTACCAAACCAGCAGAGAATTTAATTATTTCAGCCCCGACTGCGTAGACACCACTGACAGCACACGCCAACTGGTAGAACAAATGGCTGGGGATAATCGCCTCATTGTCACCACTATTCAAAAACTCAACCGAGCGATCAAATCCCAACGCCATGAAGCCGCAATGGAGAGCTTGAAAGATAAGCGCATTGTGTTTATCTTTGACGAATGCCACCGTTCCCAATTTGGCGAAACCCATAAAAATATCGTCAAATTCTTCACCAAAGCCCAAATGTTTGGCTTTACCGGGACTCCCATCTTTGCCGATAACGCTGCTAGCAACGAACACGGTAAACGTACTACCAAAGACCTATTCGAGGAATGTCTGCATAAATATGTGATCACTAATGCGATCGCTGATGAAAACGTGCTTAAATTTTCCGTCGAGTATTGGGGCAAAATCAAACGCAGAGACGGCACGCTGATCACAGAGCCAAAATTAGACCGAGAATTCTTTGAAAATCCCGACCGAATTTCTCTAATTGTCGATTGGATTATTGCCAACCATCACCGTAAAACCCACGGCAAAAAATTCTCCGCCATGCTCTGCGCCAGCAGCGTAGACACCCTAATTACCTATTACGACACGTTCAAAAACAAACAAAAACAGGGATTACATGACCTACGAGTGATCACAATTTTTACCCCTGGCTATAACGAAGAAGACCAAGACGCAAACGGCTTAATTGGAGAACCCGATTTTAATATCAGCACAGATCCGAGCAATCGTAGCCATAGCCGCGACAAACTGAATCAATTTATCGCGGACTATAACCAAATGTACCAAACTCAACATTCCGCCAAAGATAGTCAGGCTTTCTATGCCTACTATAAAGATATCGCCAAGCGGATGAAAGACCGCGATCGAGAAAACTTTCAGGATCAGGAACGCGCCGATATTCTGTTAGTCGTCAATATGTTTCTCACGGGCTTTGATGTCAAAAAGCTCAATACACTTTACGTTGACAAAAATCTGAAGTATCACGGATTAATTCAAGCATACTCCCGCACTAATCGCATTTTGGGCGAACTTAAATCCCAAGGGAATATCGTCTCTTTCCGTAACCTCAAAGAGAATACTGATCAAGCGGTTGCCCTCTTTTCCGACACCAACGCAAGCGAAGAAATTTTCATTGAACCCTACGAATACTACACTGAAAAATTCAATGAAGGTGTGCAAAAACTGAGAGCGATCGCCACTATCCCTAACGATGTCAATAAACTGATTAGTGAAGACGACCAAGTTAAGTTTGTTAAAGCCTTTCGTAATCTTATCCGTTTACAGAATGTCAGTAAATCATTTACTGAATTTAGTTTTTCCGACTTAAATCTGGATGAACAAACCTTTGAAGATTATAAAAGCAAATATCTGGACATCTATGATAGAACGCGATCCAAACCCGATGACGAGAAAGAATCTTTGGTTGAGGAAGTCGATTTTGAACTGGAACTGATCCAGCGAGACGAAATTAACGTCTCCTATATTCTTAAGCTGCTGGCTAACCTCCAGCGAGACATCAAGGATGATGCTACCCAGGAAGATTACCAAAATCAGAAAGCGTCTATCCTTGAGCTAATCGGGAAAGAAGTCCAACTACGCAGCAAGCGGGATCTGCTTGAGAAATTTATCGAAGAGCGGCTACCCACCCTTGAACCCGAAGAAAAAGTCGAAACCGTCTTTCAAGACTTCTGGACTCAAGAACGTGTTGAAGCGATTCAGCAACTCTGCCTAGAGGAGAACCTCAAGATTGAAGCCGTTAATCAAATGATTGCCGACTACAAATTCTCTGGGAAAGAACCGTTAAGGGAAACCGTGCTGAGTGCTTGCAACGAAAAACCGAAATTATTAGAGCGTAAAAAAATCTTTGCGCGAGTCGTATCAAAGTTACTCGACATCATCAACAAATTTGATGACGCTCTTGGTGAGCTTGGGGAGGAAGAATAACACAGTTCTCAAAGCAGGCGATCGCCCCCTAGTGCGTAGCAACAAATAAAGCAATCTCCCTCCTGTTCTCAATCCTAAGTAAAGCGATCGCCAATCGCCCCTCACAAACCACCTGCTTTTGACAATTCTGCTTTTGACAATTAGTTGTCTATCGCTGTGTCGTTTTGCGATAGCTGTAATCGATGTGTTGTTGCTTCAAGCTTTTGAATCGCTTCATTCAGATCAAGCTTGATTAGTACTTGTAGAGAATGTCCACTCGGCTTGCCCTTTCTCCGAGCAGCCTCATCCAGTAATGAATCCCGAACACATTTAAGCCAATCTAATTCCTCAAGTAATTTTTCATTGTTGCCATCGAACTTATATCGTTCTTTTATTGCATAACCAATAGTCATCTGATGTCCAAATTTGAGTTTTAGTAAGCCTTCTACAAATTCAGTTGTTTTTATGTCTTTCAATATAGGTATTTCAGCATATCTCAGTCCTGGCACACCCCAGTCATGCGAGTTATTTAAGGAAATTATGTCATGGAATTTCCATTGATCGCTTTGCATGATAGCAAGTAGCTCTCTCCTAAGATCAGGCAAAATCTCAACCCTTGCTAACTCTTGAGCTTTTTCAAGGTATGTACAAAAATCTTGAAATTCTTGAAGTTTTGCACCTTGAAAACCAAGCCCCTTGTATGCCCCAGATATACTGTCAGCCATAGAAACTGAATAAGATGCCAGTTTTGATTGATTATTATTTTTCAGCCAATCAATAAAGAGCTTTGAACTAGTCAAAATTTCTTCTTTGGTTTTTGAAGATAGCCCGATGTCAGAAAAATAGAGTAAAAGCCCTGTTACATGCTTTAGGATTCCGAGATCGGAAAATTCCGTGTCTCTGTTTAAGTATTGTGTTTCAACTTCATTGAGCAAAATAATAAATTCGTCATCACTAAGATGATGAAAATGCCATAACTTCATCCATTTGGGTGTATTTTCATCTTGAAAATATATACTGCTAGCAAGTGATTGATTGAGTTCTTGTAAATCTAAGATGCCTTTATCAAAAAAAGTATGCCACCATCTTGTGCTAGGAAATGGATCGTACAACCTTAACGAAGGATATTTACTAATTACTTCCTGAAGTGTTTTTCCTTCGCTATCATTCTGCCCTGTATCTGAATTAGTGAACCCAGGTCTAATCTTCATCCTCATATTTGCAGATTCTTGTAGCAAACTGCCGATATCTTTAGGCAGCATTTTCCCACTTCTAATTTCAATTGAAAAAGGCACAAGGAACCTTAAAATTTCTTGAAGGAGTTCTGACTTATTCTTCGCTTTTTCTGGTAGTACATTAAAAATTCTTTCAAAATTTAAAACAACTTGCTTTAAAGTTCTTACATTTTTGCATTGTGCTTGCTGGTATAAGTCTTGGATTAATTCAGTATTGTCAGATAATAGCTTGCTAGCATCTTGATTTTTTACCCCTTGTAGAAAGTTTTCGAGTGCCTTGTCAAATTCTAGGCAAATTGCAAGATGTTGACCAATTACTTTTTCTTTGAACACTTTGTAATCGTCTTTCTTTAGCCTTTCCTCGTCGGCAATAATAATTACTTTTAATTCTTTTTGTTCTACAAAACTGTTGATATACCCCAGTATGTTACCAAGGGGTATATTACATCGCTCTAAATCATCAAAAATTAATATACTTTGATCAAGATTTGTAAAAAGCTCAGTAAGCTTTATACTTGGAGTGGTAAGATTTAATGTTGTGTCATCAGTTACATCTAGTTTTAAACTATTCTTTAAAACTTGTGTAATAAGATTTCTTCCTATCGCCACTGGCTTTGATGCTAGAAAAGGAATTTGTTGTTGCAAGAAGGCTTCTTCTATTTCAGAAAATGAAGTCACTCCATTAAGGCTGACATACAAGTATTTCCGCTTTTTCTCCCTTAAGCTTTCGCAGTAACTTTTGATGAACCATGTCTTACCAGATCCCCACTCTCCTTTAAGTAAAACGGCAAATCCAGGCGGATCAGGTAAATTACAGTAATAATTTAAATACTCTGTGACATGGCTGTTATCTAACGGGTTATGCTGTGTCATGTTGCTTACAAAATTACTAAAGTTAATGCTTTCTCGTCGTTCATCTTGGCAGCGATCGCCTGACAATAAAAAGCACGCTCTTAAGATACGTATTTTTTTCTAGTATCAGTCGGATGATTCTATCCCATATTTTCAGTAATGGAAAGCGATCGCACTCCCTGAAGCCAAACACAAAGAAATTTCCCTAGCAGCAAAATACTCCTGAAACGTTAGGTGAAAAAGGGAATAATACCGATGTAACCGGAATTGATATCAATCTTTATTTATACTAAACTTCTACAACTTTAATTCCAGACTAAAATTCCCGAACAATATCTTGCCCAATTCCTTAAAATCTGACCCAAACAACTGGAATACACTAATCTTCGCCTTCTCGCACACAGGAATAATCAACTTTACCAAATGATAAGGTTGACTTTGATTTGTTCTTGAGGCTATCCTCAAGGATTCCATGATTACCCCTAAATCTCCCAATAACTTCACATCCTTTCCAATTGCTTGTTCAAACACTAACAAAATCAATTGTAATTTTCGGGTTAACTCGATCGGGATGGGTTTATATCCTAATTGGGGAGTAAGTGCAATTAATTCGCTAATTCCTTGAATATTAACTTGATATTTCTCTATTTCCTCTTCGCCTTTAATTTCCTGTCCTAACCACCCGTAACAAAGAGAGCAAAATCCCGCAGGTGAAAGCCTAGCCATCACAGGTAAACGGGAACCACAATGAAGACATTCTTCTATTAATCGCTGTTTGTGAATCAAACAAAATTCTACATCTTTAAATGACCATGATAATGGTTCATAGATAGTTTTGTTATCCTGCATCCACTCTTCCCAACAACAAGGACACCAAGCGCGATAGTTCCGAAATAACCCCTTGTCATAAATCATTCCTTTCCAGCTTAAAAGGGTCAAAAAGCGTAAATCCTGACGCATTGTTAACTCTTGTAAGACAGTGACTAACTTTCCTGTCATTTCTCGCATTCCGTTGATAGTCGGTTTAGCGTCGCTATTCCCCAATAGGTGACTTAGGTTTTTTGCCAATAGCTCAGATTTATCCTCATCTTTGAGGATAAGTGGCGCAATTTCTCCCATAACGAGCTTTTGAGAGGTTAAACAGTGCGCCTGTGCCAAACGATGGAGATAGCTACTAAGACTTTCTGCGTAGGGAGTTCCCAGCGCCACAGGTTCAAGAGAGAATAACCGACTCCGTTGCGGGATTTCTAGAGGTTTTAGGCTCCAATGTTCTGAGTAAATTGTCATCCCTCTTGGATTAACCTAAACGCTGGTACTTTAGTTTTAACAGCCAAATTTCAGGAATTAGTTTCCGATTCACTCTTAACCTCGATACCGTAATTAACAAAGAGATCGGAGACAGATATCTCCAAAGCTGCCGCTAACTTAACAATATTTTTTAACGAAGGGTTACGCTCTCCGGTTTCGATTCCTGAAATGTAGTTGCGATGAAGTCCTGACTTTTCAGCCAGTTCTTCTTGGGATAAATCTAGCTCTCGCCTTCGCCGCCTAATCGCTTTGCCAAAGCGGTACTCAATACTGAAGTGTTTCTGCGTCACAAAACAATACTGAACCAGTATCGCCATTAAATCCATCTACTATAAGTGGACTTTTGCACAATATAAGTGTTATAAAGTTAAGTAGTATAGCATCAGGCAAGCAAGTTCCTAACTTTATGGTCTTATTTTGATAAATTCATAAAATAAAGTGCAAAGTGCTTAGTAAGGAGTATATGAAAGGGCAATTTGAACAATGGGTTGCTCGCCTTCAAATATCCGAGGCAGGGCAAAAAATTATTGAGAAAGTTCGCTCATCTGAGCCATCCCGTCGCGTTGGTGGCGGTAGTAAGAATGTTTCGGGACGCTACCCTAGTCGCAAGATGGGAGTCACGATTCAATTTGAGTCTCATCGGGTTGAACTGCCAATTATCTATCAGTTAGAACACGATGAAGATGTTCTAGAATTCTACGACCAACCACCGCAAATTAAACTTGACTATCAAGCAAGTAACGGACGTAGATTAGGCGTTTTACACACCCCAGATTTATTTGTCATCCGAACCAATTCGGCTGGTTGGGAAGAGTGTAAAACTGAGCAGGATTTGAAAAAACTAGCAGAGAAAAACCCCAATCGTTACTTTTACTCTGGAGAAGATAATCAATGGCATTGCCCGCCAGGAGAATTCTATGCTAACCAGTTTGGGCTTTATTACCGCATTCATTCAGATCGGGAAATCAATTGGGTTCTGCAACGTAATCTGCAATTTTTAGAAGATTATTACCGGGCCGAATCCCTAGCAGTGGAAGAAGCGATCGCTCAATCATTACTTGCAATTGTGTCATCTCAACCAGGAATAACTTTAGCAGAATTACTCAATCAGTCAACAGGAGCTAAATCTGACGATATCTACATTTTAATTGCTCAAGAGCAAATCTATATTGATTTAAATGCTACACCCCTTGCCGAACCAGAAAGATGTCTAATCTTCCGTGACGAACAAACTGCTAGTGCTTATAGATTAATGGTTGAGCAGCCAAGTGTAAATCTTACGGCTATCTCTCCTGTAGTCAATATTGTTACTGGAACGACTGTTAGTTGGGACGGCAAAGGTTTAAATATCATCCATGTTGGAGAAACAGAGGTTATACTTGGCGCAGAAAATAATCAGTTAATTGAACTCAAAAAAGCTATATTTGAGAATCTGGTTCGCCAAGGAAAAATCACCAGTCTCCAAACACCAGAAAAAACAGCTATTAGCACAGAATCTTGGCAGCGATTTTATCAAGCTAGTCCTGAAGACCAAGCAGAAGCCCTTGAACGCTACAAAACTATCGAACCTTACTTAAACGGACATCCCCCAGAAAACGAAACAGTACCAGCCCGTACCATTCGTCACTGGAAAGCTAAATATCTAACTGCACTTCAAAAATACGGTTGCGGCTACATTGGGCTTTTGTCCCATCGCAGTGTCAAAGGTAATCGTCAGCGCAAGCTGCCCGAAGACACGTTAGCAATTATGGAGAAGTTTATTTTAGAAGACTATGAAACTCTTAAACAAAAAAGAATGTTGGAGGTTTACGGGGCTTTAGTTCGAGCTTGCGAACAATCTAGTGTAATTGCTCCAAGCTATAAAGCATTTACCAAAGAAGTAAAACGCCGTACTGGTTACGAACAGACTAAAAAACGCCAAGGCCATCGTGCCGCTTATCAGCATGAATCCTTCTATTGGGAGCTTTCTAAGCTAATCGGCATTTAAATTGCAACATAGTCACTATTACCCTTGTTTTTTATTTTTCG
>NZ_JABXKJ010000205.1 GCF_017115085.1 Nostoc sp. NMS7 | reverse complement strand
TAAAAGCCAAAGAACTTTAGTTCTAGGCGGGTGATGAAGCCAACAGTTAAGCTATTTCTAGCTTAAGTTGACACCAATGAGCAATGCTGTGCCCCTACGACAGATGTGGTTCAAATACATGAAAACTGCTGTAACTTACTAATATAGTTTTATCAATTAGGTTTCTAGCTTTTCTTATGACAACTCAGTTTTCATGGGCTAAACAGTGGTATCCTATTATTCCTTTAAGCTACTTAGATATTTTGAATCCTACTCCTGTCACTCTTCTGGGGAAAAAATTGGTGATTTGGAGAGACAAAAATCAAAAGTGGATAGTAATGGATGATGTTTGTCCTCATAAGTTGGCGCGACTATCTATGGGAAGCATCACTGAAGATGGGAACTTAATGTGTAGACATCACGGTTGGTGTTTTAACGGTGAGGGTAAATGCACTAAAATTCCCATGTTGGCTGCTGGTAGCCAAGCAGAAATAACTGCTTGTGATAGTTTAAGGTCAAGAATTACTAAATATCCTACACAAGTTACCCAAGAATTGCTTTGGGTATGGCCAGATGAGAGTTCAACAGCCTTTGAGGATTGTAACTCAAAGCAGCCAGCTACCATACCAGAGTCCGAACTAGATATATCTTCAACTTCCTGGCACATGACAGAAGTTCCGGTTGGTTATACGGTGTCTGTTGAAAGTACTTTTGATCCTTCTCATGCAGAATTTCTTCATGAAGGAATAGGTCTTTTTTCACCTAAAACATCTGTGCCTATGGAATATTTTGAATTTGTTGGAGAAATATCTGCCCAAGAAGGTTTTACTCTCAAACATCAAGGCTACAATCTCTTCAACAAAGATATGCAGGCGATGCGGAAGTTTACTCCACCCTCTTGTAATACCACGATATATCGTTACCCCAACGGGAAAACTAATATTTTTCAGTTGTATTTTGTACCTACACAACCAGGTTACTGTAGGTACATTGGCAAGTTTATTTCTGATGAAAGTTTAGTTAAAAGAAATTTTTGGTTTGAGATTCTCCCAAAGGATTTACAAACTGGGTTACAGCATTTATCCACATACAAGCTAAGTGACCAAGATTTATCAGCTATGCATTCCCAGGAAGTGAATCAGTCATCATTAGATAAAAAATGGCAAAGGGCATACTTTATGCCTTCTCTTGCTGATGTGGGTATCATAACTTTCAGAAAATGGCTAGAGGAATTTGCTGGAGGTAGTCCTTCATGGCAAGGGTCTGTAGAAGGCGGTGTTAAACAATTGAATGATCAGCAACTATATGACCGATGGCATAGACATACAAAGCATTGTCCCAGTTGTCGGAATTCTCTGATTTTTACTGAAAAGGTACAAAGCTTTGGTAATATTTGCACTCTGATATTTGCACTCTTAACATTGGTTTTTATCTTGACAGGTATTCACTTTAGTTTGGTGTTGATATCAGCCATCATTGCACTATTAAGTTCATTTTTATCATATAAGTCGAATGATATCAAGCAACTTTTTCTTAGTAGTATTCCTAATAGAGGTTTACCTTTGGTTAAACTTTATGGCAGCAATGCAAAAAAGTGAGATGAAATAGAAAAAGTAGCGATCGCCGCGTCACCTCCATTGAACCTAGATATCGCCAAAGTATGAGGCAGCATTGGTTTAATCTGGGCTAAGTGCGATCGCTACGTTCAACTCAGGGATCGCAGACACAACTAAGCAGCGCGATCGCGTTCGATTCATTTCGATAAATTTCCTGATTTCGGGAATATTTTGTATCAGAGATTCCCGACCCTATACCCCATAAAAAAGAATAGATTGCTTTAAAGTCTTATCAAACAGAGACTTTGGTGATTGAGTACATTATTAATACATATTAATAGATGCAGTATTGCAGATGAGATATTAATAGATGCAGTATTTATTTAAAGTTAACTTAAAAGCCGAAATTCATCAATAAATTCTCCTTTAAACACGGAGTCAATCCTACCAATAAATCTTTAATCCATATAACTCACTTTTGAGTTGTGGCTATTTCTGATTCTTATATTCACACGTTCTGATAATGCAGCTTAAAGGCGGAGAGAAAAATCATATTATGGCTAAAACCTTTGCAACCATTGACGGGAATGAGGCTGTCGCCCGTGTTGCTTACAAATTAAATGAAGTGATTGCGATTTATCCCATCACCCCCTCTTCAGCAATGGGTGAATGGGCTGATGCTTGGTCAGCAGAAGGTCGTCCTAACCTGTGGGGTACTATTCCCAGCGTCGTGCAAATGCAGAGCGAGGGAGGAGCCGCCGGCGCTGTACATGGAGCATTGCAAACAGGTTCCCTGAGTACCACTTTCACGGCATCTCAGGGATTATTGTTGATGATACCCAACTTCTACAAAATTGCTGGTGAGTTGACTAGCGCTGTGGTTCACGTTGCCGCCCGCGCCCTGGCTACCCACGCTTTATCAAT
This sequence comes from Nostoc sp. NMS7, assembly GCF_017115085.1. Classification (GTDB taxonomy): domain Bacteria; phylum Cyanobacteriota; class Cyanobacteriia; order Cyanobacteriales; family Nostocaceae; genus Nostoc. The sequence continues at coordinate 13,997 of NZ_JABXKJ010000205.1, read as the reverse complement.
TTTTGGTGATCATAGCGATGTGATGGCAGCTCGTGCAACTGGTTTCGCTTTGCTGTGTTCGGCTTCGGTGCAGGAAAGTCAAGATTTTGCTCTCATTGCCCATGCTGCTACCCTAGAAGCGCGAGTCTCGTTTATGCACTTCTTTGATGGTTTCCGCACTTCCCATGAAGTACAGAAGGTTAAGCTGCTCTCAGATGAGGATTTGCGATCGCTCATCCACGATCACCTAATACTTGCCCACCGCAGCCGGGCGCTGACCCCAGATCGTCCAGTTTTGCGCGGTACTGCCCAAAACCCTGATGTCTACTTCCAAGGACGTGAAGGTGCTAACCCCTACTACAACGCTTGTCCAGAAATTGTCCAGCGCATCATGGATCAATTTGGAGAACGCACAGGAAGGCATTACAAAATCTATGAATATTACGGGGCTAACGATGCCGATCGCATTATCGTTATTATGGGTTCCGGCTGTGAAACCGTCCATGAAACAATAGATTACCTTAACGCCCGTGGTGAAAAACTTGGTGTTGTAAAAGTGCGACTTTACCGCCCCTTTGATGTTCAAAGGTTTGTTGCAGTATTACCAACTAGTGTAAAAGCGATCGCTGTTCTTGACCGCACTAAAGAAGCAGGTAGCGCCGGGGAACCGTTGTATTTGGATGTTGTGGCTGCTATTCATGAGGCGTGGGGAGATGAGGGAGATAAGGGAGATGAGGGAGACAAGGGAGACAAAATTATCTCATTCCCCAAAATTATTGGTGGTCGTTACGGTCTTTCTTCCAAAGAATTTACTCCGGCGATGGTGAAGGGCATTTTTGATCACCTTGCTGAAGCTAAACCAAAAAATCACTTTACTATTGGAATTAATGACGACGTTAGTCATACTTCTTTAAGCTTTGACCCTAACTTCTCCACAGAATCGGATAATGTTGTTCGCGCAATGTTCTATGGGTTGGGCGCTGATGGTACTGTTGGGGCTAATAAAAACTCTATTAAGATTATTGGTGAAGAAACCGACAATTACGCCCAAGGCTACTTTGTCTTTGACTCCAAGAAATCTGGCTCGATGACCGTTTCTCACTTACGCTTCGGTAAAGAGCCAATTCGCTCCACCTACCTAATTGACCAAGCTAACTTTATTGGTTGCCATCATTGGGGATTTCTGGAACGCATAGATATTCTAAAGGCTGCTATTCCTGGGGCGACTTTGCTGCTTAACAGTCCATATAATGCAGATACCGTTTGGGAAAATTTGCCGCTCAAGGTGCAGCAGCAAATTATCGATAAGCATTTGAAGTTATATGTAATCAATGCTAGCGAGGTCGCGCGTGAAAGTGGCATGGGTGGAAGAATTAACACTATTATGCAGGTATGCTTCTTTGCCTTAGCGGGTGTCTTGCCACAAGAAGAAGCGATCGCTAAAATCAAACAAGCGATTGACAAGACTTATGGTAAAAAAGGTGCAGAAGTCGTCCGCATGAACTTGCAAGCTGTAGACAATACCTTAGAAAACTTGCATAAAGTAGATATCCCACAAACAATTTTCACAGACGGGATTAATCGCGTCTCTACTCTTAACTCCGCTCCCGAATTTGTGCGGGAAGTTCTGGGCAAAATCATGGTATGGGAAGGTGATGACTTACCTGTTAGCACACTACCTGTTGATGGCACTTTTCCGGTAGGTACTGCCAAGTGGGAAAAACGTAACGTTGCTGAAGAGATACCTGTGTGGGATCTGGATGTCTGCATTCAGTGTGGTAAGTGCGTGATGGTTTGTCCGCACAGCGCCATCCGTGCCAAGGCTTATCAATCAGATGAGTTAGTCAATGCACCAGAAACCTTTAAATCAACTGGTGCAAAAGATAAAGACTTTGCCAATCAAAAGTTTACCATTCAAGTTGCCCCAGAAGACTGCACAGGATGCGCCATTTGTGTAGATATTTGCCCGGCTAAAAATAAGTTTGAGCCATTGCGAAAAGCGATTAATATGGCAGAGCAGCTGCCTTTACAAGAACAAGAGCGGAAAAACTGGGATTTCTTCTTGAGTTTACCCAATCCTGACAGGCGATCGCTAAAATTAAATCAGATTCGCCAACAACAACTGCAAGAACCTTTATTTGAATTCTCTGGTGCTTGTGCAGGTTGTGGTGAAACACCTTATTTAAAATTATTAACACAATTGTTTGGCGATCGCGCCGTCATTGCCAATGCTACAGGCTGCTCCTCAATTTATGGTGGCAATCTCCCCACAACTCCTTGGACAACCAACGCCCAAGGACGCGGCCCGGCGTGGTCTAATAATCTATTTGAAGATAACGCCGAATTCGGTTTTGGCTTCCGCCTTTCCCTCGACAAACAAGCTGAGTTTGCGGCGGAATTGTTGCAACGATTGGGGAGTCAAATAGATGAAAACCTTGCTCAGTCTATCCTCAAAGCTGAACAAAAATCTGAGGCTGACATTTGGGAACAGCGCCAAAGGATAGAACTGTTGCAGCAAAAGTTAGATGAAATCCTAACTCTCGAACCCAATCCTTCGACTGAGCGTAGCCGTTCGCGTAGCGTTCCGCAGGAAAGTCTCAAATCCAAAATCCTTGGACTGAGCATCTCGACTTCGCTCGATGGAACCGTAGCCGAAGTCCAAAATCTCAAATCTCTGGCAAACTACTTGGTAAGAAAAAGCGTCTGGATTGTTGGCGGTGACGGTTGGGCTTATGATATTGATTTTGGCGGCATCGATCATGTAATCGCTAGTGGTCGAAATGTCAACATCTTGGTGATGGATACAGAAGTATATTCTAATACAGGCGGTCAATCTTCTAAAGCTACGCCACGAGCAGCAGTTGCCAAATATGCCGCCAGTGGCAAGCCTGCACCGAAGAAAGACTTGGGTATGATTGCCATGACTTACGGAAATGTCTACGTAGCGAGTGTAGCCCTTGGTGCGAGAGATGAACATACCCTGAAAGCGTTTATGGAAGCAGAAGCTTATGATGGTCCATCACTAATTATTGCTTACAGCCATTGCATCGCCCACGGAATTAATATGACTACAGGGATGAATCACCAGAAAACTCTGGTAGAATCAGGTCGTTGGTTGCTGTATCGGCATAATCCAGAGTTGCTCCTCCAGGGTAAAAATCCATTGCAATTGGATATGCGATCGCCTAAGCAATCGGTAGAAGATTCGATGTATCAAGAAAATCGTTTTAAAATGCTCACCAAGAGCAAACCCGACGTAGCCAAGCACTTGTTAGAACAAGCCCAAGCTGAGGTAGATGCACGTTGGCAGATGTACCAATATTTGGCAAAACGCGATATTCTCTGAATTGAAACTTCCTAATTACAAATTACGAATTACAAACGGGACGCTGGGCGATGGCAGGTTTGAAAACGGGAATTTTTTGTGAGTTTGTGCAGGCTTTTTCGTGTTTGTCTAGCCGCAAATTCCATTGACCAAGGCTCACGAATGCTCAATCACTACAAACACAGGGGAAAATCATGGCTAATTCATCATTCAATTTCCTTAACCTCTCTGATTTGAATGGCAATAATGGCTTTATAATTAACGGCATTGCAGCACTTGACAACTCAGGCACCTCAGTCAGCAATGCGGGGGACATTAACAACGATGGCATTGACGACCTGATTATTGTGGCATCAGATGCCTCCCCCAACGGCAACTCTAGGGCTGGGCAAAGCTATGTAGTGTTTGGGGGGAGGAATCTGGGCAGTGGCGGCACCCTCAACCTGTCTGATTTAAATGGCACTAATGGCTTTATAATTAACGGCATTGCAGCATTTGACGGCTTAGGCTCCTCAGTTAGCAATGCGGGGGACATTAACAACGATGGCATTGACGACCTGATTATTGGGGCATCAGATGCCTCCCCCAACGGCAACTCTAATGCTGGGCAAAGCTATGTAGTGTTTGGGGGGAGGAATCTGGGCAGTGGCGGTACCCTCAACCTCTCTGATTTGAATGGCACTAATGGCTTTATAATTAACGGCATTGCAGCACTTGACAACTCAGGCACCTCAGTCAGCAATGTGGGGGACATTAACAACGATGGTATTGACGACCTGATTATTGCGGCATCAGATGCCTCCCCCAACGGCAAATTTAGGGCTGGGCAAAGCTATGTAGTGTTTGGGGGGAGGAAGCTGGGCAGTGGCGGCACCCTTAACCTTTCTGATTTGAATGGCACTAATGGCTTTATAATTAACGGCATTGCAGACAATGACTTCTCAGGCTCCTCAGTCAGCAATGCGGGGGACATTAACAACGATGGCATTGACGACCTGATTATTGCGGCACGAGGTGCCTCCCCCAACGGCAGCCGCCGTGGTGCTGGGCAAAGCTATGTAGTGTTTGGGGGGACGAATCTGGGCAGTGGCGGCACCCTCAACCTCTCTGATTTAAATGGCACTAATGGCTTTTTCATTAACGGCATTGCAGCAAATGACGACTCAGACTGGTCACTCAGCAAGGCGGGGGACATTAACAACGATGGCATTGACGACCTGATTATTGGGGTACGAAGTGCCTCCCCCAACGGCAAAAAATATTCTGGGCAAAGCTATGTAGTGTTTGGGGGGACGAATCTGGGCAGTGGCGGCACCCTCAACCTCTCTGATTTGAATGGCACTAATGGCTTTTTCATTAACGGCATTGCAGCAGATGACTCCTCAGGCTGGTCTGTCAGCAATGCGGGGGACATCAACAACGATGGTATTGACGACCTGATTATTGGGACACCTGTTGCCGACGCCAACGGCAACTCTGATGCTGGGCAAAGTTATGTAGTGTTTGGGGGGACGAATCTGGGCAGTGGCGGCACCCTTAACCTCTCTGATTTAAATGGTAATAATGGCTTTATAATTAACGGCATTGGAAAAGATGACTATTCAGGCTCCTCAGTCAGCAATGCGGGGGACATCAACAACGATGGTATTGACGACCTGATTATTGGGGCATCAGGTGCCTCCCCCAACGGTTATCAGAGTGGGCAAAGCTATGTAGTGTTTGGGGGAACGAATATTCCTAGTAGCAACACCTCTGTCAACCTGACTGGAACTCCCGGTGCAGATAACTTATTTGGTTCACCGAGCAACAATATCATCAATGGGTTAACTGGTGATGATACCCTAACAGGCAACGGTGGTCAAGATAAGTTTATTATTCGCCTTGGCGATGGCAATGACATCATTACCGATTTTGGTGGCGTTGGTAAAGGCACAAACCCATCAGCAGGAGTAATTACCAATTTTGATACACTGCAATTTACAGGTAACGGTTTGACTGCCCAAAATCTGCAACTAACTCAAAATGGTAACAATCTAGAAGTCACTTTTGAAAATGTCGCTAATACCAAAGTTATCCTGGAAAACTTTCAACTGGAAAACCTGGATAATTTACCTGCATCAGCTACCAGACCATCTGTAGGCAATATCCTGTTTGATAACCAGACCAATATCGTTGACAGTTTTGATGTCTTAGATGCCAACTCAAATCTTAGCACCATCTTCAATAAAAACACGGTTACATTCCTCAATGACCTGAATAATAACATCTCTGGTTTTGACAACTCCAATGATGTGATTAATGGTCAAGGGGGTAATGACAAGATTGATGGTAAGAGTGGCAATGACTATCTGCGTGGAGGAGCAGGTAATGATACCCTCATCGGTGGTGCGGGTAATGATACTCTCGTTGGTGATGCGGGTGCTGACAGATTCCTTTACAATACCAATGCTGCTTTTGACGGCTCTGCAATTGGTGTAGATACCATTAGTGACTTCAACAGTTGCCAAGGTGACAAGATAATTTTAGATAAGACTACTTTTAAGGCAATTACTTCTACTCCCGGAACAGGTTTTAGCAACGCCAGTGATTTTAAAATCACAACTTCCACCTGGGCTAGCACGGCAAAAATTGTCTATGACGCTGTGAATGGGCAATTGTTCTATAACCAAAATGGCAGCGCTGCTGGTTTTGGCAGTGGTGGTTTATTTGCAACTCTAACTGGTGTGCCAACTCTCACGGCATCAGATTTTGTGTTGCAAGCGTAGTTTGTCCTGAAACATCTCCGAAAAAGAATGTAGAGATTTTGTAGCAATACGCTTGGGTTAACCCGGATTTCTTTCTTTTCTCTATAGCCTTAACCCAAATGTATTGGACTTTGTAGTGCTACGTCTGTTAAAACACTAACCACTCTGGGCTACTTAGATAGACGAGTCATTTCAAACAATTGCTGGGCATTACTTCCTAAAAAAGCATCGAAAAGTTCCTGCTTCCCAGATTCCACTTCCACAGGATAACGCTGGGCAATTTCATAATAGGCGTAAGTCCAAGGAATCTGAATTTCTGCGCCACTATTATCATCTAATACTGTCACCATTTCTGTTGCTGCTTGAGTTGCAGTTTGCCGCAAACCACAAGCAATATTTCCCTCTATCTCTGCTTTCATTGGTACACCCAGGTTAGCCAAACCATCGGCGGTAGTCTTAATGTCTGGATATTCTGGAGTGTTCTGGCTGTTGACGTAGCCTGTAAAATGGTTGACAGCATATCCGTGCAGCAACACCCAAGCCCCATACTGAGTAACCTGATTCACTTCTTCGACAACAGAACGCCGAGGAGGTAGCCAAGGGCGGGTGAAGACTTGCTGGAGTTGTTTGGCAATGGTTTCAATATTCCCGTCTTTTTCTAGAAAAGTCAGGGGTAAGGTCAGTTCGTCTGAGATTGAAGATACTGTTTTAGAGATGAGTTGGGCAATATTAGCAGGCAATTCATCGACAATCAACTCGCTGATAAACAGCTTGGGTAAGTTAAATTCCTCTTGTTGTGGATGACGATAATAACGGGCATATAAATGGGTTTGAGCAAAATTATACTCTCCAGCCGCCACGTAACCCAAAGCTTCTGCAAGTTGTCCCAGGTAGTCAATTCCTAAGTTAACTTTACCCTGTGGACTATCTACTAATAAACGCAAAGACCGAAAGGCGATGTGGTCGTTGGCGACAGTCCCACCCGCAGCAGTAATCATTTGCTGGTAGGTACGGGCATGATTTACCCTGGCGCTGTATTCTTGCCAAAGTAATTTCCATAAATAAAAGGCTATTTTATTAGTCATTTGTCATTTGTCATTTGTCATTTGTCATTGGGCATTGGGCATTGGGCATTGCTTATTTCTCCCTTATCCCCCTCATCTCCCTCATCTCCCCCCACTCCCATTCGGCTACGCTCACGGCAAGCCTACTCTCGACTCTCTCTCATTTTTTAAAATCTCGCTGATAATCTGAAGGGCAATTTTAATTTGTTCACTGTCAATAACTAGAGGTGGACAAAAACGAATTGCGGCTTTACCGCAACCTAGTAGTAATAAACCGCGTAAAAAAGCTTCTTGGATAATGCGATCGCGCAATTTATAATCAAGATTACCCTGCTCATCCCATAAATCCACCGCTACCATCAAACCTTTACCTCGTGGCGGCGATACTCTGGGAAATCTTTGATGCAACTCGGTAAGACTAGTTTGTAATAATTCTCCCATCTGAGTAGCGTTAGTCATCAAACCCTTCGGGTTCGCAGTCGCCTGCGGAGGGAAACCCTCCTGCAACGCTGCCTCACCACTTTCCAGCAGTCGCAGAGTGGCAATACCGGCAGCACAAGCTACGGGATTACCGCCAAATGTGGTGGCGTGAGAACCAGGAGGCCAAGTCATTAACTCAGGTCTGGCAAGTATCGCTCCTAATGGCAGACCACTGGCGATACCTTTAGCTGTAGTAATGATATCAGGCATGACACCCCAATGCTCGATCGCAAATAAGCGACCAGTCCGCCCCATTCCTGATTGCACTTCATCCACTACCATCAGAATACCGTGGCGATCGCAAATATCCCGAATCCGCTTTAAAAAACCATCTTCGGGGACGATATACCCACCTTCTCCTTGAATTGCTTCAACAACGATCGCCGCTACCTCTGACGGTGGTAAAATTGTGGTAAATAGGTGTTCCAAGTAATCTAAGCTAGCATGAGTCCCGTAGGGAATATGAGTCACCCCAGGAAGCAAAGGCCCAAAATTAGCTCGCTGTACTGTTTTGGAACCAGTGAGAGACATTGCCCCATAGGTGCGTCCGTGAAATGCACCTAAGAAAGCTACAATTAGCGATCGCTTGGTGTAATATCGAGCTAGTTTGATTGCTCCTTCGTTGGATTCTGCCCCGGAATTGGTGAAAAATACTTTTGCGGGAAATCCGCTGTGACTCTGTGGGTGGGGAAAGGGGGCGCGAATCGCTAATTGTTCCGCTAGTTCCACCATCGGTTCATAATAAAAATCCGTCCCCGACATGTGCAGCAGACGTTCCGACTGTTCTTGAATTGCTTTCACGACTTCTGGGTGGGCGTGTCCGGTGGCGGTAACTGCAATACCTGCGGTCATATCCAGAAATACATTGCCATCGACATCTTCCACCATACAGCCCTGGCCACGAGATGCAACTAAGGGGTAATCGCGGGTATAAGAAGGGGAAGTTACGGCGCGATCGCGTTGTACAATTGCTTGAGCGCGAGGCCCAGGTAAGGAAGTTATTAGACGGGGTGTCCGAGGTAAATTTAAGTTAATAGGGATACTTAACATAATTTTTTGCAATTTTTTTAAGATTACTGATGATTAAACCCTAAGATGTAATAATTTAAAGTAGCATTTGATTCCATTGGTGTAGAAATTACGCATTTACCGAAAAAGCTTCATAGTAAAGATTTTCGTATTTTGTAAGACTTTGCCCGTTTTTATAACACAACTTCTGCGATCGCGTCATATTATATTTTTTGAAGCATAACAGCTTCACTATTAGATGTCAGGGTGCAAGCTACAGAACATTTGTTGAGAGAATCTGTATTACATCCACAGGAGAATGGCTATATGCAAAAATTAATACAACTCTCTGAGATAATCTGCGACTCCAAAAGTTAGTTTTCAAGTCGCATTAGTAGCTTTTGCGACTCCAATAGTTAGTTCAGCAGTAGCCAGTGTTATTGTTGCTGGTGAGTTGCACTTTATGGCACAAAACTCACATCAAAAAGCTGCTAATTTACAGCAGTTTTCATGTCTTTGAACCACATCTGTCATAGGGGCACAATGCTCATTGGTGTCAACCTCAGATAGAAATCGCTTGTTGACTTCCAGGCCCGCCCAGAAATAAATTTCAGGGCTAATAGCTAAAGTCTACTCAAGTAGACTAAAGACTTTTCAAATTATTTAGTCATCTTGAGATGACTTGAGCTATTAGCAAGGAACTTCAGTTCCTTGCGGGACATGGCTTTTACGTTAAGTTGACACGCATGAGCTTTTTCTGTGCCCCTACCGCATAGTCTATTTACTTATTGACTCAAGCCCCTAAATTTATTTAGAGGGTTGGTAAATTTTTGACTTTTGACTTTTGACTTTTGACTTCCCCGAAGGGGCTGACTCTTGTTTCATCTGATAGCGACTTTGAGCGAATGCGACAAGTCAGAGAAATTTCTTAGGAAAGTTGCGTGTAAATTAAGCAGGGTAAAAAAAACATCTAATTTACACCCACTCAACTAAAAAACTTTTCCACACATCTAACAAACATTTCCACACCCATTCCCAAGGCGGTTTCGTCAAAATCAAACCGGGGATGATGATGGGGATATGCTAAGTCTTTCGCGGGGTTAGCAGAGCCTAAAAAGAAATAGCAACCAGGAACCTCTTGCAAGAAGAATGACATATCTTCAGCAGCCATAGTTTGGCATTCTGGTACAATACCCATCGGGGTTTCTACCACTTCTTCTGCTACTGTTCGCACCAATTCTGCTATCTTAATATCATTAATGACTGGTGGATAAAGTGACCAGTATTCTAAGTCATAATTCGCCCCCTGACTCTGACAAATTCCAGCAATAATCTGCTCGACGCGCTGATGAAAAAAGCCTTTCAAACTAGGATTAAAATACCTGACAGTGGCGCTCATTCTCGCTGTATCAGCAATCACATTCCGCTTAGTTCCAGCATGAAGTTCGCCCACTGTCACCACTGCTGAATCAATAGGATTAACATTCCGAGCGACAATGGTTTGCAAGGCATTCACGATTTGGGCAGCAACTACAACAGAGTCAACAGTTTGATGAGGTAGTGCGCCGTGTCCACCTTTGCCCAAAATTGTGCAGTTAAAGCACTCCACAGCCGCCATCAATGCCCCAGCACGTACACCCACTGTTCCCAAGGGCAAATTATTCCACAAGTGCAAACCAATAATTGCGTCAACATCAGGATTTTTGAGAACTCCAGCTTCAATCATCGGCTTTGCGCCGCCTGGTGATTCTTCTGCTGGCTGGAAGATAATTTTTACGGTACCGGAGAAGTCTTGGCGATGCTGCTGGAGATGGTAAGCTGTACCTAAAGCGATCGCAGTATGTCCATCATGTCCACAAGCATGCATCACTCCATCATGCTGCGATTTGTACGGCACTTCGTTGAGTTCTTGGATTGGCAAAGCATCCATATCTGCCCGAATCGCTAAAACTTTTAGATTTTGGATTGTTTCTGAATCTTGCCCTTTGCCTTTGATGGTGGCAACAATGCCAGTGTGGGCAATGCCAGTTTTATACTCAATTCCCCATTCTTGGAGCTTTTGTGATACAAACTCAGCCGTCAGTTTTTCTTGAAAACCCAACTCTGGTTGTTGATGCAATCGCCGCCGCCACTCTACTAATTGCGGTTGTAATGAACGGATTGCCAGTCGGATGCGAGATAGGTCAACAGAAGAGGGATTGGGAAAGGTAGAAACCATTATAAAGACAACTAGTTTAAGTACAGCTAACGCAAGTTTATTTTCCCAGTTTATCGTAGAGAATAGTGACTAGTGGGGATGAGTCAGAATCTTGTTAAGGAAGGTGGATTACAGCTATTTTCAGGTAAATAGACCACGCGGTAGGGGCACAGCATTGCTGTGCCCCTACAACAGATGTGGTTCAAATACATGATTTCTGCTGTAAATAAAATGCAAAACTTCATTCTATCTCTAGCTTCCCTCTCCAATATATCGGAGAGGGATTGAGGGTGAGGTAAGCCAGGGAAATAAATTGTATGTTATTTAATTCTTATTCCTAATCAATCAATTCAGAAGACTTTGGGATTTGGGGAAGTGCGAGTGGAAAGCAGTATTTTTTCGGCTGGCTTTTCTAAGAAGTTTTCGGATAGTAATTTAGTCAAAGCATCGGGGTGTAATTGCCAGTTTAATAATCCAGATAACCCCATGACCAAGCCAAATATAGTTGGAACCAAGGCGAGGTAGAATAACCATTTTTTCTGAGATAGAGATGTGATGGCAAATAGCGAGACAGAGAGCGATAAGGAGGCATCAGCTAGGTCAAACTGGTCGTCATGGTAATTCAGCTGGTCATAGGTTGTTTGATCTTTTTCGGCAATTACCTTCTGTTCCTGCTTTTTCTGGTCTTCTTTATCAGCAATTACTTGATAAGCTGCAATCTGTTTTTCATAGTCAGCCCTGACAGCAGAAGATTGAGAAAGAGATTGCAATTTCAGTTGCGTTATATTTGATTTGGCTATTTCTTCACGAATATTACGAGCCTGATATAACGCCCAATCGTCAATTTTATTTGCTTGAGCTTGCTGCATTGCCTGAACCAGATTATCATCTTTGATTTTGCAGATACCGATAAAGGTTGCAATCAAGGCAACTGCAATTGCAACAGCACTATTTAAACGACTTTTGCGCTTTTCGCGGTTAGCTGACGTTTCGGGTTCATCGTTTTCCGGCTCAACCAAGTCAATCGGGTTTATGTGCATATTGTAATACTGCTGCTCTCAGTTTTCTGTGCCGATGCTACTAAGCTGTTCTACATTTAACTTGCATAATTAGGGCGGGCAAGATGCCCACCCCACAAGAGTTATGTTTAATTTGGTTATGCAAATTAGATGTTTTTCAGCTTAATACCCCATTATCAGTTAAAATCAATTCTGCAACCAACCAGCCATCACAGCAACTATCAAAAATACACCCATCGCCAAGCGGTAGAAAATAAAAATCAAGGTACTGTGTTTTTCCAGGTAGCGTAGGAGTCCCCAAATTGCGACAAAAGCGGAAATGCTGGCGGAGATTAAGCCCACTAACAAAGTCAACCAACCAGCTGCGCTCAGTCCGGCTTTCGTAAGTGTGTGGAGTTCTACAGCACCTGCCAAAATCACGGCTGGTAAGCCCAACAAAAAAGAAAATCGCGCAGATGTCTCCCGTTTCATCCCCAAAAATAACCCGGCGGTGAGGGTGGAACCAGAGCGAGAAACGCCAGGGATGAGGGCAAAAGCTTGAGCAACTCCTACCCAAATGCCATCCCAGAGGGTGAGGTTGGCGAAAGTGCGATCGCGTCCTCCACTTTTTTCAGCGATCGCCAGCAATCCTGACATAATAATTGAAGCCGCACCAATAACTACTAACCCTCGGATTGGTGAGTTGCAGGCGTTCAGAATTGGTTTGAGTAGCACACCAGCCACAGCAATAGGCAAAGTTCCGATCAATAAACCTAACATCAGTTGCAAAGAACTAGATTGATAGTCTTGTCTGCTAATTGCTCTAACTGTCTCTCCGGTTAATTTTTTTAAGTCCTGCCAAAAATAGACTAAAACAGCAGTCAAGCTAGCTAACTGCATTGCTGCGGAAAAAGCAGACCCCGGATCTTTCAGTCCTAGTAAAGTTGGCACTATCCGCAAATGAGCAGTACTGCTAATTGGTAGTAGTTCTGTTATTCCCTGAACGATGCCTAAAATAATCACGTCAATCCAGCTAAAGTTAGCAAAGTCTAGATTTACTTCGCTACCGTTGCTACAGACTGCACTCGCCACTGCAAAAGAAAGCATCATGATATCAGGCGTAACTAATTTACTGTTAATCAAATACCGACAAATTAACTTATACCAGTGACGTTTGTGTGACTAAGATATGCCACTTGGATGACATTTAACAATCAGAATTCAGGAGTCAGAATTCAGAATTCAGAATGAATTATGTACGAGTGGGAAGTAGCGCATTTAAGTAGTGTTTTATGTTTCAGTCCCAAAGATGAAAAAAGGCAGGTAAATCCTGCCTTGTGTGTCAGTAGAGTTAGGTTAATTTCATCTTTCCTTACCATTGCACGTCTTATTGACAAAGCTATTACCAAGTTATGTCATAACTGTGACTGCACCAGTTGTAAACAGGGCTTATACCGTTTTACTTTAATAGGACTTACGCAAAACTACACAGCGTAGGGGCAATACCCTGCGGTCAGCTAAAGCTACATGAATTGCCCCTACCGTCAAATCAGGGTTTGGGCTATTGTTTGCGTAAGTCCTGTTTAATAATGATACAAATACGTTGGTAGGGGCACAGCAATGCTCATACGTGTCAACTTAAGCCTTGGCGAATAGAATTCGCGGCTACACAAACGAAGTCCGCCTGCGCGGACTAAGGTCAAATCAAGGTTTCTTAACCCACGGAGGTGGGTTTTGCCTGTGTAGACAAGCCAGTGCGTTGGGCGGCTCCGCCGACTTGTTCGCGCAGCGTCTCCCTTTGGCAGAAGCACCTGGCGCGCGGTTTCTAACCGCCCTTTTAACCTTAAGTTGACACCAATGAGCTTTTTCTGTGCCCCTACGAGAAATCTATATGTATCAGGGTTTGTGTGAAATGGTATTAGGTAGAGCTTTGCGTAAAAACGTAGCGTTTTTAATGCTGAGGAACACATTAACAATGCCAGCCGAATGCATTAGCATTGCAGGTTATTGCCAAATATTTGCTAGGAATTAATGAAATGCTGTACTTAGGCGATCGCTACCAGGGCTGCGAGTAGCAACGGATGCTGTTGGCGAAATATTTCTTTACATTTGAAAACCCTACAAATGCTAAAGCGAGCAGAGGAATAAGGAAAATGGGATGATGTTAATCAACAAGCATCTACCATCACCTGCGGTGAAGGA
>NZ_JABXKJ010000136.1 GCF_017115085.1 Nostoc sp. NMS7 | reverse complement strand
TTTTTTTCAACTCAGCTTTGCTGGGTCGTTTCTTATTGCTTAGTCTAAACTCCAGTAAGAATTGCAGAAATCAAAAATAAGATTTTCCATCTCATCAACTGTATAAGGCTCTATCTCTCTGTAAGTTTTTTCAGATGCTTTAATAATTACTTCCCATGTAGTAGTTCTGCCTGAACCCCTTGAGAGTAACTTTTTAGTTTCGGTTACATTTTTAGTTTTGCCATTAATTGTCTTGGAAACTTTGAAGTCGCTAATTAGCTTAAAAAGATGACAGATGGCTGTATTTTTTACTTTACCAATAGTAATTTTATATTCATCTATACTAAGAATTTTCTCAATTTGTTCTAATCTTTCTAGCTTTGAATTTAGGTTATTGATGCCTGAAGCACCTAATAGTTTTTTGATTTCACGTCTTAAATTTTGCTTCAATGATGTAATTTCTTCTTGCGGCTGTGTCGTGAACATACTGTTTTGCCTATTTTGGTGCTATTTACTTGATACTTGCAGTATGCCCACTATGATTTAAAATCTAACAAAATTCTTAAAACATCCCCTAACCTGACTTCGGGAACCCTTTAATCGCTTCGCTTGGTAAGGATTAAAGCGATCGCCTGAGTTTAATTTTACGTGAATTTACTCATTGTGTTTTTGCAAATTTTGTGATATTTTTTTTTACAATTACAATTAAATTCATTAAATCGGTAGAATTACCGTAGTTTCATAACAGCCGAAAATATGAAAATCTCTATGAGGCTGACATTCAAGCAGACACAATTGAGTTGTAGGGGCACGAGATCAGCAAGATTCTCTGCCGAACCCCAAAATTGTGTAGGCGCAGCCCAACCTAGACATCGCTATTGGGAATTAATCTGATGTCTCAGAGTAAATCTGTAGAACCCGCTTCAGTCCACAGCCGTATTCTCGTGCCTCAGTGCTATCACAGGCAACCTGTAATTTCCCGACTGGTATCTCGTTATGGTTTAACCGTAAATATCAAAGCTGCATCCCTGACATCAGAGAGTGACAGCGACGGCTGGTTTGATTTGGAACTTTCTGGAAATCCCCAAAGACTGACAAATAGCCTATCTTACTTGCAAGGATTGGGCGTAAATTTGCTAGAACTAGCGATCGCTAACCACATTCAACCCAACCAGCACTCTTTACCTTTCCCAAACCCAGCTAGCAAACTGAGTCCTAAAGACTCTGCATCCCTGACAAATCAATGGCAAGAACAATTCCAGCAATGGATTTCTCTGGGTCAAACCAATCGATTACGCTTGCAACTGTGCGTTTTAAAATCCTATTATCAAGAACCGGTGATTTCGGAGTTAGTTTCTGGTTATGGACTAACAGTCAATATCACCAGTGCTAGACTTCAACCCGATACCCAAGATGACGGTTGGTTTGACTTGGATTTGTGGGGGAGAACAAAGCAACTCTACTCTAGCCTGAGTTATTTAGAAAAACTGGGGCTACCGATTTGGGTGGATTTGTCTAGCGTTTATAGCGATCGCTAACCAAATAATTCATAATTCGTAATTCATAATTCATAATTTTTTGAGCCATCAAATTTATTAGTAGGGTAATTATGAATTATGCTGAGGGCGATCGCTAGTTTTACTGAAATCATCTAAATTTCATAGTACCAAATTTCTTCTTCTCGCAGGACAATTCGATGCAGGGAAAGACGAGCAATCAAGCCCTCTTGCTCAAACTGCCCAAGAACACGAGTGATAGTCACACGAGTTGAACCGACCATTTCGGCTAGGTCTTCATGAGTCAGACGCATATCTATTAAACGTCCCTTCTCAACTTCCGAACCAAACTTTTTGGATAACCATGCTAACAGTTTGATCAGCATAGTATCCACTTTTTTATGGCTACGAATGATCATCAATTCTTGAGCCTGTTGGATATGGGCAAGTAGAGTTTCTGTTAGTTGAGTCCATTCCTCTAAGGGTAAGTTTGTCGCCTCTACTTTAGTTAGGCATTCCATCTGATAAGGTTCTAATTTTGACAAAGCCCTACCAACGATATCTCCTGGACCCCACAATCCCAGAGCGACGGTTGTACCATCTTCAAGATAGGTAAAAGTCCGAACAAAACCCGTTTCAATCTTCCAAAGGCGGTTTTGATGTTCTGGCATAAATGACCTACGGCCAAAAAGTTGCTTAGTATTATTACTGCTTAAACTAGACAAGCTTGTGTAGGAAGACACCATATTATATAGCACTATTCTCCGATAAATTAACCGTAGTATTATATTTATATCAGGTTCTAAGAGGCTATGGGTATTTTAAAGAGGGGAGTGGGGAGTGGGGAGACAAGGGGGACAAGGGGGAATTATTGAACAAGTCTCTCCTTTGTCTCCCCCCTCTTCCTTGTCTCCCTTGTCTCTTCTTCATGCCCCATGCCCCATGCCCATTTTCTAAATTCCCGCACCATCAAGAAAATCTTCAATTATCCCATCAGAATTTTTGCTTTTAGGGTTGTCGGTTGGTTCGTCGCCAAGCTCAGTTGGGGACAAGCTTGATTGATCTGACAACTGCTCAAACTGTTTCTCTAGAGCCTTGACGCGTTCAAATAAAGCGCGGATTACTTCAGCTTCTACGTCGCGTACTTTATCATGATCCAGAACATTGGTGGGTAAGTTGTTCTGACGAGTCACGCGCCCTGGAATCCCAACTACAGTAGTGTTACTGGGTACATCTCGCAGCACCACAGAACCGGCTCCAATACGGACGCGATCGCCTATTTGAATATTTCCCAAGACCTTTGCACCCGTTCCTACAACTACATGAGAGCCTAAAGTAGGATGGCGTTTGCCGGTTTCTTTCCCAGTCCCGCCAAGGGTGACACCTTGATAAATTAGGGCATAATCACCCACTATCGCTGTCTCACCAATCACTACTCCCATACCGTGGTCAATAAAAACACCCTGGCCAATTAATGCCCCAGGATGGATTTCAATCCCGGTTAAAAACCGACTAATATGAGAGATAAATCTAGGTATGAAGGGAATTCCCATTTTATGCAGCCAGTGTGCCAATCGATGAAACACTAGGGCATGAAGTCCAGGATAACAGAACAATACTTCTAGCCAGTTACGGGCTGCTGGGTCACGCTCAAAAATGGTTCGCAAATCAGTTAGTAGCATACTCTGTTGGGATTTTCGTTGGTAAGTGAGGCTCTGAAAACAGAAACTCAGGATAATTCCCACAAAAAGATCAGGTCTTCATGGGAATTGTCTCAGATAAGAATCTACGGTAAATCGATACAGTATAGTGTTTATGTGGGTAATAAGTGGGATGCTATCACATTCCACACTTGGAAAAAATTAATTTCGCATCAACTGCGAGAAGTCCCTCAATTCACCGTAGTATATTGAGTACAGTCTTGAATAGCCAAAACTATGCTCTCTTGGATTTGTCTTCCAAAGTGGAATACGCGCTGCTGGCACTCTTAGAACTGGCAAGCCACCACGGGAAAAAACTTCCTTTAACCATGAGCGAGATCACTGCCAAGCAAACTATACCTGAGCGCTATCTGGAACAAATTTTGACCAACCTCCGGCGTGCTGGTATAGTGCAGAGTCAACGCGGCTCTAAAGGAGGTTTCGTTTTAGTTCGTGAACCTTGGCAGATTACAATACTGGAAATTGTTATTTTGGTTGAAGGCGAGCGGAAAGAGAAAGATATCTCTGACTCTTGCACTCTGGAAAAGACTCTGGTTTATGAAGTTTGGGAGCAAGCTAACGCTGCCTCAATTGAAGTTTTGGGTCGTTATACACTCCAAGACTTGTGCCAGGAAAGAGAAACTCGCGCACAGCAGAGTCCGATGTATTATATTTAGACACGACGGAGTATTCACATGCGGATAGCGAAAGATATCACAGAGTTAATCGGACGAACTCCTTTAGTTCAATTAAACAAGATTCCCCAAGCGTCGGGAGCGGTTGCTCAGATTGTGGTGAAGCTAGAAAGCATGAACCCAGCATCTTCTGTAAAAGACCGGATTGGCGCGAGTATGGTGGAAGCGGCAGAAGAAGCAGGCTTGATTCACCCTGGAAAAACCGTTTTAGTAGAGCCGACTTCTGGGAATACAGGAATTGCGCTGGCGATGGTGGCGGCCGCTAAGGGTTATGATCTTATTCTAACGATGCCTGACACAATGAGCCAGGAAAGACGATTGATGCTCAAAGCTTATGGCGCTCAACTAGAGTTAACGCCAGGGGTAGAAGGGATGCGAGGAGCAATCGGTCGTGCAGAACAGATTTTAGCTCAAACGCCCAATGCTTATATGTTGCAGCAGTTCCGCAACCCTGCTAACCCGAAAGTTCACGCCGAAACCACAGCCGAAGAAATTTGGGATGATACCGATGGAAAAGTAGATATTCTCGTGGCGGGAGTGGGTACTGGTGGGACGATTACCGGAGTTGCAGAAGTTATTAAAGGACGGAAGCCGAGTTTTCAAGCGATCGCAGTTGAACCAAGCAACAGTCCGGTATTAAT
Organism: Nostoc sp. NMS7; assembly: GCF_017115085.1. GTDB lineage: Bacteria > Cyanobacteriota > Cyanobacteriia > Cyanobacteriales > Nostocaceae > Nostoc. The sequence continues at coordinate 11,992 of NZ_JABXKJ010000136.1, read as the reverse complement.
AGGCGGGAAATCGGGGCCTCACAAAATCCAAGGTATCGGCGCGGGATTTATCCCCGCAATTTATCGTCCAGAACTGGTAGATGAAGTGATTCAGGTAGCAGATGAGCAAGCGATCGCTTACAGCCGTCGCCTAGCAAAAGAAGAAGGATTGCTATCGGGGATTTCTACTGGCGCTGCTTTATACGCGGCTATTCAAGTGGCACAACGTCCAGAAAATGCCGGTCGCCTCATCGTCATGATCCAGCCTAGCTTCGGCGAACGCTACCTCAGTACCTCACTGTTCAAAGACCCAGAGGAGAATGAGTGGTTGAGTAAAGTTTGATTCCATATATAGCATTTCCTAATCACATGAGGTATATCTTAGCCCCCTCCTCGCTTGCTCTTAGGGGGTTGGGGGTGGGGTTCTTATACCTCACTCAAGCGAGAACCGCTATACTAATTTTGGATTTTAGATTTTTCATCTAAATCAAAATCTAAAATTGGCTTTGTTATCTATTATAATTTTCGCTAATTTCATCGACACTTTGATTATTTTTCACCAAAATCATCAAACAGAAACAACTAGCAGCTAGCTTTATTAAGCTCAAAGCTTCACTTTTTAATACAATAAAAGCGCCTAACCCTATCAGGACAAAAGGCACAAAAATATTAACGTAGCGAGTCAATACATCAGCTATGACTCTGTTGTTAGTCAATTTGTATGCAGCGTAGCACCAAACTCCTAATAATAGAAAGAATATTCCGATAATTACTAAAAAAGTCTCTAAGTTGCTGCTAGCAAATAAAGGCACATAGACACTAATATTATCGCTACCATTGGCAATTGTAACGGCTGCCACGCTATAAGTTTGGGGAGAAAAAAAACTAGCAATTGTTGGTGCTTCAGCTTCTTCTGTTACATCTACGACTTCTTTTGATGAATCTTCTTCCCGATTTACTAAGCTACCGATACCTATGGACATTGGTAGTAAACCAAGTAATCCAATCCAGCTTTTTGACAAAACTAACCCACCAAATAAACCAGGAAGACTAAGGATTAACAGAACCGTAAAACCTAAAAACTGACCAGCAACTATATGCCGGGGGCGAAAGCTAGCATTTATTTGAGAAAAAAACAACAATATAATGACAATATCATCAATGTTAGTGGCAATGAACGCGATCGCCCCTGTAGTTATTGCAGTAAGTAACTCGTTCATATTTTAAGAGAAACATAGATATGGTTTTGTAGCAATCCTAAATCATTCCTGAACAATGAGATCCCGGACTTCTTAGAGAAGTCCGGGATCTGAGCCTTGCGATTTTCACAAATCAGATAGGACTGCTATAAGGTTAATTTGGTATGGTGATAAATCGTAGGTTATAAAAATCCAGCATGAGTAAGTTAGGGACAGCCTTTAGTGAAGGGATAATTGCCTTCATAGCCACTAACATAGATGACATCATTATTTTGTTAATATTTTTTTCACAGGTAAATGTTAATTTTCGCCCCCGGCATATCTTACTCGGTCAATATCTGGGTTTTACAGCCCTTATCATCGCTAGCTTACCAGGATTTTTTGGTGGCTTGGTCGTACAGCGAGAATGGATAGGATTGTTAGGACTGCTACCAATAGCAATTGGTATTCAGCAATTAGTATTTAGAAAAGAAGAAACTATAACAGTTCAGACAGTCAGCATTGATTTTAATCAGTCTACACCTACTAACCCGGTATTATCTTTTATTTTGAGTGTTTTGCACCCCCAAACTTATAAAGTAGCAGCAATAACGATCGCTAATGGCGGTGACAATATTAGTATATATATCCCTTTATTCGCTGGTCATGATCTTGCCAGCTTGGGAGTCATTCTAAGTATATTTTTTGTCATGGTAGGGGTTTGGTGTGCGATCGCTTATTTTTTAAGCCGTCAACCTACCATTGCTGATATTTTAAGTCGCTACGGTCAAGCTGTCATACCTTTTGTGTTAATTGGCTTGGGTCTGTTCATTATGTATGAACGAGGTACATTTACTCTACTACCTTGGGTGAGAAGTTAATCAGTGTTGAATGCTGGATTTGGAATTGAAAATCTCAAATTGGTCATACCTGATGAACTAATTTCCAACTCACCATCATCAAGATGGCATAAATAATAAACCGTAGTGGGCGTTGCGGAGCTACTTGGCAGATTTTAGCGCCTACTAACACCCCTGGAACAGAGCCTAGCCATATAGGTAGTACCAGACTCCAATCAACTGTTCCCAGACTGAGATGACCGAGGGCTGTAAACAGTAGTAAAATTGCTGCGTGTGAAATATCTGTACCCACTAACTTCCGTGCATCAAGGCGGAAGAACCCAATCAGCACTAGGGCAAACATTGAACCTGAAGAGACGCTAGTTAGACCAACTAAACAGCCTAAAATTGCTCCCAAAGTGATTGTTAGGAAGCGACCAAAATTAGTTTCTAAGTCTAACTTTGGCAGTTCGGGTAAATTAAATTTAGGGAAAAAAGTCAATAACAACAATTGCACTAGTGCTAACACTGTGACTAGCAAAATCATCCCGCCAAGCAAACGGAGCAAGATGTTATCCAGGTTGTACTCACCGGTACGTTTAATGAAGTGCAAAATTCCTACCCCAAACAGTGAGCCTGGAACACTCCCAAATGCCAACCATTTGACAACTTCTGTGTCAAGGGTTTTCTGTTCCCAATGCTTGACGCTACCAACAATCTTCATCAATGTGGCAGCTACAACATCAGAACTCACAGCGATGGAAGGCGGAACCTGAAAAACAAAAATCAACATTGGGGTAATGAGAGAGGCTCCGCCAATTCCTGTCAAACCAACGATGATGCCAACAAAAAAGCTTAAGAGGGGTAGTAATAAATAGTGCATACTCTTTGGGGCAGAGGATTCCTAGACAACTGAAAACCTGTCTGGAAGTTTTTGTTAGCATGACAACTGGCATTTAGCTGAAATAGACTTTGATAACTGCTTATGGGTCAGTTGCTCTGCTAAACTCAACTTCTAACTGGTTTTTCTGGGGCTTGAGATATAAAAGCACGTAAGGCGATGCACTTACCGTATTTTACTTGTAAGCATGATCAAACGTCCAGCGTATTCGCGTTGTATATCGCTAGATTCTCTGGATAATACACCGCAGTCGGTTAAACTTCTGAGGACTGGTTGTTAAAAAAATTACCTACAATTTAATAACCATAGGGATAATTCAAAACCTTGTAGAAAAGAGATATCACATCTCTAGACTGGATTCATACTGCAATTGGGCAACGCCGTGAACTGATTACAATACACATCTCCAGAAAATATGCATTACCCAGAGCCCTTGTAGAGACGTCGCAGTGCTACGTCTCTACATTCTTTTTCACTCCTATGTCTAATGCTAAAAAAACCTTGACTTTCAAGCTACTATTATGATATTTTAAATCAGACCATTCGGTCGGTAATATTTGATTTACAGCAATTTTCAATTCAATAAACTACTCTAAAAATAGCTGTAATGTCCAAAGGCGAAGAAACAAAAAGCAGAATTCTCTACCAAGCAGCCGAACTGTTTAACCAACAGGGGTATGCAGGCTCATCGATGTCAGACATTATGCGTGTGACTGGATTGCAGAAAGGAGGAATTTACAATCACTTTCAAAGCAAAGATGATCTAGCGCTACAGGCTTTTGACTTTGCGATCGCTTGCATCAAGCAGCATACTAGATTTGCATTGCGAAGTAAACGCCACGCAGTAGAACGCCTGCAAGCAATCATTGGCGTATTTAGTAGCTTCGCAGAAAATCCACCTATCAAGGGAGGGTGTCCACTGCTGAATACTGCTGTGGAGAGTGATGATGCTCATCCGGGGTTGCGAGAACGCGCTCAACAGGCGATGAACTCTTGGCTGCATCTGATTCGTCGAATTATTGAAACCGGAATTGAAAAGGGTGAAATTCGCCCAGAAGTGAGTGCTGATGAAATCGCTACTATCATAATTGCAACGCTTGAAGGAGCGGTAATGATGAGCAAACTTTATGGAGATTCAATTCATATGCACAGGGTAATTAATCACTTGAATGAATACTTGGAAACTCACCTTTAAATTTATTTTCCTCTTTTACAGGCCGAGCAGTATTAAAAAATAATTTATCCAGATAAATAATGCTAGTAAATAATAATTTGCATAGACCATTAGAAGTAGTATTAGCAATTCCTGTAAAAACTTATGACATTGACTTTATGGGAATCGTGAGTAATATTGTGTATATCAGATGGCTAGAGGATTTACGTTTAAAGTTTTTAGATGAACATTGGCAACTCAATCAACAAATTGAGCAAGGATATACACCGATTCTAGCTGGAACGGAAATTGAATATAAACGTCCGATAAGGATTATTGATCAAGTAATTGGACGTTTATGGCTGAGTAATTTAGGACGGTTGAAGTGGACTGTGCAAGCTGAAATTTTATCTAATAATGAGTTAGCAGCAGTGGCGACACAAAAAGGTGGTTTTATTAGTTTGCACAATGGTCGTCCTATTAAAATTCCAGAAGAATTGCAAAATAAATATTTCCAGTGTCAGCAAGTGACTCAGGAAATTTGAATTTGGTAAAAGCTGAAATTTTTTTAACTACTTTCAGACTGAACGGTTTTATTTATCAATGATTCACCATGCTGAAATTTTACTACAATCCGATCTCGCCAAATGCTCGTCGTGTGTGGCTCACCTTACTGGAAAAGGAGATACCCTTTGAATCAGTTTTGATGAATTTGGATGGGGATCAATTACAACCAGAGTTTTCGACAATTAACCCCTTTCATCACATTCCGGTTGTGGTAGATCAGGGTTTTCGAGTTGTAGAATCACTGGCAATTATGGACTATTTAGAAAGTAAATATCCTACACCTGTAATGTTACCTTCTGAGCCTCAGGCGTTAGCAAAGGTAAGGATGGTGCAATTAGTCAGTGCTAATGAATTATTTCCACAAGTGATTTCACTAATTTATGAAAGTGAAGATTCACCACAAGCTGCACAAGCAAAACAGCATATAGATAAGGTACTGAAATTTTTTACACAAGTGCTTGGCGATCGCAGTTTTTTTGGTAGTCACCAGTTAACTTTAGCAGATATCGTTGCGGGAATAGGTGTACTTTCATTACCTAATTTAGGTGTTAATCTCAGTGATTACCCCAGGCTAAATGAATGGTCTGAGCGCTTAATGCAACGTCCAGCATGGCAGAAAACCAAATTGAGCAGCGAAGAATTTGAAGCATTTAAAGGGCGAGTTAGAGCTTTAGTGAGGTTGCGTAGGCGTAAAGCGAATAAGAACAAATAGCAAGAATTAGCGAGTTTGTGAGTGTTGAGGCGGGATATCAAGAAGTAATTGCGATCGCTAACGAATCAAGTAAACTCTATAGCAATCTCAAAAATTGGTATCACCACTGAAATGGTCATATCTTTATGAACATGAGGAGGGAGGAAAATTTATCCTCATCACTCCTCATCAGCTACTCCTTACAACAATTTACTTACCATCAGCCAATATGCTTTTGATGTCTTCTAGCTGCACTACTCCTGAAAAACTTGGACTATTAATTACAAAGAAAGGTGTGCCAGGAACAGCCAATTTCTCAGCTAGCTGGATATCATTCTTAATTGCGGGAGTGGCAAGAGTGAGATCGCGTTTAAATTTACCCAAATTCAGATTCAGTTTTTTAGCAATATCTAAATATAACGCTTCACCTAGTTGCTTTTGATTAGTAAATAGCGCATCATGATATTCCCAAAATTTGCCCTGCTGATATGCCGCCCAAGCTGCTGTCGCAGCTGGCAATGCCTCAGAATGAATTGAAATGAGAGGTAAATTCTTGTAAACTAATCTTAGTTTATCTGGATACTTTGCTAACAATTCTTTCAAGGTTTTATGCGCCTCAGCACAATAGGGACATTGAAAATCGGAAAATTCTATTAGCACAGTTTTTGATTGAGTTGAACCTGTGGTGGGAGACTTACCAATCACTGTTTGAGGATTTTTCTTAAAATCCTCTAAAAATGTTTGTTGTACTTGTTTTACTTTCTGTTGTTGTTGCTGCTGATAGGCTTGAACAGACTCAATAAGTACCTCTGGATGTTCCCGGATAATTTGTAATACTTGCTGTTCCAACTGCGGATCAATCGTGTTGGCAGCTTGTGCAGGAAATGACCAAGTGACAACTAAACATAGCAGACCGATTGCTGTCCAAATACGCAGATACTGAAATAAGGGACTAAACCAATCAAATAATGTAGCCATACAAAAACTCATAAATACTTCTTCAAGGGGATTCTATACCACAACTTACGCAAACAATAACCTAAACCCTGATTTTTAGGTAGGGACAATACCCTGCGGTCAGCCTTCCTCTACATGAATTGTCCCTGAGCGCGTGTAGTTTTGCGTAAGTCCTATATACATTACTTTTTAGTTGTTAAAAGATCCGGCAATCATCCCAGCAAGTAAAATAAAACCAATCCACACGTTTTGCCGAAACATCTCACTATAAACAGGGTTAGGTAAGTCTTGCTTTGTTAATCGCAGAGACTGCCAAATCCATCCGATAGTAGCAACTGCAAGACTAATCCAGAAGGCTAAGTGTAGATGTATGAGTACACCTAACCAAGCCAATAACAAGATGGTGCCAGCAAAGAAAATTCCAATGGCTACAGGGGCATAATTCCCAAAAAATAGAGCGCTAGAATTAACACCAATGCGGCGATCGTCTTCTTTGTCGCTCATAGCATAAAGAGTATCAAATCCCAATGTCCATAATACAGTCGCACCCCAAAGTAACCAAGTTGGTTGGGAAATGGTTTGTGTGACTGCACTCCAGCTAATCAATACCCCAAAACCCCAAGCTATGGAAAGTACCAGCTGCGGTACGGGAAACACTCGTTTTGCACCTGGATACAGCAGAATTACCGGCACTGCCGCCACACATAACCAGAAACTCAGGGGGTTAAGATAAAAGGCTAGGATTGCTGCACATGCTAGCGAGACGATCGCAACTACAATCCCAACTTTCACAGACAGGGCGCGAGAAGCCAGGGGGCGATCGCGTGTTCTCTCCACTTGTGGATCAATATCGCGATCCCACAAATCATTGACAACACACCCCGCCGCACTCGTGGCCAGAGTCCCCAAAATAATCACACCAACCAGAGGTAAAGGCGGTTTCCCAGACGCTGCCAAAAACACAGCCCAAAGTGCAGGAATCATTAAAATTAACCGTCCTTCTGGTTTATGCCATCGCAAAAGCCGGATAATTACTAGCCAAACTGGTGACTGGGGGCGTTCTGGCGTCGTTAACATATAAATCAATAAATAACTTTAGATAGATAAATTCACACATCTTTTATAGAATAACCTTATTTGTTATTTGTAAAAACATAACCCAAAGTGGCAAACTTAAATATCTTTAAATAGTCACTACGGTTAGAAACATTAGGGTGAATATACTTAGCTCAGTTACCCTCGACCAACGGTCAATTTCTCAGCAAGTGTATTGCAATAAATATCAGTGCCAGCTACCGCGATATACCACCGTTTGCCATCATTTCTTATAAAGAGAGAGAACTAGATGCTGAATTTAGTAGCTTCGGCTAGCTGGGAGAGTGTTCCAACTCAACCACCTAACCAACATCGGATTATTGCTGCCATTGACCTGGGAACAAATTCTCTACACATGGTAGTAGTCAAGATTGACCCCACACTACCAGCTTTCAGCATTATCGCCAGAGAAAAAGAAACCGTGAGACTAGGCGATCGCAATCTTACTACAGGAGAACTCAAACCGGAGATAATTAAATCGGCGATCGCTGCTTTAGGACGCTTCCAAGAAGTTGCCAAAACTATCAATGCTGAAACAATCATTGCTGTGGCAACTAGTGCTGTGCGGGAAGCCCCAAATGGTAAAGATTTTTTGTACAGAATAGAAACAGAGTTGGGTTTAAGTGTTGACTTGATTTCTGGTCAAGAAGAAGCGCGACGAATCTATCTTGGCGTGCTGTCGGGGATGGAATTTAACAACCAGCCCCACATGATTATTGATATTGGCGGTGGTTCCACAGAGTTGATTTTGGGCGACAGTAATGAACCGCGTACTCTCACTAGTACCAAAGTCGGTGCAGTACGACTCACTAGCGAATTAATCACTACCGATCCGATCAGCAACACTGAGTTTCACCAGCTGCAAGCCTATGCACGCGGGATGTTAGAACGTTCCGTGGATGAGGTACTAGCAAACCTCGAACTTGGGGAATCTCCGCGTTTGGTGGGTACCTCTGGCACAATTGAAACCCTGGCGATGATTCATGCACGGGAAAAGTCGAGTGTTATTCCTTCCACTCTCAATGGCTACCAGTTCAGTCTTAAAGACTTGCGAGAGTTGGTAAATCGCTTGCGGAAACTGAGTAACTCAGAAAGGGCTGCAATTCCCGGTATGCCAGATAAGCGGGCTGAAGTTATACTCGCTGGTGCAGTGATATTACAGGAAGCAATCACCCTCTTGGGTAGTGAATCGGTAACAGTTTGTGAGCGTTCTCTGAGGGAAGGCGTAATTGTAGACTGGATGCTAACCCACGGTTTAATTGAAGATAAGCTGCGTTACCAAAGTTCAGTTCGGGAACGGAATGTTTTAAAACTCGCTAATAAATACCACGTTAACTTAGAATATGGCGATCGCGTCGCCAAATTTGCCCAGAGTTTATTTGATCAAACTCAAGGTATCCTACACCACTGGGGAGCCGACGAGCGACAACTACTGTGGGTAGCTGCAATATTACACAATTGCGGTCATTATATTAGCCATTCGTCTCACCACAAGCACTCTTATTACCTAATTCGCAATGGTGAATTACTCGGTTATACAGAAACCGAGATTGAAATCATTGCGAATTTAGCGCGTTATCATCGCAAATCGCCGCCCAAGAAAAAACATGAAGATTACCAGAATTTGCTGACTAAAGACCAGCGACAAATTGTTAGTCAATTGAGTGCGATTTTAAGATTGGCAGTGGCATTAGATCGACGACAAATTGGTGCGATCGCTCAAGTTCAATGTGAGTGTTATCCCCAATTGAGGCAGTGTAATCTGCTAATTTTCCCATCTAAATCTGATGATGATTGTGCTTTAGAACTCTGGAGTTTAGATTATAAAAAAGGAGTGTTTGAGGAAGAATTTGGAGTGAAATTAGTTGCGACTTTAGAAAAGTCTAGCGTTGCTAACTTGTCTTAGAAAGTAGGGTGCGTTACACTGCTTTAACGCCCCTGCACATATATGTTTCCTGATTGTGATAATTCATCAGCTTTAGAAGTTAGGCTCAATATAAAAACTTGAGGTAAAAATCAGATGTATATTATCTGGTCACTAAAAATACCCTATTATAGAACAAGATTTTTATTTCAATAGGGTTTCAAAATTCAAGTAAACTTCCTAGCTAATTTTTGCATTTTATTTAAGGATCAATTTATAAACTGTCCTAAGAGGGATTTAAAAATAAAAACTAGTAATTAGAATAGAGTTAACAATCTATTTAATATAGGTTATGTTGCTATTGGATATCTAAGCCGGGAAAACTTAGGTATCCTTATATAATCAATAAAGCAGCCTCAATTGCTTGGTTTTCTGCACTGGAGAATACTCAGGCTTCAGAGGATATTTGAAAAGTATTGTTTATTATCCAAAAGTCTTAGAAACCTACTAACTCCCCAGCCCCCCTTCCCTACGAGTGAAGAGGGGGTTTTAAAGCATCTCTGCGTGTCGCAGAGAGGAATTGAAGTGAGGTTTTTAAGTAAAAATTTTGAGACTTTCCAAACATCCTCTCAGCATATAGCTTGTATTTGATTATTGTGAGAATTCCTCAGCTTGGGGAGGTATGATCGATATCAAAGCTTGAGGTAAAAAATCTGATGAATTTATCAGTGACAACTTCCCCTGCTAAAATTGCACCTAAGTTAAGTTACGATGTGCTGATTGAATACGAACAAGATGGTAGTGTTAGTGCAACAGGGGAGCATCTCAATGAGTGTAAAAAGCCTTGTAAAACCTCACCCCAACCCTCTCCTTGGTAAGGAGAGGGAGCAAGATTTTAAAAATCAAATAGTATTTCTATAGTTATTGACTAATGTTATAATCAATATAAAAGTTGAAAGATAAAAGTATTATGAATTTAGCTGTAAAAAGTACCTCTCCAATAACTGCACCAAAGTTAACTTATGATGTGCTAATTTAAAATCAACCAGATGGCACAGTCAAAGCAATATTGTTAGTTTTACCAGATTGTCAAGGTTTAGGAAATACGGAAACGGAAGCAATAGAGAAACTCAGTGAAAGTTTGCAAACTCGGTTAAAAACAGCCAAAATTGTGACTTTAGAAATTGAAGCGCCCAAAGTAGAAAATCCTTGGTTGAAAATAGCTGGTATGTTCAAGGATGATCCGCAATTTGATGAAATGCTGGAATATATAGAAGAATATCGACGTGAATTGGATGCAGACAATGAAGCGAGGTAAATTCAGAGGTGAATGATTTAACTGACTTCTCACCGGATCTGGAAAACCTCTCTCTAAATCTCTCTCCTACAAGGAGGAGCCACTGCGTTGGGCGGCTCTGCCGACTTGAAGCATGTGGCGTCAGAGACTTTGAATTTTCCCCCTTCTCGTGTCGGGAAGAGGGCTAGGGGGTTAGGTCTTTCGTAGGCTTTTCCACTTATAAACTAAAAAACTGCGTCATCTAGTACTGCTCAGAATTTAATCTGAGTTTGATCGCCAAAGTAGTTTAATATTTATTGAGTTATACTGGACAAACTTTCTTTAATTTTTAGTTTATTTACAATACTTTCTTCCAAGAGATGATAGAGAAAATGAGGTGTGTTCAAATTAGCTGAGTGTAAAACTTTTTGATAAACTTGGCAAGCTGAATCATCATTTAAAATCCTGTCATGAATGATTTTTGTCCATTCAGGTGCATTGATCATTAATTGGGGTACAACTTTAATAAAAGCCGCAATTTGTTCTTCTATATCAAAAGATTCGAGAAAATGAATTAAGCTGAACATCACTTCTGGTTGTTGACATTGATCATCTAAAACAAGATGATATGCAGATAAATTTTGCTCATCAGGATTATCAGCTATTTCAGCTAAAGCATTTTCAAAGTCGGTAACTTGCTGTTGAGTTTGCATCAAGCGATTTTCTCTTAAAATTGCCAATAGATTGTTTTGATTCATGGGTTTCAACCTACTTTATCAAAAATACCTTGCCAAGTTATAGCAATCCTAAATCATTCGTGAAAAATTAGATCCCCGACTTCTCGAAGAAGTCGGGGATCTGGACATCGCACATTTTCACAACTCTCCCAGTATTCTTTGGCTGAATTTAAAATATCCACTGCTATTTGGTACTGTGTCGGTTCAGCTTGAGCAAAGATATCAGCATCGTCATACAATATGACGTATTTCTCAGCCGGACACCATGTTAAATCGGTGATACATTCATCAAAAGCATCCCAGTTTGCACCAAAGTATGTAGGAAATTGCATTGCTTCAGCAGCTTTACTTAAAAATGTTTGTTTGCTATTAAATTTTTTACCATATTTACGATTAAAAGCAAACTAAAGAAACACACTACAAAATAAGACCAAAGAACCATGGCCATGAAACCACCAACCAAACAAAAAAATAATCCAATCCCAACAATAACCACTAGTAAAACCTTCTTACCCAAATTTGAAGTAGTTGTAGCGGTAGGTGTTATTGGTAGTTGGTTTATTACAGGTTGAATGTGAGATGTAGAAGCTGCTGGTTGAGGAACGTTAGATTGAGTTGGCTTAATTAGTGATGAAGTAGCTGTATTGCTACTTGCAGAAATGTTGAATCCTAATACAAAACTTTACATATTTAATTACACTAACTCTAAAAAGCCTAAAATAGTCAACATGACATCATCTCCTCAAACCAATGAA
>NZ_JABXKJ010000006.1 GCF_017115085.1 Nostoc sp. NMS7 | reverse complement strand
TTACTCATGTAATATCTCTTAACCCGGTTTTCTGCGCGAATGCTACTCATACCCCTTTTCCCTGGTGATGAAAATCTGACGTTCGCCCCACATCACTGCATCCCACCTTAAACCATAGTTAGTGCCTACAGCTTCCCCCACCCTCAGACCGTGGCGAAACATGAGGAGCATCAGTGTATAATCACGGTGAGCATAACGAGCTTTACGTTCTAGTGCAGCATCGAGGAGCGATCGCACTTCGCTTGGTGTAAGGTATTCTCTAGACCTGTAATGCTTATTTGGTAGACGAGTTGGGGGTGGCGGCCTCATTTATTATCGTTGGTAGTGTCCGGTGTACGCGCCTTATTATGGACAGTCTACTACGCTGGGATGCCCATTCTCTCGTTGAGAAACGGGCCACTCAAGAGTTATTGCGAACTGTTATCAATTAATAAATACTCCATCTTGGCTCAATGCCAAATAGCCAGGTATATTCCTATCCCCAATTCCAGACTGAAATTATTTTTCTATATAGCCACCAGCGTAGTCAATTACGCAGATTGTTCTATATACTTTGTGAGTTCCATAAGCAACACCAGAGACTTTAAAAGCGCCATTAAAAATGTTTTTTCGATGACTGCGATCGCTTACACCATCATCAATAATTAATTGGATGACGATATCTTCAGCAGTGTTGAAGCCATAAGTGATATTTTCGCCTGCGGTTGTTTGCCATTTACCATAGCGATTGATGCGAGTAAAGGGGTTGCTACCATCGCTACCATCATGACCTATGGTGCCTTTTAGTTCTTGGTCTTTAACATGGTCTTTTGCTCCTAAAGACATACCCTTAGATGCACTCAATGCTCCCACAGGAGGTGCTGATTTCAAAAATGCGATCGCCTCATCAACTGCTTTGACTCCTTCTTGAGTTTGCCAATAGGTATTATTAGAAACTTTGACTAGGTTCCCTTCAAAGCGCTTTCTATAGTTTTCCACAATCGGGAGGTATGCTTTAGGATTTGTTCGTACCTTATTTGTTTCAACAATTACCTGTTGTTCCAATTCTGAAAGGTAACTTGCATTTGTTAATAAAGTCGAACTAGTTTCTGGAACTACTGCTGGGTTAGAGTTAGCCATAGACGGGTTAAATTGAAACAGTTGATCTGAGCAATCGAATATCAATGTAATTGGCAAAAATACCCAAAATTTCAGGCGATGCATCCATTACCTCACAATTTTTCTATGGATTAATGCCGGTGAATTAGAAAAAATAAATCTGTAAACGCTTCTGTGGCTTGTTTCCACCTATCTTGCCCCTCATGACAGCTTCGCTAGATCCACCCCTAATGGTAGCTAATCTAAATTTGTTCAACTAACTGACCCATAGCAAAGCTAGATGCAAGGCAACTCGCTGGCATTAGAGATTTTGACATACTCCCAAATTGGGAAAGTTACTCAGTTTTATCTAGTCAATCACAAATGCTTCACTGAAATATGCATCTCGGTTGCCTTGCTCGGTCATCACACTGACGATCGCATTTCTCACATCGCAGTTAACAATCTTCCCAGCAAACTTGACACTACGATTACCTTCTCTGACTTCTACCTGACGGCCAACATAATCGGTAACATCTTGGTCATCTTTTTCAACTTGTAGCAGTGAATAGGAGTTATCCTTCTCAGCTTCTGCCAAAGTAGTCTCAGATGTAATTGTCGTGGCGGTCACTGCCTCATGCTGAGTTGGGATACCCGCCCCAGTTTTAGAGCTACCCGCCCCAGTTCCGCCCCAGTTCTCTTCCTGATTTTCCTTATTCTGTAAGGGTTCCGCTACACCCGCCCCAGTTTGGGTTACATTTTCTTGATTTTGCATTGGTAAAGAAAATGATTCGGTTTGACAAAGCAATTCTTCTTTCTCAATGTTTTTTTCAAATTCAGAAAAAGTGGGGCGGGTGGGGCGGAAGTGTTGATTTAGCGTTGTTTCTGGGGCGGGAAGTGGGGCGGGTGTGGGGCGGGTTTCCTCTAAACTGGGGCGGGTAATTGGCAAAATCCCTATGCCTTTGAGGATTGGAATCTGTTTTTTGCGAACATCACAGTACCGACTAGCTTTGACTGCCTTGGGGAAGAGTTGACTTATTCGAGGAATAACTTGGTTGACACCCTTCACGTTTTTATCACTGGGGCGAACCTGATCTACCCATGTCCTCCGGCCATTTTCATCTATGGTTAATGTGTCGTTTTGCTTGTACCAGTTTTCGATCAAAAACCATAAATCATTTGCTGACATCTCACCGCCTTCTACATAACCCAGCTTTTCATCTTCAATGAAGTCAAAGAGATGGTTATTTTCCTTCTGAAGGTTATAGAAAGCGTCGGTTGTGCATTCATAGTCAATTCCTGAGTCCACAAGGTCTTTAAGAGCTTGCAGCATTTTATTTAGGAATGCCGGAGCTAATTTTGTTCTAATGAAATCTTGGTCATAGCGGAATCGTGGATCGCCTTTTATCTCCCTTGGATTATTTGGGTCGGGATTATCTACAAAGGTTTTCTTGAATTCTAGAATTGCAATCCTATCTCTGATTGCTTGTATCACACCTTGAAAGGCGGGAGTCTCATTTAGATTAAAAATCCCGATTGCGTTAGAAGAAAATTCGATATGGTCTTTCCCTTTATGTTCACAATGCAATGTATCTCCAGTGATGAATAATTTTAGGCTTTGGAGTCTATCAATTCTATTTGTCTGTGGATTTTCAGAAGCCCAATTGACCAAACTGTACATGAGCGGCGATAGTCCAAACTTTCTGCCTTCGTCATAGGATTGAAAGTCACCTAATGAGACAGAGGTTAGTCCGTTCTTTCCATAAATGGTAGATACGCATTCGCGCAGAGCATCTTTGCCATTAGAACCAAGACCAATCGCTAATACTGCTTTTACGTCTCTGCCTCTGAATTTTCTGACAGTTTTTAGGTCAAGGGATGCGGCAATGTTTCTCAGAAATATTTGTTGTTGTGGTTCGTCCAAACAACTCAATAGTTGATTGCAGTATGTATCGTCAGCATTAGGGAGATATTCAATTAAAGGTTCATAAATGTAATAGTCTTCCGGTGTGTGTGGTTTTAGCTTTACTGTAAAGTTTCTGCCCTCCCACTCAATCTTGACTATCCCATTGAGACAATTTACTCCGGGAGGATTGATTAACTCTGTCTCAACCAGTGTTCGCATCTTTGCCCATTCCAAAACCTTTTTCACCGAACTCGGTGTTGCGTAGGGATAACTTATTTTTCCCTGGTCATTTTTAACTGCAAAGGCATTGCAAAAATCGGATATTCTCTTGATTTCTCTAGAGTCTGGAGAATGCCTGTAATGGTTGCCAGTATGCCAGTAGAGGTTATCGGCAGCACAAATCCAACTCTTATCCCCATAGAGAGTTTTAAATGCTTGCTGGGTGAAGCTTACAACTGGATCTTGATTGTCTGGGCTATCGTCAGGCTCGATTACATCTACCTCTGACTGTTGCGATCGCTGCGATCGCTCCGCCACAGCTGCGTGAATCTCCTGTTCTAACCTGCGGATAAATTCTGGTACTTCCATCTGCCCCAAGATTTCTTTAATGTCTGATGACTTATATGGTAAATCGGGGCAGATGGTGTGAGGGTTAATTCCAATAAATGCAATCCCAACCTCGGCTGCACAGTCCTGGCAGGTTTGGAGTTTCTTTAAGCCAGTCTCGTCGGGGTCATGCAGAAAAACGATTAATCCTATGCCTTCTTCCTTGGCACGTTGATATCCTGGGATAATAGTCTTTCTATCCCATCCACTTCCCTGAAACGTAATTCCAGCAAGACCATGCTCCCGACCAACTTCTACGCATCCCTCACCTTCATGCTGGAGTAGTGCCGGGGTTCCTGTCACAGATTTAGCAGCAGCGATAGCGAAGCGCTGCTGCGTTCGCGGAGCGTCTCGCAGAGAAGCGCAGATCGCTTCATTAAGACGATACGCTTCCCAAAATGCGTTTCCTTTCCGCATCTCTGGTGTGCCATCCTCCCGCCTGTGCCATTGCCTAAAAGTCTTGCTGTAACCCTTATCTTTGCTAGCATCTTCCCACTGGTAGCGTGTCACCCATTGAGACTCTGAGTAAATGTAAATTATTTCAGTGGCGCTGCCAGGAACTTTGTCGGGCGGCCTGCTCGTTAACTTTTGGGGTTGAGGAATGTCGGTCGCTGGCTCGGACAACGTTACCAAAGTAAAGTCACCGGGGATTGGCGCTGCTTTGGGTTTAATTAACTTGGGCTTGCTTACAGTCCGTTTTGGTGAAGCAGTGTACTTCTCATTCCTCTCTGCCAGAACTTCATCCCAAGATTTAATCGCCTCTCTAATGTCTCTGTGCTGGCACTTGTTGAAGCAGCTATACTTACCATTTTCTGGAACAATAGATAAATTATGCCCATCGCAAACTGGACAAATATATTTGTTCTTTTCCTTCGCTGGCTCTAACTGGTCTATGAAATTACGAATGTCGAATTTCTCAAACTGCTGGTCATTTCTTAAGTTATTGGTCTTTTGGGGCGCTTCTTGAGTAAACATTCTTCTCTCCTATTGGCTGGAATCGTTGCCACAGGAGGATGTCATCGCTATTGAGTTTTTACTTTACCCGTGTTCCTTGAATTGGTGATTAATTAGGCCACTCTTTATTTGTAACTCTATCCTGAATACTGGGAACCAAAGTAGGGTAGAGTTAATGTAAGTTTTTAGATCAAAATAGAAAACCTATTTTGAATCTTATGGACGGGTGGGTTTCCTCCTATGGTGAGTAGACAAACTCCTATGGGCGTGACATCCTCCTGTTTTTTTGTACTTAAAACTCAAACTACCAGAATGCGGGTGTTTTTAATTAAAAAATTACCTTGCAGATATATTTGAACGGCTCACAAGACCTCCATCCCCAGATTTTCGCAAAGCTGATACATTTGTCCGTCGCCACCATTGAACAAAGTGTAACGAGTTGTGAAGTTAAGATCATTCGTCCTGGTAGGGTCGGTTGGCTCAAAGCTGCGCCAGGTGTACTCGAAAACAGTCTCCCCTTGTTGCCGAACCTCGCGTCGGAAGTCATGTAAATCTTGAGCATCCCAGAATTGCGATCGCGTCCAGGTGGTTGCTTCTTGCAGAGTGTGACCAGGGTTGAGGGTGCTGCACCCATCGCTCATGATAATTTGCAATTCATCCGAAAGCCTTGTTACTCCAGCCCTGCGCGGATTATTCATTAGGCCATTGGCTATCAGTAACAATCCCGGACTAATGGCGACGTTGGCGAACCAGAGGAGTTTACTTGGTTCATCAATGATTGATGTTTCTATGTTTGGTGCAGCGATGTTGGCTGGTATACGGATGTCGCCAGCACGGGTTTTGATAATTGTTGCTTTTTTATTCATGGCACTTGCCCAATTTGCAAAATGATTCTCAAAACTCAAAAGGTATTGAGCCGAGATACGGATACTGTTGGCGAAACATTCCTTAATACCCTCAAAGCTTTGAATCTTCGTCATACCCTTGTTGGAACTGATTGACTTTTGTAAATCAGACAACGCTAAAATCGGGATTTCAGATATGAAGAAATAATTCGCCAACAGTATCAGATACGTGTAAAAACCTGCAAGATGGTCTGGAAAGCGTTGCTATATATACGTTCTAGTATTTTTGATGTCTAATGAGAATTTGTGCATGAATGTACTGGCACTTCTGACCCCATATTTGCTTTTCGCCAACCCAAGAGTTTAATAAATACTGTGTGGTAGGAGGCTAATACTTGGGGCTGTAATGCATTGCCTGTAAGAAGTTCAGAGATTTTACTGCAAAAGCTATTCATCGTTCAACCTGTAAAACCTGTAAATAAAATTAATAAATACTCCAGTTCTTGTAGCGATACATACCCAAGATTTGCGCTCTAGAGCCAATTTTACTTAAAAATGCCTGAACCCTATATATAATAAGAGTTTCCAGACCATCTTGCAGGTTTTTACTTGTATCTCGGCTCAATACCAAATACACTCAGCCAACCATAAGGATGTTCAAAACCGATTTCTTTCTCAACTAGCAAAGATAAAGCACCTACTTGCAACAAAACTGTGCTACCTTTTTTTTGAATTATTTTTAGTAAGATGAAACAATTTGCTTTATATTTAGACGAAGGGACTTTAGATTAAGATGATATGCCAGACAAGGGTTTTGAGTCTTTAGACTTCTATCAAGATAGCCTTAATGCGAAAATTAATTTAATATCAAAGGACGTGGTTTAGCCACCCCATAGCCTTGAGCATAATCGACTCCCAAAGCTTTGATTCGTTGTAGGATAGCGTCATTTTCGACAAACTCAGCAATGATTTTTAACCCCATGACATGGCCGATGCGGGTAATGGCTTCTACCATTGCATCATCCACAGAATTTTCGATAATGTTCTGAACAAATCCGCCGTCGATTTTCAAATAGTCTACTGGCAGGGTTTTAAGATAGGTGAAAGAAGACATACCACTACCAAAATCATCTAAGGAAAAACGACAGCCGTAACGTTGAAGTTCGGTAATGAACTGACAGGCTTTTGTTAAATTTGTGATCGCTACGGTTTCTGTAATTTCAAAGCAAATCGATTGCGGTGGAACTTGATATAATGCAAATTGCTCGTGCAAAAAGCTAATAAATTGATCGTCGTTGATAGTAGTACCCGAAAGGTTGATGGCATAACTAGTATTGCTATTATGTTCTGCTAATGACCAAGACTTAAACAGGGTGTTGATCACCCAGCGATCGATTGTCGGCATTAGGTTGTAGCGTTCAGCTGCCGGAATAAATGCCATCGGTGCAACTAAATTTCCCTTTTCGTCTCTCAGGCGCAGTAAGATTTCATAATGAGTCTCTGGTGTTGCGGTGGGAGCGATCGCTACAATGGTTTGGGAATACAAGCAAAAACGGTTTTCTTCTAAGGCTTTGGTAATCCGTGAAACCCACTGCATCTCCCCACGCTGTTGTAAAAGTTCTTCATCGTCAGACTTAAAAAGATGAACGCGATTGCGTCCCTTATTTTTAGCAGCATAGCAGGCAGCATCCGCATAGCTTAAGAGACTGATTCGGCTCTCAGTTTTAGCATTAATTTCTACCAAGCCAATACTGGCTCCAATAGAAAAAATATTATCTTCCCAAACAAACCGAAACTCTTGAATAGTCTCGCGCATCACCTCGGCAACCCGGATGGCTTGCTCTAGAGAACATTTATAAAGCACTGCGCCAAACTCATCTCCACCAAGTCGTGCTAGTACATCGGTCTGACGGATCTTAGTTTGCAATAGTGTTGTCACTTGCCGCAAAAGTTGATCACCGGCTGCATGACCGCAAGTATCGTTGACAATCTTGAATTGATCTAAATCTAAGTAGCACAAAGCGTGTTCTAGGTTGTATGTTCTGGCACTGTTCACAGCTTGCTCTAGACATTGCTCAAATTCGTGGCGATTCACTAGCCCTGTTAAAGAATCGTGACTCGCTTGCCAGGTAATTTCACGGGATAGGCTGCGGTTTTGGGTGCAGTCATGAAAAACCATAACTGCACCGACAATTTGATTGTAGCGATCGCGAATTGGGGCAGCTGAGTCATCAATGGCAATTTCTTTCTCGTCACGGGTAATTAAAACTGTATGATTTGCCAAACCGACTATCTGCCCTGATTTTAAAGCTTTTTCTACCGGATTTTCGGTTGGTTCTCGTGTGATTTCATGGAAAATTCGGAAGACTTCCCTCAGTGGTAAACCTTTTACCTCTTGCAGACTCCAACCTGTGAGCATTTCGGCAACAGGGTTCAAATACTCAATTTTGCTAGTTGCATCTGTAGTAATTACCGCATCACCAATGGAATTTAACGTGATTTGCGCTAATTCTTTTTCATAAAAGAGTTCTTCATTCGTCAATTTCAACCGTGCTGCTTGCTTTTGGGCAAGTTGAGCATAGTAGAGAACTAGGATCACCAGCAAGGTCAGAAACAGTCCTTCTAGCAGCACTAACTGGGCTACCGGATTTAATAGCGATTGAACTTCATCAGTAATATTTGATAGTTGCTTAATAACTATATTCTTCCAACTATTTATTGCTTGCCAGAGAAATATATTTGCAGTAAAAAGCCCAAAACCAATATTCAGGGGAAACCATCGTGGAAGACGATCAACTCGCTCAAGAGCTAAAAGTTGGAAGCTAACCCCAACAATCAGCAAACCTAGTGCAGTCGGAATCGCTACGCCTATGAGATGTCCCCATTTGTAGGCTGTTCCTACACCGGTAATGTAGCCTAATAATGAGACAAGTCCAATAGCGATCACCCCTGCTGATGAAAGTCCAGCAATAATTAATAAACGGCTCCTCTTTCTGACTACAGATAAGCACAGCGATGCTACACCCAACAAAGTAAAGCCTAATGCTGTATTAGGAGAAGGGCGACCTGGTAGCGGACCATTCACCTTAATGAGAAACTGCTGGACAGGTTCACTAATTCTCAAGGTATTGCTGGAAGTAGGAAGATTATTTGTCAAGTAGTCATGTATAAAAAATTGGTCAATACCAATATCTACTTGAAATATATACTGAGCCAAAGTTAAGCTGCCAATGAGAGCAACCAGTAAACTCAGTCCGGCTGCAACTCGTCGCCACTTTTTTATCAGAGCCAGCAATGCCCATCCACTGAGAAAAAACGCTAAGGCAGTGTTGTAGCGCATGGCAGGAGAATTTGGGAGGAGTTGGATTATGGCTACCAAGTGAATATGCCATGCAACTATTACTATAAATCCCAAAAATATACTGAATCCTCCGGCAAACAACGCTATGAGTTTAGGTGCTTTACTAATAATTTTTAAGGTAGATAAATCACTCATATTTTTTTTGCTGATTGGACAATAAAATTTCTGGTGATTTACAGTATATTTCATCACTAAAAATATTGCTCATGGGTGTCAGCTTAGGACTATAAACAAGGTTTAAAAAGGGTTTGGACTTAAGTAGACAAGTAGAAATACTGCTGTTAATTTAGACAGTCAGTCCATTCAAAAGAATAGATGTATTCGGTATTGAGCCGAGATACGGATACCGTTGGCGAATTCCCTAAGCAGCTAAACTGAACCGATTAGTTCAGCAATGAAACGATTGAGAACCTTCTGAGCAGTTTTATACCCAGTAGCTTGCTTACCTAACTTCAGTTCGGACAAAATGCGATCGCGTAAAATTTCAAGTTCTGAAGTCGGTGGCAAACCGACAGGCTGTTTAGCGCTTGTGGTATTAGATATCTGATGCGACTCACTCTGCCGTGTAATACTTGGTTGAATGGGAGCTAAAAAATCTGAGTCTTTCCGTGTAATACAAGGATTATCGTTATGCCTAACAATGTGTTCTAAATAATCAGCACGGGTTAAGCCTAAGCATTCCGAAGCAATACCAAGAGCCTTCCAAGTATCATCTGTTAATCGCAAAGAACGTACTTCACGATAGTCATCATTCTTAAGGGCAAACTTTCCTTGAATATCCCGTTTCCACATAACCTCAACCGTGTATTACATCGTAATTTTAACGGGAAGTGACGATGCTTCTCCATGTAATACACGGAATTAGTCTTAAATCTTATTGATGTTTTAGCACCAGTCTAAACAAGTATTATCTAGCACATAGTAGAATCAGCTAATCTTGCAAAGTGTGGGGTATGAGTAGCATTCGCGCAGAAAACCGGGTTAAGAGATATTACATGAGTAAGACAAGCATTTTTAGAAGCTGAAACCCTTATTTTTTCGTTGAGTAGTGACTCGATAATAAGTTTAAGTCAATCACCTTCGTTATTGGGAAAATCCTTAGCGAATAAGGCTTTTAAGCTTAACCCGGTTTTCTGTTCTGATGATACTCATACCCCTTTGCTGACAAGGATTTGAAGGGAATAATGCCAAACCTTGTTTTTACTATTCCCCCTTTTCGAGGGGACATACAAAAAAAACCTGATACTTTTTCTCATAAAGGGGTTATCGTATTAGATCAGTTATATAGTTGAGATTGGGATACTAGAAAATGTAAACCTGTTTATCAGTTTCCTTTTGAAATGACTAAGGTTATTTTATATAGAATAAATGAAATAATATCTTCCTCTCTACTTGAAAATTTATCTTGATTAATTCCAACTTTAAACCTGTCAAAAAGTTATTTGACAATTAAAAAGTCCCCATCCCATCTGAAGCCCATTCGATGTTCAAGCTTTCAAAAGTTACTTCAGTGATAGGGTACTTATTCTAATCAATGCGATCGCATCAAGGCTCGGCATGATTTATGGTTCAACTGATTAGCACAATGGAATCCCGTAATACCCAGCTTGCTAAATGCCCAACTGGAATTAAAGGGCTGGATGAGATCACAGAAGGCGGATTACCTCAAGGGCGACCGACATTAATTTGTGGGTCTGCTGGCTGCGGTAAGACCTTGTTAAGCATGGAGTTTTTGGTACGGGGCGCAACCCAATATGGGGAACCAGGGGTATTTATTGCCTTTGAAGAAGGGGTCGAAGAATTGACCCAAAATGTTACTTCTCTGGGATGGGATCTGGCTCAACTGGTCGCCGAAAAAAAACTTGAGATTGACTCTATCTATATTGACCCGTCTGAAATTCAGGAAACTGGTGACTATGACCTAGAAGGGCTTTTTATTCGTCTCGGTATGGCCATCGATAGCATCGGAGCAAAACGAATTGTCCTAGACACCATTGAGGTGCTGTTTTCTGGATTATCCAATGCTGCGATTATTCGGGCAGAATTGCGTCGTCTGTTTCGCTGGCTCAAAGAAAAGGGCGTGACGGCGATCGTCACAGGCGAACGGGGAGAAAGCAGTCTGACCCGCCAGGGTTTAGAGGAATACGTCTCCGATTGCGTGATTCGCCTGGATCAGCGAACCCATGATGAACTGTGTACACGACGACTGCAAATTGTCAAGTATCGGGGATCGCAGCATGGCAGCAACGAATATCCGTTCTTAATTGACAAAGATGGGATTTCAGTTTTACCGCTTTCCTCCATCGGACTAAACCATGATGTTTCTACGGAACGGATATCCAGTGGCATTCCCCGCCTCGATGCCATGCTGGGAGGGCAGGGTTATTTTCGTGGCAGCAGCATTCTGATTACGGGCATGGCAGGGATGGGCAAGAGTACGATCGCGGCTCATTTTGCAGCAGCAACTTGCCAGAGGGGAGAACGGTGTCTCTATGTGGCATTTGAAGAAGCACCCCAACAAATTCTTCGCAATATGCGATCGGTCAATTTGGATTTAGAGCCATATCTGCAAGGGGGACTGCTGAAAATTCAAGCGTTGCGCCCCACGGCTCATAGTCTAGAACTCCATCTGGTGCAGATCCATAGCTGGCTCAATGCCTTTAAGCCGACGACGATAGTGTTTGACCCCATCAGCAACCTAACCTCCATCGGCACGCTTTTGCAAACCCGCTCATTTTTCATGCGTTTGATTGACTATCTGAAAGCTCAACAAATCACCGTACTCATGACCAATCTAATTTCATCAGGAATGCCAATGAAACACACCGAGATTGGCATTTCATCATTGATGGACAGTTGGCTGGAAGTGCGAGCGGTAGAGAACAATGGGGAGCGCAATCGCCTGCTACAATTGCTCAAATCTCGTGGGATGGGACATTCTAACCAAGTGCGAGAATTTCGGTTGACCGATCTGGGCATTGACTTGGTTGATGTTTACCTGGGACAAAACCAGGTATTGGCCGGAACGGCTCGTGCAGCCCAAGAGTCAGCTGATAGGCAGGCTCATCTTGAGCGGCAGCAGCAGCTTGTCAGGCGACGACGAGAAATTGAAAAACAGCGGAAAATCACTCAAGATCAGATTGCCACCTTGCAAATGCAAATGGAGGCAGAAAGTGCCGAACTCGACTATCTGCTCCAGGAAAAGAACCTGTATGAAGCAGATTTTTTTCAGGATCAGCAAGCAATGGCACGGCTGCGGCAAGCGGATTAAGGCTACTGCCAACCTTGCGGTTGAAGTTATCGTATGCAATTTAGGAACCTCCCCCTATGAATCAAAACAACGAACCGAGCCAGATTACATCCGAGCAGTGGCAGCTACGGCTGTATGTTGCCGGACAAACCCCCAAATCGGTAACCGCCTTTGCTAACCTCAAGAAGTTATGTGAGGAACACCTCCAGGGACAATATCGCATTGAAATCATTGATTTGTTACAGTACCCAGAATTAGCCAAACGAGATCAAATCCTGGCCATTCCCACCCTGGTACGACAACTGCCTCAACCGATTCGGCAAATCATTGGCGACCTATCTAATCAAGAAAAAGTTTTACTGGGACTTGACCTCAAAAAAGTTGAGAAGTGACTTATAAGATGAATAATATGCTGCCGGAGGAAAACAAGGTATCGCTGGAAGAGAGCGATGAAATGACTGCCAGTTTTGAGCAAGCGATCGCCTTGGGCGATCTGCAACACTACTACCTTCGGTTATATATTGCTGGCACGACACCGCGATCAATGCAATCCCTAAAAAATCTGAAATTGCTCTGTGAGACCTATCTACAGGGACGGTATGAGCTAGAGGTGATTGATGTTTATCAGTCCTCTCCAGAACTACAGGTTGATAATGTTGTTGCCATTCCTACCCTAGTTAAGCATTTGCCTCTGCCTCTGCGTCAGATTATTGGAGATTTATCGGATACCGAAAAAGTATTGTTAGGGTTAAATATTGTGCCTAGATGAGGGAATTTCGGCGTCACATAATAGAGGGATGATTTATTTTTCTGTTTAGTAAACGAAGATATGGAAGACCTTCAGAAAACTAAAGCCAACCTGTTGGCAGAAAATCAGGCATTGCGCGATCGCCTCGCTATTAGTGAAGGAACTCTACAAGCAATTATGCAAGGTGAAGTTGACGCGCTAGTTGTTTCAACTGACAAAGGTTCACAGGTTTTTACCCTCAAAAGTGCCGATCAATCTTACCGCTTATTAGTGGAGGAGATGCAACAAAGCGCAGTGATTCTCTCAGACGAAGAATTAATCTTATATTGCAACAAAAGCTGTTCAAATTTATTACATCAACCCCTAGAAAAACTAATCGGCTCTTCCTTTAAACGGTTTTTGTCACCTCAAGATACTCTGCTGTTTCAGTCGCAAGTAAAACTTGCAGAAAAGGGTAATCAGAATGCGATCGAACTATTTCTAATTCCTCAAACTGGGGTTGAAGTTCCGGTTTATTTATCCATAAACTACCTCAAACCTGATGACGTTTCCATGAATTGTGTGGTTATTACAGACTTAACCGAACAAAAGCGACATGAAAGAACGTTGGCTTCAGAAAGATTGGCACGTCTGATGTTGGAGCAGGCAGGAGAAGCAATTTTAGTCTGTGACTATACTGGAAATATCATTCGTGCCAGTCAGGTTGCCTGCCAACTATGGGAAAAAAACCTCCTCTCCCAACCCTTTGATACGTTATCTATTTTCTTATCCCAATCAACCCCTGCTTCCGCTACACATCAGCAAGGGATGCTTAACAGCACTCATCTGGAAACTGCTCCTGGGTGTAAAGTTCCTTTTGCGATCGCATCTGTTTTAAATGGAACCAGCTTTCAAGGGCAAGAGGTAGAAATTACAACTCAGGATGGACAAGTTATAAATCTTCTTCTAAATGCGCGTCCTCTGGCAGACGAAGATAACTACTTTCGTGGCGCAGTCGTTATTTTGACGGATATTACTCGCCGCAAACAGGCAGAAACAGCCCTGCAACAACTGAATGCCGAACTTGAGCAACGGGTAGCCGAGCGTACTGCCCAACTGATGGAAACCAACGATCACCTTTTAGAAACTGTGATCCAGCAGCAACAAACCCAACTCATTCTTTTAGAACAGGCGCAACTACTAGATTTAGCACATGACACCATCATTACCCGCGACTTAAATGGGGCGATCTGCTTCTGGAATCAGGGAGCGGAGTCTATGTATGGCTGGACGAAAGCCGAGGCTTTGGGACAAATCTCACATATTTTATTGAAAACCCAATTTCCTCAATCATTATCAGAAATTGAAACAGAATTTT
Organism: Nostoc sp. NMS7; assembly: GCF_017115085.1. GTDB lineage: Bacteria > Cyanobacteriota > Cyanobacteriia > Cyanobacteriales > Nostocaceae > Nostoc. Next base: position 2,594 of record NZ_JABXKJ010000006.1, on the reverse strand, counting down.
TTGAAAAAGGCTACTGGGAAGGAGAACTGATCCATTTCAGATGGGATGAACGACCTATTAATGTCGCTAGCCGTTGGGTTTTACAAAAAGACAATGCTGGTAAACCGATTAAAATCCTAGAAATCAACAATGATATTACCGAGCGGAAACTGGCACAAATTGCCCTGCAACAGCAGACAGAACGGGAACGCATGGTCGTAGCGATCACTCAACAGATCCGCAAGTCTTTGGACTTGGATGAAATCTTGAACACAACTGTTGCTGAAGTTAGACAATTTCTGCAAACCGATCGCGTGATTATTTATCGCATAAATGCCGATTGGAGTGGTACCGTTATCACGGAGTCTGTGGCATTCGGGTGGAAGGCAATCCTAAATATGGAAATTACAGACACCTACTTTGTCGAGACCCAGGGGCGACAGTCCTATCAACAGGGTATGATCAAAGTTAATCCAGATATCTACACCGCCGGATTAACTGCTTGTCATCTAGAATTATTGGAACAGTTGCAAATCAGAGCCAAGGTAATTGTACCAATTTTTCAACAGGAGCGCCTTTGGGGTTTGTTAATTGCTCATCATTGCAGCGCCCCGCGTCAGTGGCAACCTTGGGAGAGCGAACTGCTTCAGCAATTGGCAACACAGGTAGCGATCGCCATTCAGCAATCAGAACTTTATCAACAGTTACAGCTTGCCAATCAGCGGTTAGAAAATCTAGCGATGGTTGATAAATTAACTCAGATTGCCAATCGCCGATGTTTTGATAGTAGGCTTGATTATCTTTGGCAATATCTTTTACGAGAAAAAGATTTTATTTCATTACTCCTATGTGACATTGATTATTTCAAACAATATAACGATACTTATGGTCATGCCGTTGGGGATACTTGTTTAACACTCATTGCCCAAGCTTTAAAACAAACTATTAAGCGTTCTAGGGATTTAGTTGCTCGTTATGGGGGAGAAGAGTTCGTTGTCATTTTACCCAACACTGCTAGTGATGGGGCTGTTCAGGTTGCTCAAGGAATTCATCAAGCTATCCAACAGCTAAATATTCCCCATACTGCATCGGCTGTGAAGCAGCACGTTACTCTGACTATCGGAATTGCTACAGTGATTCCTACCTCTGATATGCTTCCTTTGGATTTGATTAAGGCAGCAGATCAAGCCCTTTATCAAGCCAAAGCACAGGGGCGTAATCGTTCTTGTATGTGGAACCCAAATGATCCTTAATGAAATCAAATAAGCTTACTCAACATTTGTGAGCATTTCCAGTTGTGTAAGTAGTTTTTGGGGTATGAGTATCATCAGAACAGAAAACCGGGTTAAGCTTAAAAGCCTTATTCGCTAAGGATTTTCCCAATAACGAAGGTGATTGACTTAAACTTATTATCGAGTCACTACTCAACGAAAAAATAAGGGTTTCAGCTTCTAAAAATGCTTGTCTTACTCATGTAATATCTCTTAACCCGGTTTTCTGCGCGAATGCTACTCATACCCCCATCATCAGATGCACCACTTTGATTAATCTAGTCGCATCCTCAAATTCTAATTTCCAATTGTTTTTTATTCGCAAGACAAAGTATTTATTTTCTTGGACTAATTCTTGAATAAATTTTAATCCGGCAAATCCTCTATCCATTACTCCAACAGCATTTATTGGTAAACTAGACATCATTTTAGAAAGATGCAAGCCATTTCGCTGGCATTAGAGATTGTAAAATATTCCCAAATTGGGAAAGTTAACTCAGTGTTATCTAGACTTTGATGAACGTTTCGCGGAAATCACCGTCTTGATTCCCCTCCTCGGTCATCACGGTAACAAATCCATTCTTGACGTTGCAGCCAATAATCTCCCCAATAAACTTGACACTACCATTACTCCTTCTGACTTCGCACTGACGGCCAACATAATCGGCAATGTCATGCTGGTCTTTCTCAAGGTCTAGGAGCGAGGAATAGGAGTTATTGTTCTCAGTTTCAACCAGAGCAGTATCAGATGTAATTGTCGCGGGGGTCGCTGCCTCATGCTCAGTTGGCATACCCGCACCACTTTCTACTTCTCCCGCACCACTGACGCAGGACTTACCGCAGTAGTTTTCCTTATTTTGCAAGGGTGACGCACCACTTACACCACTTTGGGGGGGGTAATCATCATTTTTCATTGGGGGAGAAAATAAATCTACTTGCAAAGTATGTTCAGATTTTTCCTCAATGTTTTCTTCAAAATCTGAAAAAGTGGTGCGGGTGGTGCGGAAGTCTTGATTTAGCGTTGTTTGTGGTGCGGAAACTGGTGCGGAACTGGTGCGGGTTGAGTCTATTGTGGTGCGGGTAGGGTCAATAATCCCAATACCTCTGAGGACTGGAATGTTTCTTTTAGCAATGTCACAGTACCTAGTCGCCTTGACCGCTTTAGGAAATAGTTGAGAAATCCGGGGAATGATTTGGTTAATCCCCTTCACGTTTTTATCACTGGGGCGAACCTGATCCACCCATATCCTGCGTTTGCCCTCGTCCTCTATAACTAATGTGCCGTTAAGTATGTAGTACTGTTCCATGAGTGACCACAAATCTTTTGCGGTCATTTCTGCATCG
>NZ_JABXKJ010000148.1 GCF_017115085.1 Nostoc sp. NMS7 | reverse complement strand
CGAAAAATAAAAAACAAGGGTAATAGTGACTATGTTGCAATTTAAATGCCGATTAGCTTACTAGCTAAAGAAATTGTAGCGATCGCAGAAACTTATAAAGCTGGGAGCATTGTTTTACCAAAGCTAGGGGATATACGGGAGATTATCCAAAGTGAAATTCAAGCCTTAGCCGAAGCAAAATGTCCTGGCTCCGTAGAAATCCAGCAAAAATATGCCAAACAGTATCGAGTGAACGTCCATTCCTGGAGCTATGGCAGATTAATTCAAAGCATTCAAAGTAAAGCTGCTCAGGCAGGAATCATGATTGAAGAGGGAAAACAACCTATTCGCGGCAGTCCCAATGAAAAAGCAAAAGAATTAGCACTTTCTGCTTACCATCTCCGCCTAGCTAGACGAAGTTGACAAATAAATATCTGAACCTTGACAATAAAATAATCAATAGCGCCGCAGTTCATGCTGCTTGCAGCCTCTGAACTGTGTTAAATAAGGGTTAGTTTGACTGTAGCAATACAGCCTTGCTTTCTGACCCTAGTAGCTGCTCACCCTGATGCTGCTGTCTTCGGACAGGATAGGTGCGCTCCCAGCAATAAGGGCGCAGATGTACTGCTGTAGTGGCTACTAAACCACCCCCGCTCAAGGGGGAACCCTCCCCAATTCTTGATTTGACGCACCAAAGAGAGGTCAAAATTCCGCTCCTGGTTCGCGCCAAGCCTGAAACCCTTATCCTACAAGGAATTTAGTCATAAATTTTCTTTTTAGGTTACTGTAAAACTTCATTCTGGGAGCATGATTGATGAGGTTCGCGGAAACTGCCTCTCAAAACTTCTTTGTACAAGGGTTTGAGATGGCATCTGTTGCAAACTCCCTTCCAGCAATGGGAGCTCAATGCGTATCGTTTGACGTACCTTGCAAGAGAGAATTAAAGTTGCAAACTCCCTTCCAGCAATGGGAGCTCAATGCGTATTTGATATATGAATAATAATAATGAATGTGAGGTTGCAAACTCCCTTCCAGCAATGGGAGCTCAATGCGGGGGGATATGAATAGCGGTTTGATTAATCAAAAAGTTGCAAACTCCCTTCCAGCAATGGGAGCTCAATGCGTGTACTGCAAAGTGCGTACAAAGAGAGTCCGACTTGTGTTGCAAACTCCCTTCCAGCAATGGGAGCTCAATGCTTTAATGAGCTTACTGACAAAGTTCTTGTCGTTGGGTTGCAAACTCCCTTCCAGCAATGGGAGCTCAATGCTACTTCCAGCCATGAGCATTGCCCTGAGGTTGCAAACTCCCTTCCAGCAATGGGAGGGTTGAAAGGAGAATAAGATGCGAACCGGGAAGAGAGCGGATAAGTTGCAAACTCCCTTCCAGCAATGGGAGGGTTGAAAGAGAGCAGGACGTACTTCGAGTCATTGATGCCGTTAAAGTTGCAAACTCCCTTCCAGCAATGGGAGGGTTGAAAGATATTTGAAAGTGAGATTAGTTTCGGGTTTCAGTAATTATTAAAGTTAGGGATGGGTTGAAAGCAAGTCCTTTTATCCGCTTGTTTTAATTATTCTGTATGATAATTACAGAGTGTGTTATCTTAGCGACATTAATTTGTCACCACTAAACAAGCGACATCTAATTTGTCACAACGACAACTAATCTGGCTCAACGACAACAATTTGTCATCGACGACAAATAATTAGTCACTGTACATATCAGTATCTACCTAGATAAGGCAATTGAATTTATTAAAAGTGCGGATAAAAGGACTTGAACCTTCACTCCTTTCGGAACTAGAACCTAAATCTAGCGCGTCTGCCAATTTCGCCATATCCGCATCAGTTTACTATCATATCATAAGTAATTATTTATGGGAAGGGGGAGTAGGGAGTGGGGGATGAGGGGGATGAGGGAGACAAGGGAGACAAGGAGAATAACCCATGCCCAATACTTCTCTACGAGAGGCTGCACCAACGACAACGCTCAGTACAAGTGCCCAATGCCCAATGCCCAACACTTCTCTACGAGAGGCTGCACTAACGACAACGCTCAGTACAAGTGCCCAATGCCCCATGCCCCATGCCCAATTACATGACTGCAACACGAGGCAGACGATGCTTGAAACCGCAAAGAATTTCCCAGGAAATAGTGTTTAGTTGTTCTGCCCAATCGTCTGCTGAAATTTGTTCTTTTCCCTGTTCCCCTAGCAAGGTGACTACTTCTCCTTCTTGGATATTGGGTATGGCACTCACATCCAGCATCAACTGATCCATTGTAATTGTCCCAATTTGGGGCATCCTCTGACCGCGAATTAATGCCTGCATTTTGTTGGAAAGACTGCGAGGAACACCGTCAGCATAGCCAATTCCGACGACGGCGAGGCGAAGTTCACGTGGGGCAATAAATTGATGGCCGTAGCTGACACCCGTTCCTGGGGCAATTGTTTTAACTTGGGTGACTCGTGCTTTAAGTTGCAACACGGGCTTGAGGTCGATCGCATTTTGTAAATGGGTTGCTGGGTAGAGTCCGTAAACTGCTAAACCTACTCGCACAATGTCGTAATGCAATGCCGGATCTGTGAGTGCAGCTGCTGAGTTTGCCAAGTGCAAGCAGGGCGGTTGAATTCCCATTGCTTTGATTTGGGCGATCGCGTCCTCAAATCTTTTATGCTGTTGTTCCATTGTCGTGGTATCATAACTATCTGCTGTTGCCAAATGAGAATAAATACTAGCTATCTCAAGATGTGGTAATCGTTGCACTAATTGCACAAATTCTCCAGCTTGCTGCCAATTAGTCCCCAACCTGGACATTCCTGTATCTAATTTAATGTGTACGGGCACTGGAGAACCGTAATTCATCGATTCTAAAGTGTCGGAAAATACCAAAGCTTGTTTAGGACTACAGAGTGTGGGCTGAAGTTTCCAATGTGCGATCGCCTGAATCTGCTCTGCTGTATGAGTTGCCCCTAAAATCACAATGGGCGCTTGAATCCCGCCTTCTCGCAATTGAATCGCTTCTGGAACTGTAGCGACTCCCAGCCAACTAGCTCCCGATTGGATTACAGTTTGGGCAACTGTTACCGCTCCATGTCCATAGGCATCAGCTTTTACTACTGCCATCAACTGGGTACGCGGCGATAAAAACTGTATCAATTGCTGGACATTGTACGACAACGCCCCTAAATCAATTTCTACCCAGGCGCGTTGGGAAAACCAAGCGTAGGTATCACACTCCTGACTATCAGCAAAACTTGGGGTTTGTTTGTGACTCAACATTTGTACTGACTCCTATCCGATCACGGCTAAACTTCCAAATTATCTATCTATACACGCTCATTTAAGCGATATCAGATTAAATAGGAAGTTTAGCCTTCATATTGGAATTGATACAAGATGTTGAGTTACTAAAGTAAAAGTTAAGAGTTAAAACTCATCTAAGTTTATAAGCGTAGTTTTCGCCCTCACCCTAAATCCCTCTCCCATATCTGGGAGAGGGACTTTGAAATTCTGGCTCCCCGAATCCCAAATCTGGGGTTGGGGGATGAGGGCAAATCCTTTTCATCTCCTAACTCCTCACTCCTAACTCTCAACTCATAACTTAATTTGCGAATTCTCCCGAAAGTATAATTTATTATCATCTCCCTAGCAGGGTGTATTTGTGTTAACATATTGTAAAACTCATACCCTGAGCGCAGATAAATGGGGAAAGTTTTAGTCTTAAACGCCTCTTACGAACCTCTCAATATAACGAGCTGGCGTCGCGCTGCGGTTCTGTTAATCAAGGGCAAAGCAGAACGCGTGGAACACAACGGTAAATTTCTTTATGCGGATTTCCCGTTGCCGACCGTGATCCGGTTGCGTCATTATGTACGTGTTCCTTATAAAGAAATTCCTCTGACTCGCCGAAATATATTGCACCGTGACGGTCATGCCTGTCAATACTGTGGTTACACAGGGGATGAGTTGACCCTAGACCATGTAATACCGCGATCGCGCGGCGGCGGCGATACCTGGGAGAATATTGTGACAGCTTGTGTCCGTTGCAATGTCAAAAAAGGCAGTCGAACTCCCCACGAAGCTCATATGCCTTTGCGTCATCCCCCTCGCCAACCTTATAGCAGCCTCTATTTCGAGGTCAGCAAACATCTTAAGAGTGGACTGCATACAGAGTGGCAAAAGTATGTTATAGGTCTTTGACATGATCTAACCTAATCCAAAAAGCATAAAGGAATAGTCACAGGTTGGCGTTCGTGCTTACTTTCAGAGTATGGCTCAAGCTGTGTTGAATATATTTGCTTTCACAAATTGTCTGTTAGCTAGAATTTGTCTAGGCACTCTGATGCACATTTGTCGGCAGAAACCAACACAGTAGTCTGCATAAATCCAGGCAAGAAAGACAGCAGCCAACACTACTCAGAATTATCAGAATTTTGCCAGGGGATAGAAAACACGCGTTGTTCATCAAAAATAATTGTTAATTGCTCAATAATCCACAATAATGAGAGTATTGAGCATAAAAATATTTCAAATATCAAGGACTAAGCCTAAAGTATAAGATAAAAAGTATGCCCTAAGTCAGATAAAAATCCTGTTGATTGAATTTACGCAAGACAAAAAAAGTTCCTAAAAGAGTTTTATGCTGTCAGATACAGCCAATATAGTAAACTTCCTTGTTTGCAGGACTTCTACGCCCTCTAGTCGAATTTAGTTGCTGTTGAGCGGTGTTACTGACAGAAAATATACTCAGATGTATAGTGCAATGTCCTGATATTTTTGCGAAGATCATAATAATGTGGCTAAATTCAGTGAATTGCTGAACGTAGTATTTCTGAATTAAAGGAGCCTTACACTTTAAAAAAGTTCCCTATGTACTTGAATTCTCCCCTTACTCACTTTGAGAGTTTGTCATTGACCACAGAGCCAAACCCAGAGGAACCTGAAATCGAGAAAACGCCAGTGGAAGTTGCATTTAAGAGTCCGTCATTACCGCCATTGGTAGGTGAAGGAGCAATATATCTCAATCACCGTGGTAATTCTCTGGCACAACAAAAGTCAGAAGAACTGCAAAAAACCCTTCTGGCGCACCGACACGATCGCCAACTGGTAATTCTGCAAGATTTTCCTGATCCTGATGCCCTTTCCTGTGCCTGGGCTTACCAGTTAATTGCCCAGCAATATGATATCAAATGTGAAATCATTTATGCTGGCGCATTGAGCCACCAAGAAAATATTGCCTTGGTGAGGCTGACTAATTTACCTATCCAACGCTGCACGCAGCAAACCTTAAAAAGCAAAGATTTGTCATCTTATCAAGGTTTTGTACTAATTGATAACCAGGGAACCACTTCACAGCTACTATCGGTGGTGCAGCAGGCTAAAATTCCCCTAGTAGTCCTAATCGACCATCACAGTATACAAGGTGATCTCCACTCAGAGTTTGAGGATGTCCGCCCTTATGTAAGAGCTACGGCAACAATTTTTACTCAATACCTGCAAACGGGATTACTGGCGTTAGATACCAGCATAAATCAACACGTCAAATGCGCTACTGCCTTGATGCATGGCTTGCGATCGGATACAAATCGGCTAATGCAAGCGCAAGAAGAAGACTTTATGGCAGCTGCGTATTTAAGCCGATTTTATGATGCCCAATTGCTGAACGCCATTTTACAGGCGAATCGTTCCAAGCGGGTAATGGATGTGATCGAGCGATCGCTCAAAAACCGCATCGTCCAAAATAACTTTTCCATTGCTGGTGTTGGTTACCTACGCTACGATGACCGTGATGCCATCCCCCAAGCGGCTGATTTTCTCGTCACCGAAGAAAACGTTCACACCGCCGTAGTTTATGGCATTGTTCACGATGAAGACGAAGAATTAGAAATAGTCATTGGCTCGCTGAGAACCAGCAAACTTACCCTTGATCCTGATGAATTCATCAAAGAAGCATTTGGGCAAGATAGCACAGGGCGCTTTTTCGGCGGTGGAAGGACAAGTGCAGGGGGCTTTGAAATTCCGATGGGTTTCTTATCTGGCAGCAACGAAAATTCCGCCTATGCGAAAATGAAATGGGAAGTATTCGATGCTCAAATTAAGCAAAAACTCCTGAGGTTGGTTAATCCTAGAGATCATCCGATTCAGTCAGAATAGTGGGAGATCAAGGAGATGAGAAGAACTCCTAACTCATGCAGCAGTCAAAGCGTTTGGTCAGATAGCATCCGTAAGTTATATCGTGATAAACATATTTCCCGATTTTTCTAAAAAGTCGGGAATCTTGATCTTAATAACAGAGGCTGAACTGATTGAGGATGTAGTTCGTGCCTAATGTTCAGTATGTAGCCACAAATAAAATTAACTTGCGCGTACCTATTTTATTTGCGAAGAAGGAGCGCCATGAAGTCTATAGAACTGCAAATACTAGAAACTCTGTATGAGCAAGATTTTTATGCTTGGGTAGAGCAAACAGCAGAGCTTTTGCGATGTCTACGACGGGCTACGCCTACGCACCACTGGGACACGCTGGATTTAGAACACTTAATTGAGGAAGTGGTGGACTTGGGTAAGAGTCAACAGCGTGCCTTGCAAAGCGCGTTAGTTGGCAAATGATTATTACCCGTGAGCGACTGAATTTGGATGAATTACTGCAAGAAAGCCCCAGCTTGCGCCGTTTTTTAAATAATGCCGAGTGGATTAATATTACTTATCAGCGATCGCGGCGAGAGGCAATAGTGGAGACTGGTTTATTAGAGGATGACTTGGCGATCGCTTTTCCGTTTTCTGTGGATGAGATTTTAGACTTAGACTTTTATCCTAACCCCGACGAATAACCGTAATTTTATCCTGTGAGCGATCGGCTATGCTGGAGTCAAAGTGTTTGGTTCTATGACCGCGTTATTATAATCCTAAACAAAGCAGCGCATATATTATCATGTACCAACTCACTTTGACTATTCCAGAAGAAACTGTATTAGCTCTGAATGTAAAACCAGAACAGCTACAAAGTGAAGTTCTTCTCGCTGCTGCTATGAAGTTATACGAACTTGGCAAACTCTCTTCAGGAGCAGCAGCTAACTTAGCAGGTATTCCCAAAGTTTTATTCCTTTCACAACTAGCAAAATATGACATCAGCACCTTCAAACTCACGGAGGCTGAACTGATTGAGGATTTAGCTCGTGCCTGACGTGATTGTTGATACTTCAGCAGTGCAATATCTCTACCAGCTTAAATTATTTAATTTGTTATCTAATTTGTATAGTCAAGTGATTATTCCGGCTGGTGTGGCTTCTGAGATAGCACAGGGGCTATCAGTTCTGCTCTTTAAAAGGGTTAACCATGACACAGCAAGAGTTATCGAAATTTTTAACATTGTCAGAACTACAAAAACAAGTGCTGCAATTACCCATTAGAGAACGTTGGCATCTAGTTCAGTCTGTTCTGGCATCAATTCAACAAGAAACCTTATCGTCTATTCCTCTCAATCCAATCTTAGAACCTTTAACCGACCTTGACCACTGGACTCAGAGTTTAATAGGTGTAATCCAGCTAGAACATGAAAATCCGGCAGAAACTTATATTGATTATTTAGAGGAAAAATACAGTTGAAGCGAGTGTTATTTGACAGCGATGTATTGCTTGATATTTTGGCACAGCGTCAACCGTTCGTCACAGCTTCAGCAAGAGCATTAAATACAGTAATGCAGAATCAAGTACAAGGTTATGTTTCAGGTCATGCAGTAACCAATATTTTCTATATCTTGCGTCGTCAAGTTAGTAATGAAGTAGCGCGTGAACTATTAGCGAGATTATTGCAGCACCTTCAAGTTGCCAGTGTGACAGATGAAGTCATTCGGCAAGCTCTGAATAGTCCAATCGCAGATTTTGAGGATGCGGTAACGAGTGCTGCGGCGCTTACGGCAGGTTTAGAAATAATTGTGACGCGAAACACACCCGATTTTGTCGCTTCTTTAGTTCCGGCAATGCTGCCAGATGAGTTTATGACAACGCTAATTTGAGTGAGTTTATTTTTCTAAGAGGTATAAAAATGACACAGCAAGAATTGTTTAATGAGTTTTTATCCCTTCCTGCGGAAGCACAGCGTCAAGTAATCGACCTTATTGCTTTTTTGCGACAAAGATATGCAGTAGTTAAACCAGCCTCTGAGTCGCCAGATTTTGACTTGATAAATGATAGCTTTTTTGGGATGTGGAGCGATCGCCAAGATTTAGCTGATAGCACTACTTGGGTGCGTAGTGTTCGAGAAAATGAGTGGTCAAAGTCACATGACTAACTCAACCATCGTTGATACCGATATTCTAATTGATGTAGCTCGCGGTGTTATCGAAGCAGTAACCTGTTTGCAAAATCTGAAGGTGAGTTCTGGCTTGGCAATTAGCATAATCACACAAATGGAACTAATGGTTGGTTGTCGTAACAAAGTAGAATTACAAACACTAGAAAATTTCCTCAAGCAGTTTTCCATTATTAAGATTGATCAGGCTGTATCAGACAAAGCAGTTGATTTATTGGGCTATTATCGGCTCAGTCATGGTTTGCTTATTCCTGATAGTCTCATTGCAGCTACAGCAATAGTGTCGAATTACCCGTTTATCACAAAAAACCAACGGGATTACAGATTTATTCAAGGTTTAAACCTATTGCCATATCCATAAGAACACCTAACACTGCACTGTACCGGAGAGATGGCAGATCAACAAATACGTAATAATGATTAAGATTAGGATAGGCGAATTCACACCAGGCGTAACTCCTAACTCAGCACGGGCTACGCCCCACTACGCTAATAAAACTAAAAGTATGGAACTATATTTAATTCGTCATGGCATCGCCGAAGACAAGGGATTAGGCATCAAGGATGAGGAACGCAGCCTTACCAAAGAAGGACGGCAAAAAACTGAGAAAGTTGCCCAGAAACTTGTTAAATTAGGTTTAAACTTTGATTTGATTCTCACCAGTCCCTTAGTGCGGTCCCGCCAAACGGCTGAAATCCTCATAGCAGAAAAACTAAGCTCCCAGTTAGAGGAATCTAGCCACCTCGCCCCCGATGGTGAAATTTCTAGTTGGCTCAAAGACTGGTTAGAGCCAAGAAATTATTCCCAAAATAGCCAACTGGCGCTGGTTGGACATGAACCTGGTTTTACCAATTGGGCAGAAATTCTCCTATGGGGGGAAGTCAAAGCCAGCTTAGTCTTGAAAAAAGCAGGTATGATTGGGATAAAACTACCAGAAACAGGTTCTCCTCTGGGTCGTAGTCAGATGTTTTGGTTGACACCTCCCAAGTACCTGCTATAACAGTTTTTCAACATTTCCAATTGTTGTTAGAATGGCTACTGTTATGGTGACAATAATTTCTGGTAAGTTAGCTTGATCAGATATTTCAAAAAGCGAATGGTGTTGCCATGATGGTGTGCGAATACAAGCCTGGTTTAGAAGGCATTCCCGCCGCCCAATCAAGTATCAGCTATGTTGATGGGCAAAAGGGAATACTAGAATATCGTGGCATTCGGATTGAAGAACTAGCAGAAAAAAGTACATTCTTGGAAACTGCTTATCTCTTAATCTGGGGCGAACTTCCAACCAAGGAAGAACTGAAAGCATTTGAGCATGAAGTTCGTTACCACAGGCGAATAAAATACCGCATTCGGGACATGATGAAATGCTTTCCAGAAAGCGGTCACCCAATGGATGCCTTGCAAGCCTCTGCTGCTGCTTTAGGCTTGTTTTATTCGCTCCGCGATTTACATAATCCTGTCTACATTCGAGATTCGGTGGTGCGCCTGATAGCAACCATTCCCACGATGGTGGCGGCGTTCCAACTGATGCGAAAAGGCAATGACCCGGTACGTCCCCGTGATGACTTAGACTATTCCGCCAACTTTCTATACATGCTCGATGAAAAAGAACCCGATCCTCTGATGGCGCGAGTTTTTGATATCTGCTTGATACTTCAAGTCGAGCATACAATGAATGCTTCTACCTTCAGTGCTAGGGTGACAGCTTCCACCTTGACTGATCCTTATGCTGTGGTTGCTAGTGCCGTAGGAACCTTGGGAGGTCCCCTGCATGGTGGAGCGAATGAAGAAGTAATTCAGATGTTGGAAAAAATTGGCTGTGTGGAAAATGTCCGTCCCTACATAGAGGATTGTCTGCAACGCAAAGCCAAGATTATGGGTTTTGGACATCGTGTTTACAAAGTGAAAGACCCACGAGCCACAATTTTACAAGGTCTAGCAGAACAGCTGTTTGAAAAGTTTGGGCATGACAAATTCTATGACATTGCTCAAGAGATGGAACGAGTCGTAGAGGAAAAACTCGGTAGCAAAGGGATTTATCCCAATATTGACTTTTACTCTGGTTTGGTGTATAGGAAGATGGGGATTCCCACAGACTTGTTTACGCCAATATTTGCGATCGCCCGGGTTGCCGGTTGGTTAGCCCACTGGAAAGAACAACTAGCAGAAAACCGCATTTTCCGTCCTACCCAGGTTTATAACGGTCTGCACGAAGTTACTTATACCCCCATTGACGAACGCTAACTCACATTGGGCATTGGGCGTTGGGCATTGGGCATGGTTACTCCCCTTGTCCCCGCGTCTCCTCAATAGCCAATCTCAATGCCAACCATAAGTAGAAGTTCTCATCTCGCTTCAGGGTGCTAAAACCATCCAAGGATATACTAGGCATGGGAACTGGCAACAAATCTTCAATCAGGCGCGATCGCAGCAAAAATTATAAATGGGTGAATTTACAGGTATTACAGCAGAAATCATGTATTTGAACCACATCTGTCGTAGGGGCACAGCATTGCTGTGCCCCTACCGCGTGGTCTATTTACCTGAAAATAGCTGTAATTCAACTAATAGTTGTAACTCACCATGACTCGATGTCTTAAAGAGCGGAAACATGAATTCAGGAATTGACCTCCAAGGAACTTTTATTGAATCCCTCAAGGATTTAGGTATACCAGCAGGAACAGCCAAAGCGATTTGGATGCCCCTGCCAATGATCCTGATGCTGATTGGGGCAACAGTGGGGGTATTAGTTGCTACTTGGCTAGAACGGAAAATTTCCGCCGCCGCACAGCAGCGAATTGGGCCAGAATACCAGGGGCCTTTTGGCTTGCTGGTACCTGTAGCGGATGGTTTGAAGCTGGTATTTAAAGAAGATATAGTACCAGCCAAATCTGACCCTTGGCTGTTTACCCTCGGGCCAATTATTGTTGTAATTCCGGTATTTCTGTCGTTCCTGATCGTTCCCTTTGGGCAGAATATCGTAATTAGCAATGTCGGCATGGGCGTATTCTTGTGGATTGCCTTGTCAAGCATTCAGCCCATTGGCTTGCTGATGGCTGGCTACGCATCTAATAACAAATACTCCCTCTTAGGGGGGTTGCGGGCAGCAGCACAATCTATTAGCTATGAAATTCCTTTGGCGCTGGCGGTGTTAGCGATCGCTATGATGTCTAATAGCCTCAGCACCGTTGATATTGTCAATCAACAGTCTGGCTACGGCATCCTGGGCTGGAACATTTGGCGACAACCAATCGGTTTCCTGATCTTTTGGATAGCCGCCCTAGCTGAATGTGAACGATTACCTTTTGACTTACCCGAAGCGGAAGAAGAACTGGTAGCAGGCTATCAAACTGAATACTCAGGGATGAAATTCGGTCTTTTCTACCTGGGTTCCTACGTTAACTTGATCCTTTCTTCTTTATTAGTAGCAATCCTCTACCTGGGCGGTTGGGACTTTCCCCTTCCCCTCAACCTGATCGCGGGTTGGCTGGGAGTCAGTGAAGCAAATCCCGTGTTCCAGATAGTAACTGCGGCTTTGGGTATCATTATGACCGTGTTCAAAGCCTATTTACTAGTATTTGTCGCCATCCTGTTGCGCTGGACAGTGCCACGGGTACGGATTGACCAACTCTTAGATTTAGGATGGAAGTTTTTGTTGCCAGTTGGTTTGGTTAACCTCCTATTAACCGCCGCCCTGAAACTAGCCTTTCCCTTCGCCTTTGGCGGGTAAGCCAATTTTAGATTTTAGATTCAATCCAAAATCTAAAATCTAAAATTCAAAATCCAAAATCCAAAATCCCAAAGAGAGAGACACAAAATGCTAAAGTTCCTGAAACAAGTTGGTGATTACGCCAAAGAAACGGTACAAGCTGCGCGTTACATTGGTCAGGGGCTTTCTGTTACCTTCGATCACATGCGGCGGCGTCCGATTACCGTACAGTACCCTTACGAGAAACTGATTCTTGGCGAACGGTTTCGCGGTAGAATTCACTTTGAATTTGATAAGTGTATCGCCTGCGAAGTTTGTGTTCGCGTTTGTCCGATTAACCTGCCTGTAGTAGATTGGGAATACGACAAAGCCAGCAAAAAGAAAAAACTCAACCACTACAGCATTGACTTTGGAGTTTGTATCTTTTGCGGTAACTGTGTGGAATTTTGCCCTACTAACTGTCTATCGATGACAGAAGAATATGAGCTTGCCACTTACGATCGCCATGAATTGAACTATGACAGTGTAGCCCTCGGTCGTCTGCCCTATAAGGTAACAGATGACCCAATGGTTACACCACTGCGCGAACTAGTTTATCTACCCAAGGGCGTTCTCGAACCACATGGACTGCCCGCAGATGCGCCGCGTGCAGGTGCGCGTCCAGAAGACCTAGTAGAACAAACAGAAAAATAAATGTCATTTGTCTTTTGTTATTTGACTAATAACCAATGACCAATGACCAATGACCAATGACCAATGACCAATGACTAAGGACAAAAAACAGTGAATCTAGCGGAAGGAGTACAGTTAGTATCACTTGGCATACTGGGCGTGATGATGATTGGGGCGGCCATTGGCGTAGTGCTGTTCTCTAGCATCGTCTATTCTGCCTTTATGCTGGGGGGCGTGTTCATCAGCATAGCGGGAATCTACCTGTTGCTAAATGCTGATTTTGTTGCAGCTGCACAAATACTAATTTATGTTGGGGCGATTAACGTATTGATTTTGTTTGCCATTATGTTGGTGAACAAACGGCAGGATTTTGTACCATTTCCTAACTCTTGGGTGCGGAAAGTACTAACAGCTATAGTCAGTGTAGGATTGTTTGGTCTTTTAAGTACGATGGTGCTGGCTACTCCTTGGGCTTACTCAACTGCTCCTGTGGTGGGTGGTGAAAGTTCTATAGTTTTGATTGGAGAACATTTCTTCACTGACTTTTTACTGCCTTTTGAACTGGCTTCCATTTTGCTGCTGATAGCGATGGTAGGAGCAATTATTTTGGCACGTCGTGAGTATTTACCAGACCAGCTAACGCCATCCGATCTGCGGCAAACTGTTTTGACTTTGCAAGAACGTCCCAGAGAACTGGTATCAACAACCAGCGAAACAAAAGAGTAAGATTTGCGACTTCATTTGCAGATAAAAGCCAGATTTTTTGACGAGGAATACCCAGATTCATGCAACTCCAGTACTTTTTATTACTAGCAGCAGCTTTATTTTGCATCGGCATTTACGGTTTAATTACCAGCCGCAACGCTGTGCGGGTGCTAATGTCAATTGAGTTATTGCTCAATGCTGTTAATCTGAATTTAATGGCATTTTCCAACTTCCTCGACTCAACATTAATAAAGGGTCAGGTTTTCACAGTATTTGTGATCACCGTGGCGGCGGCCGAGGCGGCGGTAGGTTTAGCGATCGTGCTGGCTATTTATCGCAACCGCGATACCGTCGATATGGAGCAGTTTAATCTCCTGAAGTGGTAATTGTGCGTGCAACTCAAGCAGGTAATCATTGCTTATAAAGCGCGGGATGCCCGGAGTAAAGAATGGGCAGAAATCTGTGCGAAACAATTAGAAAGTCGCCAGTGCCAAGTGTTGATGGGGCCTAGCGGGCCGAAAGACAACCCCTATCCAGTCTTTTTGGCTTCGGCGGCTCAACCAATCGATCTCGCTTTGGTACTCGGTGGCGATGGTACTGTTTTAACTAGTGCCAGACATTTAGCCCCAGCTGGCATCCCAATTCTGGGAGTGAATGTGGGAGGTCATCTGGGGTTTTTAACTGAGTCGGTGGAAGAGTTTCAGGATACGGAGAAGGTTTGGGATCGGCTGTTTGAGGATCGCTATGCTATCCAACGGCGGATGATGTTACAAGCTGCGGTGTATGAGGGTCATGGATCTAATTTGGAACCAGTGAGTGAGCGTTACCTGGCTTTGAATGAATTTTGTGTCAAACCCGCCTCTGCTGACCGGATGATTACTTCAATTCTGGAAATGGAAATCGACGGTGAGGTGGTCGATCAATACGTTGGGGATGGGTTAATCATTGCTACTCCCACAGGTTCCACTGGTTACACCGTTTCCGCCAATGGGCCAATTATGCATGATGGTATGGAAGCGATTACCATCACTCCGATTTGTGCAATGAGCCTTTCTAGTCGTCCCCTGGTTTTACCCCCTGGTTCTGTGGTCAGTATTTGGCCTTTGGGGGATTACGATTTGAGTACCAAGCTGTGGACAGATGGGGTTTTAGGGACTTCAATTTGGCCAGGACACCGCGTTGATGTGCGGATGGCAGATTGTCGGGCTAAATTTATTATTTTGCGCGAGAACAATTCTTACTATCAAACGTTGCGAGAGAAGTTGCTTTGGGCAGGTACAAGGGTTCACTACAGCAATAATCACCGTAATTAAGTCCTGTTAGAGTGCATTTACCGCAGATTGCGTAGGCGTAGCCCAACCTAGGCATCGCGCCAAGCATCACAACCAAAATTATCCAAGCCCCTGGATTCATCCTGGGGCTTTCTGCCCTGATTTTGACTTTCTTTGCTGACTTGCATTTATAGCCTATATCAAAGAAAAATTTTGTATCTTATTGCCAGATTTTTTGGCAATTAATGTCCATAATAAAAGCACTCTACCCCGAATCCAAGAGAGTAAAAAAGCTCTCTAGAGGTTCTTTTATCGTTCGACACATTAACGCATAATGTCAGCTATTTGTATAGTACCTAAATCCTAGTAGAATATTTTCGCAAATCTAAGTATAAAGATAGATGGAAGTTTCTGGACGCAAGATCAATTTCTCACTGAATCTTCCCACTATTGAAGATTTTCCCGTCCTTCAAACTGAAAAATATATCCTACGACTGGCATCAACCGAAAAAGAATTAGAATCAGTTTTTCGGTTGCGCTTTGAAGTTTTTAATCTTGAACTAGGCTTGGGATTTTCTGCTTCTAACTTTACCCAGATGGATATAGATAAGTTTGATGCGGTTTGCCATCATTTAATCCTGATCTCTAAAGAAACGGGTAAAACAATTGGAACTTATCGGATGCAAACCTATACAATGGCTTCTCAAAGACTAGGCTTTGATGCTGCCGATATATTTAATCTTAATGCGATTCCTAATTCTGTGCTTCAGGCATCAGTTGAAGTTGGGCGTGCATGTATAGCTAAAGAATATCGCAATAGTCAGGCGCTTTTGCTACTCTGGGAAGGGCTGGCAAATTATCTTATCTGGAGTAAAAACCAATATTTCTTTGGCTGTGCATCATTACTAACACAATCCCCTTGGCAAGCTACTTGTGCTTATGATTATTTTCAGCAGAATGGCTTGATGCATCCAAGTATTTTGGTTTATCCAAATTCACAATCTTGTCTAGAACTGCCTCAAACTTGTCCAGATTCATCTAATGTTGAAATTCCTAAAGTTTTGCAGGCATATTTGAATATTGGAGCTAAAATATGCAGTATTCCAGCTATTGATAGACAGTTTCAGACTATTGATTTTTTAACTATATCTAATAGCAAAGATTTTCCTAGATGGCATTACCAAATATTGTAAAACTCTCTTTTAACCTAACGACTTATTAATCTTTCAAATCAGATCACTCTCACTCAAAGTACCTTAGCGATGTCTGATGAACAAACTCAGATATAATTCCTAGCGATCGCACCTCATCCAGCCCAATGCCTGACTGGATTATTTTAGAAAAATTATTGGGAAAACTACTTATGCGCCATCTCAAATTTGCTCCGAGTTGGTTGCGATTTTTAATGATTGTCTTATTGGTGATGGGTATATTGTTTCGCTTTTTTAACCTTGATAGCAAAGTTTTCTGGCATGATGAAACTTATACCTCATTGCGGATTTCTGGTTACACAATTAATCAAGCAAAACAGCAACTTTTTAATAATCGTGTCATTGGTGAAGAAAGTTTTGCCCAGTTTCAAGGTGTAAATCCCGAAAAAAGCTTAAATGACACAATTATGACTTTAGCAAAAGAAGATTCTCAGCATCCACCGTTGTATTATGTAATAGCCAGATTGTGGATGCAAATCTTTGGGAATTCGGTGACGGCAATTAGAAGTTTATCTGCCTGCATCAGTTTGCTGGTTTTCCCTTGTGTTTATTGGCTATGCCGAGAATTATTTAATGTGCCATTATCGGTTCCAGGTGTAGCGATCGCACTCATAGCCATCTCTCCAATTCATCTAGTATACGCCCAAGAAGCACAAGAATATATCCTCTGGTTAGTCACTATATTACTATCCAGTGCATCTCTGCTGCAAGCAATGCGGCTGGAATCACAAGATGTAAAAGGAAGACAACAACCAGATTTATTTGCTATCTGGAGCATTTATGCAGTAACTTTAGCCATCAGTCTTTATACATTTCTTTGGAGTGCATTTGTAGCAGTTGCTCACGGAATTTATGTGATCATCACTGCCAAATGTCAGTTGACTGAAACTGTCAGAACTTATCTATTAGCATCGCTAATAGCTTTTTTAGCCTTCATGCCTTGGCTAACAATTGTGTCGGGTGAGTTTTTTAAATTTTTAATTTCAGCAGATAAGACAACAACACAGTTATCTTTGATGCCTATATTTCCATTTTTAATGATGCAGTTAAGCCGGATTTTTTTTGATATAGACCTTAGATCAGACAATCTTCTAAATTATTTAATTACACCAGTTTTTTTAACTTTGGTAGGATATTCAATTTATTTTCTTTGTCGAACAACTAACTATAAAGTCTGGTTTTTTTTAATCACATTGATTGTAGTGCCAGCACTACCACTAATACTGCCAAGTTTAATTGCTGGGGGTGTACAAGCATCTACCGAACCATATTTAATACCATCTTATTTAGGAATCCAAGTGACTGTTGCTTACCTACTAGCTACGCAACTATATAATAGGAGTATGTCACGCCAGAGCATTTGGCAAATAATCATGGGATTAGTGATTATTTGTGGTCTGATTTCTTCTAAGGTGAGTTCTCAGGCTGAAACTTGGTGGAATAAGGGTATGAGTTATGACAATTCTCAAGTTGCTCAAATCATCAATCAAAGTACTCGCCCACTTTTGATTAGTGATGCTTTGGGTAACAATTATGGTAATGTCTTTTCTCTGAGTTATCTTTTGGAACCAAAAGTACGATTTCTGTTGGTGAACAGTCAAAAAATTCCCAAAATTCCTGATGGGTTTACTGATGTTTTTTTATTCAATCCTTCAGAGACTTGGCACGAAAAAATCGAAAAAAAGTATAAATTAAAGACAGATATTGTTTGCAGTGACAACTATTATTCGGTCTGGAAATTGGCTACATCTCCTAAGCTGCGCCAACGTCATATTCCACCTAATAATAAGTAATCTACCAATTTATAATGTGGTAATGTAGATGCACAGCATTGGTGTCAACTTAAGTCAAAACTCCTTTAAAACCTCGTTTCTAGCCAGAGGCTAGAAATGCAACTCATTGCGGCTCTGCCGCAAGTCTTGAGTCCCTTAAAACTATACCTATCAACCGTTTTCGTCTTCTTTTAAGAATTTTGTCTGTTTGTTAAGAAAGATCCAGGTAATGCATAGCATATTGGGAGAGGGGTTGGGGGTTAGGTCACTATTTAACTTTCAGAGAAGGTAAAATTATAAGTAAAAGTATTAAGAATTTTAAAGAAACTAATCAATGTCCAGCATTTCTCTTGACAAAAGTAAATCTCATATTGTCGTCATCGGTGCGGGAATAGGTGGACTGACTACTGGAGCATTATTAGCTCGTAGAGGTTACAGCGTCTTAATTTTAGATCAAGCTCTCGTCCCCGGAGGCTGTGCTTCGACGTTTAAACGGCAGGGATTTACCTTTGATGTGGGTGCAACTCAGGTGGCGGGGTTGGAACCAGGGGGAATTCACCACCGCATTTTCTCAGAATTAAAAATAGATTTACCGGAAGCAACGCCTTGTGATCCTGCTTGTGCGGTGTATTTACCTGGGGAAATTACACCGATTAATATTTGGCGTGACCAAAAAAAATGGCAAGAGGAACGACAAAAACAGTTTCCCGGTAGCGAACCGTTCTGGCAATTGATCGCAACTTTATTTAATGCCAGTTGGGAATTTCAAGGACGCGATCCGGTGCTACCACCACGTAATTTATGGGATTTGTGGCAGCTAACTCAAGCGATGCGTCCCAGTACATTAATTACTGTACCCTTCACTTTGTTGACCGTAGGAGATGCTTTACGATTATGTGGAGTGGGAAATGACCAACGACTGAGGACTTTTTTGGATTTGCAACTGAAGTTGTATTCCCAGGTGGATGCAGAAGAAACAGCATTACTTTATGCGGCAACAGCATTGAGTGTATCCCAACTACCTCAAGGATTGTTTCACTTCCAGGGAAGTATGCAAGTATTAAGCGATCGCCTAGTACAATCTTTAGAAAGAGATGGCGGTAAATTGTTGATGCGCCACACTGTAAAAGAAATCAAAGTAGAGAATAGCAAAGCTACTGCTGTAGTCATTAAAAATCAGAAAACTGGCGAAGTCTGGACAGAAGCAGCCGACCACATAGTTACTAATGTCACCGTGCAAAACTTGGTGCAATTATTAGGAGAAAACGCTCCATCTGGTTATAAAAATCGGGTGGAAAAACTGCCCCAAGCATCAGGCGCATTTGTGGTGTATTTAGGTGTAGATGCCAGTGCGATTCCGCTAGGATGTCCACCCCACTTACAATTTATGTATGATGCTGATGGCCCGATTGGCGAGAATAATTCCCTGTTCGTTTCCGTCAGTCATCCTGGAGACGGTCGCGCACCGGAGGGTAAAGCAACAATTATCGCTTCTTCATTTGTCGATCCGACTCCGTGGTGGCAGACTGATGATTATGAAGGACTCAAACAAAAGTATACCCTGCAAGCGATCGCTCGTCTTGCCGAATATTTCTATCTCAAATCAGAAACTATTATTCATCAAGAAGCTGCAACACCGCGCACCTTTGCCCATTTCACAGCCCGCGATCGCGGTATAGTTGGCGGTATAGGTCAAAGAATCCCCACCTTTGGCCCCTTTGGGTTCGCCAATCGTACACCAATCGAGCATCTATGGTTAGTCGGTGACTCCACCCATCCAGGCGAAGGTACTGCTGGGGTGAGTTATTCGGCGCTAACGGTAGTCAGGCAAATTCAGGCGCAAATATAGTATTTTGTCAAGTTAGTAATGAATAGTTTGTAGTAAGCACTTTAGTGCTTAGAAAATAAGGACTGAAGTCCTTACTACAAACTTGTTTACAAGTATTAGAGCCGGAATTTTATTAAATGCTATAAATCATACTTATAACCGATGGCAAACAAGACAGATAACTGATGAAATAAGGTTAGTGTTGCTGATCCGGAGTAATGAGAGACAGCGTTTTAATTCTTGGTGGACGGGGGCGGATTGGTAGCACTGTTGCTCACGATCTAGCTACCCATACGGACGCACAAATTACGATTACTGGACGTTCTGCGGAGTTTGGGAGGGCTGTTAGCTTGTCTTCGGGAGGACAAGTGCAGTTTTTGGTATTGGACTTGGCAGAAGTTGACAAACTCCGAGATGCGATCGCAAACTCTAATTTAGTCATCCATTGTGCTGGGCCATTTCACTATCGAGATACTAATGTTCTCGAAACCTGTATTTCTCAAGGCGTTAATTATCTAGATGTCAGCGACCATCGTTCTTATACCAGCAAAGCTCTGAATTTCCATGAACAAGCTGCTGCTGCTGGTGTGACGGCAATTATTAATAGTGGCATTTTTCCTGGTATTTCTAACAGCATGGTACGTCAAGGTGTTGAAGAATTTGATCAAGCAGAAAAGATCCATTTAAGTTATTTGGTTTCGGGTTCTGGTGGTGCTGGCATTACAGTGATGCGGACAACTTTTTTGGGGTTACAATATCCTTTTGAGACTTGGATAGATGGAAAATGGAAGTTAATCAAGCCTTATAGTCAAAGAGAAGTAGTTGAGTTTCCACCTCCATATGGACGCACTGGAGTTTACTGGTTTGATATGCCAGAAACCTTTACACTACCCAACGCCTTCCCATCAGTTAAAACTGTAATTACTAAGTTCGGGTCTGTTCCCGATTTTTACAATCACCTAACTTGGATTGCGGCACACATTTTTCCCAAGTGGTTAATGCAGCGTCGTTACATGATTGAATTTCTGTCTCATGTCAGCCATTCGATGACAGATATTACTAATAATTTTAGTGGAATTGGGGTAGCAGTTCGTTGTGAAGTTACAGGGCAAAAAAATGGTGAAACAGCCGTTTATTGCTCAACTGTAGTGCATGAAAATACAGCAGTGGCTTCTGGTTGCGGCACAGGTAGTATTGCCCAGTTATTGCTAGAAGGTAAACTTAAGAAACCAGGTGTTTTTCCTGTAGAAGAAGCACTACCAACAAATTTATTTGAAGAGGTAATGGAAAGTCGAGGAATAAAAATTAATCACAGTTGGTTATAGCTGAATACGCTAGGGTTAAGGATAATTGTAGGTTGGGTAGAACGAACGCGAACAGCGTCCCGTAGGGAAGTGAAACTCAACATCAAGCGTTAATTGTTGGGTTATCTGCGGGTTGTTCCTCAAACGCCACTTGCTTTAAGTCGGCAGAGCCGCCCAACGCAGTGGCTCCCCAACCTACGCAGGTTAAGGTTTTTATGGGTAACACCAAGCGTATTGCTAGATAATAGAGTATAAATTTTAGTCCACTTGAGTGGACTTGAGCTATTAGCCCAGAACTTGAGTTCTGGGCGGGATATCAGTAAGCACGACAATTTGACTATTACAAAAATACACGTAGTCCTAAGTCGTAAAAGGTTCAGATAGCATTAACTGAACTACAGTTACAAATTAATATACCCTGCGGTAGAAGTAAAAACTGTACCTAAACATTTAGGATGCCTGTGAGTCTGAAATATCAAATCTATTTATACATGACCAAGGCTCATAACATAAAAACAGGAGGTTTCTTTCATGCAAAAAATTCTATTAACTTTAAAGCAAGTGTTACGTTCGAGCTTTTTTGTTGTTAGCTTAATGATTTTCATCAGCTTATCAGGTTCCTTAATTTTCGTTCAGCAAGCTAGTTATGCAACTACTCTTGAAGAATTAAAACTAGTACCTCCAGAGTATAAACCAAATTCTGAAGAAAAAATTAATCGTGCTAATGAATATGACCCAGGTGTTGGCATTCAAGAAGAAAAGCGAGAAGAAGCTTATGAGCAAGCAATAAAAGATTCAACAAACCTTAATACTATAGAGAAGACTTACGAAAGGAATTTGAAAGCAGAGAAAGAACAAAATCCCCCAGAAAGTTTTGGTGAAAAAGCGAAAGAAGTTATTGAAAAGGTGACAGGTAAATAGGAAATATAAACCTAACCCCCAACTTCTTGCCTACCTCTTCTTTCAGGAGAGGTTTTATTTGCTATTAAATTATCGGGTGTGTTATCGCCGCAAGTACGGCAGCATTAACAATTTAAGGTGCATTAGCCTTTGGCATAACACACCCGACATTTATGGAGTAGCGTTTCTCTGATTAACAAGATCGCGCTCATACCACTTCATTAATGGAGTTGCACTAATTCCATGCACAATCACCGAAACTACAATAGTAGTGTAAGTTATCCAAGCAATTTGTTCGCCTACTTCACCTTTTAAACCATGACCAAAGGCATAGGCAAGATAATATAAAGATCCTACACCGCGAATACCGAACCATCCAAATAACCACCGAGTTCCTGGGTGAAAGGTTCGGCGGCGTGAGTCTAGAGGACGTTTACCTATTGTGCTAATCCAAACTCCTACAGGTCTGATAATCAAGAATAACAAAGTTATCACTAACAAAGATTGCATAGCATAATTGAGCATTGGCTTGAATAATAATATTGAACCCAATATTAAAATTGTCCCAACTTCCAGCAGCTTTTCAACTTGCTTAACAAATTCTAATTGTGCTAGCGGTTTTTCCGAATTTCTGTAACTGCGTTGGACAACTAACCCAGCCACAAATACTGCCAGAAATCCATAGCCATTCACCATTTCTGTTAAGGAATAAGTTATTAGAATTGTGCTGATAGCAATAAAGTCTTGCATTAACTCATCGGCAGCACGGCGTTTTTGAATTTTTTGTTCAATCCAAACTATAGATTTGGCAACAACAATTCCCATGACGATACCAACTGCGATCGCCCAAATTAAATCAACCATAATCCACTGTTTAAACCAGTTCCCCCAGTTGTCATCTTTTAAGGCATAAATGCCAAAATAAACGAAGGGAAAAGCTAAAGCATCATTTAATCCACCTTCGGAAGTTAAACCAAATCTCAACTCATCTTGGTCGTTTGTATCGGTCAGTTGTACTTCGGATGCTAATACTGGATCGGTAGGTGCGAGAATTGCTCCTAATAAAATCGCTTCTCCCCAATTCATCCCTAAAAATAATTTACCCACAGCAGCCAGAGCAAAAATTGAAATTGGCATCAGAAATATAATCAATCGCGTCGTAATATCCCAAACCCGCAATTTGAGAGGACGAACAATTTTTAAGCCGCAGCCAAACACAGAAATAAGTACCACAAGTTCTGTTATTCTCTTTAGCAGTTCAGCGTTGAAAACTCCATCCCGACGTAATTGAATCAGCCCGAAGCCGTAAGGGCCTAGAAAAATACCAACTATTAGGTAGATAATCGCAAAAGAAAGAGGTAAGCGAGCAATCCAACCGGACCCTAATGTTACCATCAGCAAAAGTAGACCAATCACAAATAGCTCAATAATATAGATATCTGGCATATAGCGATTTATCTAAAAATTAGGTGTTGCTTTGTAAGCTTAGTTGCAATAGCTTTGTATTATAAATAACCTATGGGCAGATTTTCTGGGATTAGGGATTGGAGATTCAGCCTTGCTACCAAATTAGAGAGAAAGGAAAAGTTGAAGGAAGAGACAGGGGGACAAGGGGACAAATTAGATGGTGATGGGGGTATTAAATCCTCTAATGGTCTATCTTCCCTACTTTCTCACTCAGACATCGCCCATCTTAGTACAAATATACTATAATATAGATAGCGTCCACAAAGCCTAGCCAAATGCATAACGGCTTTGTGAAAACCTTCTGGAAGATGGATTCAAGGGTTAGTTCGATGATAAAGCATTATATTCTCAACCTCAATCCGACTGCCAAGCATGAATGGGATCGATGTATTTTACGTGACCCCCTGACTGCCAAACGCCCAGATATTGCCAAACTAATTGCTGAAGCGGTTGGTGCTGATACAGGCAGTTATTTGGTGAGCGTGAATATCGAAGTTCAAGTTTTGCAGCAAGCGGCGGTACCTCAAGCCGAACAACTTTCGCTTTCATTTCCAGAAGTGAGTGTGCCGTCACAACCACAACTGCGGGAAGTGGCTTAAATAATTCGTAATTCGTAATGACGCTCTCTACGAGACGCTAAAAGCGAACGATGACTCGCTAACGCTACGCTAACGTAATTCGTAATTAAGTTTTGTGATGGGGATTTAGCGCTGCATTGCGGTCTTGGGGTCTCCCCCGCCGCAGGATGCGCGTTCGCAAAGCGTCTCGCAGAGAAGCGCTGTAGAGGAGCAACTTTGCAAGACAGACCCCGACCCAAAACTGGCTTATTTTTTGAACCGGGGGATTTAAACCCACGGTACTCGGTTAATGCGATGCGATCGCCTGAAATATCTGCGTCACCAAAACCGCCAGTGACTCAAGTCACTGGCTAATAGCAAAAGTGCGTTTCAACGGACTAAAACTACTGTCATTAGTCGGTTTAAACCGACTTGAGCTATTAGCCCGAAAATTCATTTTCGGGCGGGATAGCAACGAAGCGGGGAGTTTGCAATATGTTGGATTGTAGATTAATCAGGTAACTAGAATCTGTCGGACAGCAGTTGAGCAATTTGCTGATTAATAATTGCAACATCAAAACGCCGACTAGCAGTAGTCTTGGCATTATTGGCTATACTTGCAGTTATTTCCGTCTCCTGAAGACAGGTGATGATTACTTGTGCAAGTTCCTGGGGTTCTCCTGGTGTCACTAGAAAACCATTAAATCCATGTTCTACTAATTCTATTACACCCCCAGCTTTTGCTGCAACAACAGGTTTTGCACATAGCATTGCCTCTACAATCACTCTACCAAAGGGTTCTGGCGAAGTTGAGGTATGCGCCACCAAGTCACAAGCTGCCATTAACTGGGGAATATCAGAACGAAATCCTAAAAATTTGACGCGATTTTCTAGTCCGAGTTCAGCAACTTGTTGGTGTAACTTTTGGACGTAATCTTGTTCGCCAAATAGTGCATCACCCACTAAAATTGCTGTCACCTCTTGCGGACATTTGGCAAGGGCATCAATTAAAATATGCTGTCCTTTCCAAGGTGCAAGACGGCTAAAGTGTCCGACTACAAATTTCCCTTCTAATCCTAACTGTTGCTGTAATTTATTAATATCATACTCATCAGTTTGATAAATTTTCGGATCAAAGCCGTTATAGACAACTTCGATGAGGTTTGCGCGTCCTCCGGCTTGCACAAAGGCTGTTTTACTAGCTTGGGAATTAGCAATTACTAATGATGCAAAACGATTAGCTAAGTTAATAGCGATGCGAAGATTAGTTTGGCTGAAATGTTCTGTGGAAAGAATATCATGTAAATGATAAACGAGAGGGCGATGGCTGAAGAAACTTGCTAATGCTCCGACAACTAATGCTTTTTGAGTGTTGGCATAGATTAAATCGTATTCACGCGCTTTTTTAACTACTTTAGTAATCAAAGGTGCAAGTTGTCCGAGACTCTTCAATCCTTGTACTAAACTGCTTTCTTTACGAACTTGGATTGCTTGAGTTGCAAGAACTTCTACTGGGATATGATTTTGCTGTAGTAAATCTTTAAATGGCCCATCTGCAAATAAACCTACCAAAGCGCGATGCCTACGGCTGGCAAAGCCAACGCCATATGGTTTAGCAATATCTATTAAACATAATTCGGCACCGCCTGGTTTACCGCTTTGATCTAGAAAAAGAATTCTCATTAAACCTCTATTTTATCTAATTTGACCCACGTAACGCCCCTAGCATTTATTTTATTAACTTGTTCAAGCTAATAAAATATTCCGTACCTGTTGGGCGATTTGATTCCAGTCATAGTGTGTGGTGGCGTATTGGCGACAGGCTTCGCGTGAAGGTATAGGAATATTTCCCAAAAGCACTTGCTCTAATTTTTCAGCAATAGCTGAGGCTTCGATTGAATTAGTAATTAAATCGGGTGAAAATTCTGATAAAATTTCTGGCATTCCCCCAACTGGAGTACATAAAACAGGAGTACCACAGGCTAGAGACTCGATTATTACTAATCCAAATCCTTCAAAAGATTGACTAGGCATAATAGTGAATTCAGCAGCTTGATAAGCAATAGGTAATTGCTCATCAGGTAGAAAACCTAAAAATTTAACGTTGTCGTCTAGTCCTAATTCTGTAGCTTGTTGTTGTAGTGCAGCTTGGATGTGACCA
The DNA here is from genome assembly GCF_017115085.1 of Nostoc sp. NMS7. Lineage (GTDB taxonomy): Bacteria > Cyanobacteriota > Cyanobacteriia > Cyanobacteriales > Nostocaceae > Nostoc. The sequence continues at coordinate 88,387 of NZ_JABXKJ010000148.1, read as the reverse complement.
CGACCTGCGATCGCTAGCCAAACATCTGGTATTCTGGGCTTAATTATAGCCAGAGCTTGCAATAGTTTGTCAACCCCAGTTCGATGTACTAAGCGGCGTGATGTAAATATAATTCGGCGATTACTAGGCCAGCCTAACTGTTTACAAGCGTCTTGGGGTGATAAAGTTGGTTGAAACCAGTTAATATCAACTCCACCAGGAATAACATTAATTTTACTCCACGGTATTTGATATTTTTGATGTAAAATTTTCCCAAAGGCTTTGCTCAAAACAATAAAGCGATCGCACCGATTATAAGTGTTCTGTTCTATTAGCCAGTGCTTGATCAAAAGACTGAGATTTTTATTAACCACCTCTTGCTGACTCTCAGAAGCCCAAGGGCCATGAAAGTTAAAAGTAACTGGTACTCCCTTTGGTAAAATATCTAAAATAGGAAAGCTATATAATGCAAAGTGCAGATTAATAGCATCTGGTTTGCTTGTTCTTGTTTTCTGAAAGTTAGTGCGAATCGACCATAATCTTTGCCAAATAGCACTATCGGGACTCGCCAAGTTAGTCAGCTTAATTGGTGAATTTAGTTCCGCCTCTGGTAGACCGACTCCGCATAATTCAACCTGATCTTGATTTGCGGCTAATTTATGAGTTAGTTCATAAATATACCTTTCTAATCCTCCGGGACTTTTGGGAAACCAGCCTAATCCAAGGGTGAGAATAGATGCAGATCCTGACGCAAAACTTTCTTGTTTGTTTTCCATTAATGTGTCTCCTATAAATGTATTAAAACAGGGGCACAGCATTGCTGTGCCCTTACAGCCTGTTCCATCCCAATTTGAATTACTAGAATTTACGAATACACATTACCAATAACAGTTTTTTCATAGAACACCAATTTATAAACTATTTATATGCCAACGTCAACAATGAATTAAAGTATGTGTTTTTATTAACCAGATAACACTGACTAGGACAGATATGATACCTACCAATCAGGAAGGTGAATGCTAGACAGGAAGAGGGATAAACCACTATAAATCAATAATTTTCAAGGTATTTTGTATTAATTTTTACTATTTTTATGGAAAAACAAGTAACCATTAGTACATTAAACAATCTTTTTTAAGATATTAACTGAAGTTTAAATAACCATGTGATTTTTATAAAGTTTATGTAAATATTAAAATTTTAATCTGGAATATTTATTATTGATATATCATCAGATGTTTTCCCTCTAAATGACTTGTATATTATCCAGTTAAAAATAGTTATCCTTTTTTGTGCGGATTTGATAAATAATGTTTGTATATAAATAATTAAAAGCTTAAAAATTATATGAGAAATAAATTACTGACGCAGTTAGGAAAACTGCGTCACCAGATCAATCAGCACATCAAAAAAATATCTAAGACTAGATATTTACAAAGAAGTAACACTTTCAACTTTTTACTCAGTCTGACAGTTGCAGTCATTGTTGCTAGCATTGGAATTACAACAGACTGGGCGACAACTGGAACACGCACGCTTACCTACAAAACATCGTCGATAAGTAATACTATTAGCAGTGAAAACCTGCGGGTACAAAACAATACTGAAACACCCACGCTTACCTACAAAACATCGTCGATAAATAATACTATTGTCAGTGAAAATCTGCGGGTACAAAACAATACTGAAACACCCACGCTTACCTATAAAACATCGTGGATAGGTAATACTTTTGGCAGTGGAAATCTGCGGGTACAAAACAATATTGAGGCAATGTATGTTGCCCCTGATGGCACAGTTTATACCAATAGCCATTGGGATGAAGCGGGAATGGAGGCAGCAATATATAAGGATGGTAAGGTTATTGGTGCTATTGGAGATACTCACGGCTGGAGTCGTGGTGGTGGCAAAGCGGTAACGGCAAATAGTAAATATGTTTACATTGCCATGAATCAAGGTTCGAGGGGCAAAACAAATGAAGATTACCCCCCTGATGGAACAAGTTGGTATTGTGTTAGACGTTATGACTTGTCGGGAAAACCTGCGCCATTTCCGAATGGGCGTGGCTGGGATAAAAGTATGTTGATTACCAGCACTAAAAGTGAAGTCACTGGATTAGCAACTGTGGAAAGCGAGTTGTATGTGAGTGATTTTGCTGCTAACCGAATTCGTGTCTATGATACTGATACGATGAAGGAACTCCGCAGCTTTACCGTTGCTAATCCGGGAGCAATAACTATTGATTCCCAAAAAAATCTGTGGATTATTCAAAGCAAAAATGGTAGTAATCCTGCCAAAATTATACATTATTCTCAGAGTGGAAAGCAATTGCCCCAACAGATTGCAGATATTGTCGAACCAACAGCGATCGCAATTGATCATCAAGGTAAGCTGTTAGTGGCAGAAAATGGCCCACGTCAGCAAATGTTAATTTATGACATCAAAGATCAGCCGTTGCAGGTGGGTAGTTTTGGCAGTAAGGGCGGTATCTATGTAGGAGTTCCTGGAGAAGTTGGAGATTTGAAACTTTATGGACTTACCGGAGTCGGTACAGATGCTTCAGGTAATATCTATATAAATAGTGATGGTTTCAACAAATCAGGAACAGATTTGCGGAAATTTTCGCCATCGGGAAAACTAATGTGGCGATCGCTAGGATTGATATTCGTCGATAATGCAGATGCCGATCCTAAAAGTGATGGTATAGATTTATTCACCAAACAAGAACACTATCTGATGAACTATAGTAAGCCTGCTGGTAAGCAATGGACTTACAAAGGCTATACTTTAAATGCTTTCAAATATCCTCAAGATCCACGTCTGCATACATCACCAGATGCAACCTTTGTTCGCCGCATCCAAGGGAAGCCCTTTTTGTTCCTCACAGATATGTATAGCAGCTTTCTGCAAATATATCGTTTTAATCCAGCCACAGATGGCCAAGTTGCCATCCCAGCCGGAATGTTTGTCGGTAGCAATGGCGCAGATAAAAAATTTCTCACCGGAAATTGGCCACCGCATCAACCAGAAAAAGGAGAGTGGATCTGGCGCGATCGCAACGGTAATGGCAGATTTGAAAAGAACGAATATGATCGCAGCAAAGATTATCCCTATCTCGGCGGCTGGTGGGTAGACAGCAAAGGAGATGTTTGGAAAGCTTTGCGAACACCAGATGGTACTGCTATCCGACACTATCCTTTACAGGGAATAGATCCTAAAGGCAACCCCATCTACAGCTATAGTTCGATGGAAAAGCAAACTACTCCCAGCATATTTAACGACTTGCGGCGGCTCGAATATTTCCCCCAAACAGATACCATGTATTTGTCAGGCTTCACAGTAGATCACCCCGCCTTCGGCGACGATACAGGAGTTGCTGGATCTGAGATTGCCCGTTTTGACAATTGGAGTCAAGGAAATCGGACCCCCCGGTGGCGAATTGTGATTCCTTACGACAGCACAGGCAAACGCGAAGTTTCCACAGCTGCAATAAGTGTGGCAAAAGATTATGTCTTCGCCGTGACAGTTAAAACCGCAGAGGTATATGTCTACAATGCAAAGACGGGAGTGCAAGTACAACAGTTAAAACCAGGCCCAGAAGTTGGCAGCGAAAGTGGCTGGATTGATATACCCTACGGTATCCGCGCTTTTCGTCGTTCAAATGGTGAGTATCTGGTATTTGTGGAAGAGAATTGGAAAGGAAAGGTGATTGTGTATCGCCTAGCGAGTTGAGTATTTACAGCAATTACAACACAGCCTTGACTCTAAGCTTAACCCAGCCGCAGATCCCCGACTTCTTTGAGAAGTCGGGGATCTTGTTTCTCACGAATGATTCAGAATTGCTATATATACAAGAATATGTGATTAAATGTATCGCATATTTAATAAAATAAAATGTTCCATGCGTCGAGACTCAATTTTTTACAAACTGTTTCAACAATCCCCCACTCTTTTATTTGAACTATTGACAAATCCCCCAACAAATGCAGATGCTTATCGATTTGATTCGGTAGCTGTCAAGGAACCCAAATTTGAAATTGACGGGGTATTTCTTCCACCAGAAAGCGAGACTCCTGGGGTTGTATATTTTTGTGAGGTACAGTTTCAGAAAGATGAACAGCTTTATGAAAGAGTATTTGCAGAATCTTCACTATATTTCTACCGCAACCGCGCCAGATTTAACGACTGGCAAGCAGTTATAATTTATCCATCTCGCAATACCGAACAAAGTAACATTTACCCTCATCGGGGATTTCTCAATAGTAACCAAGTGCATCGGGTGTATTTGGATGAATTGGGGGATATTCGCCAATTACCTTTATGGGTAGCCTTGATGGTACTGACTACACTTGAGCAAAGCCAAGCACCAGAAGAAGCCAAGTATTTGTTAACCAGAACTCGTGATGAAGTGCCATTAGCAGCGAGTCGCGCCATAATAGAGATGGTAACGACGATCATGATGTATAGGTTTGAACAATTAAGCAGAACGGAGGTTGAATCTATGCTGGGAATAACACTACAGCAAACGCGAGTTTACCAAGAAATTAAGGAAGAAGGGAGAGAAGAAGGACGAGAAGAAGGACGAGAAGCGATGGCTAATGCTATTTCTCGGCAATTGACTAAGCTGCTTGGAGAACTGTCTGAGGAAATGCGCTCCTCCATTTCTGGTTTATCTTTGCCTGTTCTGGCAGATTTGAGCGATGCATTGCTTGATTTTACTACCTTGGCTGATTTGCAATCTTGGCTACAAGGGCGAATAAATTAAACTACCTGTTGTTGCTTTTGAGTTAAATACATCGCAATTCCTTTTTCGTAGTAAGCTGCTTCATTAATAAAAATAGGATAGACAGTAGACGCTCCCTCATAGAAAATATCTTTTCCTTCAAAAGTCACAAACATTGGATCACCGGGATTCAGAGGTTGATAATCTCTAAACTGAAGCTGGGGATGAATCATGGCTTGAATCTCCCCACGATCGCTTCTAGGATAATCGATAGTCCCAATGTATTGATAGAGTGTAAGCGTGAGCGTGCTGTTTATCTGCGGAATATTACCTTGGTTGCACCCTTCAAAATAGTCTAAAATTGCATAAATAAGCTGCTCTGTTTGATGAAATAATTCGGCGTTTAAAATATTCTGAGCCACAGCACCAACTTCTATAACAAAACCCAATTCACACAAAGAACGGAGAAAACCACCTTCTCTAGATTCTTGATTAATAAAAATCTTTACCATCGGATTGATAGAACTTAAATAAGCGCCTAACCGAAGTAAGAAAGGATGCAGATCACAAAAAATCAGACTTAAGCCCATGTTGGCAGTTGTGCTATGTAAATCAACAATTACATCCACAGAGGGCTGATTTTGCGGTTGCAATATCTGTAGAATTGCTTTTGCCCGCGTATCTTCGTAACTTGAGAGTTGGGGATTTTGTAAGCCTTGATTAGTGAAGCAACGATTTAAATCCTTATCAATGTATCGTTTGCCTGCTTCAATAGCTTTGAGATTGCCAAGTAATGCCAAAGTTTCAAAACTTGATCTATTGATTAAATTAGGATACTGCTGAAACATTTTGACTAAATGTACTCCTGTTAACTCATTTCCGTGGTTTCCTCCAACGATCGCAACCCGTTCAATCTGATTCATAACAACCTCATATCTAAAAAACTTATAGGTGGACACTATAATAGTTCCCCTACGGTTATTGAGAATAATGCAAGATACAAGATAGAAGTATACCTGCTGTTGACTATATCTTGTAAAAGACTGACGCGATGTCTACGATGGTTACTGAGCTTGCCGTTCGCGCAGCGCGATGCCCTGAGCTTGCCGAAGGGTCTCGTAGAGAAGTACGGGCTACGCCTACGCTCCAAATTCAACCCAAAATGTGATAACTGTTAAGCTGTTAGTTTTAGCAGCAAAGGGGAGGAAATTTATGGGGGATAATTTTCAAGCGATGCCTCCGGTGGTAACAGAGCCAAACCGAAGTGCGGGCTACGCCTACGCTGAACTTTACAAAAATGCCCTCCTCAACGATGTCCTCCCGTTTTGGGAAAAACACTCTCTCGACTGGCAGCAAGGCGGCTATTTCACCTGTCTCGATCGCCAGGGACAAATTTATGATACAGACAAATTCGTTTGGTTGCAAAACCGTCAAGTGTGGACTTTTTCGATGCTTTGCAACCAGCTAGAAAAACGTGAAAACTGGCTAAAAATTGCCAGCAATGGCGCTAATTTTCTCGCCCAACATGGCAGAGATAGTGATGGTAATTGGTACTTTGCCCTCACGCGTGAAGGGAAACCACTGGTTCAGCCTTACAATATCTTTTCTGATTGCTTTGCGGCGATGGCATTTAGTCAATATGCACTCGCTGGCGGCGAAGAATGGGCAAAGGATGTGGCAATGCAAGCTTATAACAACGTTTTACGCCGCAAAGACAACCCCAAAGGCAAATATAATAAAAGTTATCCCGGCACACGCCCGATGAAATCATTGGCTGTACCGATGATTTTAGCCAACCTAACTCTAGAAATGGAATGGTTGCTGCCAAAGGAAACACTAGAGAATGTTTTAGCTGAGACTCAGGACGAAGTGATGACTGATTTTCTCGACCCAGAACGGGGACTAATGTATGAAAACGTTGCCCCTGACGGTTCCCACATTGATTGTTTTGAGGGACGGCTGATTAATCCCGGTCACGGCATTGAAGCTATGTGGTTTATTATGGATATCGCCCGTCGCCAAAACGATACTAAAACTATTAACCAAGCCGTTGATGTGGTGCTAAATATCTTGAATTTTGCTTGGGATAGCGAGTATGGTGGATTGTATTACTTTATGGATGCAGACGGTCATCCCCCACAACAATTGGAATGGGATCAAAAGCTGTGGTGGGTTCACCTAGAATCTATGGTTGCATTAGCGATGGGCTATCGTCTGACAGGTCGTGAGGTGTGTTGGGAATGGTATCAAAAGATGCACGATTACGCCTGGTCACACTTTGCTGATTCCGAGTACGGTGAGTGGTTTGGGTATCTGAATCGGCGTGGGGAAGTATTGTTGAACCTTAAAGGTGGCAAATGGAAAGGATGTTTTCACGTCCCGCGTGCATTGTACCTATGTTGGCAGCAATTTGAGGCGATCGCTACTCCTTTGCAATAGACTTGTTGCAAAAATTCATGTTCATAACCACAACTTAAGCTGTGGTAACGACAGCTTTAGCATTCATAACCACAATTTCAGCTGTGGTAACGACAGCTTCAACATTACTTATGAATGCTTTAGTTGTGGTAACGACAGCTTTACATTCATAACCATAGCTTTAAGATTACTTATGAATGCTTCAGTTGTGGTAAGGACAGCTGAAATTATTGCGATGCCCTTTGGCGCAGCCTCAGGATAAGACCTGCGGTGGTAAACAACGCACTCACTTTAATCTCTGTTACGGGATTTCCAAGAAATAAATTACTACTACTTGTGGAGTGGGCATCTTGCCCGCCCAGTAACCAAAGGCGGGCAAGATGCCCACCCCACAATAAATAATTGGATATTTTTTGATTTGTCAGTCCCTTAGTGTACAACTAAAAGTAGAATCATTGCCATTAAAAGGATATTCGATGAATGTTATAACACCTAAGCGATTTACGATCGCTGAATACCATCGATTGATTGAACTCGGATTTCTGACAGAAGCCAATCATATTGAATTAATTCGAGGAGAACTGATTCAAATGACAGCAAAAGGAACACCTTATACAGTTTGTAGTTCTATCCTATGCCGTCAATTGGATCGGCTTTTAGGTGATGAAGCAGTCATCCGTGGACAAGATCCCATCACCCTTCCTAATCAAAGTGAGCCTGAATCGGATGTTGTGATTGCACAAGGAAGAGATGAAGATTATCTTGCTCATCATCCCTATCCTGAAGATATTTTGTTAGTGATTGAAATTTCGGATAAAACTATAGATTATGATCAAACAACCAAGCTGTCATTGTATGCAGAAGCCGGAATTTCTCATTACTGGATTGTGAATTTGCCAGATCGTCAACTTGAGCGTCATAGCCAGCCATATCAAAATGCTCAAAGCAAGTTTAGCTATCTCAGCAAGCAGATTTCTCTATCTAACCAGTCAGTAACCATTCCTGGATTTGAAAATGCCTTATTAGACTTGAGTCGGTTGTTTCCAGAGGGTGGTAGTAAATAATTTTGTGAGTGCGATCGCCTAAATAAGTGTTGTAATTAGGTAAGTGCAAAGAATTAGAAGATAGTGTAGAGTGTGGTACAGTTTCGATAAGGCACCGAAAATCGGAAATGGTGTGTTAGGGTTTCATGCTAACGCACCTTATAAAAATTGGTGTCAACTTAAGCTAGAAATCGCTTGTTGACTTCCACGCCCGCCCAGAAATAAATTTCTTTGGCTTTTAGCCCAAGTCTACTTTAGTAGACTAAAGATTTTTCGGATTATTTAGTCATCTAAAGATGACTTTCGCTATTAGCAAGGAACTTCAGTTCCTTGCGGGACATGGCTTTTTCGTTAAGTTGACACCTATGAGCTTTTTCTGTGCCCCTAGCTGCATCCAAACAAGAACCACTATGCTAAACCTTTGCTACCTCATCAACTAACCCATCTGAAATCACAAATCCATTAGTAGCAAATTTGCCATTAGTGTCTAATGAATCAGGGTTAGTATGTATCAAGTCTGCATTACCAATTTCAGGCAAAAGATGGTCATATAATTGCATCGCCTGTAAACAACCATTGATATTAGAAACTGCGGAATTATATGTTTCTATATTTCCTTCAACAACACTCAATAATCGGCGATTATTAGCAATTTTTTCTTCAGCTTCTTGTTCCAATGTTTTCTCTAAATAAGCACGCGCCTGCGGGTATTGCTGCAAAATTTCATCTGCTTGCTGTTCTGCCATTGGTAACAATTGAGTTTTTAGCGTTTGGTTAATAGTTTGACGGTAAGATTTACGAATAGTTTGGGAAACTTTTGGCTCAAAATCTAACTTTAATAACTGCCTAATTGCTGGTTCTGCTTCTACGATACTTTCAGCGTCGTAACCTTGAGAAGTTTGTGATAAAGTCTGGCGAAATTGATATATAGAAAAAGTGCCTTCATCGTAAAATCTCGGACTTTCTCGCACAAAGCGATCGCACTCTACACTAGCTGCACTCACTAATGCTTGAGTAACAACTTTTTCTAAAAGTCTGATCTGTTGTTCAATTCCGCCATCATGATCTAATAAACGATACAACTGGCGATAATATTCTGACTTGCGAATCTTTTCAATCAACCTCTGGAAATAATTCGCAATTACTTGCTGAGAAGATTCAATCAAAATATCTTCTAATTGATTTGCTAAGTAATAAAATGCCTCTACTAAAATAGCAATTAAAGGCGCGGTAGCGTTGCGAGGATGGCTGATGGTTGCACGTCGATAAGCATCAGCTACAGAAAAACTATCTAGTAATTCATCTAAACGGCGAATCATTCGTGATTGCAATTGCTTAAAATCTGCTTCAAAATCATCACAGGAATTATTAATTATATGGTTAACTTCTTCTGTGATATGCTCACTAAATTCTCTACCGATGTGCTGTAGTTGCTGATTTAGACGTTGCAACTCTTGCGCCTTCATCGCCTCAATTTCTTGGGGCTGACTATCTAAATTACGTTGGACACTCTGATAATGTTTTTTGAGTTTTATACAAACATCTTCCAAGTCATCAGCAAGATTTTTAAACAATTGCGGACGCTTTTCTTCAGCAAGATAGCGAGTAATAGCTGTGCGAAATTCCTCAGTTCCACTATCATGAATTAGCTTTTCTATAAGTTCATTTCCCCAATCTCCCAGAATCCGCACATAATTTTGATTTGGGGTTTCAAAGCCGTTAACAGAGACACGGAATTTAGTGGAAGATAGTTTCCCTGAATTTACACAGTAGTTGTTAAACGCATAGACAAATTGTGGTGTTTCTTCTTTACCATCTGAACCTTTAATACTTTCTGCGAAAACAGAATCTAAACCAAATCTATCTCGTTGGCTTGTCTGTTTAATCTGACTCCCGTAAAAGCCTAATAATCCACTGGTTTTATAAAGCTTGCTTGTATTGCAAAATTGCCCACTAATTAAATCGTCTAATCGTTGTCGTAGTTCGGTATTGTACCAAGTCTCATCGATTCGGTTGAAGATATAGAAAACGCGATCGCGTACTCCCCCATTCTGCCGCATTAATTCCAAAAGTTGTGTTTCTTCTTTTGTCATGTCACCCGCCGCAGCAGGTTTTAGCACACATACCACCGCCGAAGTATCAGAATGTTGAATTTTGGCATAAGTTAGCTGTGCATCTTTCTCTACTGGTGCATCTATACCTGGCGTGTCAATAATTACATTACCATCTTGGAGAAGAGGATGATTACAGTAATATTCTATGCGCTTCAATACCGCACTATTACAACCACGACGGGCATATCCAGCCGCTTGCTTGAGGTTAGAAAAGTGAAATTGCTCCATTGAATATGTAGCATTTTTAACCGTGTTTATGCGATCGCGGTTTGCTATATATCCCTCTAGCAATAACATTAACGCCTTCGCCTGTTTTGCACGTTCTGATTTACTCTCACCACCCTCCTGCTGAATAATCGCTTCAGAATCTTGACGTAGCAAGTTAATTACATCAGCTTGGTTGATATTAGCTACTGACTTAAATCCTAGCTGCTGACACAAATAAACTGCTTGTTCTCGAATCTCTGCTTCACTTAAAAACGTCAAAACAACACGTTCTTTATCTACTTCTGCATACTCGATTTTGCATTCTGTACCTGTGGCGTGTCCCTCTGCACTGTACAGTAATTCTCTCTCCAATAGTGCATTGATTAGCATTGATTTACCGGCACTAAACGCACCCGCAAACACAATCTCAAATTTGGGAGAAATCGCCTTACTTAAAGAAGTTTGTACAGGTGTAATATCTTGGGAACGTAGCGTTGGTTCTTGTTGTAAAAGTTGTAATATCGACTCAACCTGCTCTTTCAAATTTTGGCACTGAAGCGGTAAATCTGACATATTCAGCATCCTGACAATATATATGTATATATTATTAATATTTATTGTCTTGATGGTTCAGTATAATTTCTGAGATATTTTCTCCGGTTTAGTTGCTGGATATCATCTAACCCAATGCGCTTGGGTTAAGAAACCTCACCCTGGTTCTGCTACGCAAAACCTGTCCCTCTCCTTGGTAAGGAGAGGGATGTCCGTCAGGACTCTTTAAGGTTTTTGTTTTGGGTAAGGGACTTCCAAGAAATAAATTATCCATCTTGTGGGGTGGGCATCCTGCCCGCCCTGAATATAGGACGGGTGCGGACACCCATCCCACAAGAGAATTTGGGATGTTTTTTTATTTGGAAGTCCCTAATCTACTCAATCTTCAAGTTGAAAGGCAAGCGGGCGTAAACTCCCTGTGGATCGTTCATCTTTTGCAGAATTCCTACTTCCTGTTGCAGTTTCTGGAATTCATCGGTGAGGGGATTGGCTGATTTAAGTTGCGCTTTCTCAATCCCTAAAGCAGTCCGCGCTTCTTCTGTTGCATGCCCAAAAAACCGTTCTCCGAAGTTGCTAGTGCGAGGATATTCTTGAACTTCCCAATTTTCTCCTAGTTTCGCCTGGTTAGCAGCATAAGCGATCGCACTATTCAAACCACCAATTTCATCCACTAAACCAATTTCCTTGGCCGCCACACCCGACCAAACCCGTCCTTGGGCAATTTCTGCCACTTTTTGTTCTGGCAGTTTCCGACCTTGAGAAACTTTATTCAGAAACATATTATAAATGCGGTTAACATTGCGCTGATAAATTACCAACTCTTGAGGCGATTTCGGACGCGAAACTGTTTGATTATCAGCATAGCGTGCGGTTTTCACCGAATCCCAAGTAATGCCATTATCATTGGCGAGCTTTTGCCCATTGAATAGCAACCCAAACACCCCAATTGAGCCTGTAATGGTATTTGGTTCGGCAAAAATGCGGTTAGAGTCGCTAGCAATCCAATAACCCCCAGAGGCGGCGACATCACCCATTGACACTACAACTGGTTTCGCCTCACGAGTTAATTTTATTTCTCGCTGCATGACTTCGGCTGCGGTAGCACTACCACCAGGACTATTAATTCGTAAGACAACAGCCTTCACATCTTTATCTTGTCGCAGTTTGTTGAAGATTTTCGCAAAGCGATCGCCTCCTACTTGTCCATCTATTCCTTTGCCATCGACAATTTCGCCCTCAGCATAAACAACGGCAATTTGATTTTTGGAGTTACGTTCTACACCCAAAGATTTCCCGGAAACTTGGGCGTAACTATTCAGGCTAATTTGTCGGAATGTTTTGTCTTTTTGATCGCTATCTGTCAACTTTTTCAGGTCAGTTACCACTTCATCGGAGTATGCTATTTGATCAATTAAACCGCTAGTTTTGGCTTGTGTGGCTTCTAGTAGCGCCTGATTATCTGCGATCGCCTGTAACTTTCCAGGTTCAATTTTCCGACTTGCGCCCACAGTAGTCCGCCATTCTCCCCAAACATCATCCAACAATTTCTGAGTTTGTTCGCGGTTTTCTGGACTCAATTTTGTGAGGATAAACGGTTCAACAGCTCCCTTAAATTTCCCCACCCGCACGACTTGCACACCAATGCCATATTTCTGCAATGCACCCGCGTAGAACATCGGTTGTGAACTCAAACCGTTGACTTCCATTATTCCCAAAGGGTTAACTATAATCGAATCTGCCACTGAACAAAGGTAATATTCCTTTTTACTCCAATCACTGCCATAGGCGACAATCTTTTTCCCAGCAGCGCGAAACTCCTCCAACGCTTTCCGAATTTCTTTCAGGGAAGCATAGCCGATGTTACTAACTTGGCTTGTGCTGCTTGCATCCAGATAGATTCCGACAATTCGCGAATCGCGCCGCGCTTTTTCCAAAGTTTCCACAACTTTGCGGAGTGCGATTCTGTCGTCATCCACACCTGATATTGTGTTTTGAAACAGTTCACTTGAACTAGGTTCGCTATCAGTAATTTTCATCGACAAGTCAAAAACCAGCACTGACTTATCTTTCACGCTTGGCCCAATATCTTTAGAGGAGGTAGCAGCCAATATCAGCAAGAACAGTCCAGTGGTTCCTAGACCACCGAAAATAATTAGTCCTAGTAAGGTGCCAATTAAACTAGCAAAAGTTTGTTTGATAAAATTAGTCATTGGGTACTTGTACTGAGCGAAGTCGAAGTATGGGGCATTAGGCACTTGTACTGAGCGAAGTCGAAGTATTGGGCATTGGTCATTCACAAATGACAAAGGACAAATGACAAATGACCTACTTAATTTATTCTATGCGTTGTAAACTGCTAGAGTGCTTTAACTGATACAAGGTGGCGTTGCCAGTGCAAAATAAAACTGTGGTGATTTCGGCAATTAATACTTTAGCCAGTTCGGCAACTGCTGTCTCTGATGTTGCTGCTGCTTGCAAAAAAGGCATTGCTAAACCTGCTATATCTGCTCCCAAGGCGATCGCAGCTGCAACATCCAATCCATGACGCAAACCTCCCGAAGCAATTAAAGGTACATCTGGGGCGATCGCTCTAATTGTTGTAATACACTCTGCCGTCGGTAAACCCCAATCAGCAAAAGTCCTCCCTAAGCGACGTTGCAAAGGATTTTCTGCCCGTTCGCTTTCTACTTTTGCCCAAGAAGTACCCCCCGCACCAGCCACATCAATTGCTGCTACCCCAGCAGCGATCAGTTTCTGTGCGATCGCTGCTGAAATGCCGTTACCAACTTCCTTCGCAATCACTGGCACTGGTAGCTTAAAGCACAATTTAGATATTTTGTCAAGTAAACCTCGAAAATTAGTATCACCTTTGGATTGAATGCACTCTTGTAGAGGATTAATGTGTAAAATCAGGGCATCAGCCTCTAAGATATCAACTACCCGCAAACATTCATCTAAGCCGTACTTATAGTTAAGTTGCACAGCGCCCAAGTTCGCAAATAGCAGAACATCGGGGGCATACTTGCGGACAGCAAAAGTATCAGCCACCTGGGGTTTTTCTACCGCTACTCGTTGGGAACCAACACCCATTGCAATTTTGTAATGTTGCGCGACTTGGGCTAAACGTTGGTTAATGATTGCGGCTTGTTCTGTTCCGCCAGTCATAGAAGAAATTAACAAGGGTGCGCCCAGGTGTTTCCCCAGAAAAGTTGTACTGAGATCAATCTCGTTGTGGTTTAGTTCAGGTAAGCAAGAATGGGTGAAGCGATAACGTTCCAGTCCATTGGTGATTTGATCACACTGAACATCTTCCTCTAAGCAGATCCGAATGTGATCGGCTTTGCGATTCTGAGTTTGTGCAGAGATATTGGTAGGGGCGTTCACTAGTGGGTATGGTTAAAAGTATTTGCTTGCGATCGCTATTGTTACATTGTCTGCAACCGTCTTTTTATAATAAAAGTATTTATTTTCGCTATCTTTAGGGTAGGTTACGCTATTGATAACATACTCATTTCCCCATTTTGTGAGTTAATTAATATGGTTTTACAAACAGAAAAGCGCTACTACACCCCAGAAGAATATTTGGAATTAGAAGAAAAAGCTGAATATAAAAATGAATACAGAGACGGAGAAATTATTTCCATAATAGGAGAGACAACTAATCACAATAAAATTGCCGGAAATTTTTGTCGCAAATTTCCTTTAACAGTTCAAGGGCAAGATTATGACATATACATAGTCAATATTAAAGTATGGATACCTCGTTATCGTTTTTATACTTATCCTGATGTGATAGTTATCAAAGGTAAGCCTATTTACGAGGGAACAAGTACAACAATTATTACGAATCCCTTGTTAATTGTTGAAGTCTTATCAAATTCAACTAAAAATTATGATAAAACAGATAAGTTTAAATATTATCGTTCAATTCCTGGTTTTCAGGAATATATTATGATTGACCAGTATAGTTTTGCTGTGGAACAATTTGCCAAGCAAGCAGAAGGACAATGGATTTTTAAGGAATACGAAGGTGAAGAAGCAGTTTTAGTTTTAGATTCTATCGATTTTCAAATTACCTTGCGTGATATTTACGAACGGGTTAATTTTGAGTTGATTGAGGAATAAAACCCCTTCTCGCATCGGAAAGGGAGAAAATTCAACAATGGGCATCATTCACCGTGAATGATGCTTACTTGTTGCTGGTTACGCCGTCTGTATAGAAGCCGCTTTTAAGTCTGCGGTGGATTTTAACCGCGTAATGGTGGCTTTACGAATGCGATCGCTCTTGCGTACTCCGCCTGTCATTTCGTATTCTCGGCTGTCCTTGCCATACTTGAACGCCACACCACTAACCAAGCGTTCTGAAGTTTCGCGAATGGCCTTTTCAAGGGTTTCTATTTCTTCCTTTGCCGAGTCAAGGGCAGTTAGCATCATATTATACTGGTCAATCTGGTTGCGGAGTTGCCCAGTTAACTGGGTTAAATGGTTTAAGCTGATGGAATCACCAAAATCGAGGTTGGAATTAATCGATTTAAAGCCGATTACTTTCTGTTCGGTTTTTTCTAGCACGAGAGAGCTTTTTTTTTGGCGTGGCATCAATGGATACTTTTTACTAAACTTTATCTTTCTAGGATGTCTCAATGGGACAATATAGTGGTTCAGTAAAACTTCCGAAATAAGGTTTTTTTTATAATAAGATTTGATTGCTAGCTCAGTAATTACACGACGCTAGACAACAAATGCTTGAGAATGGACTTGTGTTGTAAACCAATGGGCTTGTGTTGTGAACCAATGGGCTTGTGTTGTGAACCAATGGGCTTGTGTTGTGAACCAATGGGCTTGTGTTGTGAACCAATGGGCTTGTGTTGTGAACCAATGGGCTTGTGTTGTGAACCAATGGGCTTGTGTTGTGAACCAATGGACTTGTCTGCTTGATTACTTATTAAACCCGAAGAACTCACCCCGCGCTTTGCTAAGGCTACGGTGTACATACAAGTCTGAGATAGCTGATTAACCAAGGTTTTACCCCACCCTAACCCTCCCCTTATAAAGGGGAGGGAACTAGATTTCTTGTTTCCCCCCAATATATCGGGGGGATTAAGGGGGGTAATTCGACTTGTGCGTACACTGTAGCTCTGCAAGCAAAGAGGGGCTTGTGATATTATTTATCCTCAGAAGGGCGATGTGTGGGTAACAGGCTTTTTTTCTGTTTTTCTTGCAAATTGCTGGCTTGTTTCAGGACTGGAATATACTGGTTAATCATCCAGATTAAAACCTCAATTGGTGAGTCTCCTTGCTGAAGGAGGTTTTCGGCATTTACGCCAATTAATATAGTTTGCAGAATTAGTAAGAAAGCGTAGGCGTAGCCCATCGTAGACATCGCTCTCAAAAAGCGATTGATGCTTTGGTGGAGTTAATCGGCAATCCACAACTTGATGATTCTACTCGAAGGCAAGCGGTACAGTACAGCTTAGGGCGAATTGGCTGTGGCAACCAAAAAGCGATCAATGCTTTGGTGGAGTTAATCGGCAAACCACAACTGGATGATTTTACCCAAAGGCTAACGGCATATAGTTTAGGGGAAATTGGCTGTGGCAACCAAAAAGCGATTGATGCTTTGGTGGAGTTAATCGGCAAACCACAATTGGATGATGCTCCCCTTTGGGTAGCAGCATATAGCTTAGGACAAATTGACTCTGGCAACCAAAAAGCGATTGATGCTTTAGTGGAGTTAATCGGCAATCCACAATTGGATGATGATACCCGAAGGCAAGCAGCATATAGCTTAGGGCAAATTGACTCTGGCAACCAAAAAGCGATTGATGCTTTAGTGGAGTTAATCGGCAATCCACAATTGGATGATGATACCCGAAGGCAAGCAGCATATAGCTTAGGGCAAATTGACTCTGGCAACCAAAAAGCGATTGATGCTTTAGTGGAGTTAATCGGCAATCCACAATTGGATGATGATACCCGAAGGCAAGCAGCATATAGCTTAGGACAAATTGACCCTGGCAACCAAAAAGCGATCCCTGCTTTGGTGGAGTTAATAGGCAAACCACAACTCGATGATTCTACCCGAAGGCAAGTGGCATATAGCTTAGAGAAAATTCTGTTAAAGGAACATCTGCCGAGTGTTGTCACTGCGTTAAAGGATTACTTATCACCTAAAACTTACAAAAATGACTTTGAGCGATTTGATAAGTGCTACAAAGTTATCTGGAAGTGTGCCCAAAGTATGCCCTACCCCGCTTTTTATCAAGCTTGGCATCAACAAGAGAAAGTGAAAGATGGAGAGTAGGAAAGAAAAATACGGGTGCTGTGTAAAGAAACATTTCTGTGTTTTAGAAGAAAGATATACTAGGCATCTATAATCAAACTTAATCTAACCTCACAACTTCCTCAAATTTCTGAACTGGACTTACCAACTCGCCTCTACGCTTCATATACCTCACTGCGATGAGCGATACTCTTGCAGAGTTACTTCGTGAACGCTACAACAAGTACCTGCACAAGTTCATCGTCTATGGAATAAATGACCCTGTAATCCCCGATTCGGTAGCGATAGTAACCTGCATAATCTCCCTTCAGGGCTTTAATGTTGGGGTGCGATCGAGGAATTTGTTCTAGCTGCTGCAAACATCGGGCAATTTTCTTAGCAAAAGCTTTGTCAGCATTGACATAAACTTCTTGGACATCGGGATGAAGAATAACTTCATACATCAGAGCGAAGAGTTCTCCAGGCGGTGTATTGGGCTTTAGGCGTTACTTGATTTTGCTTAACTCGCTCTAACAATCCAGGAATTGCCAAAAGTTCTTGGATTGCAGCTTCGCTTTCAGCATTTGCCAAATAAGCAGCAAAATCAGTCAGCACCCGTAATCGCTCTGGAGATAGTTGCTGGAGTAAGTCATTAAGCTGTTGCTGTAACTCTGCGACAGAGATCAAATCTGCTGATGACCCATCATCCATCGGAGAATTATCGGTAGTATTCATTGCCTACTTCATAATTTCAAGGTTTAGTTTTTATTATGCCGCGATCGCTGGAGATGATGGAAGTAATATCATGTCCGCTTGATTACTTACTAAACCCCAAGAACCCCACCCCGCCAAAGCTACGCTTTGTCTCCCCTCCCCGCCGGCGGGGAGGGGCTGGGGGTGGGGTGCAATGACTATGGGAATCACAACTAATTACCCGGACATGATATAACTAGCTTTTATACTTGACTTTTAACTTCATTGTGCCTAAGCTACCGACTATAAATTCAAACGAACTTGTGTTGTGAACCTAAGCTATCAAAATTCTTCCAGGTGCTTTGGTTATCTTAGGGGAAACTGTGGCAGAGGCGATCGCACCTAATAAAACAGATATTATGAACAGAATGGGAATGCCTATTGACGGGTATAACGATGTTTCACCCCAATGGGGAAATATTCAAAATCACCCATTGGGGCTAATGTAACTTGTGGTGTTTGATATTCTGCGGGAACATAATTTGCAAACTCGCTATTTAGGCGTAGCAGTTGTGAAAGAATAGAAGATGCGATCGCTTGTCTTTGAGCTTCACTACCCTCCACCCCTGGTGCTAACTCCACAACCACAGATAAAAATCGATTCTTATCTGCATCTTCCTTCACCTGCAACACAAATTTACCCGTCACCCATTCTTGAATTCCTGGTTGTTCTAATCCCACCGTCACATTTTCTGGATAGATATTTGCACCAAAGTAGGAAACTGTAAAGTTAGAACGACCGAAGACATAAACGAAAGGTAGCTGATGAATACCTCTAGGTGATTGTTGAGTATTAGAACGGAGATTTTCAAGCGGGTTAAATCCCCATTCAGCTAAAAATTGCAGCATGGCATCATAACTAATTATCCCGCCAGTATCCAAGATGTCATAACGCACTAAGGGAATACCGTTATCTCCCGAAAACAGCAATCCGCCATCTTCAACTTCAAAAAAGCGACTGCAAGGATCATATTGTACCAACGTGGGTAAACGCGATTCTCCAAATAAAGCTCTAGCTGCATCGGGATTTTTTGCCAAAAAACGGCGAATGCAGATACTTAACGGTGTTTCATTGCCCAAAACTCCTGCATCCGCAGTACCATAAAGTGATGCAAAATCATAGCAAGGATTTTGTGAACCAACTCGTTCCCCAACTAAACTCCGCCATTCTTCACTAAATACTTCTCCCGCCATCACTAATTTAATCTGATATTGCTGCCACTCCACTCCACGGGCGATACCAGTATCAATCACATCTTTTAAGAATGGCGGGTATCCCAATAACACCACTTGCTCAAATGTTGAACCTAATTCCTGAATAACTCGCAATATTTCTTCTTTGTTGTTACCAGGAGTAATTACAGTGATGGGATAACCTTTGCTAGCAAGATAACGACAGCAATTGGTGGTAAACATTCCACCTACCCAAGTGCCCAAAGTGAAACAAATGACTGCGAGGGTACGTCTGGTATCTGAATAGAAACTATCGTGAAAAATCTGTTCAAAGCGTGTGGCGATTTGGAGTTCATCTGTGAAAAAACGAGGCCAAAATGTCGGTTTCCCACTGGAACCTGAAGAAGCAGCTATCATATCACACCCTTGGAGTTGTCCGTTGCGGCACAAGTCAGCTAAGGGATAACGCAGGATATAATTTTGTTTAGACATCGCTGGTAGTTTTTGAAACTCCTCTAAGCTTTGAATAGTCGCAGGATTAATTTCCCTTTCTGCTAAAAACGCCTTGTAAGCTGGTACATTAGCCGCCACATCGTGAAATAAACTCAAAGCTGCCGAAGTTTGAGTGTTGAGATGCCGTTGCAGTAGCGTTTCTAGGGGGGTAGACAAAAAATCTTCAAATGCTTTAATTACTTGCTGCTGTCGTGGTTTGCAGTTCATGACGCTTGTTATTTATCCTGAAGTAGAACCAACACCGTTAAAATAATTCGTAGTACTTCGGCTCCTCTCGACTTCGCTCAAGGCAAGTCGCTCAGTACAAGTTTGTAACACTTCGGCTCCTTTCGACTTCGCTCAAGGCAAGTCGCTCAGTACAAGTTTGTAATTCGTAGGATATCCGAAAATGAGGGTATGCGCGTTGTAGTTAGTCAATAAAACCTTAATTTATCCTTGGGCACTATGCAGCTCTATTGCAGTAAACAACATACAAATAATGGTAGTAGCCGCTTTTGTACCCATTGTGGTGAACCATTACCTCTTGCTGTGGGGGAAATTGTGGATAATCGCTATCAAATTATCCGTCATCTAGGACAGGGCGGCTTTGGTCGCACCTATTTGGCGGAAGATAGAAATAAATCCGATCAAACCTGTGTGCTGAAGGAATTTGCACCCCAAGTACAAGAACAGCAAGATTTACAAAAAGCTAAAGAGTTATTTGAACGAGAAGCAAATGTTCTGAAAAAACTCCAACATCCGCAAATTCCGCGTTTTCACGCTACGCTACAAGTGAAGATAGGCACTAAAGATTTTTTCTTTCTCGTGCAAGATTATGTGGATGGTGATAATTATTACCAATTATTAGAACAGCGTGAAAGTCAGGGAAAAACTTTTAGTGAAGAGGAAGTAATCATACTACTCCAACAAATTTTACCCGTGTTATCCTATATCCACTCACTAGATGTAGTTCATCGCGATATCACTCCTGATAATTTGATTTGGCGGCGTTCTGATCATCTACCAGTGCTGATTGATTTTGGTGGTGTCAAGCAATTGCCAGCTTCTCAAGGTTTTTGGCGCACAAAGTTGGTTGAAAATAACACTTTGCTGGGTAAAAAAGGCTACGCTCCAGAGGAACAGCTACGGCAGGGTAAAGTATTTTTAAGTAGTGATTTATATTCTTTGGCGGTGACATCCCTGGTGTTGCTCACGGGTAAAGAACCGCAAAAATTATACGACAGCTATCAGGGAATTTGGGGATGGGGAAAGGAAATTAAAGTTAGTCCGCAACTGGAAGCGGTGTTAAAAAAGATGCTGGCTTATAAACCGAGCGATCGCTACCAACGAGCCGAGCAAATTCTCAAAGATTTACCATCGCCAATTGCTACTAAATCCCCAGATAATTATATTACTACCAAGATTAAAACGATGGTAGTTGCTCCAGGAAGACAACGCGCTAGTGCTATTCTGAGTAGATTTCAGAGCCAAACGCAAGCAATCGCTAAACCGATATCTTGGCCTGTTTGGATTCGCCCTTTTGTGATCAGTTTAGGGGGAACAGCTTTAATTGGATTAACTTTAGCGGCAGGAAATGCAGTCATTCGGACTGTAACTTCAATCACCATACCATCAATTTCATTACCGCAAATTCCCCAGTTCCCAAATCCGATCGCTAAACCAGTCAGCGACAAAGGAAAAAATGGCGACCTCCAACAAATTAACAGTCGTCGCCAACAGCTAGAAATTACTGAAGGATTTTTTATTACCTTTGTAGATAATTTATTTTATACGAAAAAACCAGAATTAAAGGGACGTAGCTTGACATCTAAACCTGAAGACGTTGGTTTACGAGATGAATGGTCTGGTATCGCTGACGATTTGTTGAATAAACTAGAACAGGCTAACCTCAGTCCAGCAGCTCGTCGGAAATTGGGGAACTATACTGCACAAAATTACGAAACATGGAGACGACAAGCGCGATCGGGGCAGTTTGGGAACTATACAATTGATCAACTGAACAAAGATACAAATGAAAAATTTGATCGATTGTTTCCTGATCAGCAGCGTGGGAAACTTAATCAACAGACTTTTGGTCAAATTTGGTATGCGATCGCAGCTGATCAAGTCAGTAAACTAGAATCTGGCAAGTAAGGGGACTGGGGAAGAGTCACTAATGACTAATAACTAATGACTAATGACTAAAATCTATTGTTCTCAAGGACATGAAAATTCCCCAGGTAGCCGCTTTTGTCTCCAGTGTGGTGAAAAGTTGTTGGATACGCCCATGAGTTATAGTATCCAACCGGGACTAACTTTAGGCGATCGCTATGTGATTTTGCGTCAAATTGGTCAAGGTGGCTTTGGACGCACTTATTTAGCTGAAGATATCAACCGTTTCCGCGAACTTTGTGTTTTAAAGGAATTTTCCCCCCAAGTTCAAACCGCTTACGTGATCCAAAAAGCTGAAGAACTGTTTGAGAGAGAAGCGAGTGTTCTTTATAAACTGCAACATCCCCAAATTCCTCGCTTTCGGGAACTACTTCGGCTGAACTTAGGGGGCAAAGAATATCTGTTTTTGGTGCAAGATTATGTCGAAGGGGAAACTTACAATTCTTTGTTAGATGCCCGGATAAAACAGGGTTTGCGCTTTACAGAAGTAGAAATACGCCAATTGTTGCAACAAATTTTGCCAGTATTGGAATACATTCACTCACTAGGCGTAATTCATCGAGATAT
The DNA here is from genome assembly GCF_017115085.1 of Nostoc sp. NMS7. Classification (GTDB taxonomy): domain Bacteria; phylum Cyanobacteriota; class Cyanobacteriia; order Cyanobacteriales; family Nostocaceae; genus Nostoc. The sequence goes on along the minus strand of NZ_JABXKJ010000148.1, from coordinate 65,932 downwards.
TTCTCCAGATAACTTAATGCTTCGCACTGTTGATCAACTGCCGATGTTAATTGATTTTGGCGGTGTCAAACAAGTAGTAGCAACCGTAGCTTCCCAATATTATCAACCCGGCATAGTTGCATCTTCTCCATCACCAACCCTATTGGGTAAAGTCGGATTTGCTCCCCCAGAACAGATGCAAACTGGGTTAGTATCTCCCCATAGCGACTTGTATGCAATGGCCGCAACAATGCTGGTTTTACTGACAGGAAAACAACCCCAAGAATTAATTGATAACTACACTCTTAGTTGGCAGTGGCGGCGGGAAGTTAGCCTCAGTCAAACTTTGGCACAGGTATTAGATAAAATGTTATCTGTCAGACCAAGCGATCGCTATCAATCAGCCCGTCAAGTACTCCAAGCCATCAACCCGCCCTCAGTTAACTATTCCCCACCACAACCCACATCCGCCACCGTTGCCATCTCTCCACCTCCTCCATCCCCCAGCCTGCGGGAACCTAAAGCTACATCTCGCCCATCCCCTCAGCCCACAAGCTGGTGGACACCAACAAAAACCTTCCTAGTGGCACTATTAGTATTTGGTACTGTTGGATTAATTTGGTGGGGAGTGAATAGCCGCCGTGATCTCGCCCAAATCAAACCTACTCCTACAGCCAGCCCAATTCCAACCAGTGAACAACCAACCGATCCCTTAGCGCAATATTCACCAGCAGAACGGGAACGTAAAGAAAGATTAAGCGATCGCCGTCAACAATTGGGCATTGATGAGAAATTCTACATCAACTTGGTAAATCAAGTTTTTTGGGACAGAAATCCCAGTTTACGGGGACGCACTCTCAGCAACGGTACCCAAGATGAGAGTTTGCGGGCAGAATGGGATCAAACAGCAAGAGAATTGCTCGAAAAGCTAGCGCCACTGAGTGCAAATACACGTCAAAGATTGGGAACTTACACAACTGCTGAACGCGATCGCTGGAAACTACAAGTCAACAAAATCAACGTCGGTAGTCGTTCTTTGTCTGATTTGGGAGACGCTGCTTTCTTAAGTGTATTTCCCGATCGGCGTGGTAAAGATTTTCGGTCTGGAACCATCGGACAAGTTTGGTATGGTTTTGTTAGCGATCGGCTAAGTGCTATCCTCGACGGTAGCGCTTTCGAGAAACTTGTATTTGATCCGGGCGCTACCGGCAAAACAGTCAGTGGTACTCTTCAACCTGGTGGTGGTAAAGTGTTCATTGCTGAACTTGCCAAAGAGCAATCTTTGGAATTGAAGCTAGAAGCAAATTCCCAAGTTTTGTTATCAGTCTATTCACCCTCTGGCAAAATCAAACTTTTGCAAGATTCTACCCAGCGTACTTTGTCAACTAAATTACCAGAAAAGGGATTTTACGAGTTTGTCGTAGTTTCCACAGCATCGAAACCACTAGATTATCAACTCAGCATGACAGTGGAAAATCCCACCCGTCCCCCATTGCCTACACCAACGCCCACTCCTACGCAAATTCCTACACCAACACCCACGCCAACTCTGATACCAACTCCCACTGAAACCGCTACTCCAACACCCACACCGACGCAGGAGACAACGCCCCAGTAGAGAGTTATCCTCTACGTTTGGAGTGTCTCTACCTGGATCTAATCTCGATAAAATTTATCTAAAGCTTAAGAGGTTATTTTAAAAGTGATTGGCTGTGATTTTAGGCACTTATTGATCCCCTCTAATAATGTTCATCAAACAAATCAGTAGTTTTCAAAAGTACTTAATTAAACTTTACACAGATAATAATCGAATGTATTATCAATCGCATTGATTGACATATTAAAGATTTGATTAAAAATATATTAAAGATTTGATAAAGTAGTTGATGTAACCTTGTACTTCAGGATAATTAAATAATTACAGATAAATTCAAAAACAATCGGAAAAAGAACCCCGATATTTGACATAATTACTTACCATTCCGGTAATTAATTAAGGGATTTTCATGAAATAAATTATCTAATTTTGTAGAGTAGGCGTCTTGCTCACCCGCAACCAACGGCGGGCTTTTCAGGTCAGCCCACAATAAATAGTTGGATATTTTTTTCTTTAGAAGTTCCTAACCAAATAATTAATGTTTTCTTGCCTTTGATTATGCAAAAGGCAAGTAATATCGATTGAACTGATAAATAGTTCTTTGACCGAGACTCAATTTACGTATTAGTGAGAAATTCACCAGAGATAATATGGCATTTATTTTCGGCACTACAGGTTTTGATACGAGAAATGGGACTTTCGGAAATGACACAATAGTTGGTTGGGCTAGTGGTGGTAATGCCAATACTATTTCCGGTAACGATACCTTGAATGGTTTGGCTGGTAATGATTCCCTTGCAGGTGGGACGGCGAACGACAGTCTAAGCGGTGGAGATGGCAATGACACACTTGATGGGGGCACAGGAAACGACATTCTAGTAGGTGGTGCAGGCAGTGACACCTTCAAAGGCAGTCAGGGTAACGACGGCATTGATGGTGGAGATGGGATTAATACCGCAGACTACAGTCAACTAGGTCAAGCCATTACCTTGTCAGGTGTAGGAACCATTCAAAAAGCTGGGAAATTGGGGCAAGACCAACTCTTTAAAATAGAAAAGATTATTGCTAATGCTAATGTTGCCAACAACACCATAGATGCATCCCAATCTTCGCCTGGGGTATTTATCACCGTTAATCTGCAAACCCAAAGTTTGGCTGCCAATAACATTCCTGGTTTGGGAACATTGTCATTTACTGCGGTCAACTTTGATAATATTATCGGTACAAATGCAAATGACATCATTGTTGGCGACAACCAAAATAACCAATTATCTGGTAATAAAGGCAATGACACACTTGATGGGGGCTTAGGTCGTGACAGTTTGAATGGGGGAGCAGGCGACGACACTTACATTGTTGACGGTGCTGCTGACACGATTACGGAGGCGGCTAATTCAGGTACAGATATCGTCCGGTCTTCTATCCCCTACGTGCTGGGTGTCAATCTAGAGAATCTGAGGCTGACGGGAACTAGCAACATCTACGGCATAGGTAACAGTCTTGACAACTTCCTGTTTGCTAATACTGCTAACAACACTCTGAATGCCAGAGCCGGCAATGACACGCTCGACGGTAATTTCGGCGATGATATTCTCAATGGTGAGGACGGCAATGATAGCCTACAAGGTGGACCGGGCAATGACGTACTCAATGGCGGGGCTGGAGACGACATCCTCATCGGTGTTTTTCCTGGTAGTCCGTTTCCACCTGGATTAGGGGAAACTGATAATTTGACTGGCGGGGCTGGGGCAGATACATTTGTGCTGGGGGACGCTGAAAATGTTTTCTACGACGATAACAACAGTACGAATTTTGGTTTTGGGGACTTGGCTATTATTAATGACTTCGACTCTAGCCAAGATGTAATTCAACTTAAAGGATCTTCACAGGATTATCTCCTACAAGTTGTTGGAAGCAACACACGAATATTCTTAGATAAACTGGGAGCAGAGCAAAATGAGATCATCGGTGTTGTGGTGGGGGTAGTGGATCTCACACTTGATAGTAACAACTTCACTTTTCTGTGAAATAGCTATTATAAAAGCCTTTGTCAACTTGCCAGACCCTCGACGTAGTGCCAGACAACGCCATAGACAAGCCCTCTGCCTTGCTCTTTTGGCTCTGGCCGCTTGCTGGTAAGCGTGGGTTTCTAGCCATCCGTGACTGATTCTAGAACCATACGACATTGATTCTAAAACCAATGAAACACAGTTCTTCCCCTATTTAATGTAGAGACGTTACACGTAACGTCTATACATAATTCTAAAGATGGCTATTAAGCATCATCTAAAGCCGCAATTCCAGGCAATACTTTGCCTTCAAGTAACTCCAAGCTAGCGCCGCCGCCGGTGGAGATGTGGCTCATTTGGTCAGCTAAACCAACCTTTTCCACAGCCGCTACTGAGTCGCCGCCGCCGATAATGGTGGTTGTGCCAGTTTTGCTAATTTCGGCGAGGGTATGAGCGATCGCTTCTGTACCTACTGCAAACTTATCAAACTCAAACACACCCATTGGGCCGTTCCAAATTACCGTTTTGGTATCTGCAAGGGCATCTTGAAAAACTTTTACTGAGTCTGGGCCAATATCCAAACCCATCCAACCATCTGGGATATTCTCAATGCTAACGGTTTGAGAATTCGCATCTGGGGCAAAGTTATCTGCTACTACCACATCTGTAGGAAGCAATAAAGCAACACCCCGTTCTTTAGCCTTAGCTTCCAAAGACTTCGCCAATTCTAGCTTGTCTTCTTCTACCAATGACTTACCGACATTCAAACCACGGGCTTTGTAGAAGGTGAAAATCATTCCACCGCCGATAATCAGCTTATCGCACTTCTCCAGTAACGTTTCAATCACGCCAATTTTACTGGAAACTTTGGAACCGCCGATAATTGCTGCCAAAGGACGTTGGGGATTTTCAATAGCGTTTTGCAGATATTGCAATTCTTTCTCAACCAAATATCCAGCCACAGAAGGACTGAGGAATTTAGTCACACCTTCAGTTGAAGCATGGGCGCGGTGTGCAGTACCAAAAGCATCATTTACATAAAAATCAGCATTAGCTGCCAATTTTTTCGCAAATTCTGGATCGTTTTTCTCTTCTTCTTTGTAAAAGCGGACATTTTCTAGTAACAGGACTTGTCCATTTTGCAACGCGCCAACTTTAGCTGCAACTTCATCGCCAATAGAGTCATCAGTTTTAATCACTTCTTGCCCCAGTAACTCCGAGAGACGCTTGGCAACCGGAGTTAGGCGTAATTTGTCATCCACACCCTTGGGACGTCCAAAATGGCTGGCGAGAATGACCTTAGCACCCTTCTGCGTCAAATCTTTAATGGTTGGTAGAGCGGCGCGAATGCGAGTATCGTCGGTAATGTTGCCTTGATCATCCACAGGCACATTAAAGTCAACCCGCACTAAGGCACGTTTCCCAGAGATATCAGCCGAAGATAAACTTGCTAAACTTTTTTTGGACACACCAAACTCTCCTGATTACCTTTTTGTTATTGTTTTGAAAGTAGAACCATCCAGATTTTACCGGAGTCAGGGGTGCCCAGGTGACAGAAATGTTTAAGACAGTACTATTTCCTATTGATCAAAGCCGGGAAACGCGGGAAGCTGCTGACGTAGTTACCAACGTAGTCAAAAAGTATGCCAGTCGCTTGGTGCTGCTATCTGTGGTAGAAGAACCACCAAAAGACGCGCCTAGTGCAGATCCGATGGTGTCACCACAGGTAGTTGCCAAACTGCTGGAAAATGCTCAATCTTTATTTTCTGGGCAAGGAATTCAATCCGAAATCCTGGAAAGGCAAGGTAAACCAGCTTTTACTATCTGCGATGTCGCTGATGAAATCGGGGCTGATTTAATTATTATGGGTTGTCGGGGGCTAGGCTTGACTGAAGAAGGAGCGGATGATAGTGTGACTACTCGCGTGATTAACCTTTCCCCCTGCCCAGTGCTGATTGTGCCTTAGCAGGTTAAATCGGCGGTTAGAAACCGCATCTACACAAACAAAACCCGCTCCGAAGTTCGGAGCGGGTTAAAAAAGTTTGATTTTCCATTAGCCCGGAGATGTAGCTCTCGTTTGTCTAGCCAAGAATTCGATTAGACATTTGCTGAAATTAACTATGCGTTGCCGGAAATCCTTGGTAGGCAGAATTCTTCAATTGTGCCTACGTCATTTTCACTCCTATGTCTAACGGTCTAAAAGCGATAGTTGCGATCGCGCACCCACATACTAACTGGCACCGCCTTACCCTGTGGATCTACTTTCGCCTTCACTACAATCGGTGGTAGCTGTCCTCTGCGGGCGCGTTGGGCTTGCAAGTCGTTGGTAATCTGCCGCCGTTGGTTTTCTTTGATGTAATATGTTTCTAAGCCGTAGTTAACAGAACCATTCTGATAAACACCTTTTAAGCCGACTTGGTTAGCTCTAAGAGTTGTAGGGCGATCGCTACTTACTCGCAACGGTCTCCAAGCTCTAGGAACACCGCGACTAAAGGATAGTTGCTCTTGCAAAATCACGTAGATGTTGGTTCCTTCAGGCAATCTTCTGCCACTTCCACGACCTTTGCTGACTAACGTTTGCCAACCAGGTAGTCTGCTCAAATTTGCAGTACGAGATATGTTGTAATCTAACGCTAAGGTGTTACCATTTAGTACATCGTTAGGGTTTACAGGTACGGTTTGCAAAATCACCGTTTTGCCTGCCACATCTGTATAAACCGCTTGGGCTGGTACTGCCATAATTAGCCCTGTTTGCACCGCCAGAGGAACTATTAACCGCCAAAAAGGTAAGGGTTTATTCGATTTTTGTTCAGTCGCAATTAAGTAATCCCGAAAAGTCACCTTATTGGAAAATTCGGCTTCGGGAGACAAGGGTTTATTTTTAGATTCAGAAGAACTATTAGTCATGAGCGTAGTCCTAAAAAGCAGAGGTCTTGAAGAGGCCAAAAGTAATGAGATTAGGACTAACGCAGAGAAACTTTAAAAATTTTGACGCACAGAGATTATGATCATCGACAGATTTCTGAATTCTGACTTCCGATTTTGCCCTACTTTTTACTTGTAGAGCTACCACCAGGTAGGCGGCGTTCAAACCAGAGTCCAGCGCTAATTAAAGCAGAACCACACAAGACAAACACCAGCGACTTGAAAAGTAAGTCCGTATCGTACTCTTGCACGCGACTGATAATTTGCAGTGTTAATAACAGCATACCGCCCCAAAAGGAACTTCTGTTGCTTAATTTCAATCCTTCTTGAATTAGTCCCCAGGCTAATGTTGCTAGAAGTACATTGAAAATAAAAACACCAAGTTCATCAATCCGGCTGATAGTTTGATGCCAAAAAGGTAGTAGGATAATAAAGACAAGAAAGGTACTAATGATAGCAGTCGTGAAAATCACTTCCCGACGCGGTGGGTTATTTCTTTGGCGGAGTAGAAACAACCATTGCAATACCGCCAAGCCGCTGAGAATTCCCAAATCGATGATTGGCAGAGACCCGAACAAGTTTGTGATATTCGTTGGCTGATTATAACCATAATTTGGAGATTCCCAAACCCAACGAAAAGACAGAATGTAAAAGACAATGCCGAAGCTTACCAACGCTAAATTCCGAGCCAGGGATTGAAACAACCTGTAATTTATGGTTGGAAACAGCAGATCATCATAACTCCAGAATAATGCAGGTGGGAGTGCAAAAGCAAAAGATGCCACCCAAGGCGCTATATCAGCATAATTCAGCAGTGGTAGGGGATTAAGGTTAGCTTGTAAGGAACTAGCAAAAACAAAGGCTGCTAGACCAAAAATCCAACGCGATCGACACAAGTAAGCTAAGGGTACAAACACCAGCCATGCCAACAAAGGTAGATGCTGCACCACGAACCGCGACCAAGTTAACTCACCTGAAGCGTACCACAAGTCTTCTAATCCAGTCCAGTACCCGATTTCCACGAGAACAATTGACAGAATTCCTAAAGAATTTAAGCACAAACTGAAGGCCATCACCACAACACCGAACCCCCAGACGAGAAACAATTGGGAAGTTGAACCGGCAATATTGAACATCTGGGCTATCAGCAGTAAATTTGCACCGAAAATGAAGGCGCTTAAAATTAGTAATCCTTCTCCCAGTAAGCGTTTGCTTCGTTCTGGTTTCTTTCCTTCAGGTGGCCTCCAGGTGTAAAAACCAGTGATGGCGATCGCAAAAAATAAACTTATCAGCAGAATAAATTTGATTTCTCGTGACCCTCCCTGCCAGTTTCCGGCTACAAAGGTAATTATGCCTAAGCATAAAAGTATGCCGCCGATACCAATCGCGATCGCTTTATTGCGATCGCGTGCAGCAGCTTCCAGGTTTTTAAATTGATAACGTTCTGCTATTTGCTCATACTGCGAAGAACTAATTAATCCTTCATCCCTCCATAGGTGTGCTTCTTTGCGTAATTTTTGCGGAAAATTATCTAAGTTCATGACCTTCTCCGGTGCAGTGGGGTAGCTTGGCCATTGCGATCCCAATGGCGGTCATTATATTTTGAGTATGAAGCCAAAAGCCTTAATTACATTGTTCTTCTGTAACAGTTTTATTTTGATTCTGATACAAGTTACTAATTCGTAATTCGTAATTAACATGGAAAAACCTTCTAATTTATTACTTAAAGTCTCGCGGCGGTTGTTCACTAATCTAGATGAACAAGAAAAATTTATTGAGGCTTTAATCAATCCTCAGCCTTTTTCACCCAGTATTCTTTGGTGTCAAGAAAAGCCAGATATTTCGCCTTTGGCACTGGAAAGACCAACATATTGGCAACCACAATTTATAGACCGCTTATATCTAGGAGAAAAACCCGGTCAGCATCCCTTGCATCAAAAAGGATATTTCTATTGTTTAGATTTTTCTTCGGTGTTTGCGGCTACTACTTTGTTAGCTATTCCTCAGTCAGTGCCTTTAGTTTTTGATATGTGTGCCGCACCAGGAGGTAAAAGTATCTTTGCTTGGAAAGCTTTACAACCAGACTTACTGATCAGTAATGAAGTCATTGGCAAACGTCTGGGAATGCTAATTTCTAATTTGAAGCGTTGCCAGATTAGCCCTAATGCAGTAGTTAATCGAGATTCGAGTATATTTGCCCAAATGTTTCCCGGCTCTAGCAATCTAGTAATAGTAGATGCTCCTTGTACTGGACAATCTTTACTTGCTAAAGGTGAAAAAGCACCCGGATGTTTTCACCCAACAGCTATTAATAAGAGTGCAAATCGGCAAAAGCGCATTATAGCTAACTCTGCTAAAATTGTTTCACCACAAGGCTATCTTGCTTATATGACTTGCACATATTCACCCGAAGAAAATGAGCAAGTTTGTGAATGGTTTTTAGAACGCTTTCCCCAGTTTCAGCCAATAGAAATTCCTAATTTAGCCAAATATCAGTCGCATTTAACTACAATGCCTTGTTATCGGATGTTTCCTCAAGATAGGTTAGGTGCAGGTGCGTTTACAATCCTGTTTAAAAATACTAATGAGGATGAGCGTAAAGAAGTAGATTTAAATATAATATCTTCGCTGTATATCTACCAAAATCTCAAATAGTCAAGTTATACCAATTCTATGTGAGGCTGCGCTTTATTCACGTAGGGGCAATTCATGAATTGCCCCTACCTAAAAATCAGGGTTTCAGTTATTGTTTGCGTAAGTCCTGATCAAAAACTTGAATAATTAACTCTTATAGTTAAAAATAATTTTTTAACTTTTTCATAACCTAAAATTAACCAATATTTATCCAGTATCAGCTCTAGACTTACGGAAGTAAACATTATACAAAAAAGCTACACTGTAGAGGATGCAAATTACATGAGTCGAAAAGTCAGCAAAGTGTTTAAACAGTCTGGGGTGATTCCTTATAGAGTGAACAATGGCAAAATTGAAATCTTGCTAATCACGACTCGTAACTTTCAACATTGGGTAATTCCCAAAGGACATATTCCTAATGGCATGAGTTCGCCTGATTCAGCAGCCAAAGAAGCGTGGGAAGAAGCAGGGGTGATTGGGCAGGTAGACGCGAATGCACTCGGCACTTACAAGTACCGCAAACGAGGCAAAAGTTACTGTGTCAAGATGTATTTGTTACCAGTGGAGATGCTGAGTGAAGATTATCCAGAAGCAAGTAAAAGAAAACGGCAGTGGGTAGAAGTGCCTAAAGCTATCAGGCGGGTTAAGTTTAATTCACTCAAACGAATTCTTAAAGGTTTTTTCGAGGTCAAATCTCACTTTTGTGCATTTCGATGTTAACTAAGTGGGCAAGATTAAATCAAACTATGTTACGCAATGTAAAATTAACTAAAGGTTTGTAGTAAGCGCTGGAGCCGCTTACTACAAACCTTTAATTATTCACACCCACTCAGGAATTAGAATTAAAGAACATACAATTTATGTCCCTGGTTTACCTCACCCTCAATCTCTCTCCTTATAAAGGAGAGGAAAGCTAGAGACAGGATGAAGTTTTGCATTTTATTTAATCTACCTTCCTTACTTAAATCCATAGTAAAGCTACCCAAGTTTTTATACCGATAATTCCATCAGCTTGCAATCCCTTTGATGTTTGGAAACTAACAATTGCATCCTTAACTGACTCAGAGAAATGCCCATCAATGGCATTAGTATATAATCCAATCTTTGTTAATTGCTGTTGTAATTGTTTGACTTTTAGCCCAGAATCTCCTACCTGAAATCCATTAAATCGATTCAAATCGGCTCGACCACTAACACCTGGTACACCAGATATATCACCTTCATATTGATGGATTAGGTATTGCCCCTGCCAAGCACTAGGAATACTTGGGTTCTTAGTTCCGTAGTGGGCAATCCATAACGGATAACTAGCAAAATCAGATGGATTGCCAAGTTCTGTCCAGAAACTGGGGAAGGTATAAATAATTGGTTTAATTGGTTTTTGTGTTTGTTGTAAAAGGGCTTTTTCTACCTCTGCTAACCAAAGTTTAGCTGCATTAATTACAGATTGGCTATTTACTTTGTCATTTACCTCTACATCCAAAACTGGTGGTAAATCTCCCGGTTCTAATTTTCCCAGCGTTTTTAAGAATTCTTTTGCTTGCTGAACCGGGTCAGAAGTATGTGGGTGAAAGAAATGATAAGCACCCCGAATAATACCAGCAGCTTTCATGGTCGGCCAGTGATGAGCAAAAGCAGAATCTTTGATGCTAACTCCCTCTGTGGCTTTGACAAACGCAAAAGTTTTACCAGAGTTTTTTACTGCCGTCCAATCTACTCTGCCGTCTTGATCGGCAACATCAATTCCTTCCATAGAATTTTTTAACCTTTGTGAATAGTACAATAGTGAACTTATCAGAGGCTTTGATCTAATTTATGCTTCTTCTGGGTCTTTGAGTAAATTACAGAAATTTACTAGGGTTTAGTATCAACAGCTCGCACCGGAGTTACTCTGACTTTGCCCGTACAAGGCTTGACTTGTTCTGTAAGGGTAAAGTGCTGGTAACTATTAGGAGGCGTGATTTCAATTTTACTAGAGATTGGGCAGTGTTTCTCTGGGGAACTAATATGGTTATATGCTATCTGAAATGAGGCTTGTGTTCCAGGAGCTAGAGTTACTTTTTGTCGAGTTTGTTGACTCGAAAAGTAAGTATCCTTGGAGCGGATAACTTTAATCCCTTCCAAAGGCTGACCTTTTGCATCCAGTAGTGCCAATCCCGGATAACCGTTGAGGGTGCAAGGGGATGAGCCATTATTGGTGAAGGCGTAGGTAAGTGCAACATTCCCAACACCAGCATCTTCTGAGACTCGGCGCACTGACAATTGACTATTTTCACAGCGCGTCGGATTCGTCGCAATAGTGGCTTGTGGGGTAAAATTCTCTGTAGTTTTTTGAGTCGGTGTAGGTGTTGAGGTCAACACAGTTTCCTTCGTCGGCTGCTCAGTACTTGCTGGCAAGGCTTGTGGCTGTTTTGTAACAGAGGAAGAACCGACACAGCCAGTTGTCACCGCAGTCAGGAGCAACAACATACTGCTTTGCATAATTAGAATTCGCATATCTTTTTTCTCTCTAGTGAGCTACTTACACTGATGCTTTATATACAGTGTAAGTTTCCAAATTCACAAGGGTTAGCATTGTTGTGTACTTTAGTATAGGTGTAATACCATTTCACACAAACCCTGATACAAATACGAGGTACCAGAACCCCACCCCCAACCCCCTCCCCGCAAGCGAGGAGCTTGCTCTGATGTACCTTATATGATTGGGAAAGGCTATAGAAATTTAAATATTCAACCGAATTTAATATTATCTGTTGCTTCAATCAAAGCACTACGAATTCCTGGTTCACTCATCGAATGCCCGGCATCAGGAACCACTATAAATTCGGCTTCCGGCCAAGCGCGATGTAATTCCCAAGCTGATATCATTGGGCAGACTACATCATAGCGTCCCTGAACAATTACAGCCGGAATATGGCGGATACGGTGTACATTTAAGAGTAATTGATCTTCTGTTTCCAAAAATCCCTGATTCATAAAATAATGGCATTCAATACGTGCGAAAGCTGAAGCAAATTCACTCTCGCCAAACTTTTGCATGAGTTCTGGATCTAAGAAAAGTCTACTTGTACTACCTTCCCAAATTGACCAAGCACGCGCTGCTGTTAATTGAATTTCTAAATCTGGACTGGTCAAGCGTTTGTAATATGCTGCGATCAGATCATCACGTTCATCTATGGGAATCGGTTTTAAATATTCTTCCCAAGCATCAGGAAAAATATAGCTAGCACCCTCTTGGTAGAACCAGCGCAACTCTTTTTGTCTGAGCATGAAGATCCCACGCAGAATTAGTCCCGTGCATCGAGAAGGATGGGTTTGACTGTAGGCTAATGATAAAGTGCTACCCCAACTACCACCGAAGACCGCCCACTTTTCTATACCTAAATGTTGGCGCAGTTTTTCGATATCACTAACTAAATCCCAAGTGGTGTTTTCTCGTAATTCTGCATGGGGCGTACTTTGACCACAACCGCGCTGATCAAACATCACTAACCGCCATTTTTCTGGATGGAAATATTGCCGATAAAAAGCTGGACATCCGCCACCCGGTCCCCCATGCAGCAAAACGATGGGTTGACCTTGCGGGTTCCCTGACTCTTCAAAATGAATCGTATGAAGGTTGGAAACCTGTAAACTACCTTCTAGATAAGGTTTGATCGCTGGATAAAGTTCTCGCATTTTCGATATTTTATCACGTAATGTTGTGATTGCGATCGCTTGCATAAATCAAATAAACCCGATATTCATGATACAACCCTCCAATGGCCTTCCACCTAAAGGGCGATCGCCTCAGATGAGAATGATCACAGCATTGAAAACTTGGGCTGCTACTCCGCATGGAATCTCAACAATTGTACTAGCTAAGATGGCATTCAAAATGGCGATCGCATCGGCAATTTCTTTTGAAGTTGCTCAGGCGTTACGATGGGAGTATCCTTTTTATGCAGCGATCGCCGCGATCATTGTGATGTCATCTACTCATGGCAGCACTTTGTTACTAGGAATTCAACGAATAATTGGCACTGTGATTGGTGCCATCGGTGGAGCCATCTTTGCGGTTGCATTGGGTACCAATTTCTGGTCACTGGGAATCAGTGTATTTTTGACGATCTTTCTGACTTCTTATTGGAAATTCAATGAGGCGGCAAAATTGGCGGGGTATGTGTCAGCGATCGTCATTTTGAGTCACAGCCAATCTCCTTGGCTGTACGCCTGGGGCAGGTTGCTCGAAACCCTCTTGGGTATTGGTGTCGCACTGTTGGTAAACAACTTTATTTTTCCTGCTTCGGCTGGAGTCGAACTGAGGCGTAATTTGTCGCAAACGTTAACTGATTTGGAGCAGTTTTATGAGTTGGTTGTGGACTCTGCCTTTACAGGAAACTACGATCGCCCCCGTGTGGATAAGTTGAAAATCAGTATCATTAGTTCACTCACCAAGGGGCGATCGCTATGGCAGGAAGTCAGACAGGGACAGACAAACGAACCGCCAGAAAAACGGGTGAATGAAGCCTGGGAGTTTCTCATCCGCAGGATTTGGGAACACATCTTGACAATGGAACATACCGTACTTGCTAGACAGCAGGATACTTTCTGGCAAATTCTTTCACCTCAAATTACCCAACTGGCACTAGAAACTAAAAGTGCAATGCTCACCCTCGCAACAGCTGTGAAATTGCACCAATCTAGTTTATCTTTGTCAGGAATGGAAGTTGCAATCACCAATGCCACTGAGCAATTAAATCGCTTGGAAGAAATTAAACAGCAAGATTATCCAATGGATGAGATACTCCGGTTTTTCACATTCTTTTACACGATGGAAGAGGTGGGCAGAAAACTGCAAAAAATGGCAGGTACGCTGATTACCAAATAAAAATAGTAAATAGACCATGCAGGGGCACAGCAATGCTCATTGGTGTCAACTTAAGGGACTTCCAACAAATAAATTACCCAATCTTGTGGGGTGGGCAACATGAGCGCCCGTATAGAAAGGCGCTCATGTTGCCCACCCCACAAATTACCATTGCTTTTTAAGTTTCGTAGTCTGGCTATGCATTATGGCAATTAAGTTAAAAAATTGAGATTTATCTGAATATTTCCGATTTTAGATGCCCTAGCGTTGCTTTTTCAACTCATTGCGTCTTATATCCAAGCTTTGCGTCTTAAAATCACGATTTTTTTCTTAAAATCATGATTTTTTTCTTAAAATCACGACTTTTTTCTTAAAATCACGACTTTTTTCTTAAAGTCACGATTTTTTTCTTAAAATCATGATTTTTTTCTTAAAGTCACGATTTTTTTCTTAAATAGGACTTACGCACTGAAAACTTGAAAGTTTGATCCCCCCTAGCCCCCCTTAAAAAGGGGGGAATCTTACAAGCCCCCTTTTTAAGGGGGTTGGGGGATCTCTTCTGCGTAAGTCCTATTAAAATCACGATTAAAATCACGATTAAAATCGCTTGCTCTAAACCTCGATTCTCTATTCAGGAGTCAGAATCCATTCCGGCTCCTGAATTCTGAATTCTGAATTCTTCTTCGGTAAACCTTTAGAAGGTGAAAGTTGTTCTCAGCGTACCAATGATTGCATCATCGTTGTTGCCAGGAAGTTGACCAGGATTGGTTAACCAAATTACCCCAGGAGTAATAGAAATGTTGTCGCTTACACGAAACTTATAGAAACCTTCAAAGTGGTATGGTTCATCACCAGTGTTACCTCCAACATAAGGTTCAATACCTGCGAAAAGTCCTAAAACGTTGCCCTTCTTACCGAAGTCGGGCAGGGCTACCCCAAGTCCATAACTCCAAACTTCACTATCATCATTAGCACCAACGCCTGTGATCTGACTGTAAAGCGCAAAGCCACTAATCGAAAGTTTGTCACTAGGTTTAAAAGCAGCCTCCAAACCGTAGGAATTACTTGAATATGGATTGCCAGCACCGACAAAGTTAGCTTGTGCAGTACCGACTATACCAGTTGTTGTACTCGCGGAGCCTGCATCGAATAAAACAGTACCACCATTATGATAACCGTGGACGTAAGTTGCAGCTAAGGTGATGCGATCGCCTATTTTTAAGTTCAACTGTCCTAAAGCAGCATAGTTCCCCTCCAATAAACCCGTATTTAGACCAGGGTTATTCGCTTGAGATGCTAAGTAACCCAAGGTTAATGAAGGTTCAAAGCCACCGCCACCACTACCAAAGGCTAAGTTAACGCCGATACCAGCACCGCCGCCAATCCGATAGATTGGGCTTTCAGAAGCAAAGGTAGACAAAGCACCGTTACCGCCATCATAATCTTCAAAGTATGGGTTGACGGTAGGAACGTAATCGCTCTGAATACCTCCACTAGCAGCTATATAAACTTGGGAGTTGCCAATGGGGAAGTAATAGGCCAACCAGTCTATAGCAACACCGTTGTTGGTAGTAGGAGAGACGCTAATGGTTTGAGTTCCTTCAAATGTGCCATTTGGTAAACCCAAAAGATTTGCATTACCAGCTGCCAGCCTAGTATGCAAAGTATCTTTACCTGTGAAGCTGGTTTGCAAGTCTAAACGCACCCTGTCTTGGAAAACAGTATTGTTGTTGTTGTTGTTGTTGCCAAAGTTGTCGCTGACAGTAAAAATTGCTTCACCAACTAGCTTGGTTGTAGTAGAAAACTGATTTGCTTCAAGTTCTGCAGTTCGTGCTTCTACAGCATCTACTCGACCACGCAGAGTTCCTAATTCTGCCGAGAATTCCTCTTGCAAACGCTGGAGGGTCGTCAAATCCTGTTTTGACACCAAGCCAGCAGTTGATGTCGCAATCAGTTCATTAACTCGATTTAAACAAGCATTCAAACCTGCGGCAAATTCATAACGGGTTAATGCTCGGTTGCCACGGTAAGTGCTATCGGGGTATCCAGCAATACACCCGTAGCGTTCAACCAGGGATTGCAAAGCTTGGAATGCCCAGTCAGTCGGCTGTACATCAGAAAACTGAGAAACTGACGTAACTTGAGAGAGTGAATTCTGGTTCTTGCCTTCGCTGGTGTAGCGGTTAACCTTTTCTAAAATGTTATTATCATCAGTCTTTTGGGCAACCAACTGCTGATTAACTTTTGGTTGCTCTGTTTGAATGAATACTGAAGCAGCAGAAGCTATTGATGCCTTTGTATCTTCAGAAGAGCCTGCTACTTTAGCAGCCATAGCCCTAGTAGAAAGCAACACCGTCACTCCCAAAACTACTGGAGTTAGTACCAGAGTTTTCCACAATAGATGAGACATTTTTGATTTTCCTTTCCCAAAAAATACCCGAAATACCTGGGTTCAAGAAAAAGAGAACAAGCAGTTTTTCTACTTGTTGGAAATCTTACCAGATTGCAGTCAACTAAGATATGTCTCACAAAATTTTTCTGGATGAAGAATCTTCAGGAGTGCTGAGTACTGGATAGCTAGGGTTTAGCTCGTCCTGAGTAAGAAGTACTAGTTATAAATCTTCCTACTCAGCACTCAGTAGTCGGAACTGATTTGATGCTCAGTCCGATTATGGTTACTGAGCTTGCCGAAGTATTGCTTTTTTATTCAGCACAGCGAATATTTTTTCATTATGCAGTTTTCTGCAATTAGGCGATCGCATTCGTGCATTCTCCAGGTGTCAAAACTGCATGCAAACAAGCACAAAAGGTCGATGTGTAACCTTAACTTCTAATTTAATCTATAGCTCATTGCCAAAAGTAACATTACTGACCGCGTACCAATGAGGTAAGGCAATATTTATGCAAATATCTCTGCCTTAACTAAATTTAAAAAGGAGAAAAATCATGTCAAAAAATCAAGACATCTTACAAGGCTTGGGTTTGGTCGAAGAACTTGACGAACAAGCTAGTGAAACAATTACTGGCGGATATGAGGTCTTTATCGTTACAAACACAACGCGATACAATGTCTCCTACAGTGTCGATGGTACAAAAACTCTCGCACAGTTTGCAAAACCGGGAGCTTCTTCTGTATGGACTGCCTATGGCGGAGGAATCATTAAATTTGACGCTGACGGTAGAAACAACTATGTGCAGAACAAATCATACAATTTGGCCGATGGGGCAACATATGAGTTTCAATACAACACAAGGACTCCTGGTAATCCATACGATATAGACCTCTATAGGGTTGGGTAAATTTGAAGCAGATTTACTCTTTTGAATCTCTCAAACATACTGCAAATGGGTTATGAGGCCAGGGCAATAACTTTTTAGCGCGTCAGCCAAGCTGTCAAAAGTCTGAACTGACAAGCCAAACACTCAATTAAGTCGGGGCAAATAACCCGACTTAATTTTCTCACCAATATTTTCTCATGAGAGTAATAAAAGAAGGCTACTTAGCTCTGGATGATTTGATTGTTAAATTTTAAAAAAATCTATGAATTTTATGACTTACACACTGTACAAAATGACCATAATATGGGTTATAAAAAATGCACATTTCCGGTGCTGACTGCAACGCTGATTTAATCGCATATTTACTGTTTTAAGTGTTACGCATAGCTCAAAAGCCCAAATTGTATATAATACACATATATGATGCGTAAGTCTTACTACTTAGCTCTGCATGATTTGACTGTTAAATTTATTTTTTCTTAACAATCTTTCGATTAATTTCATGAAATACTACATAATACAGATAAAAAACTCTACCCACAAGGGGATGGAGTTTTTAGTGATTAGTCATTAGTCATTAGTCATTAGTACAAATGACCAATGACTTTTGACTAATGACGCTCATCGGCAAGGCGGTGGTCACTGAGCGCGGCCGAAGTGCTATCCCTCTCCACCCACGTTCGCGCAGCGTCCCGTAGGGAGGGGATGGAGTTTCCCGCCGCTTTCAATGAATTTAAATTGATGAAGTACACAACCTAAGTCTTAAAGGCTGTTTTACTTCTGAATTCTGAATTCTGCTGTATCTCAACTATCTACCAATGACGTCAGGCAAGATTTATGCAAATATCTCTGCCTTAACTCAATTTAAATTAAGGAGAAAAATCATGTCAAACAATCAAGACATCTTCCAAGGCTTGGGTTTGGTCGAAGAACTTGACGAACAAGCTGGGGAAACAATTACTGGTGGATACGAGGTGTTTGAGGTTAAAAACCAAACCAAATACAATGTCTCCTACTATCTCGATGGTACAAAATCACCAGGGTATGCCTCAAAACCTTATTCTGGTGATGCTATATGGACTGCCTACAGCGGAGGAATTATTAAATTTGACGCTGACGGTCGAAATGGCTACACACAATATAAAACATACAATTTGGCCAATGGGGGAGTATATGCCTTCCGAGACAACAACTCCACTAAGGGCAATCCATACGACATAGAACTGTATAAAGTTGGGTAAATTTGAAGCAGATTTACTGTTTTGAATCTCTCAAACAGATTGCAAATGGGTTACGAGGCAAGCGCAATGACTTTTTAGCGCGTCAGCCAAGCTGTCAAAAGTCTGAACTGACAAGCCAAAGGCTCAATTAAGTCGGGTCATTTGACCCGACTTAATTTTCTCCCCAATAATTGCACTTGAAAATGAAATACCAGATTGTTCTTCAACAAAGTGAAGAAGACTGTGGTGCTGCTTGCATTGCCACAATCGCCAAACATTACGGACGCACCTTTACCCTCAACCGCGTCCGAGAAGCAGTAAGTACCGGTTCACGAGGTACGTCCTTATTGGGCTTGAAGCGGGGAGCGGAAACACTGGGATTTAATGCCCGCCAAGTCAAAGCTACTCCCCAACTCATCGAACAATTACACCAAATCTGCCTACCAGCGATTATTCACTGGAAAGGCAACCACTGGGTAGTGTTATACGGTCAAAAAGGCAAAAAATACGTAATTGTCGACCCTGGTCTTGGCATTCGCTATCTGACGCTACAAGAGTTAATGGCGGGTTGGGGTAATGGCGTGATGTTACTTCTGAGTCCTGATGACAGTCGCTTTTATCACCAAGAGTCTGATAAAATCGCTGGTATTGGGCGTTATATCCAAAGAATTTACCCCTATCGTTTTATTATTGCCCAAGCGATCGCGATCAACATCGCCATTGGAATTCTTTCTTTGGCGACTCCGTTTATGATGCAACTGCTGACGGATGATGTGTTAGTGCGAGGAGATACCCAACTGCTAACGACTGTAGCAATTGGGGTGATAACCATGAACCTGATTAGAAGTGTGATTGGTTTAGTGCAATCTCATCTAATTGGTCACTTTGGGCAAAGATTACAATTAGGGCTAATTCTGGAATATGGACGCAAACTCTTACATTTGCCTCTTTCGTACTTTGAAGCCCGACGCAGTGGAGAAGTTGTTAGCCGGATTTCTGATGTTCATGCCATCAATAATCTTGTTTCTCAAATTGTCCTCGGTTTACCCAGCCAATTTTTTATTGCTTTAGTTTCCTTAGCTTTAATGCTGTTCTACAGCTGGGAACTGACTCTCGCTTCCATCGCCGCTTTTCTGGTGATTACGGCTGTTAGTTTGCTGTTTTTACCAGCTATCCGCCAGAAAACCCGGAATATGATTGTTTCGGGTACAGAAAATCAAGGCTTTCTGGTGGAAACCTTTCGTGGTGTCCAAGTCTTAAAAACTACTCAAGCCACACCCCAAGCTTGGGAAGAGTACCAGGCGAATTACGGTCGACTGGCTAACTTGGCTTGGAGTACGATGAAATTAGGACTTTACAGCAGTACCATCGTCGGTGTTCTTTCCACTTTCATTAATATTGGCATCCTCTGGATAGGTAGCAGCTTAGTAATTAATCAGACTCTAAGTATCGGGCAATTAATTGCGTATAACGGACTGAGTGGTAACTTTCTCGGCTTTCTAAGTTCTGCCATTGGCTTACTTGATGAATTTATTACCGCTCAAATAGTCATTCAACGCTTAACAGAAGTGATTGATGCTACTCCAGAAGATGAAAATGATTTTAAAAAGCCTTGGGCAGAAATTCCTGGGGATGCAGAGATTACTTGTACTCAACTCAACTTCCATCATGCAGGTAGAGTTGATCTCTTGTCAGATTTTTCCCTAACTATTCGCGGTAGTCAAGTAATTGCTTTAATTGGTAAATCTGGGTGCGGGAAGAGTAGCCTAGCGAAATTAATTACTGGTTTATACAAAAGCCAGTCCGGTAATATTCGTTATGGTCTTTACAACCAGCAAGACTTGTCTTTAGAATGTCTGCGACAACAAATAGTGTTAATTCCCCAAGAACCACATTTTTGGAGTCGTTCAATTATCGATAATTTCCGGTTTAGCTATCCTGATATGAGTTTTGAAAGTATTGTCGAAGCTTGTCAGATTGCTGGTGCAGATGAGTTTATCAGCAAACTACCGGATAAATATCAAACTATTTTAGGAGAATTTGGTGCGAATATTTCTGGGGGACAACGGCAAAGGTTAGCCATCGCTAGGGCAATAGTTACTCAACCCCCGATTCTGATTTTAGATGAATCGACAAGTGCCCTCGACTCGGTAAGCGAAGCACAAGTTTTAGATCAATTGCTTTATCATCGCCGGGGTAAAACTACTATTATGATTAGTCACCGACCAAAAGTCATCCAGCGAGCCGATTGGATTGTAATGCTTGAACAAGGACGCTTACAAATTCAAGGTACACCAGAAGAGTTGCGTCAAATCAAAGGCGAGCATTTAAATTTCTTAGATGATATTGTGACATCAAAAAATGATTTAGCGATCGCAACTTCTGGTTCCTACCTTAACAACAAGCCTGCTACTATTAATTAAATTATATTTTTCTTTAATACTGCACTAAAGTATGGTTAGCAAGACAGATTTTGTATCCCCAATTCAAACAAACGAATTTTTACCACCACTTAGTCGTTGGACTACCTTTGGTGGGATGATTATCCTGGGCATTCTCAGTTTAGCAATTCCGGTTGCGGCGATCGCTAAATATAAAGTCACAGTCAAAGGACAGGCGGTTGTTCGTCCCATCGGTGAATTGCGGGTTGTGCAAGCCACAACCGAAGGTCAAGTAATGCAGATTTATGTCAAACAAAATCAAGTTGTGAAAAAGGGAGATGCGATCGCAACCATTGACGATTCCCGTCTGCAAACTAAAAAAAGTCAACTGCAAACTAATATCCAACAAGGTAAATTACAACTGGTGCAAACCTATGCCCAGATTCAAGCCTTTAACAGCCAGATTCGCGCCGAAACCGACCGCATTCACCGGATTATTACAGGTGCCGAAGCCGAATTGAGCGGTCGCTACCGAGAATATCAAGACAAAAAAATTACTACTGTTTCCGAGTTAGAAGAAGCTGATGCCAATATCAGAATTTCTCAAAGAGAATTGCAGGTAGGTAAGGAACAGCTAAAAACAGCACAAGCAAATCTCCGTGCCTCCGAAGCAGCTTTGGGTGCAGCTACATCCAAAGAAAACCGTTATCAGACCGTAGCCGCAGTTGGTGCCCTATCTAGAGACCAATTTGAAGAAGCCCAACTGCTTGTGAAACAGCAAGAACAATCAGTGGAAGGGCAAAGAGGCGTTGTTGCAGCCCAAAAACAAACGATTGAACGCTTAGAACAAGCACTATCCGCTACTGTAGCAAGACGGGAACGTGCCAAAACTGCGCTCAACCCCAGTAATGCTGGTGTTGCTATTGCTACCGAGCGAATTGCCCAAGAAAAAGCCACAGGAGAAAGCAACAAAGCAACTTTAGAAAAGGATCGCCAAGCCCTAGTTAAACAAAAAATTGAACTTGAGAAACAGCTAGAACGGGATACCAGCGAACTTAAACAAATAGAAACCGACTTAAGTCAAACCACGATTACAGCTACTGCTGATGGGATTATTTCTCAACTTAATCTCCGAAACTCCGGTCAAACTCTCCGGGCTGGCGAGGAAGTGGTGCAAATTGTTCCTAGCGATGTCGCTCAGGTTTTAAAAGCAGCAGTGGCATCTGAAGATAAGAATAAGTTAAAAATTGGTCAAAAAGTCCAAATGCGGGTCAGCGCTTGTCCTTACCCCGATTATGGTACGCTCAAGGGCAAAGTCGAAGCGATTTCTCCAGATGCAATTACTCCTCAAAAGAATAATAGCAATTCATCTAATGACACGTCTGTTAGTCGGCAAGCTCCAACGGCTGGCAGTTACTACGAAGTGACAATTGAACCGGAAAATCTGATTTTAGGTAAAGGTAAAAATCAGTGTCACATTCAATTAGGAATGGAGGGTAAGGTTGATATCATTTCCCGTGAAGAGACTGTATTGCAATTCTTCCTCAGGAAGGCGCGACTAATTGCAGATTTCTAATGTTTTCGTTTTGCTGAAAAAAGTCGGGTTCAAAACCATAAAATACTCAGGGTAAATTATTAGCAAATAATTAGACATCTAGCGAAATTAAATATTGACTCAACTTAAAACTGTCTGGAGTATTGTGATATCAAGCTATTCCGCAGAGTTGTGAGTAGGGATGCGGAGAATTTTTTGCGAGCAAACGTTGCACAATCCTAACTCCAGATAGATATCAATGGGTAAGAAGGAGTGCTATTTGTAACCCAAGTATTTGTTTAATTTGGTAAGATTTCAACAGCCAGTAGAAGAATCATGACTACAGAACAGCCGTTAATACTTGATGCTGCCAGCGACGAATTCATTTCAAAAATTGGTTCAAGTTAAATGACCCGTTAATTTATCAAATTGGGATTGCTCTAAAAGTAAATCTTGAGTCTGAGAATGTCTGCGATCGCCTCTACACCGAGTCAATGGCAACTGCACTTTCTGCTCATTTACTACAGCACTACTTGACCCAAAAGCCCAAAATTGCAAGCTATTCTGATGGATTATCACAGGCTCGATTAGGACAAGTGACTGAATATATTCACCAGCATTCGGCGCAGAATCCTAGCCTGATGATTATGGCTGAAATGGTGCAGATGAGTCCTTATTACTTTAGCCGTTTGTTTAAACAATCGACCGGGTTAACACCACATCAGTATTTACTCAAATGCCGCCTTAACCGCCATTTCAAGCGCCATTTTGGTGTTTCACCCAGCCAGTTCCGCGCTTAGGAACGTGGATTAAATAAAATGCAAAGCAAGGGATTTGTTAGGCGATCCTGAACACGGTGACAAAATTCCTTCGACACTGAATCTATATCAGTCTCTAGTGATATCATTTTCGGGTTCGTACTCAAGGAGGATGAGTCTCGAATCAAGAGTTTGCGTCTCGGCGAGATGGAGCGCAGTTCTCTGAAACCCGGCATATATTGGCTCCAGTCCAGCATCTCCAAGAATTAATGGGAAGACCAGTAGTCGCAACCGATCAACGAGACCAAGTTGCATCAAGCCCTTTACCAATTGAAGGCTACCGAAGATACGGATTGGATCTCCAGTCTGTTGTTTGAGTAGACGAATCTGCTGCTCTAAGTTGCCCGCAATCACTTTGGTGTTACTCCAAGTGAGCAGCTCATCGAGAGAATTTGAAAAGACTAACTTGGGCAACTCCCGCATTCGGACACTAGCCGAGTCAGTGGCTGTGGCTGAATATCCAGCGAGAATCACATATGTGTTGCGTCCCATAAGTATGACCTGTGGCTGGCTTATTTCCCTTTGTATCCAGCTTGAGAGGTCAGGGCCGTCGTATCCAAAGTACGCCTTCTCATCAGCACCTGATGCAAAGCCGTCAAGCGACACGAATAGGTCTGCGATAAGTTTCCTCATTCAAACTCCTTGCTGTGAAACCGCGACGTCTGCCATACGCTCTGAAATCTGCTAGCCACCGCTGCACCGTGCTTCGATGCTTCCCAAGTATTTTAGCGATGCCTTCTCTACGAGACGCTTCGCGTAGCTTGCTTCCACGTTCGCGCAGCGTCCCGTAGGGAAGTGGTACGGCGGCAAGCTACGCACACACACTCATACCTTGATTTTTAATCATGTAAAGCGCTTGTAACCGAACTTTAACGTCGTGCATTATTCTGTTGACGTACCAACGCCTCGAGTTCTTTGACACTTTCTTCGATATCGATATGTGTTACCCCTACTATTACTCACCCTACCCTAGATGCTACCTCTCTATAACATTTACCATGTGTCGCATTCTTTTTTCAAATTGGTATGAGGTATGCTATTAGCCAGTGACTTAAGTTACTGGCGGTTAAAGTATTTTTGCAATAGGTTTACAACTATCCGTAGTCTTTGATTTTACTCCTACAATATCATACCTGTCTGGCTCAAATGTCCCGTGCATTGTGAGAACGATCGCATGAATTAAGGCTTCCGCTTTCAGCAGCGTTTCTTGAAACTCTATCTCCGGCTCGGAAAGTGCCACAATTCCGCCACCAATACCAATAGAAGTTTGATTAGGAGTCAGAACAGCAGTGCGAATCACAATATTTAAATCGGCTGAACCATTCAATCCCAAAAAGCCGATCGCTCCTGAATATACTCCCCGCGCTTCTTGTTCCAATCGATCAATAATTTGCATGGTTCTGAGTTTGGGCGCACCTGTCATCGAGCCTCCGGGAAATGAAGCCTGCACGCAATCTATTGCTGTTAAATCTGGCCGCAAATGCCCACGTACAGTTGTTACCAATTGATGCATCGTTGCATAGGTTTCTACATCCATTAACTTCGGTACGTGAATGCTACCGACTTCACAAACTCGTCCCAAATCATTGCGTAATAGATCGACAATCATCAGATTCTCAGCCCTATCTTTTTCGCTGTTGCGTAGCTGTTCTTTGAGGATAAAATCTTCTTCAGGGAGTTTTCCGCGTCTCAGGGTTCCCTTAATCGGCTTAGTTTCTACCCAACCCTGCTGATCAATCCGCAGAAATCGTTCTGGAGATGAGCAGGCGATCGCAATCTCACCAAAGCGCAAAAATGCCGCATAGGGGGCTGGATTGAGCCTACGTAATGTCCGGTAGAACGTTAATGGATCGGGGGTTATATCAGTATAAAGCTGATTTGTGAGGCAAACTTGATAGGTTTCCCCTTCATAAATTTCCTCTAAGCAATGGTGAATATCATTAATGTAAGTCTGGTAAGTACGACTTAAATGAAACTTGACTGGCTGACTATTTCCTTGAGGTACAAGGGGAGAAAGAGGAGTCAGAGTTTCGAGTTGTTGTTGGATAGTATCAAACCAAGTTTCTAACTGTTGTGTTTGTCCTTTTTTGATTAATTGCAGCAAATAAACACACTGTTCTTGATGATCGATGGCAATCATGCGATCGGCAAATAAGAAAATTGCATCTGGTAATGGTGAAGAATGTACCAATGACGATCCAGATGCCTTGAGTTCATAGCCAAAATAGCCCACAAATCCACAGTTAAAATCAAATGGTAAATCATCAGCTTGGCAACTTCGGAGGTGAATTTCTCGTTTGAGATACTCGAAAATACTTTCGCGGCGATAGGTAACACAATCTGAATGTGCGATCGTCAGTTCTTGGGTTTGGGTATGGTAGCGTACCAAGAGGCTGTTTTCCCCGTTCCCATCGCCCATAAACGAGAAGCGAGATAAACCGGATTCCACGCGGCTACTGTCCAACCAAAAGGCATTTGTTGCTTGCCGAAATAAATGGACAAATATTTGTTCTGTGTTCGGGCAAATATCCAGTTTGCGGCTATGAACTTCAAACTTCTCTTCCTCTTCTTGGCAAGGTTCATCAATAGGAGGAGCAATAAATCCATATCCAGTCCAATACCGCTTTTCTGAACTTCTTGACGATTTATCTATAAATTGCAGCGTGATATCTCTAAAGTTTTCTAGTAATGTTTGTCCATATTCTGTACAGATAGACTCTGGGTGAAACTGCACACCCCAAAAAGGTAGATGTCGATGACGCAATCCCATCACCAATCCTTCCTCAGTCCAAGCAATTTTTTCTAGGCACTCAGGTAATTCATCCGCAATTATCAAGGAGTGATAGCGCACCACAGAAAACTGACTGGGAATGCCTTGGAATAATTTGGAATTATTATGATAAATTTTACTGAGTCTACCGTGTCGAACTTCCGGTGCATGAATCACTCTTCCACCATGTAGATAGCCAAGTCCTTGATGTCCCAGACAAACTCCCAGCAAAGGCACATTCACATTCTCAATTATCTGTCGGCAGACTCCAAAATCTTCTGACCTTTCTGGACGACCGGGGCCAGGTGAAATCACAATGTTGTCAAATGCAATTTTTTTCAATTCATCCCAGTTAAGCTGATCATTACGAATTACCAGAGGTAGTTCCCCATTTACCTCGGCAATCATCTGGTAAAGATTAAAAGTATAAGAGTCATAGTTATCAATAATTAATGTTTGCATACATACTAAATTAACTACTACATAGAACGTTTTTACGCTTAGAATAGCACCTAGATAAGTTATCTGCTACTTTAATTTTTTTGGTTCTATCTATGTTAATAAATGATGCTGTCATGCACTTGGCAGTTATTGATTCTGGTTTTGCAGGTACTTCTCAATGACTATTTCCAGATTTTTTTGGTTAATCTTGTTCCTAGTGTATGTCAAATATCCTAACATAAGGCAATACAGTTCAGTTAAGCATTTCTTCCTTCTCTCGGTGTCCTCCGCTCCTCTGTGATTCGTTATTTTTTATTTAATGTATGCTATGGCAATCCTGAATCATTCGTAAGAAACAAGATCCCCGACTTCTTGAAGAAGTCGGGGATCTGAATTAAATAGGATTGCTATATGTCTAAGAAAATTTTTGGGGATGAAGAATCGTAAAGTCTTGCAGATGGCTTGTTTGCCAAAGGTCACATTTATACAATAATTTCGCTCGATTTTGTGCCATTTCTAGACTTTACCTTCTTATTCTTAACCCTGATTTGCGGTAAATCTTTTTTATCTTTGTAAAAGTAACAGATTTCCACTAGAGTTGGCCATATTTCTAGAGAACCGTGAAATTGGCTAATGACATCATCGATAATTCTGGAAACATTTTGCTGAAAAAAGTCTGGTTCAAACCCATAAAATGCTCTCGATAAGTTCTCAGCAAAAAATTGCATGGACTGCTTACGTTCTTCATTCTGGGTAGACATTGAAGCTTTGACTACTTGGCTGTGGATAGCAGAGATTTTTTCCAGGATTTCTTCCGAGTCTAGCAACGTTACCTCGCCAGAGTAATCAAACTTGATTCCCAGGTCATCAAGATGATAAACACTGCTTTTAATCTTCTTTTTCAGCAGGCTACATATTTCCTCATTAAAGAGTTCACTAGCCAGAGGATTACGCATATAGTTATTTCTTATATGGTTTTGGACAGCATCAACGTGTGCAGCCACAATCCCCTCTTGCTGTATCCAAATCCTGTAAATATAATCTTCAAACCTCAGCCTAGTTGGAAAAAATGGTGGTAAACCTAGCTGATTATCATATCCAGCGACTCCACAATCCATTCTCCAGTTTTTGTTAGTAATAACAGGTCGAAAATTCGTAAGAATATAAAAATCATTTAGGTCATTTGGACTTATTTGGTTTTCATCATTGAGATACATTTGAATAAAATCAAGTGTATCGATATCATTAGTTCCTGTGCGAAAAGTCTGGGCAATCTTGACGATCGCATTATTCAATACTCTTCCCTGTTGTAATAAGAGACTATTTTCCCGAAAGTAACCCTTAGTCGTATTGGTTTCTAAATCCATTGCTGTATCAACAACCAATTCTCCAGCCTCGAAGTTTTCCGGTACATGGCAGGCTTTTTGACCTAGAACATCACTAAAAGCTGTGAGTAAGTCAAAAGATTTATGGATGTAGCCGCCTTGCTGATTTGACTTGATTAATTTACCTCGACATATTTCATCGCCTGTTAAAGATTCTGGGCTAGTTTCAATTAATGCATCTGGTCGCATATCGTCATCTGCACTAACCATTAAATGACCAAGGGTATACATCAGTGTGAAGTTGCGATTTCCTCCATAACTAGGTCGGAATAAGTTTTTGACTAATGATTCTAGTTTCTTATCGCGCAGTCTTTCATTTAAAAATGTAATAAATTCCTCTTTCTGTTGGGGTCCGACATAAAACAGGTCATTGACAGTCTTAGTCTGTTCTAAAATTGGGTAATATTTCTCGTGGTTGGCAATGCTGGAATCATCAAATACAATAATTTTTA
Source organism: Nostoc sp. NMS7 (assembly GCF_017115085.1). Classification (GTDB taxonomy): domain Bacteria; phylum Cyanobacteriota; class Cyanobacteriia; order Cyanobacteriales; family Nostocaceae; genus Nostoc. The sequence goes on along the minus strand of NZ_JABXKJ010000148.1, from coordinate 37,659 downwards.
AAGCATGACCATTTGCCCAGAAATTCTCATCATATTTTTCGATGGTCTGTGCTACATCTCTCAATCGATGAGTCGGAATAACAAATATCGTCTCTTTTTGTTTCATAAAATCTGTTCAGGTTTATAAAATGAAGTTTCAACACTTCAAATGTTTAAATGTTATCAGCTTACTAATCACTGCATCGCTGTTATTGCACTTCCATCAAGATTATTCAACTCAATTAAACTGATACATCGTTACCGATTGCCAGCTTATTTTTACTACGCTCCAACTCTTTCCAGAGGACTTCAATTTTACCGAAAGCTTCTTCAGGAGATAGTTTTCCAGCCGTTTCTAAACTACTGATGTAGCCAACTTTTTGAGCAAATTCTTGGAGATTGGCGTTAAATACTAAGTTCTTTGGCTTAAATTCACCGTAGTAGCTACTGCGAGGGTAGAGAAAGCTATTTTTATCTTCATAATTGGACTGTGCCATTAATTTACTCATGATCAAAAACCTAGTTTTTTAACTCAAAAAATTACGAATTAGGAATTAGTCAAAGGTTATCGGAGTGCTGTAATTGTGCTATTTTCCGATGGCGATTTGGAAGGCTTCAGCAACAGGCCCTAAAACCAAAACCGGAAAAAATGTCAATGCTCCCAAAATCAAAATAGTGGCGGCAGTCACGCTGGTAAATAATTTGGTATCTGTACTTAGGGTTGCCCTTGAGGGAGGTACAGATTGCTTGGATGACAGACTATCTACTAGCAGTAACAAAACAATGATCGGAATAAACCGTCCCATCCAGAGGGTAAATGCTGTTGTCAGGTTCCACCACAAAGCAGTGGGGGCGGGTTGGGTATCTGCCAAGCCTTCAAAACCGGAACCGTTGCCGGCCGCTGCCGATGCATACTCATAAATCACTTGTGTAAACCCGTGAAAGCCAGGATTACTCATGCCTGAAAGTTGGTCAGGAAAAGCTAGGGTAATACCACTGGGCAGCAAAATCAATAGCGGATGGATCAGAATAATTACACTTGCTAGGGTAATTTCCCATTTCTCGATTTTTCGTCCCAAAAACTCTGGCGTTCGTCCCACCATTAAGCCAGTCAGGAACACTGCCAAAAACATATACACGACCAAAGAAGCGGCACCAGTGCCCATCGCTCCCCAGATCACTTGCAAAAACAGGTTGAGCAAAGCACAAAATCCACCAGACGGCATTAACGAGTCGAACATACCGTTAGCAGAACCAGTCATAGTTGCTGTTGTAGTGATGGCGAATAACGCAGTTTCCGCCCAGCCCAACCGGACTTCTTTACCCTCCAAATTGGGCTGCTGACTACCCAACAGGGCATTGACGGCGGGATTGCCCTGATATTCACCTACGGCAGTCACACCAATTAAGACTACAAAAATGGTGAACACCATCCAGAACAGTAGGCGACTCTGTTTTAAGTTACCGATGAAGATACCGTAGGTATGAAGTAATGCTGTGGGAACCAGCAACATTGCCACCACTTGTAGCAAATTGGTGCCGCCATTGGGATTTTCAAAAGGATGAGCAGAGTTGCCACCAAAGAAGGCTCCACCGTTCTCACCTAGCATTTTGATGCTTTCAAAGTGGGCAATCGGGCCACGAGCGATCGCCTGAGTTGCTCCCTCTAATGTGGTAATATTTACAGGCCCAGCAAGGGTTTCGGGTACACCACCCCAGATCAACAACACCGTACTCACAATAGCCAAGGGTAGCAGCACTCGCGTCATCGAGCGAGTCAAATCTACATAAAAGTTGCCCAAAGGTCTACCTGTTAAGGCACGAACGAAGGCAATTCCCACCGCTAATCCCGTAGCAGGTGCAACAAACATTAAGAAGCCCAAGGCTGTGATCTGGCTCAGGTAGGACATTGTGCTTTCTGGGACATAGTGTTGTAAATCTGCCGCAACCAAAAAAGAAATGGTGGTGTGTAATGCTGTATCCCAAGTGGGCATTCCTAAATTAGTAGGATTCAACGGTAGTGAACTCTGAAATACCAGCAGCAACAGGGCTAAAACTGCCATTGCTGTATTGCTGAGTAGGACAGCGATCGCATATTCTCTTCCAGTCATGCTCTCTTGCGGTTCAATACCAATGAGGAGATAAATTAAACGCTCCAATGGGTTGATCACTGGATCGAGCCAGGTTCTTTGCATCAAAAAGACTTCAGCTAGGTAGCGTCCTAGTATTGGTACTGACACCACAACCAAGAATAGGGTGAGAAAGATTTGCACAAAGCCTTGGAGCATACTGGGGATTGGCATAAAGCGATCGCTATAGGTGTAGCGGGAAACTCACCTATTATAGGTAGAAGAACTCTATTTAGACATATAATCAGAGCAATTTAGTGCTTCTTTAGTTAGAGCAGTGGAAGGGTGTACTGCACACTTTAGATAGTTGTTGTTGTTAAAAAATTGGCAGTTTTTACAGGGTTGTTGCTGTAAATCTTTGATGCTTAGTATTTCGTCTTTATCTTGTACCGCATTTTGGGCTGCATCTTGTACCGATTTCGAGGCAGATGAAACGATAAAAACGACAATTCCCCAAACAATCATGAAGGAAATGTGAGCCAAAAACACTGCTACAAAGGGAATGTCTCCCTGCTGTGGTTTTGGATAATTAACTGTTGTCTTAGGTACGATTGCTTCAATTAGGGTGGACTGATGAACACTTTTTTGGGCTGATACATCAAGTCGGAAAAAGTCCGAAATATGCATATTAAAAACCTTTAGTTAGTCGAACTCACATTTAATAAAGGTCATCTCCAATTGAACATCTTTAGAAACTAGCGAGATACAGCTTTGCTTGGTTTCCATCCCCAGTTTTTGAAGATATTTGCTATTGAAAATAAACCAGAAGAATTAGTTAGTTGCAACTTTTCTTTACTTGTTACCTGATCACTATCTGCCTCAGTCTCGGTGTGGCTGCTCCAAGGAGAGGTGATAACTTTAATCTGATGAATCTTAATTAATCCGCAATAGTTGAGGACAACGGCACCCCAAGCCGTAGTTTCTGGCTTCATATTAGTAACCAAAAGTGTAGAAACTTCTGCTGCTAACCAATCCCCTTGTAATATGGGTGGAGCTTCAACAATCACAATCGATTCTGTGGGAATAGTATGGCTGGCTCTAATTCTTTGCCCACCCAGAAACAGAGTTTCGGTAAAAAATATCAGATTGCCTTTAGAGTAAATATCGCTAATTTCGCCCTTAAATTGAGTTGTAATTGCAGTACCTAAATCTTTAATCATCTTCGGGTCAGGTGCATGATAAGAGAAGAAGTAAATGTTCATCTATCTAATAATATGTGGAAGGGAAATTAGCTAGAACTTCTGAATCATCTGAATCAACAGATTGGCAGGCTGTTGGTCGAGCTTCCAGCAAGCAACTGTTGAGGGAATAGTAAACAGAATGAATTTTCTTGAGAGTTACTTTGAGAGCCGGAACCATCATGGGATGGATTGCGATCGCTAAGATATAGTCTCCAGCAAAAATTGCGGGATTGTCTGTTGCGGAAATGACTTGACTTTCTCGTAAAATTCCTAGAAAAACGCATTGATCGGGTAATTGAATTTCAGTTAAATGAATGCCACAATAAACACTATTAACTTGGATTAAAACACCAAACAGGCTTGGTTCTAAAGCTTTTTTGTCTTTTAACACAAAAATATTTTTTAACTCTAATAGTATTGTCCAATATTCTATAGAAAAAATATGTTTTTTTTAGATATATTTTGAGGATATATAAAATGTATTAAATAAATCAAATATATGTTTATTTATTACCTTTTGAGGCATATATTTAGAGATATAGTTTTGATATAGGAATCATATTTGATTTCTGAAAAAATCTCGGTAGTCTTGTAGTGGACTGTCTAGTCCAAAATGTTGCAAAAAAATTGTAGGTTGGGGAGCCACTGCGTTGCGCGGGTTTCCCGCGTTGTAGCAAGTGGCGTTGGAGGCTTTGCGTAACCCAACATCCTGATAATCAGTTGGGTTGCGCTTTGCTCCACCCAACCTACGTCTACGTCTAATGCACTATTTTAGCCTAAAGGGTTCACTACGTGTATTTCAAAAATTAAATACTAGTCCTATATATAGCAGTGAGATACAGCTTAACCTCACACCGATAAACCTGTGCTTTCTCTACCCTCTCCTTACTAAGGAGAGGGGTTGGGGGTGAGGTTTTGATATCGATCAGGACTTACGCTACTTAATTATTCGTTAACAAAAAAATCCCCGACTTATTTAATAAGTCGGGAATCTAAACTTTCCGATTTTAAGTAATCATTAAGGATTGCTATAGATAAGCATTCCGAATAGGAGGCGTAGCAGTAATCAGCAAAACTCCCTTTTCGCTATTTGCCATGCCTTTATTTCTTAGTCTGATCGAGAGCTAAATTCAGCTTCAACACATTCACTCCAGGCTCACCAAAGATGCCAAGAAAGCGACCATCGGTGTTTTGAGCAATCAAAGTTTCCAGTTGGCTCGGCTGAAATCCTCGCGCCTTAGCTACTCGTGCAATTTGGGCGATCGCAGCTTCGGGGGTAATATGGGGGTCAAGGCTGGAACCAGAGGTATAGAGTAGATCGCCAGTCGGTTGCACACCTGCTTTTTTCAGACGATTCAAGTCACCTTCAATTTTTTTGGTGGGATCTGGATCATCCTTACCTTTGATGCGTTCCAGTAATGCGGGATTACTGGGAGCCAAGTTACTAGCACCAGAAACCCCAGTTTTCAAAACTCCCGCATCATCTTTTTTGGGATCGGCTGTGCTGTAGCTGGTGGTGCTGGGACGGCTGTTAAAATAGCGATCGCTAGTAAAAGGTTGACCAATTAAGGCAGAACCGACAACTTGACCGGCGCTATTTTTCAAAAGACTACCGTTTGCTTGAAACGGAAACACAGTTTGCCCAATGGCAATCATCGCCAAAGGATAAATAATTGCGCCGATTATCCAGAGTACCAATGTAGAACGAACAGCTCTGCTGGCTTCGCGTGCAAAACTCATTAGAATTTCTCCGGTACAAACATTACAAAAAATAAATAGATGGAAAGCCCTACTGTCACCAGTCCTAACAGCCCCAATCCCCAAGATTGACTGCGGGAAAGTTGTTCACCAGTGGCTGCATAGACTAAAGGTGCAACCACTAGATTGAAACACATTGCCAGGAACAAATACAGTGGCAGCTTTTGTCTACGCCATTGACACCAGATTTCAGTTATTTCTTCTAATACTTGGGATGCAACGATAGTGCGTCGGTTCTGAACGGCTTTCATAGTAAATTAAGACAAAGGTAAGATAATATCTATCAGTTTGATGGCAATGAAGGGAGCAACGATTCCACCAAGGCCATAGATCAAGATGTTGCGACGTAGGAGTTGATCTGCTGTTAAAGGCAAGAACTTTACCCCTTTGAGTGCTAGCGGAATTAATGCCGGAATAATCAAGGCATTGTAAATCAGCGCCGAGACGATCGCAGATTGGGCACTCTTTAATGCCATAATATTCAGTGCGCCGATTCCAGCAGCTGCAAAGATCGTGGGAATGATCGCAAAATATTTAGCAATATCGTTAGCGATCGAGAATGTTGTCAATGCTCCACGAGTAATCAACAACTGTTTTCCGATGGTTACTAGGTCAATTAGCTTCGTGGGGTCAGAGTCTAAATCCACCATGTTAGCGGCTTCTTTAGCAGCTTGTGTCCCAGAGTTCATTGCCACACCCACGTTTGCTTGAGCTAGGGCAGGGGCATCGTTAGTACCATCTCCGGTCATTGCCACCAGTTTACCCTGAGATTGTTCGGAGCGAATCACTTCAATTTTGTCTTCTGGAGTCGCTTCGGCAATGAAATCATCAACCCCAGCTTCTTCGGCAATTACCGAAGCGGTAATTCGGTTGTCACCTGTGAGCATAACAGTGCGAACACCCATGCGGCGGAGTTGGTCAAATCGTTCCCGCAGACCAGGTTTGACAATATCTTTGAGGTAGATGACACCATAAATCTCGGCATCTTGGCAGACAGCTAAGGGCGTACCTCCTAATCGGGAAACGCGCTCATAAGCTGCGTCTGTATCATCAGGAACTTCTCCGCCACGGGAACGGACAAACCCTTTAATGGCATCCACTGCTCCTTTACGAATTTGTTTGCCATCGGGTAGATTTGTGCCACTCATGCGGGTTTTTGCCGAAAACTCCACACCTTCGGCTTTGTCACTGTTAAAGTCTACCGCAGCCTGGCACTTTTCTGCTAAAACTACAATTGATTTGCCTTCTGGGGTCTCGTCAAACAAGCTAGCAGCTAGGGAGACTTGCGCCACGTCTTTTAGTGAGTGATTATTCAGGGGAATAAACTCATCAGCCATGCGGTTCCCCAAGGTGATCGTGCCTGTCTTATCTAGCACCAGCGTATTGATGTCACCACAAGCTTCTACTGCTCGACCAGAGGTAGCGATGACATTAAACTGGGCAACCCTGTCCATACCTGCGATGCCGATCGCACTGAGCAAACCACCAATAGTTGTGGGAATCAAAGCTACGAGTAGCGAAATCAGGATGGCAACGCTAGCACCTGCACGCAAACTGTTTCCCGCCTCAACCCCAAAGGCTGTGCTGATAAAGCTGGCAATATAGCCCACAAAGGGAGGTATTGTTGACACCACAATCAAGAACACCTGTGTTAGTACTGCTAGCAATACTGTCAAGGCAATTTCGTTGGGAGTCTTGGTGCGTTGTGCCCCTTCTACCAAGGCAATCATCCGATCAATAAAGCCTTGACCAGGATCAGCACTAATGCGAATTGTCAACTCGTCAGAGAGTAGGCGTGTACCGCCTGTCACCGAACTGGCAATATCTGTACCCGGTTGCTTCAATACAGGAGCAGATTCCCCGGTAATTGCAGACTCATCCACTGAGCCGATACCTTTAATTACATCCCCATCGGCGGGAATCATATTATTTGCAACCACTTGCACCAAATCCCCCCGCCGCAGTTCCGTAGAACTGACTTTTACTATCGAACCATCAGGGAGGATTTTGTTAGCGATCGTATCCGATCGCGTCGTTCTTAGTGAATCAGCCTGGGCTTTACCGCGTCCTTCAGCTACGGCTTCGGCAAAGTTGGCAAAAAGGAGTGTGAAAAACAGAATAAAGGTAATCAACCCGTTTAAGACGCGTTGTTGGTTCATATCTGCCTGGATTGTACCAAACAGATTTGGGTTAAGGGTGACTAGAAAGGTGACAATCGTCCCCACCCAAACAACAAACATAACTGGGTTTCTGACGGTAATTCGAGGATCGAGCTTGATAAATGACTCCCGAATTGCTCTCTGATAAAGTCCCCGCAAATCCGCTTTGGGCGTGTGCCTGCGCGAATCACGAGTTCCAGATGCAGTCCGGGCTGAAGGAGAATCAGTAGTAGTTGGCATATATTAAATTTTGGGCATGAGTCTTTGAGGTGGATGAACGGAGTTCCGAGGTGGATGAATCCAGTTCCGAAGTGGATGAATCCAGTTCCAAAGTTGATGAACGGAGTTCCGAGGTGGATGAATCCAGTTCCGAGGTGGATGAATCCAGTTCCGAGGTGGATGAATCCAGTTCCGAGGTGGATGAATCCAGTTCCGAGGTGGATGAATCCAGTTCCGAGGTGGATGAATCCAGTTCCGAGGTGGATGAACGGAGTTCCGAGGTGGATGAACGGAGTTCCGAGGTGGATAGATGAATCAGCCTCTAATTTTCCTTGTCCCCCTCATCCCCCCACTCCCATTCGGCTACGCTCACGGCAAGCCCATTCCCATTCGGCTACGCTCACGGCAAGCCCACTCCCTACCCAATACCTTTGGCGATAAAAAAGGCTTCACCGATGGGACCCAATGCTAATACTGGGAAAAATGTAAGTGCGCCTAGAATTAAAATCACGCCTGCGGTGACACCTGTAAATAATCCGGTATCAGTTCGCAATGTACCAGTCGTGTAGGGAACAGCTTGTTTGCGAGACATACTATCTGCTAACAACAACAAACCAATGATCGGAATATAGCGTCCGGCTAGTAAACTGAAGCAGGTACTTAGATTCCACCAGAGGGCGGTTGCAGTAGTTTTTGTCCCCGTAGCGATCGCTAACGGAGAAGGTTGTGAATCGCCTAAACCTTCAAAGCCAGAACCGTTGTTGGCAGCAGCTGAGGCATATTCGTAAATTACTTGAGAAAAGCCGTGAAACCCAGGATTGCTAATCCCTGCCAGTTGGTCAGGAAAAGCTAAGGCGATCGCCCCTGGAATCAAAATGGCGATGGGGTGAACCAGCAAAATCAGGAAGCTTGCAAGCACAACCTCACGCTTTTCAATCTTGCGTCCCAGAAATTCTGGCGTGCGTCCCACCATCAAACCAGTGACGAATACCGCCAGGATGCTATAGGCAAACAAGTAAGCTGTTCCTGTACCCTGTCCGCCCCACATGATTTGCAGGAACATATTAGAGAGAAAAATAAAACCGCCGGCGGGCATGAAGGAGTCGTGGAAACTGTTGACAGCGCCGCACATAGTACCAGTTGTACTTACGGCAAACAGTACAGATTGTGCCCAACCAAAGCGGACTTCTTTACCCTCTAGGTTCACTTGCTGACTGCCCAAAAGCGCATTTACAGCCGGATTGCCGTTATATTCCCCAATGGCGGTGACAATCAAAAATCCGACAAAAATTACACCGACCATGCCGTAGAGTAGCCAGGCTTGTTTGGTGTTATTTGCAAACAAGCCATAGGTAAAGATCAGGGACGTGGGAATCGAAAGCATTGCCACGATCTGAATTAAGTTAGAAAATGCGTTGGGATTTTCAAAGGGGTGTGCGGAGTTGATCGCAAAAAAGCCGCCGCCATTCTCGCCTAGCTGTTTGATAATTTCAAAGTGGGCAACTGGGCCAAGAGCGATCGCCTGACTAATATTAGGGTCTTCTAAAGTCGGAAACACCGCAGGTCCTGCCAAGGTTTCTGGCACACCAAGGGCCATGAAAACGATCCCGCCGACAATACTAATCGGCAGCAAAATTCGGGTTATCGAGCGAATTAGGTCTACATAGAAGTTGCCCAAAGGTCTACCCGTCAAGCCTCGAATAAAGGCGATCGCAACTGCTATGCCCGTTGCAGCCGAGGTGAACATGTGGTAGCCCAGCCCCAACATTTGACTACCGTAGCTCAAGTAAGTTTCACCAGAATAGTGCTGCTGGTTGGTATTGGTAATAAAGGAAATTGTAGTGTGTACTATGGTGTCCCAGGTTGGGGCGCCTATCTTGGTTGGGTTAAGGGGTAGCCATCCCTGATTTGCGATCACGAAGAAAATCAGCAACGCCATGACTACATTGCTGTACAGTATTGATCGCGCATACTGCCAACCCGTCATATTTTCTTGGGTTTGAACGCCAACCAAAGAATAAAGCACTCGTTCAAGCGGATTCAAAATCACGTCGAGAAAAGTACTTTGTTCTAGGAATACACGAGCCATGTATTTCCCAAAAAATGGAGTTATCACTACTATAATTAGTAGCGTTAATGCAATTTGAATCCATCCTTGTAGCATTGGATTAGTCGAACTCCGACATGAATAAATTTCAGATGAATATCAGATATTTTCTGGCGATGAATCAGAAAAAACAATGAAGTATAGCAGCATTATGATTAACTAACCTATAGCTATGAGCTTTCTCAATTAATCATCGAGCTTTTTGCTCAAGAACACAAGGTATAAATTCATATTTAAACTACCCTATACAAGGAATATATTTGTCTATATATACAAATATTTAGAGTGTTTATCTCGATATATCTGCAAATATAGAAGGACAGCTAAATGCTAAACAAACAGCTATAGCCGCAGGGTAAACACATCTTGTCAAGAATAATGTTTCCATCTCAATCGCCTACTTATTGAGAAGATTTTAGGCGATCGCTAACCAATAAAAATACTAGTACTTAACCACTGTACAAATTCATCATGATATGCCTCAATCAAAATAGGTTGTTTCCGGCTTTTATTAATTATCTTTTGGTCGTAAATAGACAATGCTGTAGGGGTTTAGCATGCTAAACCCCTACGAAAGATGTGGTTTTTCACCTGATACCTATTTGGTATTTATTGTCAATGCGTAAGTCCTGAATACTAGCCCTTTCAAGGTGACAAACGAAGATACGTTGTTTTAGTGCTGCCATCTTGAATCCCGGCTCAGATTTTGGGTTTTTTGAAGGTTGAAATAACCAATCTTCGTTCCAAATTTCACCACCTTGAAAGGGCTGGATAGCCGTCCCAACCCTTGGGGCATAGGGCATAGTCCAAACAGGTAACTTCTTTCCCATGCCCTATGCCCCATTCCCCATGCCCAAAAACTCCATCCCCTTGTGGGTGGAGTTTTTTATAACTGATTTTGGCGACAAATTCCAAATGCTGAAGTGTAGGCGTGTAAGAACGTTCTGCCACCAACAGGGCCGATTTCACCGCCACAGAAAAAGCCGCCTACAGGAATATCGTTAAGGTAGCGCCGAAATAGTTCCGAATCGAAATTGGGTTTACCATATAGTCCTTCACCTCGCCCCAGACAGGAAAACATCAAGGCAGCTACGGCAGAGGGTTCAGATTCTCGTTTGTGTTGATAACTTTGGAGGAGTAATTCTAGGTCTTCAGCAGAAGCTTGGGCATCGCGGATGTGGAATTGCAGCCTTTGACCAGGACGGACGCGATCGCCAATTGCGATCGCCCCAGCTGTTGGATCGACCCCAAGAATACCCCGAATTAAAAAGTCTCCTTGCTGCAAAGCCAGCTTAAATTCATCCATTGCCACACCAACAAACAGAGAATGCTGTGCTAAAATACGTTCTTGTTCGGTGAGACTGGCAATCAAATCTCGCAACACCATCAGAGGTACTTTCTCATCTAACTCCAGAATAATATTGCGATCGGCTTTTGTGACTTGCAATGGTTTGCCAATCGGTCGGCATCCTTGGGCGACAATCGTTTCCAAAACAATATTGCCAGTCAAAGCTATACCAACAGTGCCCTCACGATACAGGCTTTGGTCTTCCTCACCGCCGGCATCGTTACAAAATAGGGCAATACGACCACCCATTCCCCCACCACTAGCTTGTCCCCCTACGATCACTGATCCTGGATAAGCAAAATCCAGCCCCTGCAACAAATCGTTGATTCCAGAAGCGAAGGAACTAGACAGTAAGATAAACTGGGGTGTCGGTGATGCTGGCACACCGATCATATCAAGCCAAGTATCTGGTGAACTGTCTAAATCAGGTAATTCTTCAGCAACAACATGAAAGACTTGAATCTTCACCCCTGGAAGGTGTGCTAAAGTCAAGCTGATAGCTGGTTCAGCTTCTAGTTCTTGGGTTTCTCCGCTAACTGTTGTCCCAATCACACCTCCACCACTACAGCCAATTAGCACTGGCACAGAAAGTTTCTCAGCTAACAAAGGTAACAGTCGGGAATACTCACTCGTAAAAGCAGACGAAATGAATACCAGTCCTAGATCCGCAGGTGCTGTTAACGATGAGACAGCTCGTTCCACCACATCTGTAACGGCGGCTTCCAAAGAATGACGGGTTGATAGGGCGTTTGCCCACTGCATTTGGTCTGCCATGAGTTTTGAGCTTCTTTCTCTTTTTAGGCTAGTAGGTTTTGATTTTTTATTTTGGGAAGAATTACATTTTACAAGAATTGACGCCAGCCCTTTGTTTCCTGCATCCCAAAAAACTGGGGTCGTCATTCCTTAAATATATGCATCTCAATATATTGTATGATTATTTATCTCTACTACTGATTCCACAAAATCTTAAAAAATAAAGCTAAATGCATCATAGATGCAGCATTTTGTTGTGTTGGTTAGAAATCAATCGGCTAAAACACTAACTTATGATCAGCTAAATGGTTAGAATGGTTAGTAATAAAGCCAAAAACTGCCATTTGTGAAGTTCTTCTATACTAGTATTAAATTTTACACCGGAAGTTCCCCACTGAATTATGTACTCAGAATCAGTGGCGAGATATAAAGCGGGTGGGAAAAACATGGAAAAACGAACTTTATTTTGGTATGATCAAACATCTTGACCATCAATGCCGTAAGCGAAAACCAAGCTAATAGGTATATATTGCAAGATCAAAAATTTCGGTCTTGGGAACCAGGACTTCTGCCCTTGGAGGGAATGTAAGACCAACAGGATTACACAGTTCTCTTGGCTATTCCCGATGAACTGGGAAGCCCACACTATACCGCCTAGCGGTTGGTGTGTGGTAGTTCACCAACACACAACGAGACTAAAGCAATGACCAACATCCAAGAAACAGCAAAGAGCGACATTCAAGAAAAAATCCACGAAGAAGTGGAACAAGCGCGTACTGTCTGTGATATTAACGGTAGCAACTCACCAGAGTGTGCTGCTGCTTGGGATGCAGTAGAGGAATTGCAAGCTGAAGCTTCCCACAAACGCCAAAGCAAGCCAAAAAACTCTCTAGAACAGTATTGTGATGATAACCCAGACGCAATTGAATGCCGGGTTTATGACGACTAGAAATTGAGGCAAGTAAATTTTCTGTTCCTTTGGTCAGCAAGCAACCAGGATTTACTTACTGAGATTTCGCACTTTTACGCTACTCCCGGCAAAAATAGTACTCTCCTATTTGATCATTTTCTCCAACGGGTGGAAAATTGGTGAGATATCTGGAGTTAGGAATGTCTAAGGGTTAAAATTTAATCAATTAGCTATAGGGGCGTACATCTGTACGCCCCTATAAACTTGTTTGTAGTATAAATTTCGTGAAATCGGATGAGTTGGAGAGCCACTTGCTTAGAGAAAGAAGTTAGAGCGCAGTCTTGAGGCTAACCACTGAGCTTTATGCTTTGATTAAACTATTATCAAAAAGAATTCAGGATGAATTGGAGTCCGACTGACTCCTAAATAAAAGGTAGGACTTACGCAAAACTACACGCTAGTAGGGGGAATTCATGTAGACGAAGGCTGACCGCAGGCTATTGCCCCTATCTGAAAATTAGGATTTCGGCTATTGTTTGCCTAAATACTGAAAGAGTTTAAGATCCCTGCCTTATTAAGCGGTCTACAATCAGGTAGTGGATAAAACCCTAGTTGATTTATTCTGACTCCTGACTTCTAAATTCTTTTTTATTTATTGTTTGAGAACAACTATGGACTATAATATTTGGTTTCGCCCTTTTGTCTGGATTGATTACCGACTGGCGGTATTATTCCTGGTAATTATTCCGCTAATTCTTCTGATTTGGGCATTTGTACAAAAAGCAGAAAGCATACAACGCTTATTGACTATATACTGGCGAATATCAAGCTTGGTGGCAATCACGATTTACTTAATGATTGCCCAATATCCAGTTAGCTTTATCTCTGGGTTGATGGCTCGGATTTTGATCCCGATTTCGCTATGGTTCTGGGTGGATCTCAACGATGAAATTGAGTATCAAACCAGTGGCTCTTTGAAATTTCTTTTTACCTCTTGGCGCTGGGCTACAACTGTTTATTGTATTTTGGGTACACTAGCTTTTATCCCTTTTTTGGTTTGTGCTTTTTCTAGCAATGCGCTAAAGACTCCCTATTGTAGCGTCTGGTTTGAGGCTCCATTGCTATTCAAAGAATATTTCCATGCTAATAGCAAGGCTGAGTTCTTAGGTTTTCTTGGCATAACTAGTTTAGTAATTTATGTGCTTTACTTAAGCTATTTTGTTCTGATTAAGCTGGGCAAGCAGGGACGCTCGGCCACACCACAGTAACCGTCGCTGCGTCACTACACCCCTACTCTTAAAAAAATGAGTTCCATTGGCAAGCGACTGGAAGAATACACCGCTAAACGCCGCCAAGAAGTCCTACTTGTAACGGTGGAAATTGCCGATGAGCAAGATACAATTGCTATTTTCAAAGGCTTTTCCAGTTCTTTGATGCGTCCAACGGCATTTGATGCAGATGTACCAGTTATGCCAGATGGGGCAAACATCCTCAACATTGACCGAGTAACCAGTCCTTACAATCCTGAAGCCCCGCGTTATATTCAACAAGGAATTTCTTGGTCAGCTATGGAAGCTCTATTATCAGGAGCGGGAGTCTAACTAATTCGTAATTCGTAATTTTGTGGCAAGGGTGACTTTGTGATTGTTGATGGAGCATCGTCACAGCCTTGCTAAACTCCAGGACAAGGTGGCAGAAAAAATTTTGCATGGAATTTGAGTGGAACCCAAAGAAGGCAGCGTTAAACCTTGAGAAGCATGATGTTTCGTTTATCATTCGCATTATCAGTGCCCGTTTAGCCACTCGAAGGAAGCGTGAAGATTATGAGCAAAACGCCTTTTGAGGAGTCATACAATTCAGACGACGAGCTTCTAGCTGAGTACCACTTTGATTATAAAAAGGCGAAGCCTAACCGCTTTGCTGCTCAAAGTAGAAAGCAATTGCTAAAAGTTGTGGTTCTAGATGAAGATGTAGCTCAAGTTTTTACAACACCAGAATCAGTCAATAAGGTGCTAAGGGCACTAATTGAGTCAATGCCACAAGTCACAGAGGGCGACACACCCTAACCGCAAGCCTTTAAGCATAGCGTTGGTATATCTATTAGCTGTACGCCATGTGTATCCATTGCAGGCTGACAGTTTGCTCAGTGAGTAGGACTCTGGACGACTATGATAGTGCGATCGCCCTGTTTGATAAGATGGTTGACATAGTTGGAGAAGTTCATAAGTCATTCACCCGATGACAACCAAGAAATATGTTTACTGGCAAGATGAGGAGATGTGGCTTGGCTATCTCCAGGAGTATCCAGACTACTGGACTCAGGCAGAAACCGAAAACGAATTGAAGGAGAACTTAACTGATATTTACAAAGAATTAACGAATGGCACAATCCCCAATGTCCGAAGAGTGGCTCAACTTGAGGGATCGTGAAACGACGGGACTTGATTAAACCCCTGGAAGAAATGGGTTGTGTATTTATTTGTCATGGTGGTAAACATGACTGGTATCAGAACCCAAGAACGAAAGTATCTCAACCTGTTCCAAGGCATCAAGAAATTAAAGAACTGCTTGCCAAACACATCATCAAAATGCTTGGTAAGGATGGCTAACACGGCGTTGGAACCGAACGCTGAGAGGTTATTTGGTGAGAATATGAGGGTATCTGCATCGGCTCAACTTTACCGTTACCCTGAAGGAAGCAAGCTATAGTTGAGGTCTAAATTACCATTTGAAACTGTTTTTATTTTTGAAGAATTATTTTGACTTTTAAATTTACAAAATGTCCCGTTCTGGATACACACTCCCGGTATTTGCAATCGCTGCTGCTCTTGCAGCTTTACACTGGTTACGCGATCGCCAACCCCTAAAATTCGCGTCTGTAGATTTGATTGAACCCGCTCAAATTGCAGAAATCCCAATTGAACAGGTAGCAGGACTATCTGAAAGTATGGCTTTAGCAATCACCCGCAGCGATCCCGGTGATAATCTTGACCTCACTAAAGATACACCGATTTGGGCATTGGTGGAATGGCGACAACAGGGTGATGATGCTGTAATTATTAAAGGAGGCGAAGGAATTGGCAGGCAATTAAATGCTGATGACAAGGCGGCTATTTATGCTTATGCTCAAAGGCTGTTGCAAGAGAATTTGCAACGAATGCTAGCACCGGGGGAAAAAATCACGGTGACGATTATTCTACCCCAAGGGCGATCGCTTGCTGTTAGAACTTCAAATTCTGCCTTTGGTGTGGTTGAAGGACTTTCCCTTTTAGGCACAACTGGCATTTCTCAACCCTTAAGTACACCAGATCAACTTGCAGTTTTTCGTAGCGAATTACAAAATAAAGCTAGTCGGTTTGAGAGTTTAGTATTCTGTATCGGGGAAAATGGCCTAGATTTGGCGCGTAAACTAGGAATTAATCCTGAGCAATTGGTCAAAACTGCTAACTGGCTCGGTCCAATGTTAGTAGAAGCTGATGTGCTGGCTGTGAAAGAAATCTTATTATTTGGTTATCACGGTAAGCTGATGAAATTGGCTGGGGGAATTTTTCACACCCATCACTACTTGGCTGATGGACGCCGGGAAATTTTAGCCGCGCACTGTGCGATCGCTGGTTTAAAATCACCAGATATCCAAGTTGTGTTTAATAGTGCGACCGCCGAAGCAGCACTAACATATTTACGATCGCTAGATGCTGAAACTGGTAGTGATTGGGTAAATCAAGTTTACACTGCGATCGCCGAAACTATCGATGTTCGTTCTCAAGAATACATTCAAAGCCATAGCGAAAGGGGCACAGGAGTAACAATCTGTGGCTCGATTCTTTTTGACCGCGATCGCAAAATTATCGTGAAGAGTAAAACTGCTGGTCTGTTGATAGGAAAATTATGTTAATTTATTATAACTAATCGTAAACAATCCAAATAAATAGTCTTTTAAGTAACCACTTTCGGATAAGTTTATCGTTTTCATACCATTTCCGACTCAGGGACTAGACAAACGCACATAAACTCGCGTTTGTAAAGGCTCTCTATACCATTATCAGCCTGCCCAGGCTGAATAATAGCATCACCATAGACCACAAAGCATCTACCCTTAACAGATATAACTCTCCCGTCATGAATACAGCGGTGATACCAACACAACAAGCGCCTCAAACATTAGAAAATTTTGGGCGGCTTGATCGTCAATTGATTGTAATTCTGGACTTTGGCTCCCAATATTCTGAGCTGATTGCCCGTCGCATCCGCGAGACTCAAGTATACTCTGAAGTTTTGTCCTATCGCACTACTTCTGCACATTTGCGCCAACTCAATCCGAAGGGAATCATCCTCTCTGGTGGACCGAGTTCGGTTTATGGTGATCACGCTCCCCATTGTGACCCTGAAATCTGGAATTTGGGAATACCCATTTTAGGTGTTTGCTATGGGATGCAGCTGATGGTAAACCAACTCGGTGGAGAAGTGGCAAAGGCTGACCGAGGTGAATACGGCAAAGCATCATTATATATTGATGATCCCACAGATTTGCTGACTAACGTTGAAGATGGCACTACCATGTGGATGAGTCATGGAGACTCAGTTACCCAAATGCCATCAGGGTTTGAATTGCTCGCACATACTGAAAATACTCCCTGTGCTGCGGTTGCTAACCATGAACGGAAACTTTACGGCGTTCAGTTCCATCCAGAGGTGGTGCATTCTATTGGCGGTATAGCATTAATCCGTAATTTTGTCTATCATATCTGCGATTGCGAACCTAGTTGGACAACATCGGCTTTTGTCGAAGACGCAATTCGAGAAATTCGCGCCAGAGTTGGACAGAAGCGGGTGCTGTTGGCGCTGTCTGGGGGAGTGGATTCTTCTACGTTGGCCTTCTTGCTGTATAAAGCGATTGGCGACCAACTGACTTGCGTGTTTATCGATCAAGGCTTTATGCGAAAGTATGAGCCAGAGCGATTGGTAAAGCTGTTTCAAGAGCAGTTTCACATTCCTGTAGAGTATGTTAATGCTCGCGATCGCTTTTTAGCTGCGATCGCACAGATTACAGATCCTGAAGAAAAACGCCGCCGCATCGGACACGAATTTATCAGCGTATTTGAGGAAACATCCAAGCGCCTCGGTCAGTTTGACTATCTGGCTCAAGGGACTCTTTATCCAGATGTGATCGAATCTGCTGACACCAACGTTGAACCCCAAACTGGTGAGCGGGTAGCGGTGAAAATTAAGAGTCATCACAATGTTGGCGGTTTGCCCAAAGACCTAAGATTTAAATTGGTGGAACCACTGCGGAAACTATTTAAAGATGAAGTCCGCAAAGTTGGGCGTTCCATTGGTTTACCAGAAGAGATTGTCCAACGCCAACCTTTTCCTGGGCCTGGTTTGGCAATTCGCATTCTAGGGGAAGTCACATCTGAGCGGTTAAACATTTTGCGCGATGCCGATTTAATTGTGCGGCAAGAAATTAATCAACGCGGGATGTATCATGATTTCTGGCAAGCATTTGCTGTATTGCTGCCAATTCGTAGTGTTGGCGTTATGGGGGATCAACGTACTTACGCTTACCCGATTGTTTTGCGGATTGTGACTAGTGAAGATGGGATGACTGCTGATTGGGCGAGAGTGCCTTACGATGTCCTGGAAGTAATTTCTACTCGGATTGTGAATGAGGTGAAAGGGGTGAATCGGGTGGTTTATGACATCACCTCTAAGCCGCCTGGAACTATTGAATGGGAGTAATGTAAACGGCAAACAAGCGCAGAGAGTTCATCTATTCTCTCTGCGCTTTTTCTCTTTTCAAACTTAAACTATACTTTTTTATTTGCAAGTATTGATTTATCCCAAAGTTAATTCACCCGATGGCATATCAACAACCAACCGTCGAGTAGTTAGCCATTGACGACCGAGTAAAACTTCAGTTAAATCTTTACCAACGTGAATAGGAATGTTGAATTCACTACCATCAATTCCTAGCTTACCTGCGTAGATATCAAATCTTACATCTACCCGTGCAGTACGCATAGTTTGTTGGTCAAAATAAGTCCAACCAAGTGCGTCTAAATCTTGGTGATTAATTGCTAACCAGTCTGAAAAACCCGTATCCAACATTGCATCAACTGCTAATTCTAATCCATGGGATGTTATGAAATTAATCTCGAAAAGTAGGGCATCCTGATCATCAAAAAAACCCTCTATCATATCGTGCCGCAAGCCCCAGACTCATTAATTTGGAAAGTATGGTGTATTTTACCAGGATGCTTTTCACGACACTGTTGCCAAACCACTTTTAAATCCTGATCGACGAAATACTCTCCACTATCGGGTTCAACAGTAACATACCAGTTGTAATGAGTTTCAATTAATTCCGATTTAACTTTATCAAATACTGGTTTACAGCATTGGTAAAAAGCTTCGCGTTCGGCTTCACGTTGCGCTTTTTGTTCCTCTGTCCAGTGAATTTCAGGAAATATTCGTCCCCGACGGGCTGTAGGGGTAGCTTTGGCTTCAGTCATGGTTGGCTCTCACATTTAAAGCAATATCTATATTTTCAAGCATCTTCACCATAGTTTATTAATACCAGCGAACAACTAGCCGCAAAATGGATGATGGCTAGACGAATTAAGTTATTTTCTCGGAAAATAGGCGCGATCGCAGTAAAATTAGCAATGGTGTGGTTAGAGAGAAAAAAACAAGCAGCTAATTAGAAATAACTTTCATTTGATCAACGTTAATGGAGATGTTATGAAACCTGTTCCCCTTGCTGGCTTAAACATCCTCGTAGTTGATGATGATGAGGATAGCCGCTTTTACATTACTACCGTGTTGGAAGCTGATGGAGCCACCGTCATGGCAGTTGCATCGGCAGAGGTAGCATTGAAAGTACTACCTGAGTTGCAACCAGATGTGTTGATTTGTGATATTGCTATGCCTGGTGAAGATGGCTACACCCTCATCCGCAAGATCAGGGCGCTGAAGCCTGATATTTGGGGAAAACTTCCCGCGATCGCCTTGACTGCATACAGCGATAGCGAGTATCGTAGCCTTGCCCTGGAAGCAGGCTTTCAGACTCATGTGGCTAAACCAGTTGATCCAGGAGAACTAGTTGCGATCGTCGCAAATTTGGTTGCTTCTGATCAGATTAATTTGGAATTTTGAATTTTGAATTTTGAATTGTTAACATGTTCTTGATCATATTTTTTAAATGCAGAAATCAAGGTTTTACAACATCATTTTTGGTTAGGACTTACGCACAAGTTACGGAATAACTATTTAGCTCCAGTTTCAAAGCTAATTTGCTCAGACTTATATCCTGGTGGCTCAACATGAATTAAAATCCTGACTGGACGAAACCGTTCTTCTAATCGTCTTTCTACTTCTTCGGTGAGTTGGTGGGCGGTTTCTACGTCTGTTGCATCGACTATTAAATGCATTTCAATGAATACTTGACGACCAAGAACACCGCGAGAGGCAATATCATGACAGTTAATTACACCTGGAACAGAAGTAGCGATCGTATGTATTGCTTCTGGTGCGATCGCCATTTGATCCACCAGCGAAGGCAAATTCTCTTTTAAAACTGACCAACCACTCCAAAATACCAGCAAAGCGACAGGAAAAGCTAACACCAAATCCATCCATTGATAACCTAGCCAAACTCCGATCAAACCGGCAATTACAGAGATTGTCACCCAAATATCGCTCATCGTATGTGTCGCGTCAGCAATGAGAATTGAGCTACCTACCCGCCTACCTACACGACGTTCGTAAAAGGCGACAAAAATATTCACGCCCAGCACAATTAGTAATAACCACAACTCCGGTGGTGATATGATCACAGGTTCACCACCACCTTTGAGAATTCGTTCGATTGCTCCTTGCAGAATTTCAAAACAGGCTATTCCTAAAAATGAGGCAATTCCTAAAGCTCCGACTGCTTCAAATTTGTGATGTCCGTAGGGATGCTCGCGATCGGGTTGGGGAGAAGAAAATTTACTCGCAATTAATCCTAAAACGTTGTTTGCACTATCTGTCACACTATGCAAGGCATCAGCTAGCAAACTCAAAGAACCTGTCCAGTAGCCCACAAGTGCTTTCAATCCCAGTACAAACAGGTTGAGCAATAGGGTAATAATTAAAACCTTTCGCACTTCGGCGCGGTTATCGTAAGTCATAGATAATTTCTCACATCAAGTTCTATGATTTCTAATGTATAACTCCAAACACAAATAAATACAAAGAAAATGTATCAAACTCTTACGCTGTAAGGATTAATTCTCTCGATAATCTTTTAAATTAGCGGAATCTATTAAGACTCTTTCTTAACTAAAATACGCTACAAGCTTTATAGTTATTAGTAATAGCTTTGCTTTGAAGAGCGGATCTTTCCCGTTAAGAGGATGTTTGAAAAGTCTACAGTTGTATCGAGATCCCTGACAGGGGATTAGTGTAATTTGGGATAAAAGAAGCTTGCCAATATATTTGGAATTATTTTAAACCTCGGATGACTAAAAGTCACGCGATTCCTGCTTTAACGATCTCTGCCTGAATTGCTCCAACTTAAACAGGACTTACGCAAACAATAGCTGAAACGGTCATTTTCAGGTAGGGGCAATTCATGAATTGTCCCTACAACGTGTCATTTGCGTAAGTCCTATTAAATATGGTTTAGCGCGTCTTCATACAGAATTGGTATTATTTATTTGTTTGAGATAAAGGGAGCGGTAGAACCTAAATTATTTCCAAAACTATGCTTCAAACTAAAGTCTTCATTACTCGTCGTCTACCCATTGAATTAGAGCAACTGCGATCGCTCGCCACTGTGGAAGTTTGGCCAGAACGGCAACCCCCTCCCCACAAAATTTTACTAGAAAAAGTCAAGGAAATAGATGGATTGCTCTGCCTGCTCACTGACCAAATTGATCGGCAATTGATAGAGTCTGGAAAACTCAAAGTCATCAGTCAAATGGCGGTGGGTTACGATAACATTGACATTGCCGCCGCTACGGCACGGCAGATTCCTGTCGGTTATACTCCTGGTGTATTAACCGATGCTACCGCAGATTTTACCTGGGCACTATTAATGGCAGCAGCACGGCGAGTAGTGGAGGCAGATCGGTTTACTCGTGCAGGTTTATGGCAGACTTGGGAACCAGACTTGTTATTGGGGCCGAATGTTACAGGTGCTACCTTGGGCATTGTTGGTTTTGGGCGGATTGGTCAAGCGATCGCTCGTCGTGCTAAAGGCTTTGAAATGCGGATTTTGTATACGAGTCGGCAACGATGCCAGCCAGAATTAGAACAATCTCTAGGTGTGGAGTTTTATCCGTTAGAACACTTACTGGAAGAGTCCGACTTTGTGACACTGCATACGCCATCTGCTGATGATACTTATCATCTTATTAGCGATCGCCAATTTGAGTTGATGAAGCAATCGGCTATTTTGATCAATACAGCACGAGGAACTATTGTAGATCCAGATTCTCTGTATCGTGCCCTTGCAAATGGTAAAATCGCCGGTGCAGCTGTGGATGTTACAGAACCAGAACCGCTCCCCAGCGATAGCCCATTGTTGACCCTAGATAATCTGATTATTGCACCTCATATCGGCAGTGCCAGCCGTCAAACGCGCTCAAAAATGGCAACAATGGCGATCGCTAACTTAATTGCAGGATTGACAGGTGATCATTTGGCTGATTGTGTTAACCCTGAAGTTTACAATTTTTAAGGGACTGACAAATAAAAAAATATCCAATTATTTATTGTGGGGTGGGCGTCTCGCCCGCCCAGCAACCAAAGGCGGGCAAGACTTCGGCGTGAGCGCTCAGTCCTTCGACAAAGCTCAGGAACCATCGAACGCTGCCCACCCCACAAGTAGTAGTAATTTATTTGTGGGAAATCCCTAGTTTAGCGATACCTTCTCTACGAGAGGCTTCTCTTTCAGAGACGCTAACGCGAACGCCAACGGTGAGCTTCTCTACGAGAGGCTACGCCAACGCTAACGCAGAACTTCTAAGCCAGCAGAGAGGAACACAATTTGTCTTCGAGTTCGATTTCGTGTTCTTGGGTGGCAACAATCGCCTGAGTGATGACGCGTTGGCTGTCAAAACCGACTGCGTGTAATTGTAACCACTGTTGAGCTTCATTGCCTTCGCGGAGGATTTTGTGCAAAGGGGAAAGGAAACAGCTAAAGCCTTGTTGTTTAGCGATCGCCCAAACATCTTGGTACATTTGAGAAATCCAATCTCTGGCTAAGATGCTTCTGCCATCTTGCCAATGCCTCAAATGAGCATCAAGACTACCAACAGCAGCAGCAGCTTCATTCTCAGCAGTCAGGGTGACGAGTTCTTCAGCAGAGAAAGTACTTTGAGTTAACGGATCGATGCTGGGATTTTCGATTATTTGCAATAAACGCGCTTCTAATAAGGCACTAATCGCTAGCAAGGCAATGGGATCTGTGACTAAATCACAAATTCGCAATTCTAGGCGATTCAAGTCATAGGGACGGCGATCGCCATTTGGGCGCACTGATGCCCACAAATGCCGTATATTTTGCATTGTTCCAGCAGCGAGTTGATCTTCCACCCATTGAATATGATCGGCGTGGCTGGCAAATAACGGCACATGGCTAGGCGTTTGCGGAAAGAGTCCCCAACGGGTGGAGTGATAGCCAGTAGTTTTCCCATCCAGGAAGGGAGATGAGGCGCTGAGGGCGAGAAATAGAGGTGCTTCCATACGGATCACCCGACACGCTCGCATTAATACTTCTGGGTCGCTGATGCCGACATTAATATGTACGCTAGCGGTGACTACTTTTGTTCCGTAGGTGTTCTCAATGTAGTCATGATAAGGGTTTGCTGGATCGGAACGCAGAAAGCGATCGCTCCCACCCAAAGATAGAGTACTTCCTGGGATCAAAGTGTAATTGCCCAAGCGATCGAGGTAGTTTCGCAACTCTCGCCGGGGACGCAGCAAAGCACACAATAAATTATCGTAATTAGGGGATGGTTCGGTTATGTATTCGACATTGCGGCTATCTGGCTCCCGCATAAATCCATCCAAATCTGCAACAATCTTGTCGGAGAGGCCGACGATTTCACCTTGAGGCGTGCCAGTGTATATCTCTATTTCAAAGCCTTTTAATAAAACCACCTTGTTCTCCTCGGCTCTCTCTGCCTATAAATTGTATCTAAATAAGACGAATTTCTGTATCTATCTTTAAGTCAATCAAAGGTTAAGAATCATTTTATTGCCAACTTACACGAAATCAGGAAGACAGATTTATTAGTTCTCTTCCAAAAAATTATTACTATTGAAGTATGAAAAATATCCTAATATATGTTACCTATACTACAGAATAAAATCAGCAGGTGAATCACTCTTTTGGGCAATATTGAGACGTAGAAACTGCGCCCATACATCATCACTCAGTAAGTTTAAAGCCGTTTGAGGATTATTAGTAGCGATCGCGCGGATAACTTTCCGCCATCCCTGCTGTAATGACTCAATAAAAGCCTCTTCAATAGAAACTTGACTCAGTAACAAAAGTGCCGTTTTAAAACTTGCTGAATCAGCTTGTATATTCTTGGACTTTAACCCCTGAAGTGCTACATTCAACCACACAGGCAAAAGTTCCAGCCAGTTATTTTGCTGTATTTTTTGGAGTGCAATATCTTCCATACCTAGCGCACCCCACATACATAAACACTCTACAGCCAGTTTATAATCGCGGTTTTCGAGAGCATTTTCCCATAATTTTTGAGCATGATTTTGGAAGCGATTAGCGAGAAATTCATAAGCTTCCTGAACTTGATGGGGAATTGTAACTTTATAAACTGACTCGCCTCGTGGTAGGTAGTCGCCGCGATAGGATAACCAGTTATGAGATCCACAAAGATGGATTTGCTGATCAACTATTACTTCTTTGACATGGGAATCACCCAACCAAAGAACCTGTACACATGGTAAACCATCAGGGGTTTTTATCGCTCGAAGTTTTTTCTCTAGTTCTGGTGGAATTGGTTTATCTTCATCTTCTTCTCGCCGCGCAATTCCATGTCCAATCAAAATCCAAACTCCGCGATTAGCTAATTTCTGTAACAGAGCTAGAAATGTTTCATTGACAACTGCCTGATTAACCCAAGGAGAATAAATTAGAAGCTGATTTTTAGCTGAATTTAAAACTTCTGAAAAAGCTTGGCTAATTTGTCTATCGCGTAACTGTATAGCCTCACCTACTACTTTTCCAGCAGCTTTTGTGGGAGTTTCTAGCACTTTTTGGCGAATATTTTCGAGTCTAGCTTCTATTTCAGTGTTTTTTTGCTTGAGAATAGCTTCACGTTCAAAATTGATGGTTTCAGTTGACAATTTACATAATGCTTGCAAAGATATTTTCCCTTCAGTATGTAGCAGTTCTAACCAGTTGGATGCTGACTCTAAAATTTGCTTTCCATTTCTGATTTGAATACTCAATTTATCTTCAAGGGCATCGAAGATAACGAAAAGCGATATCTTTCTCCCAATTTTTTGAGTCGAAGCTAATACTTTATAGGAAGTAACAATTTTTCCCTCTTCTGGGACATGAAGTGCTAAAGCTGAAACCTGAATACTTTTTTGTATTTCCTCAAGCGGTAACGAAGCAATATCAGCAATTGTATGATCAATAGTTATAAAGTCTGCCAAATCAGGCAAATTTATCACTGTCTCATTTAAGGATTCAGATTGAAAGGTGATTTTGTCGCTTAAAGGGTCTGTAATAGCATTAAGCTGTACAGGATATGGGGGCTGTGGTACAGACCCTTTTTCATAGAATGAACGACCTTCAGGAGTGACTGTTAGTGGCGATGTTGCTGATAGAGTTTGTAATGTCCGAAGAGTTGCAGTAGTAGTTTGGATAAATATAGAATCAAGACCAAGTACAGAGGCTAATTCATCCTCTGTTGGCGGAGGTTGAAATTCAATAGCAGCACGAATAATAAATTCTTCGAGTACGTTAAACTGACGGGGTTCTTTGATATTTACTTCTACCGAAGTTTGATGCAAACTATAACGGAATTGACGCGCGGCTAAAACTGATAAACTAAGGCTTTGCGCTTCTATTTCCTCTACCAACTTCTTAAGATTGTCATCAATTGGTTTAGCTGAAGAGGCGAGAAACATTAATGAAACCTCCATGTAGACGCACGATGTTTGAAACATTGGAGTACATACTCCCGACTTCTCTACCCTGCTGGGTGAATAGCGAATGACAACCCACAATTACTAGTAGTTCTTGAGCGCGGGAAAAAGCAACGTTAACTCGTTCTGGCTTTTTGGCAAATCCCACATCTCCTCTACTATTATTACGAACCATACTCACAATTACAACAGGTCGTTCCATACCTTGAAATTGATCTACTGTACCAGTAGTGATTTGCAGCGATGGGAAAAGTTTAGATTGCAGGCGCTCATCAATTTTTCTGAGTTGATCACCAAAAAAAGTAATCACGGCGATTTCTTTTTTTGGTTCACCATTAGCAACTCTAGAAGCCCAAGTAGTCTCAAATTGCTTACACAAAATTTCAATGGCATTAATTTCTGGAATATTATAGAATGAAGTTCCTGTAAGTTTCTCTTGAAATTGATTACTTCCAGGCGTTTTTACCCAGATAAGATGCTTAGATTCTTCGATGATTTCGCCTGCTAAATTATGTGCGCGTTTTGTATCCGGCTCTAAAATACCACATTCTAGTTTACCATCATAAAACTGATTGATTGCGCCCATAATTATGGGGTGCATTCGATATTGAATATTTAACATTTGTTTGATACTATCATTAGCAGTTTCAAAGTGAATTTTAAACAGTGAGTCTTGCAATAATTGTAGTTCTGGATTTGTGCTGCCAATCTCTTGAGAAACTTCCTCTAAAGTCTTCATGTCAAGCATGGGTGGTAATTGTCGATGGTCGCCAACCATAACCAACTTTTTGGCTTTCAAAGCTGGGATTAATAACTCTGGAGGAGTACATTTACTAACTTCATCAATAATGACAACATCAAAGTATCTGAATTCTTGTGAAAAATTGTAATTTGCAGCTTGAACGCAAGTAATACCAATGACGTTGGCATTATTTAGTCGCGTTAAATCAGTGCGATCGCCTTCAGTTGGCTTTCTTAATTTTCCAATCCAATCTTGAACAAAGTGCTGATATCGATTGAGATAAATTTCATCTTTTTGGAGTTGCTGTTGCCAAGATTTAAACTGAGTATTGATAGTGTGTAAAAAGTCCAGATTAAACAAGTCTGTAGAATCAAGTTTAGGCTTGAATTTACTAGGAATGGCTTTCCAAACTGACTGCTACCAAGTTCGCTCAGTTGATATATATTCTAATTGCTGCCGTAAATTATCAACAATTTGCTGTGTTTGGCTTTGAGTTTCTATAAATTGGTTTTTGTAAGTTTCAGTTGTTTTCTGCAAGCTAGTAATACGAACTATCAGCAAGTCTTTGCTAGTCGAAAGTGTAGCAAAAGGATCGATTAAGCGAATCAAAGTATCAAGTTGTTTTGTACAATTTCCCCAGTGGCGTATTTTTGCTGTAAATCGTGGTGTCTCAGTCAGAATATTTGAAGGATTATCGAGGTATTCTTGCACTAAAAGTCTTAATTCACCGGGTAAGTATGGGAAGGGAAAAAGTTCTTTTAAGAGTGCGATCGCTCTTTTTAATTTTAAGTCAGCCTCACTACAAGAAGTTTCTAGCTGCTCTTGATTAGCAGATATTTTTTGTTGCTCATTAACCGCCAACCTCATCTGTTCATTTAATTGTTGCTGAAGCTGCTTTTGCTCCTTTTCTGTTTCAGTCTGTAGTTGCTTTAGCCATGTACGCGCACTTGTAACCATGCCGTTGGCCACCTCCACTGTAATCTGTGAGATAGCCGATTTACTCTCAACAGGTTGCACTGTTTGACATATAATCTGGGCTTGTCTCCTAATAGCCTCAAGAGTTACCGCGGCACTATAACGGCGGCTATATGGACGTAACTTTTGAGCTATGGAATCCAAACTTTTATGCTTGACAGCAACCGCAAGCATCCATTCAATAATCCGACCCCAGACCCCTAGTGGTTTCTCAATGTCATCAATGCTATGTTGTGCTAGTTGCTTTAGCTTTATGAGGGATTCCACAGGGTCTAGCGCTTTACTAACGCTCACCTGAGAAATAGCAGCTTCATTGATTGAGCGATGACCTAGTATATTTCGCCCCCGCACGAGTAAATCTTTTATCTCACTAACCTGACTGGATACCCTATCCCTTTGATGGTATTTCTGAATTAACTGATTAACTTTTACCCTACACTGATCAAGACTTTGTTGCCAGGGTAGATATTGAGCTTCCATCGTCATGCTTTGTAATGCCGAAGGTAGTGAGATTAAGTCAACTGTAAAGTCTTGACGATTTTGTAAGCACTGTTTCAATACATTGACGATATTTAAATTAGCTGTAGATAGCCATATATCAAGGTCACTTATTGCTAAACTGACCTCAGATTCACGGTTATGTAGATCCCTAATTCTTTGCTGTAAACTTTGCTGGTTCGCAAGCAATTGTTGGTGATTTGACTTTCGGCGAGCAAGAAATTCTGAATTTTGTGTGTAAGTTTGTGCAGTTAACTCCGCTTCGGTCATTGCCATAGCTGTATCACTGGCGTAGGCTAATGCTGTGCGAACTTCAGTAATCCAAGAAGCTACAGTGTTTTGCAACCAACCAGCTAAACCAAATAAGCCGTGATTTGGGCGAACGATACCAAGTTCAGAAGCCAAATCAATTGCTAATCGAAGATTTGCAGCAAAGTTTCGGAATGAAGCGTCTGTAGATGTGTATTTGTTCAGACCCGCCCACAAATTAAGAAGTGCTGGATCTTGCCAATCTATTGAAGGTGCTTGATTCAGCAAATCCTCCAAAGCCGTTTTCACAGATTCGACCTCGCTCAGTTGAGATGCAGCTTGATTGTATTCATTTTTTTTGGTCGTACAAGCTGACTCTAAATTTGCTTTGCGTGTCTGTAATAGATTCTGCTCTCCCTTAAATGCCTCTTCTACTTTCAAGTATGTTGTGAATCGTTCTGATGCTGCTAACAATTGCTGTAAATCTCTTACATTATCGAGGCGTTGGGCAAGATTTGTTTCGCAGTCAGTAGCAGTATTTTCTAACCATGTGCCAATCACTCGATCTTCTAGAAATGGCTGTCCTTGTTCCCCAACTCTTTCGGCGTTTCCCTTTCGCACAGCCCGAATTACAGGGTTATGAACTAATCGACTCAGGACATTATCTACTGCTAAATTGGCTTGAGAAGTAATTAGAGTGCGTCCACCTCGAATAGCAACTTGATAGCAAATCTCGGCAATTACGGTAGTTTTACCAGTACCTGGCGGACCTTAAATGAGAACTAAATCCTCAGCTGCAAGCACCATTTCTACTGCTGCTTTCTGACTAGGATTAGCTGAGGATAACAACAAATCCTCTGGTCGCAATTCAACAGTTTTTTGGATAGGTCTTGCTTGGGAAGCGTCGAATAAGAAGTTTCCCAAATAAGGATTTTGGGTGCGTCCCTGCTTTAATTGTGCCAAGGCTTCTTTTTTGCGTTTAATCTGTTGGATGTCACCAACTGCCTCGAAAAACAAAAATCCGGTAGCTGGTAGCTGATAACGCCCTGCTGCCATATCGTCAGCTAAATCGTCTTTTAGCGTCACGCGTATGGTACAACTGTTTGGGACAACTTTTTCAATAGTTCCCAATTTATTGCGGCTGCTATGCCAGTTTTCTCTTGTGCGAGTAGTCTCGGACAGCTTAATCTCTTCACTTTTTGCTAGTTTTACCCGTTCCCAGAAGTTTTCCACAGTTAAGGAATTTTCATCAGAACCCTCAAGAGTAGCTGAGGTTACGTCAATCTCAAAAGTGATCCGTCTTCCGAAGCCATTGTGGGTGAAAAAAGGCACACAAAATTGGCGTGCTTTAGCGATTTTTTCCTCAATCTGTAAAAATACTTCCCAAATTCGTATGTTAGAGAGACGATTTCTAAAGATTATGGGTTTAGGAATTTCCAAAATTTGTTGTCTGAGAAGTGGAGCAAGTCGATTTTGAGAGATAATCTCTGGTGACTTTGGTTGATGACTGGTTATACCTAATTCATTTTTCGGTGTCCCCTTTTTAGATGCAAGTTTTTCAGCAGCCAAACGGATTTGTTCTGCCTCAGATTCGGAAATCCTGCTGCTATGGCTTCTGACTACGATGTTGAGTTGGTCGCAAATTGCTAGTAACTCTTTGTTCTCCAAATTGAATTCTTTTGATAGCTCATAGATTCTGAGTTGGGCGTTGTTCATCCACAGCTTGCCTTTACTAACAAAGGTTTCCAAGTCTAGTATTCCCAAATGCTGGCAAGGAACAACATCTTAAATTTCTGCTGCTTTGCCTATTTTAGGTAGTATTACCCACCAAGAATAAAATTCCCGACTTCTCTAAGAAATCGGGAATCTAAGCTTTTCAATTTTCACAAATCAAATAAAATTACTATCTAGTCTGTATTGTCAATACTACACAGTCACTCAAAACAGAAATTTACGACGAAAAATGTCAGCTTTGGTGATGGTTAATTTGTCCAGTATATTGCCTCAATTTTATATACCAAATTCTTGAGATTATTATTAATAGGTTTAGCAGAAATCGCCAGCTATTTTTGAAGCGCCTGCTGAAAAGTCTTGATGGCATCAACATGATTCACCATATTAATGCAGCGTAACAACAAATCCAGATCGATACCTTTAACCTCCTCACTACTAGAAACCCTTTCATAGTGAAGTGCGTTGCCTTCTTTCCGTAGGTGATAAACTTCTAACACTCCATCTTCCCAGAACCAAACTTCTGGAATCAACAGCCGCTTGTATGCCTCTAGTTTGTTGATACCGCCACTGGTAAACACCACCTCTACCGCCAAATCGGGACGCACTCTACCAGGGGCAAGTTTATAAGATTCATCCGCCTCTCGCTTGACAGCACCCGATTCATTTTCTAAGGTCATTGATCCAGTTGGAGTAAAGTCAAACCCTGCCATGAGTAGGTAAAGTTCTAACAATGCGGCAATTCTCTTCTTAACAGTTTCGTGGGGTTCTCCAGGCATTCTTCGGATCTCCAAAACACCATCCAGGAAAGACAGCCGATATCCTGGACGGTCTAATAACTGCTCAACTGCTTTGAATTCTCTCCAAGTCAGTCCTTCAAACAAAAGGGGTGATTCTTTTGTGGGTGTAGCGATCGCTGCTGGGGTCATAAAAGTCTCCAGTCTGTTTCTAAATGAGAAATAATCAGTTTTGGAGGGCAGTTTGTTAATTGTAACTTCTTTCTAGGAGCTTAAAAATTATTTTTTCTCACCTTTTTATATTTGCTGTTTCTCACCTAAGCCTTTCATTAACAACAAAACCACTTTTCAAATAATTCGAGTATCTATCTTGCTATGATTTGCATCATGGTGAAGCGTTTAGCATAAATTTTTACCGCTCATAACTTTTCAAACACTCTCTTATACACTAAGACAACATTGCAGGTAATTCGCTAAAAGAAATCACATATTTCTGTCCAATATTGCGTTTCAATATCTTAATCGCCGCTTCATGATATTCTTGCCCACCACTAGAAGCACAGCCATCTGATACTACGAACGTCTGAAATCCAGCATCAAAGAGTCCTAAAGATGTAGCCATCACACAAGCTTATGTATCAACTCCACACACTGCGACTGTAGTAATAGCATTATTTTGCAGTGCTTGGAGCAGGGCAGATGACATCACAAAAGAACTAGGAGCATGAGCATGAGAAAAAAGAAAGCGGGATATATGGAGCAAGCTAGGTGAAATTGGAGAATATGAAGGCTTATCAAACGTTTTACTGACAAGCGGAATTAAGGTTTTAGAAAGCTCTGTTTCCTGTCCAAAAACCATATCATTCCAGTTGAGTTGATGTGAAAAGTTAGGATTCCGGTTAAAAAAGCGAGTTGCCCAAACCTGATGAAACTTACTAGCATTATTAACTACCTTTGGCACAACCGCTTCACATTCAGGTGTGATCAAAAAGCCATTTTGTAAATCTACCGCTAACAAAATCCCTTTACGTTGACTTAATGAAGTACACTCGTCATCGATAGGTTTAGCTGAAGAGGCGAAAAACATCAACGAAACCTCCATGAAGACTTACAATATTTGAAACTTCGGAATACATACTTCCGACTTTACCTGATTGATGGGTAAATAAATTATGACAACCTACAATTATCAGCAGTTCTTGAGCGCGAGAAAATGCAACATTTACCCGTTCTGGCTTCTTGGCAAATCCCACATCTCCTTTACTATTATTACGAACCATGCTAACAATTACAATAGGTCTTTCCATACCTTGAAATCTGTCTACCGTACCAGTACGAATTTCTAGTGAAGGAAAGAGTTCAGATTGCAGACGTTCATCAATTTTTCTTAATTGAGCGCCATAAAATGTAATTACGGCAATTTCTTTTTTTGGTTCACCATTAGCAACTTTAGAAGCCCAAATATTCTCGAACTGCTGACACAGACATTCAATCGCATCAATTTCTTGAGTATTAAAGTAAGAAGTTCCATTTCGTTGCTCTAAAAATTGATTTTCGATAGGCGTTTTTACCCAGATAAGATGTTGAGATTCTTGGATGATTTCGCCTGCTAAATGATGTGCGCGTTTTGTATCCGGCTCCAAAATACCAGATTCTAGTTTACCGTCATAAAATTGATTGATTGCTCCCATAATAAATGGGTGCATTCGATATTGTGTAGTTAGCATTTGTTTGATGCTTTCATCAGCAGATTCAAACTGACTTTTGAAGAGTGATTCTTCTAAAAATTGTAGTTCTTCTCGTGTATTACCAATTGTTTGAGCAACTTCTTCTAAAGTGCTAGTATCAAGCATGGGTGGTAATTGTCGATGATCACCTACCATGACTAATTTTTTACCTTTTAAGGCTGGAATCAGTAACTCTGGTGGAGTACATTTACTAACTTCATCAATGATGACGACATCAAAGGATTTGAATTCTTCCGAAAAACCTCTATTTGCAGCTTGAACACAGGTAATACCGACAACGTTGGCATTGTCTAAATATATACGCCTTAAATCGTCGCGGTCGCCTTCAGTTGGATTTCTTAATTTTCCGATCCAATCTTGTACAAAAATCTGATATTTGTTAAGATAATTTTCTTCTTTTTGAAGTTCCTGTTGCCAAGATTCAAACTTCATATTAATGCTGCGTAATAACTCTATATTAAACAACTCACTAGCAGAATTTTCTGGTTTAAATTTATCCGGTATTCCTTGCCATTCTGTCAACCACCAGTTTCTTTCTTCTATTAAGTTTTCTGAGGGTTGTGGTTGTGATTTATTTTGTATTTCACCTAGACTAACTTGTAATTTATGAAGCTGTTCTAGGGAAATTTCAGTTTCTTCTTTTAGTTTTGATAAATGCTCATTTAGAGAATTTCTAATCATCTCCAATACAGCAAAAGGTTCTAATGATGAAATTAAGGTTTCAAGTTGACTGATGCAATTTCCCCAAGAATGCACTTGCTTTGAGAATTCTTGGGGTTGCTCCCAAATATTTGATTGTGTTGTGAGATATTTTTCAACTAGAATACGTAATTGAGCAGGGATATTTTTTTGATTCAGTTCTTGCAAGATATTAATAACTTGTCGAAGTTGCAAATTAGCATCCTGTTGCGCTTTTTCTACCTCAGCTTGAGTAATTGATATTTCCTGCTGGCTGATTTCATTTTTCTGAAGTTCATTTAATTGTCGTTGTAGATGCTGAAGCTGTTGTTCAGTTTCCGTTTTTACTTTTAAAACGCATTGACGCGCATTTATAAGGATAGTATCGAGCAATTCTTGTGTAAGCTGGGTGAGAGTAGAATCAATGTTATTCCATTCCCATGATCCACCATAGGTTTTTTGCATTCTAATTAAAAAAACCTGGGTATTCTCAACTAGTAATTTTCGCTGTTTTGTGGTAAGTAGTTGATAATTGTTAAACTGTTGATAAGTTTCATGCCATTGGGTGCGATCGCTCTTTGATAGCACCATTGGAATCTGACTAAAATTTTGTTGTAAAAAATAGCTAAAATTATGCTGTTTACCCCGCCTATCAGTAAAACCTCCATCTATTTCATAAGCGATCGCTTTTGCCAATAGCTCCCAGTCTAGTAGGTTAATATTATAATTTTTTGGTACTATTGGTAATTTTAATGTATTTGCAAACATCAACAAACCTAGTGGTAAGTCTGCTAAATTTTCTGTTAGTGGTAAACCTGATTGATGACAATCTTTCAAGGTTTGATACAGATGTGAAAATGCTGTAGACTTCCATTCTTTAACTGCTGAGATAATATAATCAATTTCTCGTTTACGGTTTTGCCAAATCTGGATTGTTTGCTGAATATTTTGCAGCTTGGTAAGATATTGCTGATAATCTGGTTGTAGCTGATTTAACGAGGCGAAATTCTGTTTAACAACCTGTACCTGCGCTGCAACTTCTGATATGGCTTCACTTGCATCTTGAGCATGAGTAAAAGCAGTTTTAAATTCAGAAATTTCTGTTGCTATTTCACGTAACCAAACCGCTAAACCAAAAGCACCAACCGTCGGTAGCACCAAGCCAAGTTCTTCAGTATATTTGATGGCTTTACGAACACTTGCTAAAAATTCTTCTACTAAAGTGTTGCCTTCTGTATAGGGCTTAAGAAGCGGTAAAAAATCTGTAACTTCTGGAGATTGCCAGTTGACATTTGGTGCAGTATTTAGAATGTTTTCTAAACCTACAATTAGTGATTCAACCTGATTTTGTTTGTCTACAGTTTCGTTGTAAAAGGTTTCTTGATTTTTAAAGTTTACTTCTATTTTGAACTTATTTTTATGGAATTTATTTTGTTGCTGATTAAATTCTTCCTCGGCTTGTAAGTAGGCTGTGAATCTTGGCGATGATGCCAGTAATTGACTGAAAATTTCGATATTTTTGAGCCGTTGAGTCAGATTGTTTTCGCAGTCATTCGCTGTATTTTCTAGCCATCTGCCAATCACTTGATCTTCTAAAAATGGCTGTCCTTCTTCCCCAACTTTTTCGGCTCTCCCCTTGCGTACAGCCCGAATCACTGGGTTATGAACTAATCGACTCAGGGCATTATCTACTGCTAAATTTGCTTGAGAAGCAATTAAAGTGCGTCCACCGCGAAGCGCAATTTGATAGCAAATCTCGGCAATTACGGTAGTTTTACCAGTACCCGGTGGCCCTTGGATGAGAACAAGATCCTTAGCGGCAAGTACCTTTTCTACTGCTGCTTTCTGGCCAGGATTAGCAGAAGATAACAACAAATCTTGTGGTTGAAGTTCGATAGTTGTTTTGATTTGTCTAGCCTGAGAAGCATCAAATAAAAAGTTGCCCAAGTAGGGATTCTGGGTATAACCGTTATTCAAATCATCTAAAGCTTTTTTCTTACGTTGAATCTGCTGAATATCACCAACTGCCTCAAAACATAAAAATCCGGTAGCTGGTAATTGATAACGTTCTGCTGCCATGTGTTCAGCTAAATCGCGTTCTAGCCTGAGACTAATAATACAACGGTTGGTATCAACTTCTTCAACAGTCCCTAGTTGGCGGCCATTAATCCAATTTTTTCCGATGGGAGCAGTTTCAAAAAGTTTCAAATCTTCGTTTTTTGCCCGTCTTGCTCGTTCCCAGAAATTGTCCACATCGAGGGAATTTTGATAAAAGCCGTCAAGTGTGGCTGAAGTTACATCAATTTCAAAACTGATTCGCCTTTTAAAGTTATAGTTATGACTTAGATAACGCACACAAAATTGACGCGCTTTAGCAATTTTTTCCTCAATTTGCAAAAACGCTTTCCAAGCTTTAAGCTGATCTTCTGTAGGCACATGATCGCCACAAACTGGCGCGGCAGCGATGCGTTTCAATGTCGCCGGCGGAATGTGAAGATGATGCTGATGATTTGATAGCAAACGTAAGCGACAAGGCACAGCATAACTATCAGCGTATCCCCGTGAGGGTTGTAACAACTGAGCCGATAGTATTTTTAAGCCGCCACGTCCATCTTTTTGTACAGCCGCTCTAAATCCTAATGTTTTTCTGAGCTTCTCAAGTCTTGCGGGTAATTGAAAATCATCGCTGTCTGTTGCGATTGTCAAATCCCAAATTTCTTCTCTTGACTCTTTCCCTGCACCTTTGCGACGCACATAAAATAGAGAAGGCTTTTTACCAACACATTCATACATTAACTCATTGGCGCGATCGCGCCGCTCTCTAAATTCGGGATATGATTTCAGGGCAGTTTCACCTTCCAGATGGCGGATAAAACTATCAATTGCTGAAGCTATAAATATATAGCCCCAATCTTCAGAGTTTATTTTAATTTTTGAGGATTTTGCTGTTAGTTTATTTGCCGCTACACGAATGCTTTCTGCCTCGGATTCTGAGATGGTGCTGTTATGGCTTTTGACTGCAATTTTGAGCTTTTCGCAAATTACTAATAGCTTCTTGCTATCCAAATTCAATTCTTTTGCTAGTTCGTAGATTCTGAGTTTGACTTTGTTCATCCAGTAATGCCTTTGCCGACAAAATAGGGTTTAAATTTAAACGCAGAGGGAAGGCAGCGCGTTGGGCGGGTTTCCCGACTTGTTCGCGCAGCGTCTCCCCCTGGGAGAAGCGACTGCCGTCGCTGAGGTAAGGGCAGAGGAGCGCAAAGCTTATTTTAGTCCCATTCGCTACCAATTAAATTTGGCAATACTCTGCATATCTTTGCGTTCATCTGCGTATAAAAATCATAGGATTTTGGGTAGTATTGCTCACTTAATGACTATAGTTTGTACTGCTGGTAAACTTCACTGGCGGCGCGATGCAGCAAGGAATGCCGCCAAACTAAAGATTTCATATCATCAGCATAACCGCCGCCAATGACGCAAGCGACAGGATAACCGCTATTCATACAAGTACTTAAAACCTGCATTTCTCGGCGAAAAATGCCAGCGTCGGTAAGGGCTAATTTGCCCAAGCGATCGCCTATATGAGGATCAACACCTGCATCATAAAATACTAAATCCGGCTTGACTTTAGACAATAAATCTGCTAAGTAATTCGCTAAAGTTTGTAAATAGGCGTTATCTTCCATTCCCACTGGCAAAGGAACATCCAAATCGCTGTTTTGTTTAGTACCAGGGAAATTGACTTCGCAGTGCATGGAGAAAGTAAAAACACTCTCGTCGTCTTGGAAGATAAAAGCGGTGCCGTCTCCTTGATGGACATCCAAATCTACAATCAAGATTTTTTGCACAAGTCCGAGTTTTTGTAAAACGCGACAGGCGATCGCTAAATCGTTGAAAATACAAAAACCAGATCCATAACTGGGAAAGGCATGATGAGTGCCACCAGCAGTATTACAAGCTAAACCCTGACTTAATGCCATTTTAGCAGTGAGTATCGTACCACCTACCGCTACACAGGTACGATTCGCTAATGCTGGACTCCAAGGCAAACCAATGCGACGCTGTGCTTTGGCGTCTAGGGTTCCCTGACAGTAAGCTTGAACATAGCTTGGAGTGTGGACTAACTCTATCAATTCTCGTGGGGGACGTTCGGGAATGTGAAATTGTTCTGTTTGCGCCACGCCGTCAGCTAACAGCAATTCATAGAGTTGTCGGAACTTAGACATTGGGAAGCGATGTCCATCAGGTAATGGAGCAACGTAATCTGGGTGGTAAATAATTGGCAAGTCCATGTTATTAATTTTTAACCATAGTCTGATGCCAAACACACCATTAAATCCAGACTAAGGGATTTCCAAGAAATAAATTATTCAATCTTGTGGGGTGGGCCAAAAAGCCATTTGTGTCAAGTTAAGAAAAATAGAAACTTGTCAAGTGGGTCAAACTTAATGATTAAACTCAACACCCTTGTGTTGAGAATAGCCATGAGTCAGCCACGCAAAAAACAAGGAAATCCAGATTTTCGGCATCAAGTCACCGTCGCCGCCCCATCAAGCCAAGAGATAGAATCGCGGCTGTTTGAGTT